>NZ_JAFBDN010000004.1 GCF_016908275.1 Periweissella beninensis | reverse complement strand
TGGTCAAAAATTCTTGGGTGGGCATTGGTATTTATTTGATAGTAAAACTGGTGTCATGAAGACTGGTTGGCAGTATATCAGTAATAAGCACAAGAAGGTATATTATAATAGCCAGGGTCAAATGGTTTATGGGAAACAGGTAATTGCTGGCAAAACCTATTATTTTGATACTAAAACCGGTAGAAAACTTTAAGTAAAGTAAATCAGTTAGAAAAATTCTTGCTAGCTGGTGAGTGTGTAGCAAAACCGAAAAAATAAGCCTTTTTCTGGAGTGGAGAAATCCGCTCTTTTTTTTTTTGCGCCCTTACGAAATATTTAGTATGGACATTGACAAAAGAACCAACTCAGAATCTTTCAGGATAAGATTCTTTGCAAGCACCTAATAACCCACCTTAATCAAAGAATAAATTATCTAAAATTTGTTCATCAACGTTATCACGCTGTGATAAAGCCAAAATTTCATAGTTAGACGAACCACATAATCCGTCGTAACTTTGAACTTGGGCTTGGTCAAATTGAAGATACTGTTTTTTCTAATTGCTTTATTTTAGACAGTTTTACTTCAATGTAGGCAAAAGAATTCACAGACCATTGCCATTAACCATTGCCATTAATTGATAACGTTTTTCATATCTCCTAATAAATATGCTTTTATATTATCAACAGTCATATGCAACAACCGTTCTCTTGTCTCATATGGTGCCCAAGCAATATGTGGGGTAATATAACAATTTTTGGCCTGTAATAATGGGCTATCACTAGTAATTGGCTCCCCTTTAACAACATCAGTGGCGTAGGCATAAATTTTGCCTTCATTCAAGGCATTCTTGATGTCCGCTTCATTGGCCAATTTGCCTCGGGCCGTATTCAATAAAATCACCCCTCTAAAAATCTATTAAAATAGCCCCCATTATCTAACCGCTAGATAATAGGGGCTGTTTTTGATTTAAATGGCATAATAGGCTTTAAAATTCAGAGCTAAATTGAATGGTTAATTATTGATTGTGGTTTAACAATCAAACCGACAAACTCACGTTGGCTCATACCCGTGTTTTTACGAAGATCATAAAATTGCCGATGAATTGGGAGTTTCAAAGTAAAGAATTGAACACATAATGCCAAGTAAAAAAATGATAAGTAAATGCAATAAAAAAACCACCAACTCAAACTTCGAATTAGTGGCTTATTCCTAAGCTAGTCTTTTTACAACTTTGCAAGTTCCTTCAAAACTTTTAGTTATTACTTGTACTCTTAAATAATTTACCAACAGTTGGGATTTTACCAAAGTCAGCAGCACTATCAGATGGAACGACAACGGTGTTAGCTGATGAATTAGCTAATTTTTCAAAAGCATTAATCGATTGATTTTGGAAATACTTATCATCAGCATTGGCTAAACCAGCTTGGATAGTATCAATGCGGTAGCGTTCTGCATCAGCCCGTGTTTTAGTAGCTTGAGCTTCAGCGGTAGCAGTAGCCATCAATGCATCATTGCGGGCTTTAGTGGTAAGTTCAATTGATTTAGCTTCACCTTCAGCTTTGGCAATGGCAGCAACTCTTTCTCGGTCAGATGTTAGCTGCTTATCCATAGCCGCTTGAATGGCTGAAGAAGGCGTTAATTCATCAATATTAATGCGATCAACATTAATTCCATACGTATTAGTTAAATCACCAATGGCGATGGCTAATTCTTGGTTAATTTTAGCGGTTGAACCCAGGGCTTCATTTAAATCCATTCGACCAACAATATCCCGTAAGTGACCACGGACAAGTTGGGCCATTGACTCAACTGAATCAGTATTTTCATATTGGTATTTAGCAGCGTTGGTAACGTGATAGTTCAAAGTGACACTAGCTGAAACATCAGCATTATCTTTAGTAATAATTGAATAGTTAGGTAGGGCAAGAGGTGCCATAGCTAAGCTTACTTTATGAATTTTTTGAATAAATGGGATATAAAAATGTAGGCCTGAATCAACACTACGTCGATATTTACC
This sequence comes from Periweissella beninensis, assembly GCF_016908275.1. Lineage (GTDB taxonomy): Bacteria > Bacillota > Bacilli > Lactobacillales > Lactobacillaceae > Periweissella > Periweissella beninensis. The sequence continues at coordinate 141,376 of NZ_JAFBDN010000004.1, read as the reverse complement.
AAGAGTCTCAACTAATCCTTGGTTATTTTGTTGAATAATTTTAATTCCAAATGGCATGATAAAATTCCTTTCTATAATGTAATGGTAACGGTTAAACACGTTGGAGTGTTAATAAATTACCATCAGTAGCAACAATACAGTAATTAGCACTTATATCAATCGACAAATTATTATCAGTTTTAAAACGATAATAAATCCCATTAACATAGACCAGATTATTAACCAAATCAAGACTAGCACCATTAATAATTTGTTTGATGATATGACGATCTTCAAAATTGTTAATAGGTAGCTGTTGCGCTAACAGATTGACAATGTACGAATTGACACTACGGTGATCTTTTCGGGCTAATTCACTAATTTGGTCATATAAATCTTGACTAAGGCGTAATAAAAATCGTTTTTCATCACTCATATGATAGCCTCTCAATATTTATTTGATACTATTATGATATCACAAGGATATAATTATTCAACTAAAATTTATCTATCATTAATTATTTATTATATGTAAGTGTAAAATAAAAGCTTTATTATGTTTTAATTTCGTTTAATTATCGTTAAGGAATGTATAAAAGCTCACATCAGCTAATGCTTATTTGTTAAAACTAGGGTACACTATGGTTAGTGAAATTTAGGAAAAAAGAGATTCTAACATGAATAAATATAATGAACTTACCAAAGAACTATTATCACGCTTATACATGAATTTTGATGGCAACGATCCTATTCAAAAACAAGCCCAAAAATTAATTGTTAAAACTTATCACAAATTAGAAAAATCACAAGACTCATTACAACGGACATTGATGTTTCTTTTTAATAACCTAACAAAACTAGAAAGAATTAAAAAGTTAGTGTTAAATTATCCTAGTCAAGAACTAGTAAATGAATTACGGCACTTAATGCAACCACAACTGGCACTTGGGATAAAGACAAATAATTAGTGTCTAGGAAGGGAAATAATTCCCCAACTAAAGACAGTCTTCAACGCAAGAAATCCTTTTCAAGGCAGGTAAAAACCACTATAATGCGATAGTGGACTGAAAAGAAAGGGAAGTGAACATCGTGCAAAAAAAAGTGGCTAATATACTTGCGATAGTAATGATAACTTGTGTAGCGTTTAGTTTTATTTGGATATTACGACCCACAACATCTTTATTTGCAAGCCAAAATGTTGAAAAATTAACAAAACAAGGCAATGTGTTAACGACCAAGCGAGTGTTGCTTGGTAAAACAACAACTAAGGGCGTTGTTATAGGTTATGCTAAAGCAACGCCACATTGGCGCAAAAAAGCCAACTATCAAGTAAAACAGATGATGACTAGTAATGGACAAGCAACGTTGGTGACAGCTAATATTCCCGCAAATGTGAAAAAAGCTAGCCGGTTAGTAAAGGTAGCGGATAAAACAGTTTTGACGTATCGCCAAATAAAGTATGTACCTGCATTGAATCATTATTATCAAAAAATAGTTACGAAAAGTAAAATAAAAGCAACGTATTTAATTGTTACTTATAAGTAGTTGGTTATGTGATTTATTTAATTTGAATAAAAAGCATTAGCCACAGATTTATAAAATGAAATTTCAGTAGAATAAGCGCAGCGCCGTGGTTAGTTAAGTGGGTTAATCACGGCTTTTTTAGCGGCTAAAAATTAAAAAATCCTTTAAAAAGGTTAATAACATAAAAATTTAATTATCCTTATTGAACTATTGTGAAAAAAAGAGTAATATTGAATGTTAGTGATTGTGCTTTTTTTCACTAAAACGAAGAGAACTTAACAGGAGGAAATTCTTATGAAGAATATCATAGGAATAGTTGGTAGTACGTATAGTAAATCTACCAACCGCTTATTATTACAATTTATTCAAAAACGGTATAGTAATGGTGAACAGGTACAAATCGAATTAGTACCACTTGATAAATTACCATTATTTGACAAACCAGCAGATCGAAAAATTCCAGCAGTAGCACAAACGATTTCGGATAAAATTGAAGCGGCTGATGGTGTTATTATTGCGATTCCTGAGTATGATCATTCAGTACCTGCTCGTTTATCAAATGCATTGGCTTGGTTGTCTTATACGACCCATCCATTTATTGATAAACCTGTTATGATTACTGGTGCATCATATGGTTCTTTAGGTTCGTCACGGGCTCAAGCACATTTAAAACAGATTTTAGATTCACCTGAATTGGGTGCATTAACAATGCCAAGCTCAGAATTTTTATTAGCTCGGTCACTACAAGCATTTAATGAAGATGGTGCTATTACCGATCAAGCAACGTTAGATTACCTTGATCGAGTTTTTGCTAATTTTATGATTTTCATGGATATTGCCGCACAGTTAAAACACACTGTTGTTAAAGATAAAGAAAAAGTGCAAAGTTTTTCTTGGGATAATATTTAGGTTGGAGGAAAAATAATGAAATTAGTTGGAATTGTGGGCTCTGCAGCCAAAGAATCATACAATCGTTTCTTGTTAAAGTATATTGCCGCAGAATTTGGTGATTTATTTGAACTTGAATTACTAGAAGTGAAAGACTTACCATTATTTGATCAAGAAGCTACCGTAACAGCAGATTCATTGATTAATAAATATAGTGATACAATCAAGGCAGCGGATGGCGTGATTATTGCCACCCCTGAGCATAATCATACTGTTGGTGCTGCGCTTAAAAGTGCTTTGGAATGGTTATCATATGATGTGCATCCCTTTAATGACAAACCAGTTATGGTGATAGGAACATCATATTATGATCAAGGAACTTCACGGGCTCAATTACATTTACGCCAAATTTTAGAAGCACCTGGTGTTAATGCGATTACGTTCCCAGGCCATGAATTTCTATTAGCTAATGCTAAAGATGCGTTTGATGAAGCTCATGAAATTAAGGATTACCGCACAGTTAAATTTTTAGAGGCTAACTTAAAAGAATTTAAAAAATTTGTTAAGCTAATTCAACGCATGGACGATGAAGAGTTAGTGGATGATGTAGCCGGCGCATCTGAAAATGCAGATACAGCAAAGGCACCAGTTGCTCCGGTTACTGATAAAGAAATAGCTGCAGACAATGAAGTCGATGATGTAGCTAGTGCTTCGGTTGATGAGTAAGCGTTAATATGTTATTGACCAAAAAATTACATTTGATGGGGACAAGTATTAAATTAAATATTGAGCACCCACAAGCAGACGCATTGTTGGCTAATTTAGCAACTCAACTAGTAGTCTATGAGCGCAGATTTAGTGCCAATGATCAGCGGTCTGAGTTAATGCAAATTACCAAACAAGCTGGAAACGCAGCCGTGAAAGTTAACTCTGATTTATATGAGCTAATTAAAATTGGCAAAAAAATTAGTGCTGACTCTACTAACAATCTAAATATTGCAATAGGCCCACTTGTTCAAACGTGGCGCATTGGCTTTGCTGATGCCCAAATGCCTACTGAAACCCAAATTAACGCGGTCATGCCATTGACTGATCCGAACGCGATTATTTTAGATGATGCCAAACAGACCGTTTTTTTACAACATCATGGTATGGCAATTGATTTGGGGTGTTTAGCCAAGGGTTTTATAACAGACTTATTAGTACAATACCTGGACCAATTTCAGCCACTATCAGCACTTTTAAATTTAGGTGGGAGTAATATTTTAGTTATGGGAGCGGCACCAAATCAACGACCATTTTGGAAAATTGGATTGCAAGTTCCCGGCGATGCGCGTGGCCAGTATGGCTTAATTTTAAATGTTAATGAAACCGCCATTGTAACGTCTGGTATTTATGAACGCACTTTAAACGTAAATGGGCATCAGTACCATCATTTACTTGATGCAACGAGTGGTTATCCGTTACTAACTGATGTAACGAGCATTACTATTATGGCTCCCAACTCATTGCTTGGTGAGATTTGGACCACCGCCTTATTTGGACAATCAGTGGCTACGATTATGCATAAGTTAGATCAACTACCCGACATTGAAGGCATCTTGATTACTAGAGATAAGCAGGTTTTTATATCAAAAGGATTTGTTAAACAGGTTAAAATAGTTAATCCCGCCTTTAAGTATCAAGTAAGTTATCCCAAGTAAAAAGTGTTCATGGTGATAGTTCAAAAAATTTAAAATACCAAAAAAGGGCTGAATATTTAAATTCAGTCCTTTTTACTAGTTTTATTACGAAACTAATTGGCTTGTACGCTACAGGTTCATATTTTGGGGCATGTCCTAACTTACTTGCTTAGCGGAACTGCTAATAAATCGCATAAGGTACTAATTTCAGTAGGGACGGGGTAGTGATTACTAGTTGATAATGCCACTAGTTCATCATGTAGGCTAATATTAGCTTGCATTGACACATGCTTATTTGCTATCAATTGATGATAGTTCAATAATGGCGCTTGCAAAGCAGGTAAACACGCAGTTGCCATAATTGCAGCTTCTAAGGCAGTTCCAATCCGAACTGTACTATTAGTATTTTCATCTCGCTGTTGAAAGAGACGCATAATTTAATCCTCACTAAAATTAATATTATCTGATTTTTGTTCTATGGTTAATTTATAGACAATCTAATGTGACCGAAATTCATCATACCACTTTTTAAATAAAAAGCTAGTAGTTAAACTATGAAATTTTATTACAAATCATGAAAGCGGTTTAATGTTTCATTGTTGTTAAAAAAACGATAAAAGCAAGCTGATTGTTTGATAATATGCTAGAATCAATTAACAACTAAGCACTAGTTAATACTAATTTATTGAGGAGCAAGATGATTAGAAAAATTATTCACCACCCAGAAGCTATCGGGATTGCAACTATGGCCACGATGGTTTTTTTGATGTCAAACTATAATATGCTTTGGCGTTTTGGCTTTGCACACTATACGTTTAAACGCGAAATGGTAATCTATCCGATTGTCTTTTGTGTTGTTTTTATCGTTAAAAACATGATTTCAGCTCCAATTGTGGCTAAAATTCACCAACACTCGGTATGGTTACAACAAAGACCACGTCACATCAGTTTTCCGATATTAGTGATCACTATTAACATTACAATTGTCATGGCAATTATGACATATTTTACTCGTAATTATATTCCTAATCACTATTTTACAAGTTATATAATGAATTGGTTACATACCGTAATTGTTGCAATTCCATTATTTTTCTTTGTGGTTCGGCCAATTATTAAAAAAGTAATTGTGTTGTTACGCAATGTTTATCAGTTAGAAGCTAATTAGTAGGAGTTACAAGAAAAACGTATTTTAATAACCAATAATAGTCAAGAAAGAATGGGGCAACAGCATTGAATTTTTATAAGTTCAATGCTGTTGCCCCATTCATTCTTTCTTGATTGTGAAAATAGTTAACTAATAAGGTAGTTGGTGCTATATATTATGCAGACGCTCCGCTACTTAGTATTATAATAATTGCTCATAATTTGCTGGCCATTTTTATCAGTAGCTTTATAAGCAACTGCTTTATAAGTCCATGAAAGTTTATGCTTATTACTTAAACGTTGTGTTAAGAAGTAACTGTTACTTGATTCGTAAGAGTCAAGTAAGTTAAGCTGTTTACCATAAGTGAAGTTGGCCGCTAAATTTAGAATTGTGGTGGCATGATTAGCACTATCACTATGGCCATTAGAACGATTTAATAAGACGATAAAGTAACCAGACTTAGCCCACTTGTTAATATACCTAGCTACTAAATTACCATGGCTATTACCTTTACCATAACCAAAGTATGCTGAGCCAATCGCTTTGAATGATTCCTTTTTAGTTAAAACCTGATATTTTTTATTAGCTTGTTGAATAACCTGATTAGCTTTGGTTTTGGAAACAGGTCGGGTATAGCCAACATACCCAACTGATTGCCCATTGTTGGATGTTCTTTGATTAGGATTTTTTCCGGTTTGAGCTTGCCAAAGAGCAGCGGCAAACTTGCTGACATTTTCACCACTACGGTAATCAATGATGCCAGCTAGGGCCATCGCATTTGCAATTGAATTTTCAGTACAACCAGAATTGACAAAAGTATGCCCCATATTATCAATTTGCGAACTTGTTGGAATAGTAAAGCGATACCATTTTGTACCAATTTTGACATTTTTAGTGCGACTACCTTGTAAATACTGCCCTGAAAAGTAATTAACAGGTTGTGTGGTACTATTGACGGTAGTGGTTGAACTTTTATGAATATTATTACTATCAGCATAGATCGCTGGTAATCCAATGCCAAGGAGCGTTGTTGATAGCGACAGCGTAGTTGTGATTTTATAAAATGCAGAGTTCATATGTTATTCCTTTAAAACTTATTTAATTTATTTCAATAAAATTATTAATGTTAGCAATAATTATACCGTTTTTATACCAAATTAAAGGTTACATTTAAGTTACTAGTTGTTATCATTGATTGTCATTAGATGATGATGCGCCACCGAGGATAATTATTAAAAACTTGTGAGAACTACACCGAAATGCGAAGTACTTCACAATTTTAAACGAAAGCATGCTATAATTAACTTATTCTCTCATATGTATTTCTTCTTAGTCGGGCTGTAACAGATGTTACAGCTCTTTTTTTATTACGATAAAGATAATGATAAAGTGAACAATCTTTAGCCTTTAATAGGTAATGAATTAAAAAGAAGTAAAATGCTGCTGTCACGAGCATCAGTACTTGAAGGCTATTTAATCTTGGTTGCAACTGGATACGATGTTATAGTTTGTCGTTTTGAAATAAAGCTGGCAAGGATCATAAATAGTTATATAATTAAGAAGGATAAATTTTTAGGTTTATAGGATGAAAAAACAATGAAGATAAGTTTAAAAACATTTTGGGGTCTGACATTTGAGAGTGTCTGTGGTTTGAGTATCTCTAATGGGATAATAGTAGCCAGTCCTAAAAGTAATTTGAATACGAAAAACATCACTTTTTTTAGAAAGTATGTAGGCTCAAACACGTATACGCAAAAAATTTATAAAATCCACCCTAAGTGGGTTACTAATGATAAATTATTATCGGCTGTTATGTGGCAGCCAAATAACAGTTATTTTGTTAAAACTAAAGATATTAAACTGGGAATTAAAGCTAGTAAATTAAATAATTGTGTTTTGAATAGCCATAATATTTATCGAGTCGCTTTGTATGTAGGGCAACATGCCCAACCAAACACGAAATGGCAAGCGTATTATAGCAGTTTATATAATATAAAAATGCAAAAAAATAATAAGTTAGTACGTAATATGACCTTTAATTGGACCCCATTACTTAAAACCAAGTATGGTTATCAAACAACTATGCATTATACAGTTACGAATAATTCACAAACTACTTCATTTATAACTGATTTGCATCCAGTAACGGGGTGGCATGGAACAATCAAATTGGTGTATTAATAAGATGATAGGGTTACCCTAATTGATAAGACTCAATAAAAAGGAGATAAGTATGGCAGATTATATTAAAGATATTCGAAGTAAAGTTGGGCATATGCCAATTATTTTAAATGCGGTCGCAGGGGCTATTATTAATCAAAAGAACCAAGTCCTATTACAAAAAAGATCAGATACACATAATTGGAGTTTGCCAGGTGGCTATATGGAATATGGGGAATCCTTCCAGGATACACTGTGGCGAGAAATGCAAGAAGATACAGGCTATGAGGTTGAAATACTTACTCAAATTGGGATTTTTGAACAAGGGTTTACGATCTATCCAAATGGTGACGAAACGCAAGCTATTAGTATCTTCTATTTAGTAAAGCCAATTGGAAGCACAGCTATTACGGGTGAAACTGATGAAACCTTAGCCTTAGCGTATTTTGATTTAGATAACTTACCACCCTTATTCAATCAACAAAATGCAGATATGTTGCATGCATTAAAAGTGTATTTGCAAAAATAACGCTAGATGATGATTTTCAAAATCTATGCTTAGTGCATATGAAGAGCCAAAACGAACGTACTTTACTCATAGGAGGATAAAACAAATTTTATGTCAAAAGAGGCGCTCGATATCTTACAGCAAAGCGCACCAATTTTTGCAATGTTACAAGATGAAAATCGGCAACAAATTTTATTAATGTTGTGTCAAACTGGGCCACAAAGTGTTAAACAAATTACAGATAAAATGAAATTGTCACGTCCTGCAGTATCACACCATCTAAAGCTATTATTAGATCAAAATTTAGTAAGTGTGAAAAAAAACGGGACAGAACGCAAATATGCCGTAACGTTACAACCAGCCATTGTGCTATTAAAACAATTAACGCAGGCGCTAGAAGATCAATTATAGGTCTTGTCATAAGATACTGAAACAAAGAAAATCGGATAGATTACTTTGTTATCAGTATTTTTTAATTACTAATTAATTTCTCAAAGATGAGGGGAGGACTTGTCAATGAAATTATTAATTGTTATTGATTTTATGTAATTACATATTATTTAATAAGTGAATATATATATTGACTATCAAAGTATACCAATTAGCTTAAAATTAAATATGCATATATTTTTAAGTATTTGATATTTTAAGATAAATAATTGCTTAATAAAAATTAAATTTTCTATATGTTCATAACATTATTATTGAAATCACCAAAATATTAACTTACAATGGATAATAGTTGTATAGAAGGAGATAATAATAGAATATTGGATGTATATATAAAAATTTTTCAAGCAAAAGATAAAGAAGAGTTAGAAAAACTAATTACGGGTGTTGATACTTGGTTACATGAAAACAATGCGTCCTTATACGGTAATGGTTCTTTTAAAATTAATAAACCTAAAAATCAAATAAAAATTAAATATACCAAAAATTAAAAATAACTAAACATTTCAAAATTGAAGTTGATTAAAATTATATTAAAAAATAATTGACAAGCTTTAATTTATTAGCTAAGATACATGTAACTTGTAAATATTTAATTGGCATTGAAAAGATGAGTAAGAAGATATTGATTACTAGCGAGTCTGTGTTTGGTGAAAACAGATAATTGATTAATCTGAAGATGGTCTTGGAGCCGATAAGATAGTGAACGATTGCAAATTATCTTTGGGTACGCCCATTATCGCGTAATGGTTAGTTTCTTTGACCAAATAAGGTTATTTTGGTAACAAAATAGCAAATGTAGGTGGTAACACGAGTAAATCGTCCCGCAGTTTTATAAACTGTGGGGCTTTTTTGCATTCATCGATAGTGAGCAACGCAAAAAATTGGAGGGTAAAAAATGACAAAAATTATTGAAGAATTAGCAGTAGGACCGATCGTATTTAATGGTGCGATGGGAACTGAACTTGATAAGTTGGGTGTTGATACGACTACTAAGTTATGGTCAGCCGCGGCTATTCAAAATGCACCACAAGCTATTTATGATATTCATTATGCTTATTTTAGAAGCGGAGCGCGTATTACTGATACGAATACGTATCAAGCAACAGTACCTGGATTATTAGCAGCTGGGTATGATCAAGCAACGGCCACTTCATTAATTAGGAAAGCGGTGCTAATTGCTAAAAAAGCGCGTGATGACTATGCAAGTGCAACGCATACGCCAAAAGGGTATGTTGGCGCATCTATTGGACCCTATGGAGCTTATTTAGCAAATGGTGCTGAGTATACAGGTGCCTATCAGTTAAGTAAAGAGCAGTATCAAGAATTTCATGTGGGGCGTTTGCAAGAAATTGAAAAAGTAGGGGTGGATTTTTTAGCTTTAGAAACACTACCTCGGTTAGATGAAGCAATAGCAGTTTTAGATTATATTGAAAAAAAGTATCCAAAAGAATTGGTGTGGGTCGCATTTTCTGTTAAGAATGATCAGTCTTTAGCTGATGGTTCAAGTCTAGCTAATGCGATTAAAGCAGTTAGTCAATACCGGCAAGTATTTGCTGTCGGAGTAAACTGCATTGACTTACATCAGTTAACACCAATTATTCAGACTGTTAAAGCTAATACAAATAAAGCGGTTGTCGTTTACCCTAATTCGGGTGAGCGATATAACCCGGCAACTAAAACCTGGGATGCTAACCCCGATGAATTAAATTTTAAGTCCGAAACTGGGACGTGGCTAGCAAATGGTGCGGATATTATTGGTGGTTGTTGCCGAACAAGTCCCCAAGATATTGCACAAATTACACAAGTTGTAACGGAGGCCCGGTTACATGTCTAGACAACACACAAACTTAGAACGGAAAATGCAAGCGCGCCATGTCCAAATGATTAGCATGGGTGGGGTAATTGGCACCGGGCTATTTCTGAGTTCCGGTTATACTATTGCTCAAGCCGGGCCACTTGGGACAATTCTTTCCTATATAATTGGTGCAGTTCTGGTTTATCTAGTCATGGTGTGTTTAGGTGAGCTAGCAGTGGCAATGCCGTATACTGGTGCCTTTCATGTTTATGCAAAACGCTATCTGGGTCCCGCAACCGGATTTGTTGTGGCAATTTTATATTGGTTAACATGGACAATTGCACTAGGATCGGAGTTTACTGGTGCTGGATTAATTATGCAGCAATGGTTTCCACAAATTCCAGTTTGGATTTGGAGTACGTTATTCATTATTTTGATCTTTGGTTTAAACGCATTTTCCGTACGAATTTTTGCAGAAGGGGAGTTTTGGCTAGCTATTATAAAAGTTATCGCAATTTTGACATTTATCGTACTTGGGACGTTGGCTATTGTGCATTTATTACCTTTAAAAAACGGCCAAACTGCACATGTGACAACTAATCTATTTGGGCACGGGCTGTTTCCAAATGGTGTTAGTAAAGTATTTAGTACAATGTTAACCGTAACATTTGCGTTCTCTGGGACAGAATTAATTGGTGTAACTGCTGGTGAGACTAAAGATCCAGCGACAACGATCCCCAAAGCAATTCATAGTACAGTATGGCGCTTAATTATCTTTTTCGTCGGTGCGATTATTGTCATGGCCGCACTAATTCCGTATAAGGAAGCGGGTGTAAGTACTAGCCCATTTGTGGTTGTATTTCGGCAATTAGGCATTCCATATGTGGCTGATATTATGAATTTTGTAATTTTAACCGCTATTATTTCTACTGCTAATTCAGGGCTGTATGCTTCAGCAAGAATGCTCTGGTCATTGAGTAATGAAGGTTTGATTAGTAAAAAAATTGCCCAAACAAATGCTGCCGGGGTCCCAATGCGTGCCTTAGTTTGGAGTATGTTTGGCGGATTATTGGCGTTATTATCCAGTGTAATCGCAGCAGATACTTTGTATGTCGTCCTAGTTTCAATTTCGGGAATGGCTGTAATGTTGGTTTGGGTAGCTATTGCAGCAAGCGCCATTAAATTTAGACAACAGTTCTTCGCGCAAGGTCATCAAGTTGATGAATTAGCATACCATATGCCTGGGTATCCGGTAGTACCATGGTTGGCGTTAATTGGCTCAAGTCTGTCAGTTCTATTGACTATTTTTGATGCGACACAACGCGTAGCACTATACTATACAGTGCCATTTGTAATCTTATGTTATCTGGGGTATTATCTAATTAGTCGGCACTCGGTAACAAATAAATTGTAAAGTAAATATAAATTACAGCTGATTAATAGGAACTTTAACTTTTAATAGTAATATATGATGAAGAAGCATTACTTAAAAGCATTGCGATTGAGACAAACAGGTAAACGGTTTGGCACATGGGCAACGCTTTTTTTGTATGCTTAAAAAAAGATGGTTTATTCCCGTACTTGGTTAACTCAAAGGTAAGGTTGTTAGACGTTGCACCCGGGAACAGATTGGTAAAGAAGCTTGTCTAGGGTGAGGATAGGGGATTGGCTAGTGATATGGTAGAATTAAAATTACTGATGAAAAAATTATTTAAAAACAGAATAAGTTTAGTTAGGAGCGGATAATGAAAAAAGTGAGTGCACCTGTTTTGGTGCTTAGTTCATTTTTAAATACAGCAGGGAGTAGCTTCATTTGGCCCTTAAATACTATTTTTATGCACGATTACTTACATAAATCACTTAGCTTAGCAGGGTTAGTGTTACTCTTAAATTCGTTAGTTACGCTCGGTGGGAATTATTTAGGTGGTAAATTATTTGATAAATTAGGTGGCTATAGAACGCTATTAAGTGGGTTAAGTATTTCAATTATTGCGTTGCTGATTTTGGTATGGCAACACATTTGGCCAACTTACCCATTCTTATTAGCGATGCTAGGCTTTGGTTCTGGGATTACATTAACAGCAATTAATGCTTATGCTGCGAATGCTGACTATCCCAATAAGCAACGCTTGTTTAATTATTTATATGTTGGTTTAAATTTAGGAGTGGCACTTGGCACGGCACTCGCTGGTTTTTTGGCTGATATCAATATTGATTTAATTTTTGAAGCGAATCTAATAACATGTCTTTTATTTGGACTTTTGTGTCTTATTGCTTTTGCAGGAACGAGTCAGCAAAAGCAGGCTACCGTTGTGATGAGTGATTTACGAGATTCTCCTAAGATTGATAAAACAGCTAAGCGTGGTTTAGCATTAGTCATGTTCTTTTATCTGATCAGTTGGGCCACATATTCTCAATGGAGTAGTAATATTGCTTCACATCTGACTAATATAGGGATTTCGATTGGTGCTTATAGTTTTCTCTGGACCATTAATGCGTTAGTTATTGTTATTTGCTTACCACTTATTAGTAAATTAATTGATAAATCGCGGTGGTTCAGCGCTAAACAAGTAGCAATTGGGACGTATTTATATGCAATATCATTTTTAATATTATTGATGGCTCAAACGTATACCATGTTTATGGGCGCAATTATTATCCTGACGGTTGGTGAAATGTTAGTCTTTCCCGCTGTCCCCGCCCAAATAAGTAAGGTGACCCCACCAGGTCAAGCAGGGACATACCAAAGTTTAATCAACATGGCATCAACGGCTGGGAAAGCATGTGGTCCATATTTAGGAGCGTTACTTATATTATTGTGGCATTATAATGGCTTATATATATTAATTGCCGTGATATTAGTTTTATCATTGGGGATGTGGTATCGGGGGATGCAGCTTTTGCACGGAGATAATGAGTAGGAAAACGCCGTTCTTAATTGACTTTTATTATTTATTTATACTAAATTTTTTATTAAAATAATTATTATAGTTATCAACGTTATGTTTTAGGTTTTTAAATGCCAAAGTAAAATTTTTATATTATTACGATGAACAGTTTCATTAGGATTTTTGAAAGTATTATCGATTTGTAAATTTGAGTCTTTTAAGGTGAGTGATATTTTGAGATAATTATCCATGGAGATTTCCTTTCTGCTTGGTGGTGGGTTATCTCTTTTTTTTACACTTTTTTAAAAAATGCAAAAAAAAAAATATACCGGTTAACGTGACGACGTCATGTCTATCAGTACCAAAAAGTGTAGCCCCTTTAGTAAGAGTTATGCTCGCGCATAGCTCTTTTTTTGCAACACTATACATGCTAAAAAGGGTGTACAAATAAAAGTCGCCGTTAAGAAACCTGATGATAGAAAGTATATCGTTGTTCTAAGTTTTGGATAACAAAAAAACGACAATTGCTTTATTTGCAACCATTGTCGCTTTTATGATTCTAAATTAGATAAATTTTTTATAACCTTAGCTTCATCATTTACGATAGTAATTGTTTTTAAACTAGTTCATAGGGTTAAATCTTGCTGACGATAACCGGCAATACCTAAAACAAAGAGTACTCCGGTACTAATAATCATCACACTTAGCCACATCTGACTAACTGCTGTCAGCGGGACATTTGTAATCCAGCCAAAAGGTGTCAAATTATCAATTTGCTTTGGTAAATCAAATAGTCCCCGAAAAACTTTAACGATTAATCCGCTTCCCATGTAAATCCAAAATAGGATACTTAAACGAGGCCAAAGACCACTTATGGCTATACCGAGCGCAATAAAAGAAGTTACAGCCGGAATGCTAGCGCTTAAAAGGTGTTCAAGATATCTAAGTGGTAGTGGTTGATTAAGGACTGTGTTGCCAGTGAAAAACAGAGCCAATAATCCGGCAGAAAGAACAAGTCCCCCCACTAGTAGGCCAAAACAATAGTAGCTTGCGCTAATCGTGATTCGCGTTGGTTTTCCAGCATGAATGATACTCAAATATCCAAAGTTATCATCACGTTTGAGTCTGAATACAATTTGGACACCGGCGATTGCGGCTAAGGCAATAAAAATACTGAGATACATGCCAAGAAAGGATAGAATCATGCTTTGATTAGCAGCGTTAATTTGGCCCACATCTAATATTTTACGATAAAGAGAATTTGTTTTAACAATATCACCAACACCATTGAGCATACTACCCATGACGCAACCAAATATTACCGCACTGATTAACCAGCCAATAAACAAGTAACGTTCAGTTCGCCACAATAAAGTCGGAATTGAGTGAAGCCAACTAGCAGCCGTAGTTCTACCAGCACGTTCAGAAATGATACTGGATCCCAAATCGCGATTAGAACCAATTATGAAAGCACTACTTATAACAAGTATGCTGACGAGCAATGACAAACCTAACTCCCAAAGATTATTTTTAGTATAAAAGTCTACTTTTTCGAACCAGCCAATAGGTGAAAACCACGTTAATTTCTGCTGTTTGAGATCGGTAACCAACCTCAGTAAATAGGTGAAGAGTAAAAACATGTAGCTCAATGTACTGGCTGTACGGCTGTTATTAGTCAATTGTCCAAATAGTAACGCAATGGATCCAAATAGCAAGTTGGCACTGAGCATCCCCAATGCAAACAAGCAATCTCCATACAAATTAGTACCATTCATGTCGATTGTGAATAATAAAAGAAAGTAGAACCCGCTCATAATAATGCTATCAATAAGAAGTTCAAGTAAAGTAGCGGTGATGATCGCAGTTCGGCCAACATTTAGGGCACGAATCATTTCAATCAAGCCATTCTCTTCTTGAACACATGTATTGCGTATAATCAACTGCATAACCCATAAAGCTTGTAAAATAATCATGAAAACGACCATCACACCAGCAAATACAATTGCTGTGTTATATGTTGCCACCCTTGGAATCGTACCAAACATTGCCATCATGCTTGGTGCTTGTAGTATTTTGACAATCGCTATTGAACTCGAGGCTTTCCCTACAAACGCAGCTTCCAATTTACTAGCGCCACTGGCAAGCATCGTAAGTAACAGAATAAGCCAAATTAGCGAGAATTTTAGATTTTGTTGAAGATTTGTCAGAAGTAGATACTTTGCATTTCGATTACTAGTCTGCATAATGTGCACCTTGCTTTCCATAATATCTTAAAAATAAGTCTTCAAGGGTTGGGGAGGTTGACTGGATATCAAGTATAGTTTTGGCGGCAAGGGTTTTCATAATCATACCAAGCGCGTCACGATCAGCAGTGAAAACAGCTTTGGTGTGCGCAGTATTTTTATATGTCAGATCGTAAACACCAACCTGATTACTGATGTCAGTCATTGAAGTAGCGGTGGCAACTGCAATTTTGATCCGTGATAAATGCCGTAATTGAGCAAGACTACCGCTCGCAATCACTTGACCCTCACGAATGATGACAATTGAATCACACATTCGTTCAACTTCGGACAAAATATGACTCGATAGCAACACACTTTTACCAGCCTTCTTCAATTTTAAAACCTCCGTTTGGAAAGTCTGCTCATTTAATGGATCAAGTCCGGCAGTAGGTTCATCAAAAATATACAAATCTACATCTTGTGATAGAGCAGCAATTAACGCAACTTTTTGCCGATTGCCTCTTGAATAGGTGTGTGCTTTTTTCTTCGGATCGAGTTCAAAGCTTTTAATTAGTTCATCGGTCTTTTGATTATGCTTTTGGTTGTTCAAACGTAGCAAGAGATCAATAATTTCACCACCAGAAAGGTTTGGCCACAAATTAACATCACCAGGAATATATGCGATGCGGGGATGAATTTTAGCATCATTCTGCCAGGCATCCTTACCGAAGACAGAGACTGAACCGCCACTGCTTTTTAATAAGCCTAAAATAATTCGAATAGTAGTTGATTTTCCAGCCCCATTAGGTCCCAAAAAGCCCAAAATTTGACCGGTCTCCAAGGTGAAACTGACATCGCTTAATGCTACAAATTTACCAAATTTTTTCTGAAGATGATCAAGCTTGATGATAGTTGTTGTCATGTTATTCGTCCCCCTCAACGATGTTAAAATTTGTGTCATGTGACAAGCAGATTTCTTGTTCAATCACATTTTTCCAATACGATAGTGGTGATTGACTCAGCGATTAACGATCCCCGGCTTTTTAAGCCATACATTAAATACAAAACATAACGAACGAGGAATATCTTAAGTAATCATGCCTATCTTTTGTTCAATATAACATAGCGTAAAAACTTTTTAAATTTGAATAACTCCACTTAGCTTATTTATTTCAATATTCATTTGTCTGATTTATCAAAATTTGTCAAAAAATTAAATAAGTTACACATCTAGCAACTAATTTGAAACTTAAGTTAGGGGCTTTTTTACTAATTACGGTAAGCAAATTGGTATCAATTTATTGGTTTATAAATTAAATTGAGATATTTTTTATTTAGTTTTAAAGTTCGTCTTTTACTATTTGTTACTACCATAGTGTGAATAATGTGACTTAAATTAAAATTAAAAGCGAACTATTATAAAATATTAATTTATTAATATACGTAAAAAACTTGAAAACGACAAAAGTTTACGTTACTATAATCACATATTATTACAAAAAACGAACTTTGTTGAGGTGAAAAGAAAAATGGTTCAGGTAGCAGTTATTATGGGTTCTATTTCTGATTGGCCAGTTATGCAAG
Source organism: Periweissella beninensis (assembly GCF_016908275.1). Taxonomy (GTDB): domain Bacteria; phylum Bacillota; class Bacilli; order Lactobacillales; family Lactobacillaceae; genus Periweissella; species Periweissella beninensis. The sequence goes on along the minus strand of NZ_JAFBDN010000004.1, from coordinate 124,543 downwards.
CAACTACCGCCCAGTTAAAGGAATTGGGTGTAACTTTTGAAAAACATATTATTTCAGCTCATCGGATGCCGAATGAACTACAAGAATTTGGACTAACGGCTCAAACAAAAGGGTTAAAAGTTATCATCGCTGGGGCGGGGGGAGCGGCACATTTACCCGGCATGGTCGCAGCCAATACGCAAATTCCTGTAATTGGTGTCCCAATGCAAACGCATGCTTTAAATGGCTTAGATTCACTTTTATCGATTGTTCAAATGCCAACTGGAGTACCAGTAGCTACGGTCGCAATTGGCAAGGCTGGGGCAAGTAATGCGGCCATCTTAGCTGCAGAAATTGTCGCATTAAATGATAGTGCCGTCGCGCGAAATCTAGCTAGTTTTAGGGCAAATCAGACCTACATGGCACAAGAAAGTGAGGCACAGCTAGATGAAGATGAATAAGGCACCAATTTTACCGCCAGCAACGATTGGGATTATTGGTGGCGGGCAACTTGGCCAGATGTTAGCGCAAAGTGCTAAGACTATGGGCTATCATGTTGGTATTTTAGATCCGATACCTGACTGTCCGGCGGCGCAAGTTAGTGATTTTCAAATTATTGCGGCCTACGATGATCAAGTGGCTTTAAAAAAATTAGCTAATAAGTGTGCATTATTAACCTATGAGTTTGAAAATGTTAGTTTAATTGCGCTAGAAACGCTTAAAAATGATGTCAGTTTACCGCAAGGATTGAGGCTATTAGCAATTACTCAAAATCGGTTAGTTGAGAAAAACTTTTTACGCGCTAATGATATTCCAACCGTACCGTTTACAGAAATTCAAGCAACGACAGATTTAACAACAGTGGGTGCCTATCTACCAGGTATTTTAAAAACAACAGTGGGTGGTTATGATGGTCATGGACAAGTAGATATTGCAAATACCACGATGATTACGGCCCACGCGCAATTATATCAACAGGCGCCGGCAATTCTTGAAAAACGGCTTGCCTTTGTACAAGAAATTTCAGTAATGGTTACGCAAGATGGCCTAGATCAAGTGCATATTTGGCCAATTGCAGAAAATAAACACGAACAACATGTTTTAAAAACAAGTTTAATACCGGCACAAGTAAGTCCTAAGGTGGCCTTACAAGTAACGCAAATTGCGACAAAATTAGCTAAAAAACTTGATTTAAGAGGTGTCCTGGGGGTTGAAATGTTTGTTACTGCTGATGAGCAAGTATTAGTGAATGAACTTGCCCCACGTCCCCATAATTCGGGGCATTACTCAATTGAAGCAATGAACGTATCACAATTTGAAGGCCACATTCGCAGTATTACTAATTTACCAATTGCACCGTTAAAATTATACCAGCCAGCCCTCATGGTTAACTTACTAGGTGAACAGTTAACGCATGCTAGAAACGAGCTAAGTCATCACCCTGAGTGGCACTTTCACGATTACGGTAAAGCACAAATTCGACCATTGCGTAAATTGGGCCACATTACCGTTATTGGGACCAACGCAATTAATCACAATAAAAATTGGTTAAAAACGGATAAATAAGAGGATAGTAACCTAATGGAAAAGCAAACATTGTTATATGAAGGTAAAGCTAAACAAGTTTATAGCACAAATGAGCCTAATATTTTGTGGGTTCATTTTATGGACCAAGTTACTGCTTTAAATGGTAAGCGTAAAACACAAATCGCTCAAAAGGGGCAATTAGCGAGTGCAATCTCTGATTATCTCTTTAACTATTTAACAGATAAAGGTATCGCTAATCATTATCTAAAAAAAGTGGGCCCAGTTGATCAACTTGTAAAAAAGGTCGAGATCTTACCACTTGAAGTTGTAGTTCGTAATTTAGCAGCCGGCCACTTTGTGACTAAGTATGGGGTACCGATGCATCAAAAATTAACCGCAACGATCCACGAATTTTATTTAAAAAATGATGAACTAGATGATCCATTCATGAATGATGAACAAATTATGGCTTTAAACTTAGCGACAAAAGCGGAAATTGCGACCTTAAAAGCCCAGGCTGATTTGGTAAATCAATATTTAACAACGCTTTTTAAAGAAATTAATATTGAATTAGTCGATTTCAAATTAGAGTTTGGCTATGATGAAACCCAAACTTTAATCTTGGCTGATGAATTATCACCAGATAATATGCGGCTACTTGATATGACAACGCATGCTTCACTAGATAAAGATGTCTTTCGGCAACAAAGTGGTGACATGACGAGTGGTTATCAAATTGTTTTAGACCGCTTAATTAATCGCAAATAATAGGAGAAAAAGCCATGTACTTAGCAAAAATCTATGTAACTTACAAACCATCAATTCTTGATCCAAAAGGTGAAACGGTTAAGGATGCCCTTCATCGGTTAGATTATCAAGCCGTTAGCGATGTCGTGATGGGCAAATACTTTGAAATAAAAATTGCTAATGATAATGAAAGTGATGTGCGGAAAATGGTTGAAGCGTTCAGTCAACAACTACTAATTAATGTTAATATGGAAGTTTTTCGATATGAATTAATAGCACTCTCAACGGCAGTTTAAGGAGATAATAATGAAGGCAGCGGTAATTAGTTTTCCAGGATCCAACTGTGATTATGACATGTACTATGCGTTAAAAAATTGGCAAATTACACCAACAATTGTTCCGGCTAGTGTTACTGATTTGACAGCCTATGATGTAATTTTTTTACCTGGTGGCTTTTCCTATGGGGACTATTTAAGAACGGGGGCCATTGCCCAATTTTCACCAATTATGCAAGCGTTACAAACGGCGAATGCAGCGGGTAAGTTAATTATTGGTATCTGTAATGGCTTTCAAATTTTAACTGAGGCAGGTTTATTACCCGGTACTTTACAAACTAATCAAAATCCAGGCTTTATTTGTACAACGACGGCTTTGCATATTGTCAATTCTACATCAGCATTTTCGAGTGCCTATCAAAAAACCGATATTAATTTACCAATTGCACACGGTGAAGGAAACTATTATATTGACGATGAACAGTTAAGCCAACTAAAAGCAAATAACCAAATTATTTTTACATATAACGATAACCCTAATGGATCCGTAGCTAATATTGCTGGCGTGACAAATGTCGCGGGTAATGTCTTTGGGATGATGCCCCATCCAGAACGGGCTGTTGAAACAATTTTAAACAACACAGATGGCCAAGCTTTTTTTACCTCAATTATTAATTTTTTAAATCAAAAAACGGAGGCTGTTAAAGCATGACACCCACTTATCATGAACCAACCCCAGCTGAAATTAAAACGGCTAAATTGTATTTACCCTGGGGCTTAACAACACAAGAATATGACTTAATTACGACTAAGCTCAAGCGCTTACCTAATTATACGGAGACTGGCTTGTTTGCTGCCATGTGGAGTGAACATTGTTCATATAAAAAATCAAAACCAGTTTTGCGGCGTTTTTGGTCCCAAAATGAACGCGTTTTACAAGGGCCGGGTGAAGGGGCGGGGATTTTAGATATTGGTGATAATCAAGCCGTTGTTTTCAAGGCGGAAAGTCATAATCATCCCTCAGCCGTTGAACCTTATGAAGGAGCTGCCACTGGTGTGGGGGGCATCTTGCGCGATATTTTCTCAATGGGTGCACAACCAATTGCGTTATTAGATAGTTTACGTTTTGGCGAAATTAATGATGCACATACAAAGTACTTAATCAATGAAATTGTGGCCGGTATTGCTGGGTACGGTAATGCCATTGGGATTCCCACTGTTGGTGGTGATACCGCATTTGATGATACGTATGCGGGTAATCCACTAGTAAACGTTATGGCAGTTGGGTTACTCGATCAAGCTGCTATGAAGGTTGGTCAAGCTAAAGGCGCAGATAATGCAATTATTTATGTCGGGGCCAAAACTGGTCGCGATGGTATCCATGGGGCTACTTTTGCATCAGCTGCATTTTCTGATGAAGCTCACGTTGATCGTTCTGCTGTTCAGGTTGGCGATCCGTTTACCGAAAAATTAGTCATGGATGCCACAATTGAAATTGCTACTAAATACCCAGAATTAGTAATTGGTATTCAAGATATGGGCGCGGCCGGCCTGGTATCATCATCAGCAGAAATGGCAGCTAAGGCTAAAATGGGGGTTAACTTAAATCTGGATTTAGTTCCCCAAAGAGAAACTAATATGACACCTTATGAATTGATGCTTTCTGAATCGCAAGAACGGATGCTGTTAGTTATTAAAAAAGGAGCAGAACAAAAAATCATTGCGGTTTTTGCACGCTATGGGCTAGATGCAGTCGTTATCGGGCGGGTCACAGCAGATGAACGCTACCGGTTAACTTTCCAAGCGAAAACGGTCGCTGATTTAGATGTTCAATTTTTGACACATGCGCCTAACTATCAATTGCCAAGTGTCAAGCCTACGCGCTTAATACAGGCTAATCCGCACCAATACCAACCCGTTATTACTGATTTTAAGACCACCTTATTATCGTTATTGGCACAGCCAACGATTGCATCAAAAGCTAGTTTATATCAGCATTTTGATTCGATGGTACGTACTAATACGGTGGTAGGGCCAGGAAGTGATGCCGCTGTCTTACGAATTCGTGATACTAAAAAGGCGTTAGCCATGACTACTGATGTTAATGGGCGTTATTTGTACTTAGATCCATTTAACGGTGCTCAGATGGCGGTAGCCGAAGCAGCCCGTAACATTATTGCGGCCGGAGCGGAACCAATTGGGATTACCGATTGCTTAAATTTTGGTAATCCCGATAAACCTGAAGTATATTATGAACTGACGCAAGCCGGCGCTGGCATTACGGCGTTTGCCAAAGCAATTAATACCCCAGTTATTTCGGGGAATGTTTCTTTATACAATGAATATAATGATGAAGCAATTTACCCAACACCAATGATTGGAATGGTTGGCCTACACACAGATGTCGCCCACATTACGACGCAAAGTTTTAAAAATGCTGGTGATTTAATTTATCTGGTTGGGCAAACAACTGATGCTTTTAATGGAAGTGAAATTCAAAAATTAGAAACCGGTCAAATTACCGGCGCCTTGTTTGGTTTTGATGCACAACAAGAAGTTACTAATCAGCAAGGTGTCTTAGCAGCAATCCGCGGTGGGGTGGTTAACAGTGCCCATGATTTAGCAGAAGGTGGCTTAGCAGTAGCGCTTGCTGAAGCGACTTTTGGTACCGCACTAGGCTTTACTGTTAACTTTAACGGAACCGATGCGCAGTTATTTAGTGAAACCCAAGGTCGGTTTATTATTTCGGTTGATCCAGCTAACCAAGCCACTTTTGAGAGCTATTTTAGTGCTGATTTAACGCAAATTGGTACGGTAACAGCAACTAGGCAGTTAGTATTTAATACCAAGCTAAGCACCACCGAAATCGATCAAAAAACAGCTTATCAAACTTGGAAGGATGCACTAAAATGGCGATTGAAGTGAATGAAAAAACGATGACGGGCTTAAATGAAGAGTGTGGCGTCTTTGGTATTTGGGGGACACAAAAGGCTGCCGAGATCACCTATTATGGGCTCCACGCGCTACAGCATCGGGGTCAAGAAGGAGCTGGCATTGTTGGGTGCTGTGAAGGCACATTGCGACAAGAACGCGGATTAGGTCTACTAGCAGATGTTTTTGGTAAGGGGACTCGTTTGGTTAACTTAGCCGGGAGTACTAGTGCCTTGGGTCATGTGCGCTATGCCACTAGTGGGGCCAATGGTATTGAAAATATTCAGCCATTACTGGCTCATTTTAGTGATACCCAACTTGCTTTGGCGCACAATGGTAACTTGACTAATCAGGTTAGTTTACGACGGCAATTGGAAGCAGAAGGGGCCATTTTCCAATCAACATCGGACTCAGAAATTTTATTACATCTAATTCGTCATTCAAAGGCAACGACTTTGACCGCACAAATTAAAGATGCGCTAAACCAAATCCATGGTGGCTTTGCATTTTTGCTTTTGACACCAAATGCCTTATATGCCGCGCTTGACCCCCATGGTTTTCGCCCCTTTGTGATTGGCCAATTACCAGGTGGTGAATACATTGTGACTAGTGAAACAGCGGCATTAAATGTTGTTGGCGCTAAGTTAGTCCGTGATGTTTTTCCTGGGGAATTAATTAAAATTGATGACACTGGTATGCAAATTGATCATTTTACGGATAAGACGGCACTCCAAATCGATGCCATGGAGTATATCTATTTTGCTCGCCCTGACTCAGATATTTATGGTATTAATGTCCACAATGCGCGGAAACGGATGGGGGCACGCTTAGCTAACGAGCATCCTGTTGAAGCTGATATGGTGGTTGGTGTTCCTAATTCATCACTTTCGGCTGCCTCTGGTTATGCTGAAGCACTTGGTCTACCAAATGAAATGGGACTAGTAAAAAATCAATATATTGCCCGAACATTTATTGAACCTACTCAAGAACGCCGTGAACGATCAGTGCGGATGAAATTAGCCGCGGTAGCTAGTATTGTCAAAAATCAGCGAGTTGTATTAGTTGATGATTCAATTGTCCGGGGAACAACTTCAATGTATATCGTTAAAATGTTGCGTGAAGCTGGGGCAAAAGAAGTACACGTCCGCATTGCTTCGCCAGCGTTTAAATTCCCGTCATTTTATGGTATTGATATGCAAACAACCGCCGAATTAATGGCAGCTAATCATAGTTTAGCTGAAATGACGGCTTTAATTGGTGCCGATAGTCTTGCCTTTTTAAGTGTTGATGGATTAGTTAATGCGATTGGCTTAAATCAACAAGTTGCCGGGACTGGTTTAACAACTGCTTATTTTGACGGACACTATCCATCGCCAATTTATGATTATGCACCGACAATGGCAAAATTTGTAGCTACTGGAAAAGTTGATTATATGGAGGAACCACGATGACAGATGCATATGCCCAAGCAGGAGTTGATATTAGCGCCGGTAATACCGCAGTTAACTTAATGAAGGCGGCTGTTAATGCAACTCATAATGATCATGTCCTAACTGGTTTAGGTTCATTCGGTAGTTTATTTTCGCTACCAGCTAATTTTAAAGAACCAATTTTAGTTGCCGGCAGTGACGGTGTTGGTTCCAAACTTTTATTGGCGATTGCAGCCCAAGATCATACTACAATTGGCCAAGACTTAGTAGCAATGGTGGTTAATGATATTTTAGCACAAGGGGCACAGCCATTATTTTTGCTTGATTATATTGGCACTAATCATGTGAACCCCCAGCAAATAGCGACGATTGTAGGTGGTATTGCGCAGGCATGTCAACTGACTAAAACCGCTCTAATTGGTGGTGAAACAGCTGAGTTACCTGCTTTATACGGTAAAAATCATTATGATTTGGCTGGCTTTGCGGTAGGAATTGTTGAAAAAAAAGATCTACTAGATGGTAGTAAAGTACAAGTTGGTGATGTCGTAATTGGTCTAGCAGCGAGTGGGTTACATTCTAATGGTTTTACACTTGCGCGTAAAATTTTGCTTACTGATCAGCAAAAAAAATGGGCTGATTTGTCCAAAAAGACTCAAGCAGCGTTACTAAATCCAACTAAATTATATGGACCAACGGTATTGCCTTTAATTGATAAGCAACTAATTAAGGGGGCCGCTCATATTACTGGTGGTGGTTTATTAGAAAATTTACCGCGTGCCTTTGGTTCCGATGTACAAGTTGAACTAGATTTAACCAGTTGGCATATTCCGATGATTTATCAAACTATGGCCCAATTAGGTAAGCTTACGTTTCATGATTTATTACGGACCTTTAATTTAGGAATTGGCTTTTGTTTAATCGTGGCACCGGAACACGTCACCCAAGTGTTAAACCAATTAGCAGCCCATAATGAAGAAGCACACGTGATAGGACACATCAAAAAAGCATCACCATCAACACCTACACGGCTAACAATGATTGGAGAAGCTCATTATGGTGACTAAAATTGCGATATTTGCCTCGGGAACGGGCACTAATTTTAGTGCTTTGCACCAAGCCATTATTAATCAAAAATTACCCGCTAAAATTAGTCTAGTTGTAGTTGATCAACCTAACGCACCAGTTATTGCCAAGGCGCAAGCATTAGGTATTCCGGTGTTTATTGTGAACTATCGTGCTTACGCTGAAAAAAAGTTGGCCGAATTAGCAATAATTGAACAACTTAATTTACATCGAGTTACACTCATTTTATTAGCCGGTTATATGCGTATTTTGACACCAACACTGATTACAGCGTATCCCAACCAAATTATTAATATTCATCCGGCATTGTTACCAAATTTTCCTGGTCGGCACGGGATTTTAGATGCCTATCAGGCCAATGTTAAGCTGACTGGTGTTACTGTGCACTATGTTGACACTGGTATTGATACAGGCACAATTATTCAGCAAATGACGGTACCACGGTTGGCAACGGATACCTTAGCTGATCTTGAAAAACGAATTCATGCCGCAGAACACCAACTTTATCCAGCTGTTTTAGCTAAATTACTTTCGGAGGAATAAAAAATTATGCAACGGGCATTACTTAGTGTTTCAGATAAAACGGGCATTGTTGAATTTGCCACGGAACTGGTCGCATTAGATTTTGAATTAGTCTCAACAGGGGGGACATTAAAAGTATTGGCCCAAGCCGGGTTACCGGTCGTAGCAATTGACGATGTGACGGGGTTTCCAGAGATGTTGGACGGACGGGTTAAAACATTGCATCCCCGGGTCCATGCTGGTCTTTTAGCACGGCGCGACTTACCAGCACATATGCAAACGTTAGCAGAGCATCAAATTACACCAATTGATTTGGTCGTTGTTAATCTGTATCCATTTAAAGAAACGATTAAGCAACCTGATATTAAATTAGCCCAAGCAATTGAGCAAATTGATATTGGTGGTCCATCAATGCTTAGATCAGCTGCCAAAAACTACGTGAGTGTCTTACCAGTAATTGACCCAACAGATTATGAAAAAGTTCTTGAATTACTGCATACTGATGGCCTAACGAATCCCATTCGAAAAGCTTTTGCCGCTAAGGTTTTTGCGCATACGGCAGCTTACGATAGTTTAATCGCAACGTATCTTGCTGAAACTGAATTTCCTGAAAAATTAACTTTAAGCTACGAAAAATTTGCTAATCTCCGCTATGGTGAAAACAGTCACCAACAAGCCACCGCATATCGTAGTGCCATGCCCGAAGCATATTCCATCTTATCGGCTGATATTATGCATGGTAAACAACTTTCATATAATAACTTACGCGATGCTGATACAGCATTACGCATTATTGCTGATTTTACTGATCAACCGACCGTCGTGACCCTTAAGCACATGAACCCAGCTGGTATTGGTCAGGCAGACACTATTTATGATGCTTGGGACAAAGCCTTTAAAGCTGATGATATTTCGATTTTTGGGGGAATTGTGGTTTTAAACCGGGAAGTGGATTTAAAAACGGCTCAAGCCATGCACCAAATTTTCCTAGAAATTATTATTGCGCCGAGCTATACACCAGAAGCTTATGCTGAGTTGGCTAAGAAAAAGAATTTGCGCCTGTTAAAATTACCATTTGCACAACCCATTGCACCGATGAAAGATGTTGTGTCTGTTTTAGGAGGAGTATTAGTGCAAGATCGTGATTTAGAAACGGAAAGGGCGTCTGATTTTACAGTTGTGTCGGAAAAACAACCAACTGCCGATCAATTGGCTAGTTTAGTATTTGCCCAAAAAGCAGTGAAACATGTTAAATCAAATGCCATTATGGTTGCCGTGGCTGGTCAGACCCTTGGAATGGGAGCGGGGCAGCCAAACCGGATTGACTCGGTCAAAATGGCCATTCAAAAAGCACAAACCAAAGTAGCCTTTAAAGAGGCCGTCCTAGCTTCAGATGCGTTTTTTCCAATGGCTGATTCAGTGGCCTACGCTGCAGCTCACGGGATTCAAGCTATTGTCGAACCAGGTGGTTCCATTAAAGATCAAGCATCCATTGATAAAGCTAACGAATTAGGAATTGTTCTAGTCTTTTCAAAGACAAGACACTTTAAACATTAGGAGTGATAACATGGCACAGGTATTGGTAATTGGCAATGGGGCACGGGAACATGCTCTCGCCCAACAATTATTAGCTAGTTCGCAAGTGACACAGGTTTTTGTGGCACCGGGTAATCCTGGTATGACTGAAACTGGAATTACGGTAGTTCCAATTGCTGTCACGGATATTGCTAGTTTAGTGACTTTTGCGCAACAAAAAGCGATTGACTTAACCGTTGTAGGAATGGAAGATGCTTTAATGGCTGGTGTTGTAGATGCTTTTAACACGGCTAAGTTAAAAATTTTTGGGCCTAATAAAGCGGCAGCCATACTAGAAGGTTCAAAATCATTTACTAAGGAATTATTATCGAATGCAGCCATTCCGACTGCGCAGTATCAAGTCGTTACTGATTTAGCAACGGCACAAGCCTACATTGCGACGCAAACCTTTCCCTTGGTTTTTAAGTTGGATGGCTTGGCTTTCGGTAAAGGTGTGACGATAATTAAAAGTCAACAAGTGGCTCAAACTTATTTGACAAAACTATATCAAAATAACCCGACCGCTAAACTTGTGATTGAAGAGTATTTGACAGGTGAAGAATTTTCGTTATTTACATTAGTTGGGGAAAAGCAGCTGATTACGTTGCCCTTAGCCCAAGATCATAAACGACTTTTGGACAATGATTTAGGTCCTAATACAGGGGGGATGGGTGCCTATAGCCCACTACCACAATTTGATGATATAATTAAACAGGTTGCTATTGATGAGATTGTGAAACCAACACTAGCCGCGATGCAAGCATTAGGTCGCCCCTTCACCGGTGTTTTATATACCGGGGTCATGCAAACAAGTACCGGTCCTAAGGTAATTGAATTTAATGTACGGTTTGGTGATCCTGAAGCACAAGTACTGTTGCCACAATTAGAAGGGGATTTATATGAATTACTCAATAAGTTAGTTACCGGTGAACCCGTAGTTGCTAAATGGCAAACTGATAAATACTATCTAGGTGTTGTTCTTGCAGCGCAAGGATATCCACAAAATTCAGTCAGTGGTGATCTTTTACCAACACTAAGTAATTCAGGATTAACGCAAGTTAACTATGCCAGTGTCACTAAAACAGATGCCGGTTTCGTGACAGCGGGTGGTCGGGTTGCGACGTTAGTGACAGCTGCTAATACAATTACAGCAGCACAAGAACAAATCTATCAAATCCTAGCGGCTAGTCAAACACAATTACAATATCGTCATGATATTGGTAATAAGGCACTAACCAAAAATTAATCATTAAATTAAAACTGAGTGAGGTACTTACTTAAATGTTATCAGATATTGAAATTGCCCAGGCAGCCAAGATTGCCCCCATTAATGAAATTGCAACTAATCTCGGCTTAGCGCCTCAAGAAATTGAACCATATGGGCATTATATGGCCAAACTAGATTTAAAAAACCGAAAAAATGATCCCATGACTGGTAAATTGGTGCTAGTCACTTCGATTAATCCAACCCCTGCTGGTGAAGGAAAATCGACAGTAACGGTTGGCTTAGGCGATGCGCTCACACAAGCTGGTAAAAAAACCGTGATTGCTTTGCGTGAACCATCACTAGGCCCTGTCATGGGGATGAAGGGTGGTGCAACCGGTGGTGGCTTCAGCCAAGTTATTCCCATGGATAAAATTAATCTGCACTTTACAGGGGATTTTCATGCACTAACAACGGCGCATAATACTTTAGCTGCGCTAATTGACAACCACATGTATCAAGGGAACACCTTAAGACTTGATCCTCGCCGTATTTTATGGAAACGCGTATTAGATATTAATGACCGTGCATTACGGCACACAACGATTGGTCTAGGGGGGCCAACTAGTGGAATTGTCCGTGAAGATGGTTTTGATATTACAGTTGCTTCTGAATTAATGGCTATTTTGACATTAGCAACGGACTTACCAGATTTAAAACACCGAATTGAAGCAATCGTTGTTGGTTACACGTATGATAAAGAACCAGTTACTGTAGCCCAATTAGATGTTGCCGGAGCATTAACTGTTTTATTAAAAGATGCGATTAAGCCGAACTTGGTTCAAACACTTGCACAAACGCCGGTAATTATGCATGGCGGACCATTTGCTAATATTGCCCAAGGTACGAATTCAGTGCAAGCAACCAAAGCGGCTCTCCAATTAGGTGAAATTGCTGTAACAGAAGGTGGTTTTGGGGCTGACTTAGGAGCCGAAAAATTTCTAGATATCAAAGTACCTAAACTCGGCAAAGCCCCTAGTGCGGTGGTCATTGTTGCCACAGTACGGGCTTTAAAAATGCATGGTGGTCAAGCTAAAAGCGATTTAACAACACCTAATATTGCCGCGTTAACTACTGGATTAGCTAACTTAGGGCGACATATCCAAAGCATGCAACGTTATGACTTACCAGTTGTTGTTGCCATTAATGAATTTAGTAGTGATACGCCAGCTGAATTGGCGTTAATTGCAAATTACACACAACAATTTGATGTTAAGGCAATTCCAACTGATGTTTGGGCCAAAGGTGGTGCAGGGGCTAATGCCTTAGCAGCTGAGGTGATTAAATTAACGGAAAAAGCCAGTCAACTACGACCATTGTATGCTAGTGAGGATGCTTTAACGACCAAAATTGAAAAAATTGTGACAGAAATTTATGGTGGTAGTAAGGTTGAGTACAGCCCGAAAGCATTGCGTGAATTAAAGACATTTGCCAAATATGGATGGGATAAACTACCAGTGGTCATGGCAAAAACGCAGTATTCATTATCGGATGATGCTCAGGCACTAGGGGCACCGCGTGATTTTACTATCCATATAAAAACACTGGTGCCAAAACTTGGCGCTGGTTTTATTGTGGCGTTAACTGGGAATATCCTTACGATGCCTGGTTTGCCAGCCGATCCAGCTGCTAATCATATTGATTTATTACCAGACGGTGAAACGATTACCGGTTTATTCTAATTAAAATTGATGGAAGTTGGTTAATTAAGCGTTATAATAAATGAAAACAAATCGATGCTTGAGGAATAAATAAGAATGAAACCTATGATCTAATTCTTATTGGTAGTGGTTCGGTGGGAGCTAGTGCTAGTTATTATGCAGCTAAACAAGGCTTAAAAGTATTAGCCATTGATGCCAATCAACCACCCCATACCCAAAGATCTCACCATGGTGAAACTAGAATAATTCGGCAGGCCTATGGTGAAGGGGCAACCTATATTCCGTTGTTATACTAGCAATTAAACTTTACTAATATTACAAATCAGCCACCAATTGCATAATGCAATTAGTGGCTGATTATTTGTCTTTGATATTTAATAAGCATTAATTATCAAAATAAAATTTAGCTTGATTTAATATTATCATAGGTCTAAAATAAAATGAGTAAAAAATGATAAAACAATGGCATGAAACTAATATAAAAGGCGCAAACATTAAATATAGACTGAATTTGTGTTTAATAAAGCCTAGGAGGAAAAAGAATGATATATCAGAATTATTCACATTATAAGTTTTTCTGGCTGAATTTTTTTGGCTTAATCTACAGTACAGAAAATATTATTATGGCATACATTGTTGGCACTTTGACAAATATGGCGACCCGTCACCAGTTTGCTAAAGTATCTACTTTTTTTATTGAAATTTTGGTAGCGTTAATTATCGTTTTGGCCGCTAATTTGATTTTCAATTATCTTAAGGCTGACGCAATCAAGCAGACAAACACTGTACTAAGAACGAATATACTGCGAGGAATGCTACTCAATAAAAAGGAAGACAGTTCGAATTTAGGTTTTTTGACAAATGATTTTAAACTACTCGAAACGAATCGATACGAGTCTGAGATTGAAATCTTGATTAATCTTTATACAGTTATTTTGGCGCTAAGTTATGCACTGTACTTGAACATTGGAATTACACTTATTTTCTTACTTGGATCCATTCTACCAACGATTGCTTCTAATTTTTTTCAAAAAGGAATTCAAAAAGCCTCTAGAGAATGGACAACTGCTAATAAACAATACGTTAATCAAACCAAAAACTTGTTAGCTGGAACAGGAACTTTTAATTTATATGGCCAACAAGATAGCGCAGTTATGCAGAGTAAAGGGACGATTAGCCACTTAGAAGAAAAATTAGCCAAAATGAATTTACTTAATAATAATACTAATGCGTATCTTAATATTATCGCAATTGGTGGAACTTTCTTATTACCTTTTTCCATTGGAATTATTTTGGTTATCAAGGGACAGACAAGTTTAGGAGCACTTTTTGCAATTACGCAACTATCTAATTCCTTTACTAATCCAATTCTACAAATCCTAAATCAGCGTAATAATTTATCAACGACTAAGGAAATTGTAGCAAAGATAAAACGTTTTACGAGAAAGAATAATCACAAAACGATAAACACCGTTGAACTCAGTCATTTCAATCATTTGCAGGTTGACAATCTTTCATTAAAACGTCAACAAAACAGTCTGGCAAGTAATATTAGTTTTACTCTCAGTAACGGCCAAAAAATTGCATTAATTGGACCATCTGGCTCTGGCAAATCAACATTACTTCAATTTTTGATGTATGGGGATTATGGACAAGCGCAAAGAATCATGCTTAATCAAAAAGAGGTCACCAAGGGTTCATTTACTAATTTGTTTGCTTATTCGAGTCAGAGTGCCGTAATCTTTGCGGATACCATGTGGTTTAACTTGACCTTGGGTGTCCCTCTTGAAAAGGAAAAAGTTATTGCAGTGTGTGAAGGCTTAGATTTGGGTAAACTCATCACAGAAAAAGGGCTAGACTATCAGCTGGGCGATAATGCCGATCAACTATCTGGTGGTCAATTAGCGCGAATCGAACTGGCAAGAGCAATTTTGGCTAATCGGCCGATTCTATTGTTAGACGAAATCAATGCCTCATTGGATAAAACAACATCGAAGGTGATTCATGACTATCTGTTCAGGTCAAATTTTACTTTTATTGAAGTGATTCACCATTATGAACCAGCAAATTTGAAACGTTACGATATGGTCATCAATTTCAATGATTATATGGACGATGATGTTACTATAAAAAAATAATATAAGTAATACAATATCAACGAATATCACTGTTTCAAGGTTGTAAAAATAAAAATTAAAAAAACAACTAATTCAAATTATGAACTAGTTGTTTTTTTATGAGCTACGCTAGCAGTACCATTTGACCAAAAGCGTGATTTCAAAGTGCTTGGACCTTAAATCATGATAAACATTGGCAAAATCATTGGCCGCCGTTCAGTCTTTTCATATAAAAAGGCTTGTAGATCTTCGATAATAGCCATTCTAATCGTGTTTTCAGTTGCGTTAGGATTTTCCATGGCATGTCGGATAGCCCAAAAGACTCTTTTACGACCTTCATTAATCATTTCTCCAGATTCCCGCATGTAAACAAAGCCACGTGAAAGGAGGTCAGGACCAGCCGTAATTTCTTTACGTGCTAAGTCAATCGTTGCAACAACGACAACTAAGCCATCTTGGGAGAGCATTTGGCGATCGCGTAAAACAACATTTCCAATATCACCAATGCCATTACCATCAACATAAACATCGTTAGCCGGGAATTTACCAGCGACACGCGCAGTGTCCTTAGTCAGAGCTAATACATCACCATTATCCAAAACAAACGTATTTTCATGTAAAACTCCAATTTCTTCAGCTAAACCAGCGTGCACTTTAAGCATTCGATATTCACCATGAATTGGCATAAAGAATTTTGGCTTAATTAGTGAAAGCATGAGTTTTTGCTCTTCTTGGCCACCGTGACCGGAAGTATGAATATTATTAATCTTACCATGAATTACATTGGCTCCAGCTTCTTCTAGTTCGTTGATAACCCGATTAACTGATTGGGTATTACCAGGAATGGGTGAAGAACTAAAGATAACGGTATCATTTGGCTGAATGGTGACCTGCCGGTGTGTACCATTGGCAATCCGTGCGAGGGCAGCCATAGGTTCCCCTTGCGAACCAGTACATAAAATCATGACTTCTTCAGCAGGTAAGTGATTAATTTCATAAGCATCAACTAAGGCTTCATCCGGAATGTTTAAATAACCTAATTCGCGGCCATTATTGATAGCAGTTTCCATTGAACGGCCAAAAACAGCGATTTTACGACCTTCAGCAATGGCAACTTCAGCAGCGACCTTCACACGCGATAAATTTGAGGCAAAAGTTGCAAAAATAATCCGACCATCAATATTTTTAAAAATCTTTTTGATAGAATTAGCGACAAACTGTTCAGACTTAGTAAATTCTGCCCGTTCAGCATTCGTTGAATCTGAAAGCAGGGCTAATACACCTTCGGCCCCAAATTTAGCCATTTTTTGTAAGTTAGGTGGCTGTTTAGTCGTTGGTGTCAGATCGAATTTAAAGTCCCCAGTTTCCACAATGACCCCAACTGGTGTTGTGACTGCGACCCCAAATGTGTCTGGAATTGAGTGAGTTGTGCGGAAAAATTCAACTTTTAAATGATCATATTGCAAAACAGTATCTTCATTAATTTCATGTAGCTCGGTACTGTTTAATAATCCATGTTCTTCCAGTTTCCCCTTAATTAAAGCAAGGGCAAGTGGACCAGCATACACGGGAACGTTGACGGCGTTTAAAAAGTAATGGATTGCTCCAATGTGGTCTTCGTGACCATGAGTAATTACCAAAGCCTTAATTTTTTCAACATTTTCTTTAAGGTAGGTATAATCAGGAATTACATAATCAATTCCCAATAACTCATCTTCTGGAAATTTAATACCAGCATCAACCACGATGATTTCATCACCATACTGAATACCATATGTATTTTTTCCAATTTCACCAAGACCACCAACAGCATATACTGCTGCTTCATCGGGGCGAATATCAACTTTGTGCATTAATTAAAACTCCGTGATTGCAAAATTAACACCATCTTGTTCATATTCGAGTGCCGCCGTCGACAATTCTTCAATGAATTCAATATTATGGGTAGTGTTAGTTTCGACCAATTCACGTGCATCTGCTAAGTTATCAGCATTGATGTACAACACTTGCGTGTTTTCACGCTTTGGATTTTGTTTTTTTGTTTCTTGGTAGTAAATCTTAAATACCATGAATAGTAATGCTCCTTAAAATAAATTTTTCACGACATACATTTAGTATCATTATAGCAAAAATAATATTTAATGTCATATAGCAATCAACTGAAAGTTATAAATTAGCCAAATTAGCTTAAATACTGCTATAATTAAAGTAGATTGAGAGGTGTTAAAATGCATGTTTTTTTAATTAGCGTTGTTGCCGTAATTAGTATGATTATCATTTATCATTTAGTTAGTCACCAATCAGCCCAAAAAACAACTGGTACGTTAATCTTAGCAGCACAACACCCAACTAACAAAGCAATGAGTTATGCAATGGCCCAATTGTCTAGTCAATTTAAAGTGGATCCAGCGATGCTTAATTCAACTTTAATTGCCAATGTTTGGGGCCACGGGGTGATGGTATTTGAATTTATTATTCCAGAAGCTAAGATTGATAGTGCGATAAGCACTCAAATTGCACTGGAAAATGAGTTAAATCGCTATGCGCAGCAAGAAAAAATTGTTGGGTATCAAGCTAATTCACAACCTTTTAAGGTTACTGATTTTTGGCAAGAACAGCCTAAACAAGGGGCAAAATGGCATATTGATGTTGCCTATTTAATTAATGAAGCAACAAACGAATATGTGCGAGATATCACGAAACTAAACAATGCATGATATGCTTATATCTGCTATAATTATTTGCAAATGGTTATGACCATAAATGATTCCACTGGGAGAAAAAATTAATGACCCAAATTAAAATTGTGACTGATTCATCCGTCCAATTATCACCAGCAGAAATTGCACAATATGATATTAAAATTGTCCCCTTATCTGTAATGATAGATGGGACCGTCTATTTTGACGGCGAGACAATTCAACGTTCCGAATTCATGGATAAGATGGCACTAGCCCATGCTTTACCGAAAACGAGCCAACCACCATTGGGTTCATTTGTTGATATATACAATCAATTAGCTGATGATGATACCGAAATAATTAGTATTCATATGACTGAGCATTTATCAGGGACCGTCCATGCTGCACATCAAGCAGCTGAATTAACCCATGCTAAGGTAACGGTTATCGATTCGCAATTTGCTGATCGTGGTTTAGCGTTTCAGGTTATTGCAGCGGCACAAATGGCGGCGGCTGGTCAAACTAAAGCGACTATTTTGGCAAAAATGACTGATATTCGACAACATACGCGGCTATTTTTGGCGGTTGATAATCTAGATAACCTTGTTGCTGGTGGTCGTTTAAGTAAAGTTGCTGGGGTAGTTGGTGGTTTTTTAAATATCAAAGTAATTATTGAATTAATTAATGGGGCTATTACGATTAACAGTAAAGGCCGGGGTAATAAAACAATTAATAAATTTTATACTCAACTATATAATGACATGGCTAGCTATCCAAAAATTGAAAAAATTGGTGTTTCACACGTTGGGGCTTTGACGGTTGGTCAAACAGTCGTCGCACAAATGCAAGCACACTTTCCGGATAGTGAAATTTTGTTAGAGCAATCTTCACCAATTCTGTCAACGCATGCGGGCCCTGGGGCCATTGCGATTTCGTATTTGTACGCAGATTAAGGACTTTGTAGCAAAACTAAAAGATAATTATAAGAGCTACTGCCACCACAGATTTGCCTTTTAGGCTTCTTTGGCAATGAGATTGATAGATTAAATAATGCGATTAACTTATTAAGCAACTAATTCAAGTTTGAATTAGCTGCTTTTTTAATGTATCGCCGCATCTAAAACACTAAGCTTGCTTAAAATGTGTAGCCTTATCTTTTAGTGATGTTTAAAGTAATTAATTGGATAGTGTAGTCTGGCATACCAGTTAATTTTGCTTTAATTTGTTTATTGGGATTGATGGTTATAACTTTTCAAGAACTAGAATAAATAAAAATTCGAGTGAATAGCGAGTTTTTACAAACTAAGAAGCTGGTTAAAATTTTAGTCAAGATGTGGTGTTAACATGAAAGGAGGCTTGTAATTAATAGTGATTCGTGGTTATTATTTTAATGAAGATACGATTAAGGAGAAGCAGCATGCGACTAAATAAAAAAAGGGCCCTCATCACCATTTCCGCTACAGTTGTTGGCATTGGAATTGTTGGTTTGGCTTATTATAAGTATATGAATAATAAAGAAACTGTTAAACCACAGTTAAAATTAGTCGCCCTTGGTGATTCCTTAACTGAAGGGATGGGTGATTCGACTAAGCAAGGTGGCTATACGCAACGCTTAGCGAAATTAATTAACAATAAATTAGTAGTTCCTACAAAAGTGCTTAATTATGGTAATTCAGGAGATCGGTCCGATCAAATTAATCAGCATTTAACGAATAGTACCCAACAGCAAATTGCAATTAAAAAAGCCGATGCCATTATTATGACCGTTGGGGGGGATGATTTAATTCAAAAAATTGGTGGGAGTGTTCTCGATCGCTCAGCTAAGGAATTAACGCAGGCGATTAAAGCGAGCGAACCTGAGTATACAGCCAAGTTGACAAAATTAATGCAGTCAATTCGCCGCTACAATAAAACTGCACCAATTTTTGTGTTTGGTAACTACAATCCACTTTATGTTTACTTTGCTAATTTACAAAGTATAAATACTAGCGTTATTGCATATAACAATATTAATAAAAAAATTGTCAAAAAATATCATGGCTACTATGTTTCAACCTTTAAACAACTTACTTTTGGCCAATACCAAAGTGCCTTGGCTAAACAAAAATTATTACAGGAAGCGAATGCCTCGTCTGTTGAAGGAGTGGTCAAAACATTACATGAAAATAAGATAACGGATGAAAAAAATGCCTATATTGCGAAAAGTGATCATTTTCATCCTAATAGCAAAGGATACAACTATATGACCAAAAAGTTGTATGCTACAATGATAAAACATAAGGCGACATGGCTCTATGAAAAATAGTAAGGAGAGTAAGCATGCAAAGAGAACGGAAACAAAAGGCACCAACACGTTTGTGGTTTTGGTTGTTTTGGGCATTAGCCACGCTTATTATTATCAGTGGTATCACAGCAACAACTTTGGTATTCGTGCCTAACAATTATCAAGAAACGCAACAAGTGAATACGAAAACCTCAGATTTTGAAATTAGTTTACAAAAAAATCAAATTAATCGCTTAGCTAAACATTTTTTAAGTCAATATCAAAATAAGCAAACTAAACTCCAGTTTGTCATTACTGATGAGGCGCTTTTGACAGGAACCGTTAAAATCCTGGGCCAAAATATTAACGCTGGAATCACCTTTAAGCCAACCGTCACAAAGGCCGGTAATATTAATTTAAAGGCAAGCTCAATGGCTGTTGGTTCTTTAAATCTACCAGTCTCATTAGTCTTGGCTGTTTTAAAGCAGACATATAGCTTACCAAATTGGGTGCATGTTAATGCCAAAAGTGAATCAATTTTATTCGATTTAAATGCTTTAAAACTAAGTAATGGGCTCACGATTCATGCAAAAACGATTGACATTGATAATGATAAATTTGTTTTTGAAGGTGGAATAAAATAATGCAGGATTCTTTTTATCACTATTTATTAACGCAACGTAGCGATGATCAGGCTGATTTGGTCAGTATTTTTGCGCATAATGCTGCTTTAGATCATGCGTTTCCAAAGCAAAGCCAAAATTATCATGAAATTACGGAATATTTAGAATTAACAGCTGGCTATTTACCAAGTATGGATGTTTTTGATGACGCTTGGCAAAGATATTTAGATAATTGTTAATAATTTAGTACAAATAGGCGTTGGTAACTTTTTTAAAGCTACTAACGCCTAATGTATTTAATGTAATATTGTTAATATCTTGAGATTAACTAAGACAGCAGTTAGCATTAAATGCTAGAATAAGATTGGCTATACTTGAGACTATTTTAGCCTTTTGCTAAAGTAGTTTGCTTGATAAAAAAATTAAACCAAACTATTAATTTTTAAGATTGCCCAAAATACAGATAAGACATTAGTGTCTCTAACCTAAGGAGTTATTAATTTATGGCAAATATTCAATGGTATCCCGGCCATATGGCTAAAGCTTTTCGCCAAATGCGGGAAAATTTGAACGTTGTTGATATTGTTTTTGAACTAGTTGATGCGCGAATTCCAGCTGCTTCACGTAATCCACAATTGGATGAAATAATCACCAATAAACCACGATTATTAATTATGACAAAAACGGACTTAGCTGATCCAGATGAAACTAGTCGATGGTTAACTTTTTATCGCCAACAGGGTATTCATGCCATTGGCTTAGATTCGAGAGATCATAAAACACCGCAAACAGTTACTAAAGCCGCTAAATTAGTGTTAAAAGATAAGCTCGCCAAAGATGCTGAGCGAGGAATTAAAGAACAACCATTGCGGGCATTGGTTGCTGGTATTCCTAACGTAGGGAAATCAACGCTGTTAAACCATTTAGTAATGAAAAACGTTGCCATTACTGGTGATCGACCAGGAGTCACTAAAAAGCAACAGTGGTTGAAAACGCCCACTAATTTACAACTACTTGATACACCAGGTGTTTTATGGCCAAAATTTGAAGATCCGTTGGTAGGTAAGCATTTAGCAATGACGGGAGCGATTAAAGATGCGCTATTAGCCAAAGACGATATTGCTTTAGCCATTATTGCGTTTTATCGTCTTGATAAGCCGCAAGCAATGATTGAACGCTATCATTTAAGTCCGGCGATTTTTGAAACACAAAGCGATGTTGATATTTTATTAACCATTACGCAAAAATTAGGTTTTCGTGATGATTATGATCGAGCAGCAGAACGAATGATGCTTGATTTACGCCGCGGTAAGCTAGGTCGTTATACTATCGAAAAAGTTGCTACTTATCGGACTACCACGGAGGAGGCTTAAGTGGCAACTATTTTAGCAATCAAGCAACAATTGGCAACCTTAGTTGAGCCCGATGAAGCATTTTTAACAGCATTGAAAGCCGATCCACGTAAAGGAGTTCAGGCAGCGGTTAATAATTGGTATAAGCAATATGCTAAGCAACAAGCTAAATTAATCCGTTTTGAGCAGCATCTCCAACTTGAAAAAGAACTGTGGCACGCCGGAGTCAAATATATTGCCGGCGTTGATGAGGTTGGTCGTGGACCATTAGCAGGGCCTGTGGTTGCGGCAGCGGTTATTTTACCGCAAGACTTTTTGTTAGTTGGTGTTAATGATTCTAAACAATTAAATGACCACCAACGGCGACAACTTGCGCCTTTAATTAAAGAGCGGGCCCTAGCATGGGCCACCGGGGTGGTAGAACCACCGATAATCGATGAGATAAATATTTATGAAGCAAGTAGAGTGGCTATGCAAACTGCTATTGAAAATCTTGAGTTAGTTCCTAATCACTTATTAATTGATGCGATGACGGTTGATTTAGCCATTCCTCAAGATAAATTAATTAAAGGGGATGCACGGTCAGCATCGATTGGGGCAGCTAGTATTATCGCTAAAGTTACGCGTGATGATATGATGGCAGCCTTCGCTAAAACATACCCTGGCTATGATTTTGCTCAAAATGCTGGTTATGGTACTAAAAAGCATATAGCAGCGCTCGTTAAGTATGGGGTTACACCACTGCATCGTAAAAGTTTTGCCCCTGTTAAAAAATATTTGTAATAAACCTTATTAGTAAAACCCCACGGTGAATCTCTTTTAATTCTGTGGGGTTTTAAGTTTGACCACTCCGTATTTTATATAAAGATTAATTATGTATTTTAATACGAGGTGTTTATGAAATTAAGAGATTATTTATTACTATTAACATTAGTCCCCCATATTGGTTTAAAGCGGCAACAGCACGTATGGCAATGGCTCCAAAAGCATCCCCAAGCAACACTACCGTTAACAACGCATGTTTTATTTGAAATTCTAACGTTGCCAACTAGTCTTCAGACATTAATTGGGCATGCATACTTGTCAGAGCATCACTATCAGCAAGCCCACAAACAAGGGCCTTTTTTAGCAATTTGTGATTTAGCGTATCCGTTATTATTAAAAGAAATAGCGTTACCACCATTAATTTTATTTTATCAGGGTGATTTACGGGCATTAAAACTACCAAAAATTGCCTTAGTCGGGTCTCGTTTGCCTGACAAACATAGCTATCATGTTTTAGATCAGTTACTACCCGAAATAATTGCTAAGGGAATTGGCGTTGTTAGTGGGTTAGCCCAAGGGATTGATGGGTGGGCCCACCAATTGACTATCCAGCATGGTGGCGTCGCAATTGGGTGCATTGGCACAGGGCTTAATCAGGTATATCCGCAACAACTTGCGAGTTTGCAGGCCCAAGTTAAAGCATATGGTTTAGTCCTTTCAGAGTATCCACTTGATACACCACCACGAAAACACCATTTTCCAGCTCGTAATCGTATTATTGCCGGCCTTTGTCAAGCAACGGTCGTTGTTGAAGCACGGCAAAAATCAGGTAGTTTAATCACCGCTAATATGGCCTTACATGCCAATCGTAATGTATTAGCAATTCCTGGTCCAGCGTTAAATGAGCACTTTAAAGGTAGTAATGCGCTTTTAAATGAAGGAGCTGAATGTGTTATAGGGGCTAATAATATTATTGCGGCGGCGTTAACTAATTTTAAATATTTACCTTAAATTTAAGATTAGCTTTTGACATGCTTATTTAATTTGTGGTATTGTCCTAATTGACCGATAAAAGAACGGTACTAATATTTAAATAAGAAGAAAAAAAACAATTAGGAGCATTTATGGCGACTACTGTAAAGAAAACTACAAAACGCAAAAAAAATTTGGTGATTGTCGAATCACCATCTAAAGCCAAAACAATCGAAAAATATCTAGGGAGTACCTACAAAGTAGTGGCCTCACTAGGACATGTCCGTGATTTGCCAAAATCGCAAATGGGTATTGATATTGAAAATCACTTTGAACCCAAATATATTTCAATTCGCGGAAAAGGTGATGTGATTAAAGGCCTCCGGAAAGAAGCAAAAGCCGCGAAAAAAGTTTTTCTTGCAAGTGATCCGGACCGTGAGGGAGAAGCAATTGCATGGCATTTAAGCTACTTACTAGGTTTGGATCCAACTGATACTAATCGGGTTGTTTTCAATGAAATAACCAAAGATGCAGTTAAAGATGCATTTAAAAATCCACGTTCAATTGATATGAAATTAGTTGATGCCCAACAAGCACGCCGTGTTTTAGATCGGTTAGTCGGGTATTCAATTTCACCAGTTCTTTGGAAAAAAGTAAAGAAGGGTTTATCTGCAGGTCGTGTTCAGTCAATTGCACTTGACTTAATTATCAAACGTGAGCAAGAGATTAAAGCATTTATACCTGAAGAGTATTGGACTGTTGATGCTGAATTTAAAAAACAACGCAACAAGTTTAAAGCGACATTTTATGGTCTTGCTAATAAAAAGGAAAAATTAACCAATAATGCTGCGGTGCAAGCAATTTTGGCTAAACTTGATCAAACAGCTGACTTCACGATTACCAATGTTGTTAAAAAAGAACGGAAACGCCAACCACAACCACCATTTACCACATCAACAATGCAACAAACTGCCAATACCCAACTTAATTTCCGCACACGTAAAACAATGATGGCGGCCCAACAATTGTATGAAGGTATTAATCTTGGTGGTAAGGAAGGCACGGTTGGTCTCATTACGTATATGCGGACTGATTCGACCCGAATTTCTGCGGGTGCCAAAGCGGATGCGGCTCAATATATTCATACTGAATTTGGTGCTGATTTTGCGGCTAGTAAACCTCGAACAACCAAAATGCAAGAGGGCGCGCAAGATGCTCACGAAGCGATTCGCCCATCTTCTGTTTTTAGAACACCAACGTCAATTAAAGACAAGTTAACCAACGATCAGTTTAAATTATATTCCTTAATTTGGTCACGTTTTGTTGCGAGCCAAATGACAGCTGAAGTCTTGGATACAATGACGGTGACAATTGAACAAAACGGGGTAAGTTTTAAGGCTAATGGTGCAAAAACAAAGTTTGCAGGGTTTACCAAAGCCTACCCAGCTGCTAAAGAAAAGGACAATGTCTTACCTGATTTAGTGCTTGGCGACCATGTTAATTTAGTTAAGCTAGATCCGGCCCAACATTTTACGCAGCCACCAGCCCGTTATTCAGAAGCTGCTTTAATTAAAGCATTAGAAGAAAACGGTGTTGGCCGACCATCAACTTATGCTCCAACGCTAGATACGATTCAACGGCGTAACTACGTTAAATTAGAAGCCCGGCGCTTTGAACCAACGGAATTGGGGATGATTGTTGAAGAGGTGATTCGTGAATTTTTCCCCGATATTATTGATATCAAGTTTACCGCCAATGTTGAAAATAAACTTGATAATGTTGAATTAGGTAAAGAAGAATGGGTAAAAGTTATTGAAGATTTCTTTGGTCCTTTTGAAAAAGAAGTTAAAGTAGCTGAAGAAAACTTAGAAAAAATTATTGTAAAAGATGAACTTGCCGGCTTTGATTGTGAAGTTTGTGGGGCGCCGATGGTCGTTAAATTAGGTAAGTATGGTAAGTTTTTTGCTTGCTCACGCTTCCCTGATTGTCGCAATACCAAGGCGGTAATTAAAGAGATTGGAATGGTGTGCCCAATTTGTGGTCTTGGTCAAGTAGTTGAACGTAAGTCACGCCGGAATCGCGTATTTTATGGTTGTTCGCGGTATCCTGAATGTGAATTTACCTCATGGGATAAGCCACTAACCCGTAACTGCCCACATGATCAACATTTCTTAGTTGAAAAGAAGGTTAAAGGTGGTAAACAAGTGGTTTGTCCAAATGGCGATTACGAAGAAGATATTCAAAAATAATGAAAATTAACTTATTAAACGCTTAGTACTAAAATAAGTATCAAAGTAATAAGTATGAATATGCAATATAATAACAAGGGCCGAGTTTTTATAAATTCAGTCCTTTTTATTATTGGTTCACAGTTTTAAGGGTTGTCAAGCTTTTAGCACGCATGTTTTGCAGGGAGATTAAATATCAAATACAATGATATTACTTGTTATAATATAAGAAGCTTAAGCAAGGGAGAGAAATGAATGTCTAGTTTTTTTGTTGTTATTTTAATTATGGTCGGTGCATTGGATGCTGACTTGCTTGGTCGGTTGGTACCAAAAATACCGTTTTAATTTATACTATTATGTTTATGTTTGCGCTACGGTACTTTTTTGTTCGCTTTAATTTAGCCGATCAACACTGGCCTCGTGCTAAACATCGCCTCGATTCATTGATATTTGCTTTGGGCGGATTTCATGGGACAATCACACTTACAATGGCCTTTTCACTACCATTAACCATAAATAAGCAGCCGCTCCCATATCGTATCGAGATTTTATTTATTGCAGCAATGGTTATTATGCTAAGCTTATTATTGCCGGCAATCGTAAGGTCATTAAAAGTTTATTACAAGGCATTAATAATGCGAATCTGCATGCGTTAGAACAAGCCCTTGATGATGGTCGCTTACCAGCTAATATTGAGCCCCTAGTTAATCGTACAATTCGGCATGATTAAAGCCATACTTGGTGGCGGATTAAGCGGCAATTACAACATTGGCATATTTTCAAGCATAAGCGAAATGAGCTAAAACACATTTCCCAAACTCAAGGTTTAAAAACTATGCAAGTAATAATTAAAACGACCACTGAAAACTATCTAGCTAGTCAGACCACTGAAAATAATTTAGCAGAAGTAAATGCCCTTAAAGTTTCTTATCTAACTCGTTGGCATAAATTAGTTCAATTACAAACTAATCAGCAAAATATGATTAATAGTGATACTTTAAATGAAGCATATGTGCAAGGTTTTTAATTAGAATATCAATATTTAAGTGATTCAGTTGCTAATCACATAATCACTAAAGCAGTTACTAAAGAGTTAGCGGATGTCATTGCCAATGCTGAACTAGTTCAATTTCAAACTCACTATTTTGGAAATGAGTAATAGTCGGTATAATATACTTAATATATTTAATGGGGGAATACCATGCAATTATCTTTATCAATGCCAATAACGGGTAAAATTGAATCATTGGCTAATTCACAAGTAGATTTGTTTAACAGCGGCGTCTTAGGGGATGGGTTAGTTGTTTTTGCCACAGGAACAGAACTACAAGCGCCATTTGACGGCTACTATACCCAAATCAATGATCACAATCTCCACATTGAAACAGCTGACGGAGGCCAATGGTTATTACACATTGGTGTGGGATTGGAGCAATTACCAATTATGCCTGTTGAATTTTTTGGTATTTATAATGCAACTAAGCTTGAAGCTGGGGTAACGTTAGCATCAGTGGCGTGGCCAGATACGAAGATGGAACAATTAACAGATCTTTTTTGTGAGGTTGCCTTAGTTAATACCAATCAAGCACGCTTACAATTACAATTTATTTCGCTAGCTGATCATGAAGTTGGTGATTTATTAGGCAATATTTTAACTTTTTAAGTTAACTTAATAATTCAGGAGAACATGATGAACTTAAAAGACATTCAAAATTTATTAACGCAATTTGACGCAAGTTCCTTACAAGAGTTAGATTTATCAGATGGCACGGAAAAAATTTATTTCAGTAAACAAATCAATAGACATAGTCACACACCCAGTGTAACAACAACTTCCTCTGATGAGGCGAGTCCGTTAATACCAGTGGCTGCGGCAATGACAGATAATAAAAACAATTCACAACTAACAATTAAATCACCACTCGTAGGAACAGTTTATTTACAACCAGGAGATGATCAACCTGTTTACAAGCAAGTTGGTGATCATGTGGCAGTTGGTGAGCCACTTGCCATTATTGAGGCAATGAAAATGATGACTGAAATTCCAAGTACGGTAACCGGTACTGTAACAAGTATCTTAGTTAAAAATGAAGAAATTGTGGAATATGATCAACCTTTAATGACCATTCAGCCAATTGATTAAGTTGTGAGGAAAGGATTTTTTGATGGTACAAGACCAACATTTTAATGGCATTATTATGTATCGGCAGAATTACCGTGAACAAGATTTATTAGTCAAAGTTTTAACAGAACATGCCGGTAAACGAATGTTTTTTTTAAAACGGGCGCGGCAAACTAATTTCCCACTAGCGAGTGCCTTATTACCTTTTACCACGGCAACTTATGAGGGTAAACTAAACTTAACGGGTTTATCGTTTATTAATACTGCGCGCAATGTGACTAATTATCCGCAACTTTTGGCAGATATTAAGCTCAATGCGTATACAACTTACATTATGAGTCTGCTAGATGCAGCGTATGAAGATCGTATTAGTATTCCAAAATGGTATAACCAGCTAAAAGTAGTCTTAGGTAAACTCAATGCGGGTATTGATCCGCAAGTAATTGCACAGATTATTGCCATTCAAATGTTAGAACCGTTTGGGGTCAAGCCTAGCTTAAGTGCGTGTGTTAGCTGTCAACAAACGCAAATAACAATGGATTTCTCGCCACGCCATAATGGGATGCTTTGCCAAAATCATTGGGCTTTAGATGAACACCGGTTGCACTTAAGCCCCCGAGCTGTTTATTACTTACAACACTTTCAGACCTTAGATTTAACCCGTATAAATTCCATCACGATGAAACAAGGTACTAAAGATGAACTACAACGGTTTATTGATGAACGTTATACGAATGCTGTCGGTATCCAATTGAAAGCTAAATCGTTTATTGATCAAATGGACTCATGGCAACAAGCTAGTCAAACACTAATTGCTAAAAGACGGCATCTACAAGATAATTAAACGTCTTTTGCGCTTAATTCGTGCCATTATGGCAACGTTACCATAATTTTTTAGCTAATACGTTAAAAAACATGAGCTTAATCACGGTAATTCTTATATTAATGTGGTATTATGATATAAAGCTTATATATAGGCTTTATCTAATATAAATCTTAAGGGGGAATATATCATGGGATTAATATGGTCATTAATTGTAGGTGCTATTATTGGAGCGATTGCCGGCGCGATTACAAGTAAAGGGGCCGCAATGGGCTGGATTAGTAATATTGTGGCTGGTTTAGTTGGTTCTTGGCTTGGGGAAGCCCTTTTAGGTAGTTGGGGCCCACATCTTGCAGGAATGGCTTTAATACCATCAATTATTGGAGCAGTTATTTTAGTTGTTGTTGTTTCATGGGTGGTTAGCCGTAGTCACTAAATATCACTTTTAGGGTAAAAACATAAGTATACAAGAAAGAAGTTGAGGGTTGTGTGCCCTTGATTTCTTTTTTTATGTTAAATGAAGAAGTAATGTTAAGATATTTATGCCTAATGTTATTAATTTTTTAACTGAGAGTTGTGCAATACCCTTCGTTTAGTTTACATAATATTTTTTAGAAAATTAAATGTATTATGCAAAATGTATAAATAATCTACTTTATTAATTCTGTCAAGGGGTTGACAAAACATAAATAATTATATATCATAGAATTGTATTAAAAATCAATCGTTATAGTCGCGCTCAATTTGAGTGCGACTTTTCTAGGCTTATGAGAAAGTTGGTGAGTTTTGTGGCCAAACGCATTCCTGATGAGGTTATCAGCGATGTCCGCAATAGTGTCAATATTACGGACATCGTGAGTGAATATGTGCAATTGCATAAACAAGGGCGGAATTATTTTGGTAAATGTCCTTGGCATGAAGAACGGACAGCCTCATTTTCGGTTAATGAAGAAAAACAGATTTTTCATTGTTTCTCGTGTGGGCGTGGAGGGAATGTTTTTCAATTTCTAATTGACATCTTAAATATCAGTTTTCCCGAAGCCGTCATAAAAATCGCCGAGCAACAAAATATTCCGATTGATGAGCAATATTTAAAAAATGAGCAAGCTCCTAAACCTAAGGGGAAAGAAGCCGCCATTTATGATTTATATCAGCAAGCAGCTAAGTTATACCACCATATGTTAGTTAATACGCAAGCCGGGGATGCCGCTTTGAATTATTTAACGGGACGTGGGCTTGGTCGCGATTTAATTGATACTTTTAACTTAGGTTATGCACCCACAAATGAATTATTATTACCGTATTTTCAAGAAAAAGGGATTGAATATACTGTACTACGCGATAGTGCTTTGTTTATTGAGGATGATGAAGGGCAATTACATGATCGCTTTACCAATCGAGTATTATTTCCCATTCGTAATATGGCAGGTCAAGTAGTTGCTTTCTCTGGCCGGCGGATGGCTAATGATGATAGCCCAAAGTATATTAATTCACCGGAAAGTGCGATTTTCAAAAAAAGTCGAGAACTCTTTAATCTGGACTTAGCCAAGCAAATGATTCGTAAAAGCAAAACGGTTTTTTTATTTGAAGGTTATATGGATGTTTTAGCAGCATATACTACTGGTCTTCCTAATGGTGTTGCTTCCATGGGAACATCGTTAACACCAGAACAAGTTGGCATTTTAACGCGCTTTGCAGAAACACTAATTATTGCCTATGATGATGATGAAGCTGGCCAAAAAGCAACAGCTCGTGCCATTAAATTAGTACAGGCACATAGTAATAAGCTCGCGATTAAGGTTGTGCGGTTAGCTGAAAAATTAGATCCTGATGAATACTTGAAAAAATATGGAGCAACTGCTTTACAAAATGCTTTGCAGCATTCGCTTGAAACACCATTAACTTTCATGCGTAAGTATTTACGTAATAATTATAATTTAGCTAATGAAGCGGAAAAACTCGCGTATATTGAAGCCATTTTAAAAGTTATTGCCCAAAGCCCTAATCAAATAGAACGGCAAATTCAAGTCAATGAATTAGCAACTGAATTTGCAATTAAAGCAACTACGTTAGAGCAACAGCTCAGCCATTTTGAACAAGAACCACAAAATGACCAGCGAGGACATGCTAACCCCTTGTCAGTAACCAAAAATAAGCAATTAATCCAAGCGCCGCCCCTTAAAAGTTATTCACGCATTGAACGGGCCCAACGTACGTTGCTGTTATGGATGATTCATGATCCTTTAGTGTGGCAAAATGTGACAGCGCTTGATGATTTTCACTTTAGTCAAGTTGAATATGAAACCTTATTTTTAATGGCTCAAGGTTATAAAACAATGTATCAAACCTTTGACTTAGGAGCATTTCTAGATTTTATTCAAGATCCTAATCTGATTAGTAAAATGAGTGAACTAGAAAATGATCCGTTAATTTCAGCCCCTCAATTATCAATTGTGCCGGAATTAATTCAGATTATTACTAAAGAAATACCCTTGGCAACTCAAATTGCTACAACAGTTGCCGATATTAACGAGGCTAAACAGTTAGGTAATAACGAATTGTTGTTACAACTGACTAACCAATATATTTCATTACTAAGAGAGCAGCAAGCAAGTCGTCAGTAGAAGAGAAGGAGACTATAAATGGCTGAAGCACAAGAGTTTGATAAAAAAACGTTTTTAAAGGACGTTAATGGTTTAATTAAAGATTATCGCGCAAAAAAAGAAATTAATTATGATGAATTAGAAAGTCGCATTGCACAAAAGTACAATTTGGATGCGGATCAAATTGATAAATTGATTGAACGGGTTGAAGATGCTGGTATTTCAATCGTTGATGAAAATGGTAATCCATCCGAGCATGCGTTGACAGCTAAAAAAAATACCCCTACTAAAAAAGAACTAGCTGCAGCTGATACAGCACCGAGTGGTGTTAAAATTAATGATCCGGTCCGCATGTATTTGAAAGAAATTGGCCGTGTTTCACTATTAACTGGTGAACAAGAAGTCGCTTTAGCTTTACGAATTGAAGAAGGCGATGAAGAGGCTAAACAAGAGTTAGCTGAAGCAAACTTACGGTTAGTTGTTTCTATTGCGAAACGCTATGTTGGCCGTGGCATGCAGTTTCTTGATTTAATTCAAGAAGGAAACATGGGCTTGATGAAAGCAGTTGAAAAATTTGATTACCGTAAAGGATTTAAATTTTCAACTTATGCTACGTGGTGGATTCGCCAAGCAATTACGCGAGCCATTGCCGATCAAGCCAGAACTATTCGGATTCCCGTACACATGGTGGAAACAATTAATAAATTAATTAGAATTCAACGCCAATTGCTACAAGACTTAGGCCGGGAACCAACCCCTGAAGAAATTGGGGCTGAAATGGACATGCCAACTGAAAAAGTACGTGAGATTTTAAAGATTGCACAAGAACCAGTTTCGTTAGAAACACCAATTGGTGAAGAAGATGATTCACATCTGGGTGATTTCATTGAAGATCAAGATGCAACATCCCCTGCGGATTCAGCGGCTTATCAAATGTTAAAAGAACAGCTTGAAAACGTCCTAGATACCTTAACTGATCGAGAAGAAAATGTTTTACGCCTACGGTTTGGCTTGGAGGATGGACGCACGAGAACTTTAGAAGAAGTTGGTAAAGTCTTTGGGGTAACGCGTGAGCGGATTCGGCAAATTGAAGCCAAGGCGCTTAGAAAGTTACGGCATCCTTCACGTTCAAAACAACTAAAAGATTTTCTAGACTAAGCTACGTTACTGTACCGTCACTAATCAATTAAGGTAGTAGCAGCCTATTATTATCTAGAGTTTGCTTAAGCTGTTTTTATCAAAATAGTGTTGTAACTAATACCTTTTAACAACCCCCTTGCATTGGTAAGTACCAAGCGAGGGGGTTTTCTAGTACAAAATCGTATTATGGAGGGTGTTAGTAATTAATTTTTGATTGCAAAGTTAAGTTTGTTGTCCATATTTAAGTAACTTATAGTATAATCTTTAAGTTAAAGTGTACAGTTTGGGCTATCATGGTCTTAAAACATGATATTAACAGACTTTACGACCTGATTAAAAGCGTGTAAGCTAAAAGAGGTGCAATTTTAAATTGCCATTAACTTAATAATGCAATCCTTATGCATATAATTGTAGCATTAACAAATGCGATTAATAAAATTTAATAAACGAAAGAAGGAATCAGTAATATGGCGCAAAAACCGGAATACTCAGATGATTCCATTACAGTCCTTGAAGGACTTGAAGCAGTCCGTAAACGACCAGGGATGTATATCGGTTCAACCGATGGGCGTGGATTACATCACTTGGTATATGAAATTGTTGATAATGCTGTTGATGAAGCGTTAGCTGGTTATGGCGATGAAATTGCCGTAGTAATTCATCAAGATAACGCGATTACAGTCGTTGATCATGGGCGGGGAATGCCAGTGGGGATGCATGCCTCTGGTAAACCAACCCCAGAAGTAATTTTAACCGTACTACATGCAGGTGGAAAATTTGGTCAAGGTGGCTATAAAACATCAGGTGGTTTACATGGTGTTGGGTCATCAGTTGTAAATGCCTTGAGTGCGAGCTTAACCGTCACAATTGTTAGGGATGGTTATGCGTATCAAGAAATCTTTGAAAATGGTGGCCAGCCCGTCGGAACACTTGAACGTTTAGGTGCGACCAAAAAACATTCTGGAACCACCGTAACCTTCAAACCTGATCCGAAAATCTTTTCGACCACTGTGTATAGTTTTAATACTTTGGCGCAACGGTTGCGTGAATCCGCCTTTTTATTAAAAGATATCAAAATTACTTTAACAGATGAGCGTGTTGGTCAAGAGCGACATGAAGAATTCTTTTATCAAGCCGGAATTAAAGAGTTTGTCGCTTATTTAAATGAAGATAAAGAAACCCTTGGTGATATTATGTATTTTGATGGTTTTAACCAAGGCGTGGAAGTTGAAGTTGCGGCACAATATAATGATGGTTATTCCGAAACAACATTATCATTTGTTAACAATGTCCGTACACCAGATGGGGGGACCCATGAGGCTGGGTTTAGATCAGCCTGGACCAAGGCGTTTAATGAGTATGCCCGCAAAGTTAGTTTATTAAAAGAAAAAGATAAGAACTTAGAAGGTGCTGATGTCCGTGAAGGATTATCAACAGTCATTTCTTTACGGGTGCCTGAGGAATTATTACAATTTGAAGGACAAACTAAAGATAAATTAGGTACGCCTGAAGCTCGGACAATTGTTGATACCATTGTTAATGAGCAATTAGGTTTCTATTTAATGGAAAATGGCGAATTTGCGCAAACATTAATCCGGAAAGCTATTAAAGCGCGTGAAGCCCGTGAGGCTGCCCGCAAAGCCCGTGATGAGAGTCGCAATGGTAAGAAGCGTGGTAAACAAGAACGCTTGCTATCTGGTAAATTGACCCCGGCACAGTCCAAAAATGCCAAACGAAATGAACTTTTCCTTGTCGAAGGTGATTCCGCTGGTGGTTCAGCCAAACAAGGGCGTGATCGTAAGTTTCAAGCCATTCTGCCATTGCGGGGAAAAGTTTTGAATACGGAAAAAGCTAAATTAGCGGATATTTTAAAAAACGAAGAAATTGCGACAATGATTTATACGATTGGTGCTTCAGTTGGTGCGGATTTTAAGCTTGAGGATGCTAATTACGACAAAATTATAATTATGACCGATGCCGATGATGACGGGGCGCATATCCAAACCTTATTATTAACATTCTTTTATAAATATATGCGACCTATGATTGAAGCCGGGCGAGTCTATATTGCTTTACCACCACTTTATAAATTACAAAAAGGGGCCGGCAAAAAGCAAATGATTGAATATGCCTGGACAAATGATCAATTAGCACAAAAAGAAGCTACCTTTGGCCGTGGTTATGCCCTTCAACGATTTAAAGGGTTAGGGGAAATGAATGCTGACCAACTGTGGGAGACGACTATGAATCCCGAGACGCGAACACTTATTCGGGTTAAGCTAGAAGATACCATGTTAGCTGAAAAACGCGTAACGACCTTGATGGGTGATAAGGTGGAGCCCCGCCGGAAATGGATTGAGAACAATGTCGCCTTTACTTTAGAAGAAGCCGACTCAATTTTGGATACTACCAATACATTAAGTCAAACAACGACGCCAATTCCAAGTGGTGTTGAAACTAACGACCTAACTACGGTAGTTCAACCTGAGATAACTAATTGGCAAGAATAAAGATAGTATTAACAGATAACACTTTTCAAAGGAGCAAAACATGGCTGACAATATTCAAGAATTAGCCCTTGAAGATGTAATGAGTGACCGCTTTGCACGTTATTCAAAATACATTATTCAAGAACGGGCCTTACCTGACATTCGGGATGGCTTAAAGCCAGTGCAACGCAGAATTTTGTTTGCAATGAATAAGGATGGTAATACATACGATAAAGCATATCGTAAATCAGCTAAGTCCGTTGGGAACGTCATGGGTAATTTTCATCCCCATGGTGACTCATCAATTTATGAAGCAATGGTGCGGATGTCACAAAATTGGAAATTACGCGCACCACTAATTGAAATGCATGGGAACAATGGTTCAATCGATGCGGATCCCGCAGCGGCCATGCGGTATACAGAGGCACGGCTTAGCAAAATTGCTGGTGAGTTGTTGCGAGATTTAGATAAAGATACGGTAGAAATGGTTTTAAATTTTGATGATACAGAGTATGAACCAACCGTCTTACCAGCACATTTTCCCAATTTACTAGTTAATGGGGCGACTGGGATATCAGCAGGGTATGCTACTGACATTCCACCCCACAACCTTCGGGAAGTAGTTGACGCATTAATTTATTTATTAAGTCACCCTAGTGCCACCACTGATGCATTAATGGAATTTATTAAAGGTCCTGATTTTCCAACTGGTGGAATTATCCAAGGGATTGATGGAATTAAGCGAGCTTATGAGACTGGTAAAGGTAAAGTTATTTTACGGTCTAAAACAGCCATTAAACCTTTAAAAGCAGGTAAACAACAAATTGAAGTTAGTGAAATTCCATATGAAGTCAACAAAGCCCAACTTGTCAAAAAGATTGATGAAATTCGCCTTAATAAAGATGTTGCTGGAATTGTTGAAGTTCGGGATGAATCCGATCGACAGGGTTTAGCGATTGTCATTGAATTAGCTAAGGATGCCAATGCCGATGGGATTTTAACATATCTCTTCAAAAAAACAGATTTACAAATCACTTACAACTTTAATATGGTAGCAATCCATAAGCAACGGCCAGAACGTGTCAGCTTAAAGACAGCTCTAAGTGCCTATTTAGAACATCAAAAAGAAATTATTACGAAGCGAACGGCTTTTAATTTGGCTAAGGCCCAAAAACGACAACATATTGTCGCTGGTTTAATAAAAATGATTTCAATTCTAGATGCGGTCGTAGCTGCAATTCGAGCGAGTGAAAATCGGAAAAATGCCAAGCAAAATATTATGGACCAATTTGGCTTTACTGATGAACAAGCAGAAGCTATTGTTACGCTCCAATTGTACCGGTTAACGAATACCGATGTTACGCAGCTTGAAGCCGAGGCAACACAATTAGCCACTGCAATTGCGCAATATCAATTAATTTTAAGTGATATCAAAGAATTACATAAAGTGTTACGCAAAGAACTAAAAACGTTGGCTAAAGAATTTGGAGATGATCGACGGACTGAAATTCAAGCCCAAGTTGAGGAATTAAAAATTGATACGACTGTGACTGTTGCCGATGAAAATGTCGTGTTACTTGTTTCCAAAGCCGGCTATCTCAAACGCTCATCGCTACGTTCATATAATGCATCAAGCGAAGGTGAAAATGGGCTCCGGGATGACGATGTTCCAGTGTATTTAGCAAAGGTTAATACGTTATCCCATTTATTCATTTTCACGAATAAAGGAAACTTAATTTATCGGCCAGTTCATGAAGTTAGTGATGTTAAATGGAAAGATACTGGTGAGCATCTCTCCCAAGCAATTAATGGCTTAGATTCTGAAGAAGAAGTGCTGCAAGTATTTGTCTTTAATAACTTAGCGGAAACGGGGATGTTTACTCTCGCCACATCTGATGGATACATTAAACAAACTGCCTTTGCTGATTTAACGCCGGGACGAAATTATCGTAAACGAGCAAGTGTTGCAATCAAATTAAAGCAACCGCAAGCAACCGTGGTCAATGTTTTATACTTACCGCTGGGGATGACCGATACAAGTGTTTTATTACTGACCCAAACCGGGTATGCGTTACGGTATGATTTAGCCCAAGTTCCCGTATCCGGAGCACGGACGAGTGGCGTTAAGGCCATGGATATTCGAGATAAGGAATCAATTGTTAGTTGCTTGTTCGTTAAGGACACCGATCACTTAGCATTAATTACTCAACGTGGTGCGTTTAAACAAATGTTAGTTAGTGAAATTCCACTGAGCTCACGGGCTCGTCGTGGCGTGGTGATTTTACGTGAATTAAAAGCTCAACCTCATGAAATAATTAGTGCTTTAGGTATTGACGCTACAGAACAAGATAAGGCATTGCAAGTAATTACTAATCGCGGCTTAACGCATGATATTTTGGTTGCTGAACATCCGCTGAGTCAACGTTATTCAAATGGTTCCTTTGTAATTGATACAGCTAGTGAAGGGGTGCCAATCGCCCTAAATCAATATCAGATAGAACTTGTTTAACGTATTAAATTTTCTTTATAGAGTTTAATATAAGTTTAATTTATGCGTTGTTATAAATTAAAAGTTAAATTGCTTGCATTTTTCTTATATTGATAATATCATGTATAATATAATATCTATAGTTAGGAGCAATTGGCGATGAAAACTACTCAAGAAAATATTTTCTCATCAAAGACGTTGTCATACTTTCTACAACTTTCTGAGACCATGAATTATACCCAAGCCTCACAAATTTTAGGAATTACACAACCAGCGTTAACACAACAAATTAAGAAACTCGAAAGAACTGTTGGAGCACCATTATTTTACTCAATTGGTAAAAAATTGCGAATGACTGATGCTGGTTTAACAATGCTAGCAACTACACAACAAATTTATGAACTATTAAATAAGGCAACTGATGAAATTCAACAATCAACTTCAGCAACACAAGGTGAAATTTCAATTGGTTTACTTTCTTCAATTGAAGATCGAGTAATTGAAGACTTTATTACGGTATATTATCGTGAACATCCTGATGTCCGTGTTACTTTCTACACGTTAAGCCGAAAGGAAATTTGGGAGCGACTCGAAAATAACCGTATTGATTTAGCGATTATGTATTTACCAGATGATTCAATTAAAAATTGGAAACCATACACTGCTAAATCAATTATGAATGAAGATTTGATGTTTGTGCATAGTAACCCAGCTCTAGCTAATCTTGAACAAGTTCGTTTAAAAGATACGCTTTCATCAGATTGGGTAACTTATCCTGAAACTTATTATATTGAACAAACTGTTCGGGAAATTTACAAAAACCACTTACTAGATATTCCTAAGTCAGTGGCGCGTTTCTCAACTCCAAATCAAATTTTACGCTTTGCTAAACAAACAGGTACCTTTACGGCATTACCTAATTCTTATGTTGCTAGTCAAAAAGGTAACATGGGTGAAAATATGCATGCTGTGCCCTTTGAACCAAATATTAAGTTTGACTTATCATTTGTTTATCGCAAAGATAAGAGTGAAATTCCACGAATCGCTAGTTTCTTACAAGCATTTGATACTTACTTAGCTGATAAGAATTATCTAACCCGGTTAACAACGCTCGACTAATTTGGCGCTAAACTTTAAAAATTTATTTTAAACAACTAATTAATAATTTGAATTAGTTGTTTTTTGTGATTGCACATATTAATGGAATTGTTTTTTATAAACTGGAAAATTAAATTGAGCAGGTACAAAAAGTCTGCATTGATATTCTTAAAATAGGGCGGGTAGCAAAAAAGGGTGCTGGGATTGATAATAGTAATCACATAAACATGTGATTTTGATAATTTCTAGTAACATTATGCTCTACCCTCGATGATGCCAAAATTTTTAATTTTTTGATGGTACATTAAGGAAAGTTAGCATATAATTAAAGTGTATGTAATAAGCAACTATTTAATGAAGGAGTCACATAATGACAAAAAAATTAGTTTTTGGGCATGCTAATCCCGATACAGATGCAATCGTTGCAGCCATGGCCTACTCATATCTTTTAAACCAAACAGGACAAGAAACTGAAGCAGTCGCCCTTGGTACTCCAAATGAAGAAACGCAATTTGCGCTACGTCATTTTGATGCAACTGCACCACGAGTTATTACAGCTGCTAAACCTGAAGTTAATAGTGTTATTTTAGTTGATCATAATGAAGCTCAACAATCAGTCAGTGATGTCGCTGAAGTTGAAATTAGTGCAATTGTTGATCATCATAAATTTAATTTAACAACTGCGACGCCACTAAATATTCGTGCTGAAGCACTTGGGGCAACTTCATCAATTTTATTAAAAATGTTTAACGAAAATAAAGTTGAAATTCCAGCTAATTTAGCAGGTTTAATGCTTTCAGCTATTATTTCCGATACTTTATTATTAAAGTCACCAACAACAACTGAATTTGATAAAATTGCAGTGCAAACTTTAGCTGAAATTGCAGATGTTGATTATGAAACATATGGCCTTGAAATGCTAAAAGCTGGTACTAATCTCGCAACTAAATCAGAATTAGATTTAATTGAAGGTGATGCTAAATCATTCGAAATGGGTGGTAAACAAGTGCGCATTGGTCAGGTCAACACAGTTGATATTGATGAAGTATTTGAACGGCAAGTTGCTCTAGAAGAAGCCATGCAAGCTGAAATCAATCAAAATGGCTATGATCTTTTCTTATTTGTCGTAACAAACATCTTAACTTCCGATTCTGAATTATTAGTTGTTGGTGCCCCAGTTGCGCCAATTGAAAAAGCCTTTGGTGGTAAATTAGACAATGATCGCTTGGCCTTACCAGGGGTTGTTTCTCGTAAAAAACAAGTTGTGCCACCATTGACAGCTGCTTTTTAATTACCAATTACTTGTAAAACTTAAATTTTAAATAATGTGAGGGGTGTGCATGAACGTGAATAGCGAACAAGGCACGTCCCTTTTTGTAGTAAGCAATTTAAAAATTTTAAGCATTAAAAGGGTGGGATTTGATATGATTAAACAACAACTTGACTTATCACAAGATGATTGGGATAAACGGGCCATTAAGTGTTATTTAAAAGCGACAAAAAAGGCCCCCTCAGAAACTTTAACGGTTGGTAGTGAGCTGTATACTAGCATGCTAAAAGCAGTTCGGCGGTCACCACTTGAAAAATTAGAGCTTGTCTTAAACCATTTAGGCGCCACGATTGATAATAACGGTTTTTTACAATTAGTTGGGCACTACCGATTAACTAATAACTTACCACCACATGCTGTTTTTTTAAAGTTGTGGCGTCATTATGTGCAACGCGTTTTTAAAAAAGCTCCGTTAAATGCTAATTATCCACCAAGGCTTAAATTATTAGCCCAAAAAGTTCATTTATTTCGTAGCTATTTAGATCGGCAAATAACACACTATGTATTACAAAACTTTACCGGTAAAACTGATTTTGCTAAACTATTAGCCTACGCACGACTTAATCGCTTAAGATTAGATTATACAACGATTGCAAATTACCATAATCGCTATCCTAAGTGGCGTGGCTTTACATATCCGCAAAATTTTAAAGTACAAATCACGAAACATAGTCGAATGAGTGAATTCATCATTAACTTAGAAACTGGTAATTTTGTAAGTGAATGGCAAAATTATCGGCAAGATATAGCCAATTTACGGCAAGTTGATAGTAATCCTGCTAACTATCCAATTGAACTAGCACAACCAATTGCTAATACTAGTTCATTCAATTATGGGCGCTCTAAGGGTACAAATCCGCTTAATTGGTTATTACCTGAAAATACTCATTTTAGATTAGACATTAGCCATCCTGATGATCCTAAAGTTAGAAAAAAGATTACAAATCATAAAAATAATTTTGCGTGGGTGGCGCCCAAAAATTATTATTTTAAAGATAAGGCGCATGTTTTACGGGGCGAATATGCAGATATTGTTAAAATTGGACCGCGTGATTTTTTTGCTTGGCAACAAATTCCAGCTACCGATAAAATGCAAGTTTATCAAACGTTTGTGCAATATTGTCAGCGACGCTTACCACTACCAAATCCAGGCTTTGCTTATTTTTTAAAACATGCTTATCATAAAAATAATTATGCCTAATTATAAAAAATAAAAAATAAGGTGTGGACTTATTAGTTAGGGCTATGTTAAACTGACAACAATCAATAATATTTATGCACTAGGGGTGTGACAGTTATCGTCACTGAGATTAGCATTGCGCTAGGACCCTTGAACCTGTTGAGTTAATACTCGCGTAGGGAAGTAGCTATTACCTTAAAAATAATGCTTTTTTTAAGATGCTTATCCATACGTGGGTAGGCATCTTTTTTTAGGAGAAATTAAATTATGATATTTTCAGAAGTTTTAAAAAGCCATGCTGAACCACTTGTTAAGGAAATTATTCAGCATCCATTTTTAACAGATATTACTACTAACACATTAGCACCAGCCGCAATTATTGCGTATGTACAGCAAGATGAATTTTATCTTAGCCAGTATGCATTAGCATTAAAAGCTGCTGCAGATTTGGCACCAAGTCCAACAATTGCTCACGTGCTTATGCCGTTACTTTTTGAACCAAATAGTGAAAGTATTGCGCATACTTGGTTATTAAAAAGTATTGATATTAGCCAAGTTGAGCAACTCCCAACAACAGTTCCCAACCCCACTACACAAGCATATATTGATTTTTTATTTGCCAATAAAAGTAAAGATTTTTTCAGTTTAATTACGGCTTTACTACCATGTGCTTGGGTTTATCCTGAGTTTGCAAAGCAGCTCGTACCGCAAGAAGTTACTGATAATCCATTAATTAATTGGTTGCAATTATATGATAATCAATTTCCCGATCTTTTAAAAATGGACTTAGCTACCGTTTTATTTACCATCTTAGATCAAGAAACATTTACACAAAGTAAGCAACAACAGCTTTTAGCAATTTTTTTGCAAGGATGTATCTATGAATGGCACTTTTTTGACGCAACGTATTTTCAAAAAACACGTTTATTAGCTAATACTAGTACAATTACAATGGAGGAATTAATGAATGCTTGATTTTACTATATTAAACGATATTCGCCAACAAAATCCAGTCGTAGTAACGTTTGCTAATTTTGTAACACCACAAATTGTTGCTAATGCTATCAATGTTATTGGTGGTTCGCCGATTATGACACTTGAACCAGCTGAAGCTGATGATTTAATTAGTCTCGCAACTGCCTTAACTTTAAATTTAGGAACATCCCAAGGAGCTGAAAGTGATTTTATAGAATTAAAAGCACTGGGTACGGCTGCTCACAAATATAAAATTCCAGTTATATTAGATCCTGTGGCCGTTAACGTGCCATTCAGAAGTCAGTATGTAAAAAAGTTATTGACAAATATTGAAATTGATATTATTCGTGGTAATGCTAGTGAAATTGCTTTCTTTGCTGAAATAAATGCTAAATCAAGAGGTATTGATGCGGTTGAAGAACTAGATAGCGTCAGCGTTGCCATCCAAGCAGCTAAAAAAACTGGTAAAATCATTGCTCTAACTGGAAGGATTGATGTCATAACTGACGGACGTACTACGTATGTTATTCATAATAATACGCAACTTTTAGCAACCAATGTGGGGTCAGGAGATATGCTTTCTTCACTAATAGGTACTTTTTTATTACCTGGCGTCCCTCGGTTACAAGCAGTTGCCACTGCTGTATTAGCGATGGGTGTTGCTGGTGAATTAGCTGCACAAAAAACACCTAATCAACCAGGTTCATTTAGTAATGTTTTACTCGATGAACTATATCAGCTAACACCAACTAAACTAACAGAATATGGAAAGTGGGATTTAGTTAATGCCTAAACAAAATATCACCCAATTTCCACAAATT
The DNA here is from genome assembly GCF_016908275.1 of Periweissella beninensis. Taxonomy (GTDB): domain Bacteria; phylum Bacillota; class Bacilli; order Lactobacillales; family Lactobacillaceae; genus Periweissella; species Periweissella beninensis. Next base: position 81,479 of record NZ_JAFBDN010000004.1, on the reverse strand, counting down.
TTAACAATTGCCGGGATTGATAGCAGTGGAGGTGCGGGTATTAATGCAGATATTGTAACTGCTTTTGCGCATCAAGTTTATGCTGCCACCGTGGTAATTGCCATCACTGCACAAAACACGTATGGCGTACAGGCAACTGATTTATTACCACCAACAATTATTGAGCAACAGTTTGCTAGTATCAATGATGATTTAGCGATTCGTGCAGTAAAAACTGGCATGCTTGGTGACAAATTACATGTTGAAATGGTAGCCACAGCGTTAGAAAAATATGATTTTGGTCCCATCATTGTAGATCCAGTTATGATAGCTAAAGGGGGGGCCCGTTTGTTAACTGCTGATGCAATTATGACCATCAAAACTAGATTATTACCATTAGCAACATTAGTAACACCAAATTTACTTGAAGCGGAAGCCTTGGTTAATTTTAAAATCAATAATGAACAAACGTTAATTGCGGCAGCTAAAGAAATTCAACAGCTGGGTGCTCAAAACGTACTCATCAAAGGCGGTCATGGACAAGGGCATCACGTAAAAGATTTATTACTACTAGCAAATGGTCAGTACCATATTTTAGCAAATAATAAACTTGCGACACAACGCACGCATGGGACTGGTGACACGTACGCGGCGGCTATTGTTAGTAATCTTGCGACGGGTATGGGGTTAGTGGATGCCGTTTTTGCCGCCAAAGAATATTTAATGAATACTATTAAAAAAACAATTATTGTTGGTCATGGTCATGGCCCTTTAAATCATTGGGCGCAAGCTGAGGGGGAATGAATGCTAAAATTTGAAACTAACATGTTGCAATGTTACTTAGTCGTGGGTCGCCAAGATCTTAAGCCAGGTACTGATATTCTTGAATTTGTAGCTACAGCTTTAGCGAGTGGTGTGACAGCCGTTCAATATCGTGAAAAGGGTCTAATGGCCCCAAATGACACTACAAAACAAGCCATTGCGCTTGGCTTACGAAGAGTAACTAAACAGTATAATGTCCCACTAATTATCGATGATGATTGGCAACTAGCTTTGCAATGCCAGGCTGACGGTATTCATATTGGTCAAAGTGATGTAAAGGTTACCGAATTAGTAAATATTTTAACCCAGCGATCGCTACGGCCTCCTTTTATTGGGCTATCGGTTAGTACCCCTGAGCAAATGCCGAATGCTACAATTGCTAGTCACTTAAGTTATATTGGCAGTGGCCCTATTTTTGCAACCAACTCTAAGCAAGATGCTGATCCAGTAATTGGCATTGCAGGGTTACGGAAAATAATTGCTATTACCAATTTGCCAATTGTAGCTATTGGCGGTATTGATTATAATAATATCCAATACCTAAAAAACCTACCAATTAGCGGTGTAGCAATTATTTCAGCGTTAACAAAAGCGCCAATAAATAAATTACCCACTATTGTGCAACAACTTAAATTTAATTTTTAGATCATCAATGGATATCTTATTTTAACTTTTTGTAGTATACATGTATTTATGGGTTTATCGATCAACCGCGTCTCGTGTAAGCATTTACATGTTATCAGCAGTATAATAATGATATTAACAATTGAAGGGAGCATCACAATGAGTTTAAAATGGGGAATTATTGGTACTGGAACAATTGCTAACCAAATGGGTGCAACCTTATTAAGCCGTGATGGTGGTATTGATGCGGTTACGGCTAGAAATACTGCTAAACTAGCCACATTTGCCAATACTTATCATGTCGAAAAACAATATGCAAGCCTAGCAGATTTATTAGATGATGATGCCGTCGATGCGGTTTATGTGGCCACACCACATAATTTACATTATGAAATGATTAAGCAAGCTTTACTTAAAGGTAAGCATGTTTTGGCTGAAAAAGCGATTACAGTTAATGGGACCCAGCTCAATGAATTACAAACATTAGCTAAATAAAATAATCTATTACTACTAGAAGCAATGACGGTCTTACACATGCCATTGATCAAAAAATTAAAATCACTTATTGATGAAGGGCAACTAGGTCAAATTAAGCTGATTAATGTCACGTTTGGTAGCTATAAGCCATATGACGTTAATAATCGTTTCTTTAATCCAGCTTTAGCGGGCGGCGCATTATTAGATATTGGTGGCTACGCTTTGACTGGGGCACGCTATTTTATGAGTGAGTCACCAACCGCGGTTCAAACATTTGTCGATTTTTTTGAAACGGGCGTCGATGAACAATCAACGACTATTTTACAAAACACCCAAGGCGAACTAGCCACCATCAATTTATCAATGCAAGCTAAACAACCTAAAGCATTGACAGTTTCGGGGACAAAAGGCTATTTTCGTATTATGGAATTTCCACGCGCACAAGAAGCACTATGGTTTCAAACGGCAACTAAGACAACTAATGTAATAAAGGTAGGTACGACAGCAGATGCCCTTAAATATGAAATAGATGACTTTGAAGCAGCGTTACAGCAGCCTAACTTGGCTACACAATACAATTTAATTACCGATGATGTTTTTAAACTGTTTGATGTATTAAGAACAAAATGGGGCTTAAAATATAGTTTTGAATAAGTAAACAGCATTTAAAAATGTAGGTGTAATAATGATGTTTGCTACTAACATATAAAAACGGACTAAATTTTTATAAATTTACTCCGTTTTTATTTTTTGGTTACGATTAAATTGTATGGACCAAAAATGAAAATAAGTTAAATTGTAATATAGCTGTTATTTACAATTGATTATTTGGGTTATAGTATAGGGGTTAACTAGTCTGATCAAATGAGGAAAAGAAATGAAAACAATTAAAATTAAAGTGACACCAGAATTAGTTTTACGTTCGACCGTGACCACTGATGCAGTTGATCTTTTTAGGTTAATTGATGATAATCGTGATCAATTAAAGCAATGGATGCCATGGGAACCATTAACTAAAACTATTAAAGATGAATTAGCTTTTATTCAAGTATCTCAAATGAAAGTGCGTAAAAATCAATTAGTTCTTTTGACAATTGAGTATATGGGCCATGTTGCAGGTATGATTGATATCCATTCTATCAACCCAAGCTTAGCACAAGGTGAAATTGGCTACTGGTTAGGAAAAGATTTTCAGCATCAGCATCTTATGCAACAAGTCGTTAATGCTTTGAGCATCTATGCCTTTACCAATCTTAAAATGCATCGTTTAAATTTATATACGGATGTTGAAAATCAGGCAAGTCATCATGTTGCGCTTAATGCTGGTTTTAAAGAAGAAGGGCGGCTTGTTGAGTATTTGAAAGATGCTAGCGGTCAATTTCATGATGCTTTGATACATGGTCGAGTTAACCATAACTAATTTAATATTTAATTAATATCAACAGCGTAAGTTGCTCTTGTAGGTTGCTTTTAAGCAAAACAGGGGTAGTTTTAGATGAAATTAGAAAAAAGAAAGCTTGGAAAATTAACTAGACAGCCCAACTTAGTGATGCTGTTAGTAGCTATCATTGTTAATCTAACAATCATTATTAATAATCCTAAGTTGATTAATAGCTATGATACACCATTTCATATTAATCGGATTATTGGTGCCTGGCAAGGTTGGCAAAATGGTCAAATTATTCCATACATTAATACAACTGCGCTAAATAATTTAGGCTTAGGTAGTAATTTTTTTTACGGGACATGGCAAGCCTTTTTATTGGCGCTAGTCTATGGCATAACGCATTCCATCATTGCGGTTTTTATCTTGTTTAATATTAGCGTCTTATTAATCGCTGGGATTAGCATGCGTAAATTACTTTTAAAATTTGTAAATAATTTTTATAGTACCTTGGGTGCTGTTTTCTATATTAGTTCACTATTCGTGCTTCACAATTTATTACTAACAGGTGATCAAGGGGCACTATTAGGAATTATGTTTTTGCCAATCATTATCTTCAATCTTTGGCAAATTGTAATTGAACATCGTAAAAGCATTGTTGTTTTAAGCATTGGCGCATCATTATTATTAGCGGGTCATCTATTAAGCACCTTTTTAGTTGCATTAACAATTGGTATTTTAATAATTAGTTTACCCAAACTTTTTTTACAACGATTTGTTTTAAAACAGTTATTTAAAGTATTAGGACTAACTTTGTTTTTAAGTTGCTACTATTGGATTCCATTATTATATTTAAAACACATTAACTTATATAATGTTTTTAACAAACAAGTCTATACGATGGATCGAACAGCAACCTTTTTAAATAATTCTAATAATTGGCAACCATACAGTAGCTTGATTTTATATATTAATATAGGGTTGTTGATGCTACTGACCGTTACGGTTATTAAAATCTTTTGGGTTAATAATAAAACGTTAAAAACATCTTTTGGAAATGTTTCACCTAAAAAACTTTTGTGCTATCCGGTTAGTTTAACTATATTGTTTTATAGCCTAAGCTATGCCCCCATCAATTGGTCATATATGCCTAGCTGCTTTTATAGTTTACAGTTTAAATGGCGGTTTATGTTGATTGGCTACTTCTTTATGACAATTGCCATGGTAATAAGTTTGTCCTTTTGGCAATCTACAATTAAACGAGCTACCATACAGCGTAGCCTGTTGCTTAGTCTCAGTACCTTGTATGCTTTAATGGTTCAGGGGCAAATGTACCAGTATTCCTATAGCATTCGCCATGCGGTTAAAATAACTAGCCGTTTAACAACTGGTTATAAGGTATATAATCCTCATACTAAAAACGATGCGTGGTATTTTGAATATGCAACGACTGGTGTTTATCAAAATCAAAAACTAATTACTACTAAAACAAATGATTGGTTAAATGGTCAATATATCCGGACTAATCACAATCAGGTAACCATTAATCAACGGCGTAAAACAACATAAACAATAACATTTAAAAAGATTTATTACCCAGGGTACCGCTTAAGACCAGATAATGGGAAATACGTGCAAGCACATTATAATCAAACCAGTCTCGTAACATTTCAGTTACCTAAAGGATATCGTGGCCGTGTACAATTAGTTTATCAGACTCCTTTATGGATTTGTGGTCTGTGGCTCTTTAGTTGGTCCGGTTATCTTTGGCTAAGTATTCATAAGTTTAAACAGGACAGAATTTTGAAAAAGCCGCTAAGTATTAAATAGCGGTTTTTCTTATAAATAAATAGCAAAATTAGACCAGTTTAATAGATGTTTTAAGCTTCAATAATTGTTATTTATTTCACAAAGGCGTTTTTAAGAGCTTTTTAAGCTGCCTAAGTTAGTTTAGCGTATTTTTTAATAAAAATGCGTAAAAAACTATAAAATAGGTTTTTGTCATATACAATTATATATTGCAAAAATTGATGAAAATACGTTTCAGTTAACTTAAAATAATCAGTCAAATTGGTCAATTTACCGTAAGTTGTTTATTCAGTTGCTTATTATGGCGTTAATTACTAAGCAAACACACTCAAATACTTATCACGGAATAATTAAGCAGCAAGGCACGTATCAGGTAAGAAAAATTAATGCAGAACCTTACTAAATTTAGATAAAATAAGTTAAGTGATCAATTTAAAGTTAGGACTAGAAAAAGTAAGAAAGTTGTCTTTTGGGTTATTGATATAACTTTTAATAATATATATTATGTAAACTAGATAATATATATTATCTTTTTTCGCTCGCAAAAAACTAGCATACATTTTATATGTATAACTAGTTTTGTAATTAACTATTTTTAATATGTTTAAGTAATGGTTGCGTAATCAACGGTACGTAGATCATTCCAACCAACATTTCGGCAATCCCATTGAACCCGACCACGCTAATTAATAACCAATGAAAAAGATTACTATTTGGAATCCCATTGTACGTTGTATGCATGACATTAAAGCCTAGCCATGTTGTCATAACAACACTAGCGGTATTCACAAAAGCTGCTAGCAAACCGGCTAAACTTAGTTTGAAAAATAACTGATTTTGCGGTGAATTAATTAAATAGCGCTTAGCAAACCAACCAATTATGATGGCAATCATAATGCGTGCGCCAATGGCTGTAAATGGATTTTGAAATATTAATGCCCCAATTGATCCTGGATTACTCCATGCTCGGATAAATGAGATTATACCAAAGAAACCACCAATAATTATCCCCGATTTAGTTCCTAAAATAATGGTCGCAATAGCAATGGTAAATTGAATAATTGTTGCAAAAACACCAACAGCGACTGCACCTAATGGAATATATCCTAAAAATGGTATTTGTGTTTGTAATAAAATAATTGCCATAAACAGTGCGGTCAGCACCAATTTTTTTATTTTGGTAATGGCCATGCCAAAATCTCCTATTCAATAAATTTAGATTAATTATTTAGTGCGTTAATTTTTTTGTTTCGCAGTTTTTAGAGCAATCACAGTTAAAATTTGTTTTGCAATGCTTGCTTTATCTGCTTGTGCTAACTGAATATTGGCTGCATTAGGCTGTAAAAGTGTCACCGCATTTTGATTACTATCAAAGCCAATCGCGGTATTACTAACATCATTGGCAATAATCATATTTACCTTTTTGGCGGTTAATTTAGCTTGTGCATGTGCTAGTAAGTTATTAGTTTCAGCCGCAAATCCTACGACGAATTGTTGGTGCTTATGGTGTCCTAAATACGCTAAAATATCTTCAGTTTTAATCAAAGTTAGCATTAGTTCAGATTGATTGACCTTTTTTTTAATCTTTGTCACAGCACGCGTTTTCGGTTGATAGTCTGCAACGGCCGCTGCCATGATAATAATCTGATGCTTAGCAAACTCTACTTTGACTTTATGCGCCAGTTCACTGGTTGTTTCAACCGTATGAACAGTAATCCCAGTAGGTATTGGTAAAGTAACTGTTGTCGTCTTGATTAATGTTACTTCAGCTCCGAGCGCTTGTGCTTGTATTGCTAATGCACACCCCATTTTACCGGATGATTTATTACCGATATACCGCACAGGATCTAAATATTCCCGTGTTCCACCTGCTGTAATTAAAATTTTTTGGCCTTTTAAAATTTGTGTTGCTTGCTTCTTTTGGGGTTCGCTATCTTGTATTGCATGCCGCAACCACTGATAAACTTCATTTGGTTCTGGCATACGGCCTTTTGCCTGATAACCCTCGGCTAAGAGTCCGGTTGCTGGTTCCATAACAGCAATCCCTGCTTGCTTTAGTTGCGCCAAATTCTGTTGCGTTGCTATATTATGCCACATATTATCATTCATCGCGGGAACGATATATTTTGGCCGATTACTTGCTAATAAAGTCGTACTTACTAGATCATCCGCAATTCCATTGGCAATTTTCGCAATTATATTTGCGGTTGCCGGAATTACCACGATTACATCGGCCCATGCACCCCATTCAATATGGAAAATAGCTCCTGTAGGGTTTTGCTTTTCATCAATAAACATTTTCGTTAAGACTTGATTTTTGGTCAATGTCGCAAAAGTCAGTGATGTAACAAATTTAGTCGCACTTTCAGTCATCATGACACGGACTACGCAATGATTGGCTTGTAATAGTCGCACAAAACTAACAGCTTTAAACGCTGCGATACCACCACTAACTAAGACTAATACTTTTTTGTTAGACATTTTGCTCCTCCTTTAAATAATCCTATCTCATAGTTAGATTTCATTGGTATGCTAAATAAGTATACGGTATAAACTAATTTTTGAAAAGGCTTTACGCTACCACCGTGATAACTGTTAACCTATTCGTAGTTACTTTAGTATCAGTGATTCCTTGTAAGTACTAATTGGCTTAATGCCACAAGTACCAATGGTAAATATAAACTATTTAAGCCAACTATTTGCAAGATACTTGCTAACAATGGCCAAATATTTTCCAACAAAATGCAAGCGAAACAAGCTCCGGCTGCCACTATTTGTATTAAACCGATTAATCGGGCTAAATCCGTGTGCCCATAGTATAATTCTGCCAATAGTAATAAACAATTAGCACAGAAGAGAGCACTACAACCAATGATTGATCCAAAGGCATGTAAAAAGCTGTGTAGATTTGCAAAATAACTACCTGAATAATCAAAAATACCGGTAAAAAGACAATCGCCAATCCCATAAGTAATTATTAAGCTGGTAACTAATAAAGCTAATTTTTGACTAATTGGCTTTAAATAAAAATAATAAAATGGTGTTCCCAAGATAAATAGCAAGCCGTCGAGATCTTCCCAACTTTTAAAAGCGCGCCGCATTGGCATTCCAGGAGCCCCTAAATCACTTAACAAAGCAAGTTGTTTGTTTTGTTGAAAGGCACCCATAACAAATGGTAATACTATTTCACGACCAATCACTAGTAGCATAATGCCTAGACTGCCATATATGCTTATTGTTTTTATTTTAGTCTTTATCATCTTGACCATCCTAAACTTTAATACTGTTAATTTTAGATTAATTGAAAAAATTTGTCTATGCGCTTAATTAATTAAAGAAGAAGCAAGCAAAATTGTAGAATTTTGCTTGCTTCTTCTTGTTTTTCCTAAACTTAATGTTTATATTTTATATCTTTTGTGCCTGTCCTTTTTTAACTATCACAGATAAAATAATACCGATAATGGTAATGCCAACATTTAATAACACAATAACTCGTGATGCCCCTTTACCTAAAACATTTGTGATATAGGCTGCCCCTGATAAAACTGCATAGTTGGCGATACTTGAGGCAATCATAACCATTGAAGTTGCAAGTCCTTTGTTCAAGGGGAAAAAAATAATCGTTGTTGATGTCGCTAGTTGCAATAACCCACCTACTGCTACATAACCGATTACCACACTACCAATATAAAGCACGAATGGTGCTGTTATTACATAACACAGTAAAAGCATTACTACTGAAATGGCAGGATACAAAACAAGAATTGTTGTTTCCTTAAGGCCTAATTTTATTAATTGTGCCGTTGCTAAAACACCCAAAGCTGCCCCAAAGGCATCACATGATTGTAAAACGCTTGCATCTTTAATACCATATAGTTGACCTAGTTCTTGATTACAGTTCAGCCACAACATAAATGTTGTCGAAGTTGTAAAACCTGGTAAAATCGCCGCAACTGAACTTTTATTAAAGTTGAGATGTGGTTTTCCTTTTGTAGCCGCATTTGTTGTTGCTATCACTTCCGCTTGTTTTAACTGTGGGAATGGTAGAATTATCACTAAACCAGCATCAATTAACATAGCAATCCCACACACGATAAAAATCGTATGGTATGACATATGTGAACTAGCAATGAAACCAATTAAAAATGGTAATAAAAATTGTGCAGTTACAATTGACATTTTAGTAAATAAATTAGCAATTGAAGCTGAATTGGCTCTATTAGATATGTCACTGTTAATTGGTTGCCACAATTATTAAAAAAATTTGAAAACAACCAACTAACCTCTAGCAAGTTTTCAATTAGTACTGGTACTGGCTTAAGTCCTGATATTTTAAATAGTTTACTAGCAGAAGAGTTTGATGTAGCCTTTTGCTCTAAGTGTCGTGATGATAACTTATTCGAATTCACCCCAATAAGTCGGCAAAAAATGGTTTTAATCACCCCACTTAATCACCCGCTTGCCAATAAAACAGCTGTTAATCTAGCCGAAACACTTCCCTATCCTTAAATTACCTTTGCACTTAAAAGTGGGCTTAGCCACCAGCTTGCTGATTTGTTTAACTTATGTGGTGGTAAACCAAATAGTATTTGTGCGGTTGAAGAAGATGAAACAATCGCGGGTTTAGTGGCTAATGATTTTGGAATTGCAGTTGTGCCTATGATGGACATGTTATATAATCTACCAATTCGTATTATCCCAATCTCATTTCCAAAATGGGAACGGCTTATCTATATGGTGACTGTCAAAGGCCGTCTTGTTAACTCTGATACTACTAAATTAATAAATTTTATCAAAGGTATTAATATTTTGAATTAATTAGCGCTATAAAAAAGAGCTGAAAAAAGGTGGCTACCTTAAAGTGATATCACTTTAAGGTAGCCACCAATTACAGCTTTTTTTATTTTGTAATTATCATAATTAATTTAAAAAATAATTATCTTAAATACCGATAAAAATTTCTAATTGCTTGTTTATTATATTTTTCCGCATTAAATTGTTTATAGCGTTTAGTACTCTTAACTAACTTTATTAGCCCCTTAAAGATAGCAGCTACTGTGGTGCCATTAGTTAAACAGCCGTATTTTTCATGACGGCCAATAACATATTGATTAGTCGCAATATTAGTTGCTAATATTTTTTTACCAAGTGTCATTGCTTCTAATAATACCATTGGTTGTCCTTCCCATAATGACGGTAAAATAAAATAATCTGTTTTTCGAATAAATTCGAATGGTTTATCTAGATATCCGACTAAAAAAATATGCTTTTCCATATGCAAGTTTATAATTTTGTCTTGTAATATTCTTGCTAATGGTCCTTGGCCCAAACAGTACAAACGTGCAGTATAATCAATGTCAGTAACATATTTTGCAAATGCTTCAATTAAATTAAGATGATTCTTTTCTGGTGAAAGTCGGGCTGAAACAACAAAATTAGCAACATTTTCATCAAAATCAACAATTGTTTCTCCAAAAATATTTTCCATTACTTTAAATTTTTGGGTAACATCTACCGCCAACGCTTGCTCTAAATTTTTTAAATTCAGTGTATTAACTTGAGCCTTAATCTTACGTGGTTTAATATATGCTTTCAGTTTTTTAGCATTAATATCCCGAAGTGCGGGTGAAACAGATAATGCCAAATCAAATTTCTTCAATAACGTAAATAAAGTAGTTAAATTCTGATAGTGTGGTTTATAATCACCAATCTTACGCAGCGCATCTGCAGCTAAATCATTATGCATAAAAATAATATGCTTAGTCGCCTTAGCCGCTACTATGTTATGTGCCCAATAGAAACTATAGCCACTATAATCAATTGCTACATCAAAAACTTGGTTTCCCAATAATCGTCGCATATTCCTTTCATAACCTATTTGGGGATAAAAGGTGGGATCATTTACACCTAATTCATTATTGTAGGCATCTTCAAGCCGTTCATTAACTGTTAAAAGCGGTGCGCCAACCAAAAACATTTGGCGGACATTTTTTGGTACTTTTAATGTGTTTTCGAGTCCACCATCTGTGGCTAATGCGCCAATTTGGGTTACATCATATTGCGTAAAATCAAGATTACTCATTAAATTAATATAACTGGTCGTAATCCCGTTTTTGGCTAAGCTACCAGGATAAATTAAAATTCGTTTCTTAAAACGATGTTGTTGAATAATTTTAAGATTGTTCGTTTGACCCTTAAAAATGGCATCAACATATTTTTTAGTAGTCTGACCATCATCATATTTAACCATATCAGCAGCAATTTGTGCATATTGCTGCTGATATTTTAGGTTAATTATATCAATATTGTTAATATCATCAATGACATTTGCCAAGCGACGCTCAATTGGCCCCGGTAGGTTCTTTTCTTTTAAGTATAAACCACGTTGAGCTTGATAAGCATCTTTATCGGGGACAAAAAAGATAATTGGTTTCTTAGTTGCTAAATAATCAAAAAAGATACTTGAATAATCAGTGATTAAAATATCGACAAGACCTAAAAATTTATTAGGGTCAAAGCTATCAGGAATTAAAGAATGTACTAAACTAGGCTCATTTCTAATTAAATCATAAATAAAAGGATGCACTTTTAGCACGACATTATATGCTGGTAAACTAGTCTGTAACTGTTTGAAACTTTTAATTATACTAGCAATATCATCAGTCGGCGCATTGACTGCCTCTCCTTTCCAAGTTGGGGTCCAAGCAATTACTTTTTTATTATTATCAAGTTTGATTCCTAGCTTTGTAAGTTGCTGTTTAAGCTGGACTTGATTCGCGTTTAACGTAAAATCAATTCTAGGATACCCATTTTCAATAATTTTACCAGTAAAAAGACCAGCTAATTTATATCCATTTAATAAAATATTAGTAGTATGAGTATTGGGAGAAATTAAATAATCAGCCATCAAAAAATTACGGACCACATTTTTTGATTTACCAGGATCACCTGGCATATCAAATCCCATATGCTTAAGTGGTGTGCCATGCCAGGTGTTTACAATAATCTGTTGTGGCTGCTTGACAAAAAATGCTGGTAATGTTGCATTAGTGATTAAATAATTAGCAGTTGCCATTGCTTTAAAATATGCAGCGGTATTTCTAATAACGACTTTAACATTATCCTGTTGATATTCATCTAATTCATGAATTGTCGGATTGTCAGGATTATTAATCACCCAAATATGTTGATAATTAGCAAAAAAAGTATCTTTTTTAAGATAATCAAAAATCGCTAATGGTGAATCAACAATCGTTTGTCCATCTCGTGATTCATATAAAATTGTCTGTGGAATAACTTCAGTAGTTGTGATGAGTTCAGCATAATAACTAGCAATTCGACTATCAGGTGTCTTCGCAATCGGAATTGGTACGCCATTTTCAACTAACTTAGTATGAATTGCTTGCTTAACTTTTATAATTGCAAATGTTAGTTTCAACGACTTGTTAATATAAGGAGTCAACACCAAGACATTGTTTTCATCAGCCAATTTAATAACATGACTGTCATAACCAATTTTCGTGCTTAATTGCTTATCTAAATTGGCATGTAAGTCCAAATACCAATCGGTAATTTTGGCTTGTAGCTTTGGCGTTGCCGCGATTAGCGTCAAGCGTGGTAATTCCGCTAATTGCCGCCTATGATCACGATTATCAATAACCAACCCTAAATCTAATAATCCTTGTTGTTGCCATATTTGAGGCCAAATTTCTGTAATAAGGATAGTATTACTTATCTTAAAGGTTAACGCCTCTTCAGCAACATTTTCACTTGCCAGATAATATTGATCTTTATTATCACGATTAGTAATTACTAGATAAAAATCCTTATTTTGCGAAATCAATTGTGCTGTGTCGACTTTAATAAGTAAGCCATCATTAACACTGGTAACATCCGTAATTGTATACTTCTCAGCAATCATTTGTTGCGGCATGTTTTCTCTAACTACTAGTTCGTTATCAATTAACCATGCGGCTTGCGCTTGGCTTTGAATTGCTTGATCACTATTTCGCTGAACGATATGTAATTCTGCTTCTATTTTTGTGTTTAAAAAAGTTAAATCTAAATTAGGTGGTGCTAACAGATACACACTTTTAAACGCGTATTCCGTTAATAACGCTAGAATGGTTGTGATTGTTGAATATTTTTTCCAAAGATCTTCATTAATATCTATTACTACCATTCCAGTCTTAGGCTCCACATGCTTTAAATGAGCTAAGTTTAAGGCTCTTTGTTTGTCATTTCGCAATAATTGGCTAGTTTCAGATTGACTTAAGCTTAAGGACACTTTTAAATTAAAATAACTATTAACATAAGGATAAAAATGCATCAATTGATGATTTTCAAGTACCGTTGTTAACGCTTTAATTGGCAAAAATTTTGCATAGATATTATCCCGAATTTTTTCACCCGGTTTCCGATTTACTAAAATATTTTGTAATTCATTACGCGTCTGGCCACTAAAGCCTTGCAATTTGACCATGTCTTGGCGCGTTTGGAGTTCCGTAAAAGTCAATTTTAAATACGTATTTAATAAAATCGTTGCCGTCTTTAAATCAAATTCTTGATAAAAATCATGCAACTTTTCTTTACTAATCGTAATTTCAAAAATGACCGTATTATGAACCTGACTAATTATTTTAGCTGCTATTGCTATGCCATGATTATTAGTTTGGTCAATCATTTTGAGACTAAGCTTTGCAACTGTCAATAGTTGTATTGCCATACTACCGCGCCAAATCATGGCTATTGGCGTTGTTTCAATCTCAGTGATACTCGTATTACCAATATAGCCGCGGATACCAGGAACCGTATTAAGCATCATTGCTAAATTTCCATTAACCGTCCGGTGGAAAAACATGGTATTTGCTACCGTTTGATATTTAAACGGCCCAATTGGCGTAACGGTCCTAAATAAATTTGTATTTAACCGTTTAAATTGACCAGTGCTTTCTTGAAAATAAAAATCGACTTTTCCCTTAGTAGTATTAATAATATGATAATCATTCGTTAATTCGTTGATATTAACTAAATAGGCTCCCGCTACTAACGGTAATGGTCTATATTTATGATTAAAATAAACGAATAATCCCTGTACTTTAAAATCGACTAGTTTAAGTGTGAAACTATTATTATTAACTCTTTTATAAATTAATTCTGTCAAAATTTTATCCTTCTCATAGATAATATAAATAAATTCCCGAATATAAATTATACACCTAATCAATGATCAATATAACTTATATTAGGCATATTACTTTTTATTTAATATTTCCGGCCATATTATCAAAATATGGCTTACTAATTCATCGCTATAAGTACTGCCTAACCGAAACCACAAACACTTCCTTATTATTTGCCAAGCAAAAATGCAGTAAAAAAGCCTGGGATTACCCCAGACCTTGATCAACGTTATGCTTAAAACATCCGTTAATTGTGCTTTTGTTTTAATGCTAGTATTTTTTGATATAAAAATACTGTTAACAAGTAATACAATACGTATAAGATAACTACGACAACTGCCGCAAAACCAAATCCTAAATAAACGTTGCCCATGATTGGTTTAAACATTGGTAAACCAAACCAAACATCTAAGAACCCAATAATCATTGGAATACCAAAGATAACACCAATTTCTTTAGCATTGGTTTGTTTAAGTAAACTAGTATTAGCACCAATCATTGATAAAATGCGATACCGTTTTTTATCAATTGCTGTATTACTTAATACTTTAAACATTAAAGTACTTGCAAGCATTGTTAAGAATGCAATTGCTAAGAAGAAGCCCATAAACTCAATCCCCCCCATGTAACTACGTAATAGTTGAACAATAGGATAAGTACCAGTAATGGTATCCGTTGAAAAATCAGAATGATTTGCCATTTGTGATTTAACTAACGCCGCTAAAGTTGTTTCATTAGCATTATAATCTTTAACCCGAATAACCGTAATCGAACCAGATTGCCCTTTGGCTACAGCAAATGCGGTTTTATTTAAAAAGCTAGCATCAATCGCTCCCATATTATTAGCAGTAACATTAACATTATTAGCAGTAATATTAACCAATAATTGATTTAAAGCTGATGGATATTTATTAGCCAGTTCTTTGGCATCAGCGTAAGTTGTCTTTGGTATTTTTAAGGATTCTTGCGTCTGCATAGTACCATTAGTTGCTAATACTGGTAGGTTAACTTGACTAAACTCGGCTTTACTTAAATAAAGTTTGGCTTTATTTACCATTTTATATTGATAAGTGGTCTTAAACGTAACGCCTGTTAACTTGTCAATATTTGCCGTCTCTTGCTTAGTTGGATCTTTAATTGCAATGGTGTATGCGGAATTTTGGCTAGCCAAAATAGGAACAGTCATTTGAAAGCCTCGACCTACACTCAATGCACCGAGTGCTAATGCAAACATTAGCGTCACAATTGTTAGTAGCTTATCAAATGCGCTTAAGCGGAAGGTTAACTGACCAATCGTAAAGCGCCGTAATCCCTTATATGAACCAGTTAACTTTTGTAAGACGTTCAAAATTAAAATCAAACTAGCACGAATAATTAAGAATGTTCCACTCACATTCAAAATCAAAGCTAAGATTAAGCCCATCAAGCCCATTTGCGCAATTTTGTGCATGATTATGAAACTTAAAATCATCAAAATAATACCCAAAATACCAAAAATAAAATAACGTCCCATTTTAGTTGGTAGTTTTTCATTTACTTGATTGGCATGGAGTAAATCATTAAGTTGCGTGCGTTTTAAATGCAATACATTCCAAATACCGTTAATTGTTAGAATTACTGCAAAGAAAACAATCGTAACAATTAAGCCTCGACCATTAAAAAATTGCCAATGTGGTAAATTCAAATATAGTAATTTTTGTAAAACATTCCCTGCAATCGCTGTCAACGCCATACCGACGAAGATCCCGACTACTGAAGCTAATGAACCTAAAATAAGAGTTTCTCTAAATAATAACTGTGAAACTTGGCTTTTAGTGGCTCCATACATCATCAATAAACCATATTCACGTTGGCGTAATTGTAATAGAAAATTATTAGCAAATGTTAAGTAAATTAATGTAATGAATCCTAGTAAAAATTCACCAATCACAAAAATTAACGTAATTTGCTGAATTATTGAATTAGCTTCTAAGAAAGCACGATTATTAGCAATCGTGGTAAACATAAAAAAGATTGCGACTGCAATTGTCAAACCAGTAAATAACACAATAAAATCTTTTAACCGATGTTTAATAGTTGATAAAGCAATTTTTGATAACATAATTTATCTCCTATTCATTAAAGTTTCCTAGTGTTGTCAAGACATCACGATAGAAATCTTCTCGACTAGCATTGTGTCGTTCTAACGTTTGTACGATTTGACCATCGCTCAAAAAATGAATTTTTTGCGCAAAACTCGCTGAAAAAGCATCATGGGTAACCATTAAAATCGAAATATTATTTTCCATATTAATTGCTGATAAATAATTCATCATTTCACGTGCATTATTTGAATCAAGTGCACCGGTAGGTTCATCACCAAAAATCAGACTTGGTTGATGCACCAATGCTCTTGCTGCTGCAACCCGTTGTTTTTGACCTCCCGATAGCTCGGTTGGAAATTTATTTAACTGTTCGGTTAGATTAAGTTGCTTGGCAACTAAATGGACCGCTTTTTTTATTTGAGCTTTTTTAATTTTTTGAAGGCTTAATGGCAAAGCAATATTATCAAAAACATTAAGGCTTTCAATTAGATTGTACTCTTGAAAAATAAAGCCTAATGTTTCACCTCTAAATTTAGCCAAGTTTTTGTCGTTTAATTGCCAAATATCTTGATTGTTAACCTTAACGGTTCCACTTGTTGGAGCTTGCAATGTTGCTAGCACATTTAATAATGAAGATTTACCAGATCCTGAAGGACCCATGATTGCTACAAACTCGCCATTGGCAACCTGGAGATCAATCCCTTTCAGAGCCTTATATGGTTTATTAGTCTTTTGACCATAAACCTGCGTTAAATTATTAACTTCAATTACGTTTTTCATAATTGTGATTCCCTTCTGACCATTTAAAATTGATTAATGCTGGTGGTGTATTGCGTGTACCACCTGTACTACAAATTATAGTACACTTAGTAAAGCAAAGTTGCAAGCCTCTTTTATTAATTTTAATTAATTACTTAACATTTTAGCGATACTGAGGTTCCATTAGATTACTAAGTAAAAACGACTAGACATTTGCCTAGTCGTTACTGATTAGTGAATTGTCAAAAGCAACATACTTAACAACAACTAATTTAGCCTATCTATTATGAACTGGTTGCTGTTGTTTCAATGTATTAATACGATGTTTTAAATAGGGAAAAATATGCTGATCACTCCACCCAATGATAGCTCCTTGACATAAAAAGGCAAATAACGTACCGATATTAAACGCCACAATCTTTCTTTCAACGATCCAAATGATTATAATGATCGTTAAGGGAAAAGTAAAATTTAATAATTGAGCTAAGATCGGGTTTCCATGCACATATTTAAACCGAATAATATTCGTCATATCGTCATTTGGATGTAAAATAAGATTAACTCGTTGATAAATCGAAACCGCTATTGCTAGTAAAATAATTCCTAAGACATCTAAGCCAAGTCGAACACCATAATTTAAAGTACCAACGCCGATACGACCAAACCAGCTCGCCCAAAGAGAAACAAAAAAGCCAAACGGGCCAATAAATAATAAATTACCAATAATTCTCGGCCACTCAAGATGACCCAACAAGATAATATTTAGCCCAATCACTAATATGCCATATAAAATAAGGATGAAGCTAATGTCTTGTCGTGTTACTAATGCCAAATTAGCCGCGGAAGCAGTCCACATGGCACTGCCCAGATTACAAGCAACCGTTAAACCGTTGCCCATGCTATTTAAAATTAGCGAAATAATCAAATAAAAAGACATCTCACGCCCTGTCAGATTGCGTGTGATGCCGGTATTTGTTTCATACATAAACTGCCTTCTTTTTAAATTATTTTAACTGTACTTTCTGTTGTTTAATATAATTTAAAATTGGAAAAATTACAAGCGCTGTTACAAATGATAATACAATTCCTTGAATTAAGTTAAATGGTAAGACCATTTCAACAATCCATTGCTTTAAATTTAACCCCACTGATGCTAAGCTAAAGTTCGCAAATTTTTGATAAAGAGGAATTGCATAAACATAATTTAAGAATGCCATCACAATCGTTAAACTAACAGTACCAAAAGTTGCCCCAATAATATAGTTTTTAAGAGTAAGGACAGGACTTTTACGGGTAAATAGCCAAATTGACGTTATAAAAAGTGCCATTGCAATAATATTCATTGGCATTCCAATCCAATCATTGACACCACTATTCATAATCAAAACCTTAATGACTGATCGAAATACTAAGATGACCAACGCACTTGGCAAGTCCATGATTAACATCCCAATCAAAACAATTACCACTGAAAAGTCTAGTTTCATAAAGCCACCAAACATTGGTAAAGTTGGAAAAATCATTAAAACTGCTGCGACTGCTGATAATAAAGCAATTACTACTAATCGTCTAGTTCTAGAAACACTATGCATAATATATACCATCCTTTGATACAGGATCTTCGTGGTTTGGCTATTCAATTAAATTTGGCCAAATAAAAATCCTCTCTGTCTTCATCACAAAGAGGATTGATTTGTCCATAACAAAATAAACCAATCTTCTACATACCAGACTTTACTGTCGGTACTGGAATCACACCAGTTCAACTTGTTAAAAACAAGGTCGCGGACTTTACCGCCGGTCGGGAATTACACCCTGCCCTGAAGATTTACTGTATATTAATTTAACTAAAGCATAACTTATGCTTAAAAAGTTGTCAAGAATTATTTATAATCAATTCTTAATATGTTTAAAGTCGCCCTTGTTGCTTAAAGTTAGCAAAGCCACTTTGTAAGGCTTCAACTTCTTCAAACCGTAAATCACGATACTCCCCTGGTTGTAATCCGGTTAAATCAAGGAAGCCATATTTTTCTCGGCGCAAACCAACAACCTCATGCCCAATTGCTTTAAACATTTTTTTAACCTGATGATTACGACCCTCATGAATCGTAATTTGAACTAAACTAGTTGTCTTGCCCTTTTTTGTATTTGTAGCTAAAATTTTAGTTTTGGCGGGTTTGGTTTTTTTCCCCTCGAGGATAATACCATGCCGCAAAGTTTGGAGTTGGTCATTAGTTGGTAAGCCTTCAACCTTAGCAGTATAAACCTTATCGACCTCATATTTAGGATGGGTTAATTGTTGCATTAAGGCCCCATCATTAGTCATAATTAAGGCCCCAGTAGTATCATAATCTAGGCGTCCAACTGGATAAACTCTTTCAGGTACATCAGTTAATAAGTCAACAACCGTCTTTCGGCCCTTTTCATCACTAACTGTTGAAACAACACCACGTGGCTTATAAAGTAAGTAATAAACATGCTTTTCGGGTTGTTGCATTGGAATGCCATCAACCTCGATCTTATCTTTTGTTGCAACTTTATAACCTAATTCTGTCATTACTTGACCATTTATTTTAACGTGACCTGCCTTAATTAACTCTTCTGATTTACGTCGTGACGCAATTCCGGCTTGGGCCATTACCTTTTGCAATCTATCTGCCATTAATTACTCCTTCTTAGTATCTGTTTGTATCGTATTATTTTGCTTATTGAACGCTGCTAAAAATAAGTCACCGGTCATTTCAGTATTATCTATTAAATTATCCTGGTCGGTTAATTGTGGTAATTCGGTTAAACTTTTCAAACCAAAGTAATTTAAAAAGTAATTTGACGTCCCATAGATAATTGGTCGACCAGGTTTATTTTTACGCCCAATATCTTCAATTAGATTGCGTAACTGTAGTTTCTGAATAATTGAACTTGACTGAACACCACGAATTTCATCTACTTCAATTCGCGTTACTGGTTGGCGATATGCGATGATCGCTAAAACCTCTAGTGATGCTTGTGTAAGGTTGGTCGAGAGCGGTTCTTCAAAATACTGCTTAATTACCGGATTAAGATTAGCCTTAGTCGCTAGCCGATATACTTCTGCATTCTGTAATAATTCAAAACTACAATCATCATCAGTTTTGTATTTCCGCGCTAATTCATCAAGCATTGCAATCAAAGCAGGTTTTTGAAACTCAGTTAACGCTTTTAAATTATCTAAGCTAATTCCTTCATCACCCGCAATAAAAACCAAACCTTCAACTTGAGCTAAACTTGTCACGATTATATACTCCTAAAATATTAAGTTTAATTTATTTTTACTGCCTGGTAGAGCATTATTGTGGCATTATGCGCCGTTTGCTTAATTAATAGTTTATGATGCTTGGTCATTTCAAGCATTGCTAAAAACGTTGTTACATACTCTGTAACTTCAAAATCATCATTAAATAACGTCTTAAATTCAATTCCTTGCGGATTAGCTGCCAATTGTTGCGTAATGAAAAATGTTTTTTGTGTGATAGTATAACTTTCCTTTTTTATCGTAGCCGCAATTGGCACACTCAGCTGTTTTCGTTTAAGCATTTTGGTAAATGCTGCTTGTAAATCAGCTAGTTCAATCCCTGGTTGAATTGGCTTTAATTTAATTTCATGTGGTACCGCCATAGGTGTTCGTGAAAACTGTTGTTGTCGCGCTTGCTCATATTCATGTAACTGATTAGCCGCCTGTTGATATTGTTTATACTCTAATAACTGGTTGACTAAGTCCTGACGTGGATCTTGATAAACCTCATCACCAGTTTCAATATCAAAAGTTGGTTGTTGCGGTAGAAGATACCGTGACTTTATTTGCATTAAACTCGCGGCCATGACAAGAAATTCACCCGCAATATCTAACGATAAATTTGGCTGGCTATGTAAAAATTCCATATACTGTTCGGTTATTTGAACAATCGGGATATCATAAATATCAACTTCTGCTTTTTTGATTAAATGTAACAATAAATCAAGTGGTCCTTCAAAATCACTTAATTTGATTTGCAGTTCGCTGTTCATAATTACGTCTCCATGCATTAACAATTTTTTGGCCAGCAATTGTACCCATTAAAATTTCATTCGGATAACATTGATTTAACGCATCCAAAACTTCAAATAAAAGTGGGCCATTGCGAAACTCTGGCATAATTGAAACATACCTTAAGACTAAAACACCATAGGTATGCTCAACACCAACTAACGCAATAAAATGGCCATTATTATCACGCCATAAAAGTAATTCCCGTGTTGAACTAATAGCATACCATGAAAATTCATTATCTAGTCGATTGACATCTCTTAATCCTGGGACATACGATAATAAACCCATAGCATTCTTTTTAAAATCATCACGATACTTTACTAACATTAATGTACCCCCTATTATTATTAAGCCCGCGGATGTGCTTTATTGAAGACTGCACGAGCTCGTTCATTCGTAATGTGTGTATATATTTGGGTTGTTGAGATATCCGCATGCCCTAACAATTCTTGGACAATCCTTAAGTCAGCGCCATTTTCTAAAATATGCGTTGCAAATGAATGGCGTAATGTATGAGGGGAAACGTCTTTAGTTATCCCTGCTTGCCGGACTATTTGTTTAATAATTTTCCAAATACCTTGTCGTGTGAGATGATGTCCATGATCATTTAAAAATAAATACACACTTTCGTTGCCTTTTAATTGCTTAGGTCGGACATTATGATAATAGCGAGCCACCCATTCAATTGCTAAGTCACCGATTGGAACAACCCGTTCCTTGTCACCTTTTCCCAAAGTTTGTAATAATCCTAATTCAAAATGCAAATCAGAAATTTTTAAATTAACGATTTCAGAAACTCGTAAACCGGTAGCATACATCATTTCAAGCATGGCTCGATTACGAATACCCAATGGTGTCTTTACATCTGGTGTGGCTAAAATCAATTCAACATCGGCCACACTTAACACATCCGGTAGATGTTGCTTCTTTTTGGGCATAACTACTTTTTCCATTGGATTGCTAGTAATTACGTGCACTTGAATTAAATACTGATAAAATTTGCGTAATGAAGTCACCATATGAATGATGCTATTTTGCGAACTACCGCGCTGATTTAAATAAGTTAGATAATTTAATATTTCAAAATGACTGACTGTCGTCGCCGTTATTTTTTGTTGTTTTAAATAAGTTAAATACTTCCTTAAATCTTGCCGATAACTTGTAATTGTATTAGTAGCTAAACCTCGTTCAACCCGCACATATTGTAAATATTCCGTCACTAACTTTTTATTATCCATTAGTTTTCCTTATTAACTAATTTTAATTGTCCTTCACTTTGTTGTACTAAGCGTTGTTTTAACAGGTTACCAATAGCACGTTTAAATTGACCTTTTGATATGCCAAAGTATTCTTTAATTGCTTTGGGATCACTTTTGTCAGTAAAAGGCAGTGTATGGGTTTGATTATGTTCAAGCATTGCTAATAACATTTTGGCATCTTGCGAAATCGCTTCATATGCCCGTGGCTTTAAGCTTAAATTAAGTAACCCATCTTGGCGCACCCCAATCACACGAGCTTTAACTACTTCCCCTAAACGTGGTTCTCGATCACGTTCATCAGGATGGACAAAACCCATATAATATTCATCAGTTAAAACAAAGGTTCCTACCATTTTTAAGCGAAAAACAGTTGCCGTAATATTTTCATTTTTTAAGGCAGGGCGTGCTTTAAGCGTCACTGCTTTAAAAATACTCTCATCGGCTAATTTTCCCCATAGACGACCTTTATTATCAACCATTAGGCTCAACATGACCCGATCACCCTTTTGGGGCCATAATGCCATGATAGTGGGTAGTGTATCTAATGAAATTACGACATCTTTATTTGGTAAACCAATATTAACAAAAACACCTAAGTCCCGGCGTTGAGCAACCACCTCACCCCACGCATAGTGACCAATTTGTACCTTGGGCAGCTTACGAGTCATTTGCATTTGATGATTTTCATTTTCATAGGCAAACCCAGTAATTAAGCCACCAATATGTAACGTTTTGCCTTCAGCATCCATTTCACTTTTTAGCATCTGGAAGGTGACCCCCGCCTTTTGCATAAAATAATACTTGTCGTTTGAATCAGTCACTTTTGCTTCAATTACACGACCTACAAGTTCTTGCATTTTTTTTCCTCAACTTCTTTTAATTACAATTATCATATAATAATATCCAGTGTTTAGTATAGCATGGATAGTTTACATAACCTAGAATTCAACTAATAAATAGTGTAACTTTTTAACATCTAGTTTACAAAACTATTTAAATAAGTTACACTAACTATAACAACTAGACAAAAGGAGCTGATTAAGGACATGCTAGAAAATAAACGCTATCAAATAATCTACGAAATTTGGAATGCTATTACCCATGGTGTTGGCTTCTTATTAGCAGTCGCTGGTTATATTATTTTACTAATTCATGAGGCGCAACTCCAGCGAAGCTCATTTGCCATGACCGCCTTTATCATTTATGGTGCCACGGTTTGCTTCTTCTTATTGATGTCCACGCTGTTTCATTCACTTGTTTTTACGCGTGCTAGCCGTATTTTTCAAATTTTTGATCATGCTGGTATTTTTCTCGTTATTTTTGGTTCCTATACCCCTTATTGTTGGTTAGCAATCGGTGGTGTTTCGGGCTGGACAATTTGGACGGTAATTTTAACTATGACTATTTTAGGAATTATCTACGAAATTTTTTTTGTCGGCCGTTGGTTGTGGTTATCAGTCATTATTTATATTGTGATGGGTTGGATGATCATTCTCGCAATGCCTACCCTTTGGCACACCCTTAGTCCTATTAGCTTTTGGTTTTTACTAGCCGGTGGCATTACGTATACTGTTGGTGCCGGTGTTTATTCAATTAAACGAATTCCTTTTGGCCATGTCTGGTGGCATCTATTTGTTTTAGCTGGCGCTGCCTTAATGTATTTTTCTATTTTTTTGTCAGTCTAAGCCGATTATTTTGCCGATTAAAATAAAAAAGATTGCACTTATCTAATTTTGATAGGTTCAATCTTTCTTTTTTAAGTTTTTTATATTCCTAATTAATGACTTTGGGTAGCCAATAACGGTTAATAAGAAAGCAGATTGTTTAATCATGTGCAGTTTACAGCTTGGTTACTTAGATTAATCAGCTAATAACGCATTCAATAACGCATCGATTCTTTGATAATCAGTGGCTTGTGGATCACGATCAATTTTAACCGGTGCTGCAATCACAGTGGCTTGCTTAGCCGTTAGCCGTTTAAAGTAGCGATCTAAAGCGCGGCCAAAATGTTCATGGGTTGTTGAACTAGAACCGATTAAAGCAAATTCTACGCCTGTTAAATCAACATCGTTTAGATCATCATAAAAGTCTAACGCTTCATCTGGAAGATCACCATCATGATATGTATAACTGATTAAAATTACTTTTTTATAATCGGCTAAGGTAAACGCATCACTTTGTGAAATTTCTTCATTAATTACAGGATAGCCCTTAGTTGTTAAAAAATTATTAACATACTCTGCTAGATGTTGATTACGGCCACTCATACTGGCATAGATTACTTTTATTTCTTCCATATTCATTCTCATCCTTAGTTATTAATAATAAGTAATTATACTACATTCTCGGCAAATTATTTAAAATATTATAAAACTAATGATAAATAATTGTCCTTTTTTCACATTATGCGTAAAATTACTTACTTAGAAGTAATTTATAATAAGGAGTTCTCATGCTGATTAATAATCAATATATATTTCCACGTGCAATTAATAGCTTAGCAGTATGTTATCTAATTTGGTTAATCGGTTTTGGGTGGTGGTTTTTAAAGCAAAATAAATATCGTTTTTTTGAATTACGAACAACTATGTTAGCAATCTTTACATTCTATCTAGCAAACGTTGCTAAATTAACACTTATGCCAATCTACATTTATCATTTTTGGCGGATTAAGGCATACTTTGGCCAGTTTGGCCAACAAACTGATATTATTCATCTCAATCCCACCTCAATGTTTGCCTTTTTTCCTAATAGCTTTTGGGCTTATCAATTTTTTGGCAACTTAGTCATGCTAGTCCCTTTTGGCATAATGATTAACTATGTTTGTCCTAAAATTAATACTATTTTTAAAGCTACTTTAGCAGGTTTTGGCGTATCCTTAAGTATTGAAACGTATCAATTAATTCTAAGCTATTTTTATTTAACTAATCGTTATTTTGAAACTAGTGATTTAATTTTGAACACGATAGGGGCCTTCCTAGGCTTTTTAATTTGGTTGCTTCTAAAAAAACTACCTTGGTTCAAACAACTAAGCAATTAATCTCATATTATCAACTTAAAAAGGAACCTGGCTTTAGCCCAGGTTCCTTTTTAATGTATTTATTGATGCAACCGCTTAACAATCTTAATTACTTGATCAACAAAATAATTAAGATCATCACTTGTTGTATATCTTCCAAAACTAAGACGAATAGATTCGCTAATACGAGGTGAAGTACTCCCATACATAGCTGTTAACACATGTGATGGTTCTAGTGAGCCAGCAGTACAAGCAGATCCACCTGAAATAGCAATCCCGGCTAAGTCTAAATTGGTTTGCATCACATATGTGGAAACTCCTTTAATCCAAATATTTAAAACGTGTTGCAAGCCATCAGCGGTTAAACTACCATTAACCGCTACTTCAACACCTGCTTGCTTTAGTCGATCTAAGACAAGCTTTTTAAAATCATAGTATTTTGCTTGCCGTTTGGCCTTTTCAGTGGCGGTTAATTCAGCCACCGCTTGAGCAAACCCAGCAATGGCTGGAATATTTTCGGTACCAGCCCGGCGCTTATCTTCTTGATCGCCACCTTTAAGGTAGCTAGGGAAAACAAGTCCTGTTTTACGATATAAAAAGCCTAATTGCTTTGGACCATTAATCTTATGTGCCGATGTTGATAGCATATCAATGTTAGCAACTTTAACATCAATATCTAACAAGCCGAATGCTTGCACTGCATCGGTATGAAACCAAGCTTGATGATCTTTTAGAATTTCACCGATTGCCTGAATTGGCATATGTGAACCAACCTCATTGTTACCCATCATGATGGTAACTAAAATTGTATCATCCCTCAATGCGGCTTTAAAATCAGTTAAGCTAATCACCCCATTTTCATCAACCGGTAAATAAGTTACCTCAAAGCCTTGTTTTTCTAACCATGCAAGTGGTTGCAAAATAGCCTTATGTTCAATAGCAGTGGTAATAATATGTTTCCCTAAATGCTGACGGGCAATCGCCGTACCCATAATTGCGGTATTATCAGATTCTGTCCCACCCGAAGTAAAAACAATCTCTTCTGGCAGCGCATTAATTGACTTAGCAATTGTTTGGCGCGCATTTTCTAAAATCATGTGTGCTTCCCGGCCGGCTGCATGGGTTGATGATGCATTTCCATATACATTTTGCATTTTATCAAGCATTTCATTAATAACACTTGGTACCATTGGTGTTGTTGCAGCATTGTCTAAATAGACAACATCATTATTTAACGCAACTTCTTTCATTTTTTAAATCCCTTCTGACAATTAATTTATTTACCGTATTAATTCTGAAGTGTGTTTTTACTTGCAAATAAGGCTAACAACATTTCAGCTGATTGCTTACCCGCTGTTTCAATAAATTCATCAAAAGTAACACCAGCATCCCCATCAGCATTATCAGACATTGCCCGGACAACTACATAAGGCACCTTAAAAAGCGTGGCAACTTGACCGACCGCTGCCCCTTCCATTTCAGCTGATAAGGCATCTGGAAAATGTTTTTTAATCTGGTCAGCCTTCGCTGCATCAGCAACGAATACATCCGCAGTTACAATCAAACCTTTAACAGTTTTTAAATTAGTTTGTTGTGCTGCAGCAATAATATCGGCTACTAAGGTACGATCGGCATCAAAACGAGCTGGTTGTTGCGGAACTTGCCCATATTCATAACCAAAAGCAGTTGCATCGGCATCATGATAAGCAGTTTGGGTTGCTACAACGACATCCCCAATCTTTAAATCAGCCCCCAGTGCGCCGGCTGAACCTGAATTGATAATCGCATCAACGTTAAAATTACTAATCAACAAAGCAGTAGTAATTCCGGCTCGGACCTTACCAATACCAGACTCAACGACAACTACTGCTTGATTATAAATCGTTCCTTCATGAAACTTAATTCCTTGAATATCTGTCACCGTGCTAGCCGTCATCACCTTAGTTAACGTCGCCATTTCTTCTGGCATTGCATTAATAATTCCGTATTTCATCTCTTTTGATTTCCTTTATTTTAGTTTAGTTGTTAGATTAGCCTACAAAAAATAAGATTAAGTAAGTTGTAATAATTAATAACACCAGGATAATTATCGCGATATTTAAGCGGTACTTTAACCGTTGTTGTTTCCCTAAAGGGGTTAAACGGCCTCGTGGATCCTTATCATAGCGTTGGATTTTGCGCAACTGCTGCCGATTTAATTCCTTAGTTGGTTGGGTATTATGAATTTCCCCATTTTCATCAACCTTGCGTCCGTCAGCCATTTGATGTACAAAATTGGTAGTTGACTTAGGTGCTTCTGTTGGCTTTTTTTCCTTATTTTGCTCCTTCAGTAGCCCCATATATTTACGATAGGCTTTACGATTCAGTGGATTCTTAGCCATTTACTAATTCCTTTACATAGGCAACTTTATTTTTCCAATACCAATACGCAACTTGCGTTTTACTATCATCCAACTGGCCGTGTGCTTGCAAAGCATCCAGTTGCGCGAGCGTATATGTCTGATAGGTTAAATTTTCATCAATATCTTGCGGTAGTTCATTCGTTACCGGCGTTAAACCAGTTGCTAGATATAAATGCATTAACTCATCGGAAAAGCCTGTTGATAAATAAAAACTACTAATCCGTTCAATATGCCGCGCTTGTAAGCGAGTTTCTTCATTTAATTCCCGAATAACTGTATCCAATGGACTAGTATCACGTTCATCAACTTTACCTGCGGGAATTTCTAAAGTTGTTTTGGCAGGGGCTGTCCGCCATTGTTCAATTAAAATCGCTTCATTTGCCGAGGTAATCGCTAAAATGCCAATTGCTGGAGCATGATGGACGACGTCGCGCTTAGCTAACTTACCATTAGGTAACTCAACAATTTGCTCTTCAACATCAATGATACCACCCTGATATTTAACATCTTTTTTAATTACTTTTTCTGTAAAGTCCATAAGCCACTGCCTCCATTATCAATTTATGCTACTTAGTTACTAGCCAACTGGCTGGTCAATTGCTTGAACTTGCGCAGCTTGTGGACCCCGCATACCTTCAACAACGACAAATTCGACATAGTCACCAACGACCAGTTTTTTGAAACCATCCCCAGCAATTCCTGAAAAATGGACAAATATATCGGGCTGACCAGTTACTTCAATATACCCAAAGCCTTTTTCTTCATCCCAAATTTTTACATAACCATGTTCCATCTATTTATTCCAACTTTCTTTATATTCGCTTAATCTTACCATATTTACAACTTATTCACTGACAAAGAATTAATCCTTAACGCTTTTTTTTAAAAACCGACGGATTCAATTGAATCCATCGGTGAGTTCTTACTTCCTATACATATTGCAGTAACTTAGCTTCATTATAGGCACGATCAATAATTGCTGAACCAAAACACTCAGCTCCATCATAAAATACAACGGCTTGACCAGGTGTAACAGCCTTAACTGGTTGATCAAAAATCACAGTTGCCAATGTCTTATCAGCATTTAGCTTAATTGTGACGCCGGTATCTTTTTGCCGATAACGAAACTTAGCTGTCGCATGAAATTCTAACCCACGATCTTGATTAGTAATAAAATTAACATCAGATGCTTCTAAATGCGTCGCATAGAGATGTTCATTATCTTCTCCTTGGCCAACATATAAAGTATTAGTGGCTAAGTCTTTACCAACAACAAACCAAGGTTCATCAGAGTTCTTTTGACCACCAATACCCAAGCCCTTCCGTTGACCAATCGTGTAATACATTAGCCCAGCATGTGCTCCCATATCCACACCATCATAAGTCATCATCCGTCCTTGCTTAGCGGGTAAGTAATTACCTAAAAACTCTTTAAAGTTCTTTTCACCAATAAAGCAAATGCCCGTTGAGTCCTTCTTTTTAGCAGTTGCTAAACCCTTTGCTTCAGCAATGGCCCGGACTTCTGCCTTTTGCATGTGGCCAATTGGAAACATTACCTTTTCGATTTGCGCTTGCGATAACTGTGATAAGAAATATGTTTGATCTTTATTATCATCAGCGCCCCGGAGCATATGCACCACATTATTTTCATCACGGTCAACTTGAACGTAATGACCAGTGGCCACATAATCTGCCCCTAACTCAAGGGCATAGTCTAAAAATGCTTTAAACTTAATTTCTTTGTTACACATCACATCTGGATTAGGTGTTCGGCCCTTTTTGTATTCATCTAAGAAATACGTAAAGACGCGATCCCAATATTCTTTTTCAAAGTTAACTGAGTAATAAGGAATCCCAATTGCTGAAGCAACTTTAGCTACATCCTTATAGTCTTCTGTCGCCGTACAGACTCCAAATTCATCGGTGTCATCCCAGTTTTTCATGAAGACTCCTACCACATCATAACCTTGATCTTTAAGTAGTGCTGCGACAACTGATGAATCAACTCCGCCACTCATTCCAACAACTACTCGTGTATGACTATTATCTGCCATATAACTTTACCATCATTTCTATCTAGATTCTGAGAATCGTTACGATTTGAAGGTCGTAAAATTTCAGTAATGTTCATTATACAATATTAAGCTTACTGAATACAAGTAGTAGTCTTTCACCAATCAAATGCTTTTAAATACAGTTTCACCGTTGCTTGATTTTGGATGCGCTTTTGTTTTTTTGTTTGCCGAGGACGCTGATTGGGATTGGACGCTTTTTGCTGTTGTCGTTCATATTTAGCAAAGGCTTGTCTAACTAATTGCGTATCTGCAACTGTAAACTGTAAGTGGTAAATTTGCTTGGGCATAAGCTAGAATGGTATCACTGAACTGATTAGACTTTTGTGTAGTTAACCAAGTAACAATTGCTGGTTTTAATTTAACGCCACGCCGATAACGTCGCAACGTTTCATCTAATCCAAAATTAACTTCATGAATTTTCGCTTGTAGTTGCCGCATGATTGCTGCATCAATGTCAGTATGATCAGCAAAATGATTGATTCCTAGCGCTAATTGTTCACCAGTTAGCTGATGTTTAAGAATGTATTGATGCTTTAGCCGGCGGCCACAGGCACAGTATAGTTGCTCATGCTGCTTAGGTTCATCATAATACTGATTATATCGATATGCCATAAACTGCCAATCAGTTGCCTTACCCAATAAATTATTATTTGTAAAAATTGATGCCTGCTGATAACGTAAATGTGCTAAGCTGATAACGTAAATGTGCTAATAAGACCGTTTTTTGCGGTGCTGTTAACGTTTGCCAAAGACGATTTCGCTCAGCTTTACTTAAAATTGTTTTAGTCGTTTTCCGTTTTTTCATAATAGCCATATTATACAATTGCAAACATATGTTCGCAACTCGTATTTTACGTGTCTTTTTAGCTGTAGGTGCCTTATTGTCAAATTAACTACCGCAGTTTATGAGCACACATACTTGCTCTAAAACTAGTCACTCCCCTTACCTTGTAATTTGTATAGCTTATAATATTGGCCTTGCAAAGCCATTAACTGGCGATGGGTTCCTTGCTCAACCACAACCCCTTGATCAAGTACCAAAATTAAATCAGCATCTTGAATTGTCGATAAGCGGTGCGCAATCGCAATTGTGGTCCGATTACGACGCATTTTTGCTAATGCTGCTTGAATTAAAGTCTCAGTTTCCGTATCAATATTGGCAGTTGCTTCATCTAAAATCAAAATTTTTGGTTTAGTAACGATTGTGCGTGCAAAATTCAGTAATTGTTTCTCACCCGCCGAAAATGTCGCTCCATTTTCAGTAACTGGCTCATGATATTGACCTGGTAATTTTTCAATAAATCGATTGGCTTGCACAAATTCAGCAGCTTGCCGAACTTCTTCATCACTTATTGTCTCATTGAACATACGAATATTTGACGTAATATCACCGTAAAACATGAATGACTCTTGCAAAACTAAGCCCATTTTTTGTCTTAATTCAGACATTGGAATGGTCCGAATTGGTTGACCGTCAAGCAAAATTTCTCCACTTTGAAATTCATAAAAACGCATTAACGCATTAATGGTTGAACTTTTACCGGAACCAGTATGACCCACTAACGCAATGGTTTGCCCCGGATAAGCAGTAAATGATAAATCTTTTAAAATTGGTTGCTCTTTTGTATAGCCAAATGTCACATGTTTAAATTCAATTTTACCCGCCGTAATTTTACCTTGGGCGTCTTTAGCTTGTTGTGGCGCATATTCTGTATCAGCTAAAATATTCATGACCCGCACACTTGCGACCGAACCATCTTGAAATGGTGCTAGTTGCATCATAATTTCATTAATTGGGTTATAAAATGTTTCTAAATATGAAACAAAAGCATAAATTGTCCCAGCTGCCATGACGGTTGTTTGCGCTTCAACCCCAAATAATAGTAAAACAATCGCAATTCCCAAACCATAAAACAAATCAATTAATGGGTTTAACAATAATGATTCGGTTTTTATCATCCGAACGCGGGCTGCCCGATAACTATCATTTACCACGCCAAATTCTTTTTCCATCCGCATTTCTTGCCGAAAATTCTGAATAACTTTAATACCATTAATTGATTCAGCTAATTTTGCATTTAATTGTGATAATTTTTCACGGATACTACCATAGATTCGGGTACTTAAGCGCTGATAATACATAATTGCAAGTAGCAGAATCGGCACAAAAATCAACATGATGATTGCGATTTTATGATTAGTCGCAAACATTGCGATAAAAGCTGTCAGCATCGCAAAAAATCCCATTAAAATTAACATAAATAATTGCCAAATTTGAAAAATAGCTTGAGTATCATTTGTCATCCGTGATAATAAAGAACCACTCGCATTTTGGTCAAAGTACCGCATCCCCAAACTATGCAAATGGACATATAACTTATGCCGCAGATCAATTTCGATATAATCACTGCCAACCCCATATAAATACTGCTGTAAAAATTGACTAATTGCTTTTAAAACTGTTACCCCAAAATAAATTGCCGCAAAGAAAATTAAGGTTTGCCACGTTGTCTTAGCTTGATTTAAATGATGGTTCATAAAATTCTGAATGATTCGTGGTAATAAGACATTAATTACGGAAACTAAACCAATGCAGGTAATTGCGCCGGTAAAATACCATTTATAAGGTTTAACAAACGGTAATAGCTTTTTAATAATTTGAACTTGTTCTTTAATTGTCAGGGGATTAGCCCAAATTGATTTTTCCTGGCTCATGTGCTCCTCCATTTTTTTATTTTTAATCGGTAGTTTGCTGTTGTTCAAAGATGGTGGCATACCAGCCGTTTTGTGCTAATAATTCAGGGTGCGATCCCTGTTCCACAATTGCGCCATGATCTAAAACTAAAATGTTGGCGGCATGCTTAACTGAACTTAAGCGATGCGCAGCAATAATAGTTGTTTTATGGGCCCGTTTAGCAAGTAAATTAGTCAAAATAGCGTTTTCAGTCCGCGCATCCACGGCTGAGAGAGCATCATCTAAAATTAAAACTTCTGGATCAATTAATAGTGCCCGGGCAATCGCTAATCTTTGCCGTTGGCCCCCCGATAAACTAATTCCATGTTCCCCAACTTCCGTTTGATAGCCTGCTGGCATTAAGGTAATGTCGGTATGCAATGCGGCTGTTTTAGCAGCTTGGATAACCTCAGCCTCAGTCGCTGTTGGTTTCGAAAAACGAATGTTCTCAAAAATTGAGGTACTAAATAAAAAATTTTCTTGCGGAACATACCCAATTTTGGCTAAGTAATTATCAAGGGGATATTTACGAATATCTATCCCGCCCAAGGTAATTTCGCCTGTATAAGCATCACTTTGCCGTAAAAGTAATTTCATAATTGACGTTTTACCAGCACCTACCCGGCCAACAATCCCTAGCGTTTCCCCCGCATGAACAGTCGCTTTGATCTTTGTAAGGGCCGGTTGCTGAGACTCATCTGGGTATTTAAATGCACTAATATTTAACACTAACGCCCCTTGCGGATCAGTTGGAATGGGATTAGGTGCATCAATAATACTGGTTTTCTCAGCTAATATTGCCATTACCCGATCATATGACGCATGGCCCCGTTCAATAATATTAAATAACCGTCCGATCGCAAACATCGGCCAAATTAACATCCCAATGTAGGCGATAAATGAAACAAATTGTCCAATATTAATTGTCTGATTTAAAACCATCATGCCACCGTATATAATTGTTATCACATATGCTAAAACAATTATCATCGTTGTTAATGGATCATACAATGAAGCATAAAATTCAATTTTTTTATACTTTTTTAGTAATGCTTGGTTATGGGTATCCATATCAGCAATATCAGCGGCTTCTTGGCCCAGCGTTTTAATTGCTTTCATCCCCGATAATGATTCTTGAATCTTATTATTTAGTTTTGAAAACTCCGCTTGTTGTTCGCCAAAGGCACGGTGCATCTGCCGGCCTAGTTGTAATGACATTATCGCTAATAGCGGAAATGGTAAGATGGCCACTAATGTCAAGCGCCAATTTACTACAAAAATCATTGATAAAATCGTGACACTACCACCAATAATTGAATCAGCAAAAGTTAAAATACCACTACCAGCAACCTGTTGTACTTGTGTTAAATCGTTTGTCGCCCGTGTCATTAAATCACCAGTTCGATACTTGTGGTAAAATGAGGCATCCATTTGCATAAAATGCTCATACAATTTCCGTCTTAAAATCTGTTCTAATTTAGTGGCACCACCCCAAATATGTACGGCCCAGCGATAGCGAAAATAATATAATAAAATTGTGTCAATAAGTAAACTCCCAATTATCAGTGTCAAACGACTCATCGTTAACGTCCGCGCGA
This sequence comes from Periweissella beninensis, assembly GCF_016908275.1. Lineage (GTDB taxonomy): Bacteria > Bacillota > Bacilli > Lactobacillales > Lactobacillaceae > Periweissella > Periweissella beninensis. The sequence continues at coordinate 47,206 of NZ_JAFBDN010000004.1, read as the reverse complement.
CAATTAAATTTACGGTATACCCAATTAAATATGGTGGTAGCATATTTAACAAGGCCGTCATCAATAAATCTAAAACACCCCGAATGTAGGTCGCTTTTTCCATTTTGAAAAACCACCCTAATTTCTTAAAAATATCCATGCTATGCCCTTTCTAATATTGATTAAGAAAAATTCATCAAATAATAATTACATTAAAAAAAATTAACCAACAATATACATATGCTATCAATAACAACCGTTGATAGCAATAATTTTATTAAAATAATCGTAGCAGATATCCTAAACGTACCGGTAATTATCTAATAAGGCGCACAAAAAAAGGGCGAATCTGGTAAAATTCGTCCTTTTACGTTTTTAGCCTAGCCAAATGTTATTTAGGTACTTGCATCATCATAAATATCAACTAAGCTTTCCTTAACAAACATGCATGCTTAGCCTTCTTATGAAGATTTTAAATTAACACCCCATTAACGTTGATGATATTGTTGTTGTTCGTCTTTAATTCCAGCGAACACAAACTGACTACTGTCATTTGTTAAGTCATAAGCCACGTCATCTGGTGCAAGTACAAAATGATCATTAAAAATTTGTTCATAAGTTGTAATTGCTAAACGTTCTCGCTTGGCAAATAACGCTTTGAAATCAGTTTTTAACCCTTTTTGGTATGTTGGTTGGACAGTCCCTGAGTAAAACTCACCTTCAGCACCTGATCCATAACTAAATAAGCCAATTCGTTCACCGCCAGTAAATGCCTGATTATCTAATAATGACATCAAACTCAAGTAAAGTGAACCGGTATACAAATTACCGATTCGCTTATTATAGACACGACTAGCTTCGAAAGCTGTTAATAAGGCCGTTTTGTGTGATTCACTTGCTGTTGGTAAAATTTCCAAAAGCCCTTTTAAGCCCATTTTCGTAAATGGTAAATGAAAGGCAAAGGCAGTAAAGTCACTAATTGCCAACGCTGTTTGCATTTGATAGCGTTGCCATAGTTCTTTAAAGAAGTCTTGATAAATATTGGCTGAAAAATGACCATCAACTAACGCTTCTGTTCGATATAATGGCCGCCAAAAATCCATAATATCGGTACTCATATACACACTATCATCATTTAAGGCTAAAACCTGTGGATTAGCTTTTACTAACATCGCCACTGCACCACCACCTTGCGTGACCTCTCCTGGCGTTTCCAAACCATAGCGCGCAACATCCGCAGCAATTATTAAAACTTGCTTAGTTGGGTGGGCTAAAACAAAGTCCCGGGCAAACATTAAGGCAGCCGTACCACCATAGCAAGCTTGTTTCACTTCAACGGTGCGGGCATAGCGGTTAATTTGTAATAACTTTTGCACATAAATAGCAGCGGCTTTGGAATTGTCAATCCCCGATTCAGTAGCAAACAAAACCATATCGATGGTATCCCGATTAGTTTCATTGATTATTTGGCTAGCAGCACTAGCGCCTAATGTTACTACGTTTTGCGTTTTGGGAATTACAGCTTGTTCAACTTGGCCAATTCCAATTAAAAACTTATTTGGTTCAACATGTCGGGCAATTGCTAGCTCTGTCATATCAATATATTTATCAGTCGTGGCAAACGCCATTTGATCAATCCCAATTTTCATTATTTACTCCAATCTATACCTTAATTTAGTAAAAAACAGACCAACATTTGCTGATCTGTCAAAATATGATGGCGATTACTTATAGTGGTGCTGTTTCATCTTTAATCCATGCCAAAGCTAATGCGCCTTGACCAAGGTGTGTGCCAATCACCGGTCCCATTTCAGCAAATTCAATTGCTAAATCAGGAAACGTTTGGCGAAGCTCATTTAACCATGTTTTACCACTTTCTAAAGCGTTAACATGATAAACTGTTAATTTTACCGGATAGGTAAAATTAGCTTTTTTCTCATTAAATAATTCCTCGACCCGCGCTTTCGCCTTTTTCATTGAACGGACTTTTTCAAATGCCACAATTTCATGGCTATGATCATCAAAAGTTAAGAGTGGTTTAATTTTTAATACAGAACCAATAAAGGCTCCTGCATTTGATAAACGGCCACCACGAACTAAGTTTTGTAAATCATCAACAACAAAAAATTCTCCAGCAGTTGCTCGCAAATCATCCAAGGCATTGAGCACCGCATCAGGGGTTATCGTTTCGTCTTTAACCATTCGTGCCGCTTGCAAGGCCATTGCCCCCATTAACCGCACGGTAATTTGACTATCATAAGGATAAATTTTAACCCCTTCAATTTGGTTGGCAACATTTACAACGCTATTGTACATCCCAGAAATGGTTGATGACAAATGAATTGAAATAATCGCCTCATAACCAGCATCACGTAAATTTTCATAAACTGTGACTAATTCACCAATCGCTGGCTGCGATGTTGATGGAAAAGTTTTCGTTTTAGCTAACATCTCATAGTATTGACTATTTGAAACATCAACCCCTTCATTGTACACTTGGCCATCAACGATAACTGGGATTGGGATAATCGTAATGTGATTATCTTCAACTTCTTTAGTAGTTAAATAGCTTGTGCTATCAGTAACCACAGCGATTTTCATTACGAAACTCCTCATTTCTTAAATTTCATAAATTCTATTTTAACATAATCTCGTAACGGGATAAAAATTAAATCTTGTTTTTTTTAAAAAACGTTAATTTACTATTCAACTACCCGCGTCATCGATTTTTCAAGACGGTTTAATAAAATTCGTAACATGTTTACCTCTTCTTTGGACCACTTATCAAATACTAGCCGTTCAAAATGCGCATATTGTTGGTTAATATCATTAACTGCTTGTAGCCCCTTCGGTAAGACTGTATAGATTAATTGCCGTTTATCACGCCCGGTCGCAATCCGATCAACATATTCTTTACTAAAGATACTCTTTAATTGTCGGGAAAGTGTTGAAGTATCAAGACCCATTTCGGCGGATAATTTATCTTGCGTATCAAAGCCCGCAATCATGGTTGTCAGCAATTGCCATTCGGCGATAGTTAACCCAAAGTGTTTTGTAATGCGCATTAACGCCCCCTTTTGAATTTTTTCACTTTCGCGTAATGCTTCTAAACTTGATTTCATAAGGCCTCTCCAATTAATAAATTATTATACAAATTTAATTATACATTAAGCTTTTTGCGTATTACAAGTATTTTCGTGATATTTATAATTTCCTTTGAAATTATGCTATAATAGAGGCTATGCAAAATTTGAACGAACGGAGGACAAATCATGAGCTTTGATGGTATGTTCACACATGCAATGGTCGGTGAATTACAACGCCTTTTAACAGGGGGGCGTATTACCAAAATCCACCAACCTTATCCTAATGAAATTGTTTTAGTAATAAGAGCCAATGGGCACAATTATCCCCTTCTATTGTCCGCCCATCCCACCTTTGCACGGGCACAAATCACTAATATTCCTTATGCAAATCCAGCAACACCACCAGCCTTTGCAATGATGTTACGTAAACATTTAGAAGGTGCCCGCTTAGAACGGATTGAACAAGTCGAAAATGATCGTATTATTAAATTATTTGTGGCAACCCATGATGAATTAGGGGACATTGAAAATATTGTTTTAATTTTAGAAATGATGGGTCGCCATTCGAATCTATTTCTAGTTAATGAACAAAGTCAAAAAATCATTGAATTAATCAAGCATGTTTCGGCTGATCAAAATCGTGTTCGCTCACTTTATCCCGGCGCTCAATACATTGCCCCACCGAAACAAAATGTGCGTAATCCATATGCATCATTAAGCGGTCTTGCTAATTTGATTTTAGATATCCCTGAGCAAGCTGCCTTAGCCAAAGCCTTACAGCAACACTTCCAAGGATTTGCGTTTGATTCTGCCAATGAACTAGCGGCAATTGTTCATCAACCTGGGGATGCGATGGCCCATGCCCAAAATTGGTTAACACAATTTGATGCCCCCAAACCACAAATTGTTATTACCAAAGATAATAAAATGAATTTCACCCCTTTTCCATGGTTAACCATAACTGGAACAACGACGGCTTTTTCAACATTGAGTGAATTATTAGATACTTACTTTGCACAAAAAGCTGAACGTGATCGCGTGCAACAACAAGCTGGTGCGATCATTCGGGTTGTTCGCAATGAAATTAAGAAGAATAAAACTAAATTAAAAAAACTGCAACAAACGCTACGCGAGTCAGCCCACGCAGATGACTTTAAGGTTAAAGGTGAATTATTAACAACTTATTTATATCAAGTTAAACGGGGGATGACGGAAATTACTCTGCCTAATTACTATGATAATGAGCAACCAATGTTGATTACTTTAAGTAACCAAATTGGCCCATCACAAAATGCACAAAAATATTTTACAAAATATAATAAACTGAAAACCGCTATCAGTTATGTTAATGAACAAATTGAGCTTACGCTAACTGAACTAGCTTATCTCGAAAATTTAATGGCGCAAATCGAAATTGCTAGTCCCAAAGATATTAACGAGATCAAACTTGAGTTAATTGCTGAAGGTTATCTTAAAAATAAAGCTAAAAATAAAAAAGCCCGAATTCAAATTTCAAAGCCCGAAAAATTTTGGGCCGCTGATGGTACGGAAATTGAAGTTGGTAAAAATAATTTGCAAAACGATAAATTAAGTCTCAAAACAGCTGCTCGTAATGATATTTGGCTTCATGTTCAAAAAATACCAGGTTCCCACGTTATTATTCATAGCGCCAACCCTAGTGAAGCAACCCTCCTGGCTGCGGCCAAACTCGCTGCTTATTTTTCAAAGGCACGTGAATCAGCTAATGTCCCAGTTGATTACTTACCTGCTAAAAAATTGCATAAACCAAATGGTGCTAAACCAGGTTTTGTCATTTTCGAAGGCCAAACTACGGTGTACGTCACGCCTGATTTTAAATTGGTTGAACAAATGCGGCAAAAACCAGCAAGCAAATAGTTAGACCAAATAAATTTAACAACAAATAACAGGGTTAGCAAACAATCATTTGAAATTGTTTGCTAACCTTGTTTGTATCATATTATTTCATTTAACAAAGATTTATGTATAGGACAAAAAGCTGATTAGAAAGCTTTTTCAGGCTATTTTTTTCGATGTTTCATTTGTTGTAATTGTAATGATTTTAGTTCATTAACACTGGCTGTTAACTGCCGAATTTCTTTATGCAGTTCCTCAATTTCTTGCATGGTTAGATTCGACTCAGCTGCAAAATCCTCTTCATGACCAAAGGTTCGTCCCATAATATTCGTAATTGCCGAAGTTAACGTACCAATTAAACCAATCCCTAAGAACATTAAAATAACAGCTAAGGCACGGCCAATCGGTGTTGTTGGTGTAATATCCCCGTAGCCAACCGTTGTAACCGTAACAATTGCCCACCATAATGAATTACCAAACGTAACGTGTTCAACTTGACTAAAAATTGCCGAACTAACAACTAATAAAATCGCGGAAATGTATAGCATGTATACTAGCCCAGTTCCATAAAAAAAACGATGCAAATTACGGGTTAGTTTACCAGATAACCCAATCACCCGGAAAATTAACGAAACCCGGACAATTTGTGTTAAACGTGCAAGCCTAAAAAAGCTAAAAATTGTACTAAATGGTAAAATTGCTAATAAATCAAAAATATTTTGATAAACAAATTGCCATCTTTTTTTGGCACGGATGAACCGTCCAAAGTAATCAACTGTAAAAATTAATAAAATAATGTTATTCAGCCAATTAAATGGAAAAACTAAAATGTTAATATTGTTTGTTAAATCTAAAAGCACCAATACAATTGAGATAACTGCTAATATCGCAATTGTAATATGATAAATTGTAATAACTTTTTCTTTTTTTAAAAAGTGCTGTCTATTTAACCATATTCTTAAATTATTCATATCAAACCTCGTTGGCACTATTGTAGTTTAATTTTTTAAATTTGAAAAGCGAAAAAATGTGATGCCTACCCAATTTAGGTACTCATCACATTTTTTAATTATATCACTTTAAGCAACGTTCTCTTAGTGGCCCCTTGCTAGCCTAAACGGAATCGTCGAGTCACTACCTTATTGACGATTACTTAGATTAAACCGTTTTTCAAGTAAACCTAACCCTCTTGAAAGGGTAAAGGTTAAAACAAAGTAGATTAAAGCAGTAATCACTAGCGGAATAAATGGACTAAACGACGCACCTTGAACCGTTGCTGTTTTAAACATCAACTCACCAACACCGATCACTGATACCACTGATGATTCTTTAATGACTGTTACAAACTCATTACCCAGTGCTGGTAAAATATTCTTAATTGCTTGGGGTAAGATAATATATCGCATTGTTTTACCGGTTGAAAAGCCTAATGATCGAGCTGCTTCCGTTTGACCATCTGCAACTGAATTAATCCCCGAACGAATAATTTCGGCCACATACGCCGCTGAATTTAAACTAACTGCAATAGCCCCAGCCACAAAAGCACTAATATTTAATGAAAATAGCCATGTCGCTCCAAAAAAGATCATATAAACCTGAACCATCAAAGGAGTTCCCCGTACAAACTCAATATAAACGTTGGAAAGCACTTTTCCTACGACTTTACCTAACTTAACAATAAATGTTGCTTGTGTTTTTAAGTTGGCCCGTTTCATTAATGCTAATACAGTTCCTAAGACAGCGCCGAAAAAGACCCCAATTGCTGCTAAAACTAATGTTAAACCGGTTCCACTTACAAAATATGAACCGTATTGACTTAAAAAACTCTTTGAAGTAAACATTTGGGAATTTGCTAACTTTTGCCATTTCGTAAATGAGCCATCTTTTTTCACCTGATCGATTACACCATTAACGCGCTTTGTTAACGCATCTGCTCCTTTAGGCATTGCAATCGCGGTAATCCCAACCGCCGTTGCAAAATTCATCTTCACAACTTTCAAGCGCTTGTCATGTTGCGCATATGCTTTCGCAACTGGGCTTTCTGCAACAATTCCTACGACTTTACTTGACTCTAATTGTAAAATTGCATCCGTAAATTTGGTTAATAAGACTGTTTTGGCGTTAGGTAATTGGCTCGTGGCAATATCTGCTTGCGTGGTCCCTTTTTGGGCCGCCACTTTTTTACCACCAAAATCCGTCACACTCTTATATTTATTAACGTCTTTTTTATTAATTAGCATTACTTGATTAACTTCTAAATATGCTTTTGAAAAATTAACTTCTTTCCGACGCTCAGCAGTTGGCGTCATCCCCGAAATAATCACATCAATTTTACCAGTTTTTAAGGCCCCTAATAGCGCATCATATGCCATTTCTTTAATTTGTAATTTAACACCTAAATTCTTGGCAATCGCTTTAGCCATTGAAATATCAAACCCAACAATTTTATCTTGCCCTTTAATTGTTTGATGAAATTCATAAGGCGCATAATCGGCTGATAAACCAACCACTAGTAACCCTTTTTGCTTAATTTTGGTGACACTATTATCATTTGCATTACTTTGGGTTGCCGCAATAATATTGGTTGTACTTGTCAAAAATAGACCAACTAACACACTAACTAGAAGCAATAATTTGTAAATTTTTTTCATAAATAATTCCTCAAATCTCTTATATTGTTAGAAACTTTTAATGTATGTTGTTCACTATAATTGCTTTTGGAGGCCTATGCAATGTTTTTTGCTATTTTTAGCATAAATATACATTTTTAACCTGAATATGCTAAATTAAATACATTAATTCGTTTTTTTAATTAAAATTACTTTACTTAATGTGCCCTCATTCATGCCTAAACTAGCAGGCCAACTGACCGTCCTTGCGCTGGCGGCTACATACCAAAACGGACCGAATTTTTAAAAATCCAGCCCGTCTATCTTATTTATAATTTAACATTAAATATTTAGTAGCCGCAATTAACATAATTTATCTGTTCTGTAATTAGGGGTGCCAATGAATTATTTCATAAATATCAAACAACCAAAAAACAATACAAAAACTTACTAGTAAATTAATTAGCTTTACATGCTTATCCATGCCATTCTTCTTTCTATTATGCTAAGTCCTCAGTATCAATGGTTAGGGTCGCTGGTTCTGGTTCAACTACATTCTTTCCAGTCACTTCTTCAATATATTCAAATAAAATGCCTTCTCGAATGCCGGCTTGAGAGAAAATAATCCGGCTACTATCGATATATCGTAATAATGAAATAATTGGTAACATCCCACCAACGATAATATCACCACGTTCCTTAGCAAGCCCGGGTACTTTTTTACGTTGTTCTAACCCTTTGTTTAGGATATCAGCATAGATATCAAACGCATCATTATGTTCAATCCGATAGCCATGTAAGGGGGTATCTTGAATTTTATTGGCTCGTCGTGAGATTTTACCTAAGGTTCGGTTCGATCCGCCTAACGCAATAATTGGTAGATTTTGCACACTTCGTAACCAGTCAATATTATTAAAAAGCATATCAATTGCTGTGAATGCTTTAAATAACGAGCTCGCTGTTACCTTATCTTTTTCTAAATAAGTTTCTGTAATATTAACAGCCCCAATTGGCACACTTACTTCGTGTAATGCTTTTTTATTATTGACCAAAATTAATTCCGAAGAGGCCCCGCCAGTATCAAGAATTAACGCATCTTTAACCTTTAACGTATTAATAACACCGATATAATCATAATGTGCCTCTTGTTCACCACTTAAGACGGTCAGTTTAATACCAACTTCCTTTTCAACTTGTTTTAAAAATATTGCTTGATTGCTTGCTTGCCGAACCGCAGCAGTTGCAACTGCACAAATTTTAACTTCAGCATACCTGGTTAAAGTATTCTTAAAGTCTTTAAGTGCTTTGATCGTTCGATCAATTTCAGCTGTTTGTAAAATTTTATCGGGGCCCATGTCTTTTGATAGTCGTACCATTGCTTGCATCCGTTCTAAAACCTTATAGGAACCATCTGCCATAATTTCACTAACGGTCATGCGTGCTGAGTTAGATCCCAGATCAATAACTGCAAATATTTTCATAAACTAGTCCTCCTCGAAATTATCATCAATCTCTTCAAATGGATTATTCAACGGAATAAACCGTTCTTTCGCTGCTTTGGCCTCAGCATTTTGCTTGCCTTGTTGGATTAATGCACTTGCTTCATTCATAAATGCTGTTTGTGCATTCAATGCGGTTAAGCTCCGTCGGTTTATCTTTTTATATGATCCATCAGCTTGTAGGACCCGTGTTTTCACATTATCGTGCCACATTGTTGTAAATATATGTTGCACCCGATCTCGTAATTTAGCAGCATGGACGGGAAATAGTAACTCCACGCGGCGATTTAAATTGCGACTCATTAAATCAGCACTCGATAAATAGACTTCTGGCTGTTGATCATTAGCGAACATATAGATGCGACTATGTTCTAAAAATTGACCCACAATTGAATGTAATTCAATATTATCACTAATTTCCGGTTGTTTAACTTTTAGAATCGCAATTCCGCGCACAATAAGTTCGACTTGCACACCAGCGTGACTTGCTTCATATAGCTTTTTAACCATTGGCGCATCAGATATTGAATTAACTTTGAATTGAATTTTTGCAAATTTACCGGCCTTGGCATGCTTAATTTCGCGCTCAATTTTAGCATTTAAAGTTGCACGAATCCCGTCTGGGGACATACTTAATTCATGAAAATAATCTGGTTCAGCATAGCCGGATAGAATATTAAAAATATTAGCTGCATCAATTCCCATATTGGTATCTGCGGTTAATAACCCTAAATCGGTATAAAAATGGGCAGTAACATCGTTATAATTACCTGTTCCAAGATGTAAATATCGCCTAATTTCATCTTCTTCTCGCCGAATCACCATGGTTAATTTGCAATGTGTTTTTAACCCCTTTAAACCATAAATAACGTGTACTCCCATCCGTTCTAGTTCTTTAGCCCAGTGTACATTGTTTTCCTCATCAAAACGTGCCTTAACTTCGACTAAAACCGTAACTTGCTTACCATTTTGTGCAGCATCACCTAAGGCTTTAATAATTGGTGAATCACCTGATACCCGATATAGGGTCATCTTAATGGCTAGCACATCTTGATCTGTGGCTGCTTGTTGAATGAAACGTACAACGGATGCAAAGGAATCATAGGGATGATGTAATAATTGATCTTGTTGCCGAATTGTATTAAATATATTGCCTACGTTTAAATTATTTGGTTGGTACGCCTCAAAATCAGGGTATTTTAAATTAGGTAAATCACTGACTTTTTTCGCTAATGTGCCCATTAAGGTTAAATTAAGAGGACCATTAACGGCATAAGTTTGTGCTGGACTTACGTTTAGCACCTGTTGCAACCGTTTAATTAAGCCCTTACTCATACTATTTTCAACTTCTAGACGAATAACAGCACCACGTTCTCGTTCTACTAATTTGGCTTGAACTTCTTTTAAAAGATTTGGTGTTTCCTCTTCAGCAACGTCTAATTCCATATCTCTTAAAATACGATAACTCGCTAAATCATTAACTTGATACCCTGGAAAAAGAGCACTAATGTAATTTTTAATAATGCTTTCTAATAAAACAAAATGGTGTGGTTCATCTGGAATAGCAATTAAGCGGCTAAAAACATTATCGGGGACTTGCAATGTCGCAAAAAGTGGCTGTTTTTTTTGTTTTTTATTAAGCTGAACGGCAATATTTAACGAATCATTGGCTAAAAATGGAAACGGCCGGGTTTCATCATCAGCCATCGGCGTGAGTACTGGTAAAACCTCACGTTTAAAAAAAGCTTCAAAATAGGCTTGTTGCTGCTCATTTAACTTATCCAAGGGGCTTATTTTGACATCAATTTCATTTAAAGCGGGTAATAAAATTCGGTTTAACGTTTGATATTGTAACTTAACCTGTTCCCCAGCTGCTTTACGAATTGTAGTTAATTGCTCTTGTGGTGTTAAACCAGCAGCATCTTGATGCTGATAATTTAACTGAACCATTTGGGTTAGTGATGCTACGCGTACCATAAACCACTCATCTAAATTACTTTGACTTATCGCTAAAAATCGAATTCGTTCAAGTAACGGATTTTGATGATCACGAGCTTCTTCAATAACCCGTTCATTAAATTTTAACCAGCTCAATTCACGATTAACAAATAATTTTGGATTGTCATATTTTTTTTCATTCATTTACGATTCACCCGTTTCTTTAAAATTGGTAACATGCCAAAAACATCTTGGAAAAATTGAGCTTTTTGCTTAAAAACCCAGTTTTCTAATAATATATTATGATTGGTATGGGCAGTAATAATAACTTTATCTTTTTTTATAGAAACTGCGATTTTTTTAATTTTTTGTTGTCTTGAGTCATCTAAGGCATCGGCCAACCGCAATAAAGCGGTTAGTTTAGCAATTAATAAGCGTTCTGGTGCATTAAAATTTTTTAAAATGTAATGCTCATTAACCGGAATTTGGGAACTATGATAGCGCGCAACCGCAGCAATTATGGCAGTTTCATTGTCGGATAATCCATAAAAGTCAATATTTTTAATTAAGTTTTCAGAGTGCAAATAGTGGGCATGACTATTAACAAAACTACCAATATCATGTACTAGACAGACAACATCTAACAATAAATAATCACGCTGGGTTAAATGATGAACAGCTTTTAATTGATCAAATAAGTGTAGCGCAAAATGTTCGACTTGTTGCCGATGGTTATTTGCCACGCGATATTGATCAGCGATGTCTTGCGCGGCCGTAATTATTTCCGTATCACCAATGCTATTTTTACCGGCATCAGCAAAAACAAGCCCGTCAACTACCGAAATATCTAACAAAATAATTTTAGGAACTTGCGCTAAATTTAACGCTCGTTCTAGAACTAAAATTTCTGGTAGGGCATATTTAATCACTTGCTCACTTAAACCATATTTTTCACCTAAAACTTGGTTGGTTTGATTATTAAAAATTTGCTGCTTGAGTTCTTCAAATTGTGCTAGCGAAATCGTTGCTGTCGTTTGACCAGCTTTAATGAATAAGGTATTTAGGACTTCGGACCCAACTAAAATCAAATGCTTAGCAGGATCTGTGATAGGTAATACGCGATTAAAGTCAGCAATTTTACTACCAATGAAATCACTTAAAAACTGTGGATAATCAACAATTTGGCCTTGAATTTCTTCAAGGGTCTCAGCTAAGCGCACTGGCCCGAGGGCGATACTACGTGAATATTTAAAAGCTTGCTTAGCGTAATAACCGATATCAAGGCGCCCCGAACTAATACCAATAATTTGCAAGCTAGCCGCTGCTAAAGTCGCAAACTGCGGATAAAACATCCGTAACGCTTGATTCCGATAAAAAACTTCTTGACTACTATTTAAACTCTCAATTGTAAATCCGGTCGCATGTAAAATTTGATCAGCGATATAGGCCGCGTTATCAGCTTGCATAAACATCTCACTAGCCCAGATATGCCTAGTTACAATACCATAATCAGCTAAAATTTGTCGAAAACCTTGCAGTGCGGTAATTAAACTTTCACTTAATTCCATCGGCACTGTATTCGAATCATAAATCTCGGCACCCACGCGCATATCTTTATGTACTTTTTCGATGACCTTAAAAGTATTGATATTACTTACTACTAATTTTACCGAAGTGGTTCCAACTAATATTTCACCTATCAAATTTTTTGCCATAAATTACCTCTCACCATTGTTTAAAAACTTTTATCTAGATTATAAGACACACTAATAAAAAGTGCGACACCCTAAATCAGTTAGTTAATTAGTAAACTACTAGGTTTCTTAGTTTTGATTCATTTTTTTATAAACAACTTGACCAACTCGATTTAACATTTTAAAACCCGCATTTTGACTAAGATCTTTATGCGATAAAATTACTAGTAAATAGTTAGCCTTATTAGTTTTAACCCGACTCAAGGAATTAATAACAGCACCTTCATTTAATGTTAACCATCCGTCTTTAACATATAGCTTCGTATTAGCACGGTAGGTTTGCGGTAACCCCCACCGTTGATACTGATTTACATAATGCATTAAGTTGCGAATATATTTTTGGTTAGCTACTGAAATATACGTACTACTAGTATAGATTTGCTTTAATAATTTAATTTGATCTAACGCCGTTGTTTTAGTCATCCCCCACCGTCGATCAGCAAATGAATAACGCATTTTTAAACGCTTAAATAACTTTTGTAAGCCTGGTGCTCAACCAATTTTTTGAAACAAAATCGTTGCAGCCGTATTATCTGAATTTTTAATCATTTTAGCAGCTAACTGGCGATAATATGGTGTTAACTTAGGCTTTTGATGCAGTAACTGTAATAAAATACTGACTTTAACAATACTAGCTGTATAGCTTGAATTAAGCGTGCCTTTTGTATAATGAATCAATTTAGCATTTTTTATATCATAAACGGCAACATCAACATTGGGTGTTTGAGAATTAACTTGGGTCTTAATTATCCTTGGTGTAATTGGTCTTGCTAAAATACTTGGTGATCCGGCATTAAATAAATTAATAAACGCACTTAAAGTAAGCAAACTTTTAAACAGCAGTAATTTCATCAGCAGTCCTCTTTTTATTTTAGTATAACATTTTTAAATTGATTGATTAATAAATTATCACTAATTTTTAATAATCAATTGGCTAAAACCTTACATAAAAATTATTCATTATGCCATAATATTACACTTAAAATAAGCTTTAATATGCTATAATATTAATATGTAAACATACGTTCGCCAGTTTTTGTTAACATATAATTACTTATATTAGTTAGCGAATATTCAGGCCCGTATGTCTCCAATACTGACCTTTGTTACATACTTAAAATTTAGGTGGCACTATCTCACTGTACATACTATTAATTAAGTACTTATTAACAAGTGAGGAGTTAAAATTGTTAAAAAAGAATCACCAAATTGTAGCACTAGCAGTTAATACAGGTGCTTTGCTTCCATTTCATCCGCAATTGCCAACGGTTATCATTGCAACTGCTATCACCATTCTAACTGCTAATATTCCTGACATTGACATTAAATTACCATTTGTTAAACATCGCGGTTTCACCCATACTATTTGGAGTTGGCTCCTTGTTAGTCTCTTAATTTACAGTCTGACCCAAAGTAAGTTATGCGCTAGTATGGTATCGCTTAGTTATTTAATGCATTTAATAACGGATAGTTTTTCCGTTGCTGGGATCAAATGGTTTGCACCATTAACTACCAAAAGCCATACCCTATTTAAGGGCTATAAAGTTGGTGGGCCTACTGAAGCTGTCTTTGCCAGTCTATGTCTTGGTTGTTACATTATTTTTATCATTCAAATTCTTTAATTATCTGAAAAAAGTCTGGTATTGCACAAACTGCATGTACCAGACTTTTTTTAATATAAATTTGTTTAACCATCTTTTTTAGGCACCCAAACGTTAGTTTCACTGTTTGCAGGATAATAGTGGCCATGTGGAATTATTTGTAATTCAACTAGACTGCCCCACGGCGTTAAAACGTAGACACTTCCATTGCCTGGGGTATCTTCATATCTTGAATTACCATGCACACCGGATAAAGCCTGCCCACCAGCTTTGACTGCTTGTGCTAATGCTTTATCGATATCAGTTACATACAATGATAAATGATTCCATCCATAATCTGCCAACTTAATTGGTTCACGCTGCGGGGTCGCCTCAATTTCAAACATTTCAATTTCCGGTCCATTACCAATTACAAGCATCCGTTGCCTAATAATTTTGCCCCCTTTAGGTAATCCTAGCTGTTGCTCAACTACTTGTCCGGCTCGTGGCTCATCTACATTAGTTAATCCATCGTAGGCAATTTTAGCCCCAAATGCAGATTTAAAATATTCAGTTGCCTCATCAATATCAGGCACCGTCAACCCCAAATGATTAATCCCAATCAAATACTCAAATGCCATCAGTTACCCCTCTTATGTTCGCTACTCGCTAATTAATTACCCACCATTTTCGGGATTAGCGTTTTCAATTAATGTGTCCTTCATTGTAAATCACAATTCATTTTATCATCTAATTATAATCTTTTTTTACCAAATTACGCACAATTTTTGTTCACGGATTAGCGCTTATTTTCTTGTTACCGTTTTGCCATAAATTAAAAAAGCACCTAACTCGAATTACGAATTAGATGCTTAAATATTAACTATTTAAATTTAGTGCTTAGACGTACTTAATTCCACCATCAACTAAGATTGCTTGACCAGTAATGTAATTTGCTTTATCACTAGCTAAGAATGAAACTAAATTAGCCACATCAGCTGGTTCTTCACCACGTCCTAAGGCAATGCCATCGACATATTGCTTCAATGATGCTCCCAATGGCACATCATGTAATTTACTCATCGCAGCATCAATTTCATCCCACATTGGCGTAAGGACAATCCCTGGACAATATGCGTTAACAGTAATTTTGTCTTGGGCTAATTCCTTAGCTGCTGCTTGCGTTAAAGCCCGAATCGCAAATTTCGTTGCTGAGTAGGCACCAAGTAATTCAAAGCCTTCATGACCAGCAATTGAAGAAGCGTTAATAATTTTACCAGGGGTCTTTTGCTTCTTAAATTGCTTAGCTGCTGCTTGTATACCATACATTGTTCCCTTAACGTTGATATCAAGTAGGCGTGCAAAGTCCTCTTCTGTAGTATCAACAATTGGTGCTACATGGGCAATTCCGGCATTATTTACAAAAACATCTAGTTGACCGAAGTGTTCAACGGTTTTTTCAACAGCTTCAAAGATTTGCGCCCGATATTGAACATCGGCTTCAATTGCAAAAGCTTCGCCACCTTTACCATTAATTTCATCCGCAACTTTTTGAACCTTTTCCAAGTGACGACCAGCTAGAGAAACCACAAAACCATCATCAGCTAATTGATATGCTATTCCGGCACCAATTCCTTGACCAGCACCAGTGATTAAAGCAATTTTCTTTGTCATAATAATTACGACTCCTTTGTGATTTTATGAACATTTTATAAGTATTATTATGCCACAAGTTTTTTAAAAAGCTACTATATTTTAAAAAAATAAAATATTTAGTATTTTGATAATTTTTTTCTAATATTTATATTTTTTAAAAAAGCAATTAAAATTTGTAAACTTACATTTTTTCCGTAAAAAGCTTATAATTGTGATAAATAAACATAAGAAAAGAGGTCTAATATGGCTGAAAAAGAAACAATTCCTAGTTTGACGTCTGAATTGCGTTCCGACATTGTTGAGGCACCTAAAGCAATTCGTAAGGCAAGTGGCATTACCCTATTTGGAAAACGAATTAAAAGTATTATCTATACCATGGATGTTGCTGTCATTGCTAATAGTGATGCTGATGCTGTTTTAGCAGTGTACCCTTGGACACCTAATACTAAAATTTTAGAAGCTGTTTCGACAGTTGCTAATAAACCAATTTTAGCTGGGATTGGTGGTGGTTTAACAAAGGGTTTACGTTCAGCAACAATTGGCTTTTTTGCTGAAGAAAGTGGTGCCCAAGCAGTTGTGTTAAATGCCCCTACTACAATTGAAACGATTAAGAGTGTTAAAGATGTTGTTGATATTCCAATCATTTACACAGTTGTTAATGACCATATTGATTTAAATGAACGAATTGATGCTGGCGTTAAAGCGTTTAACATCGCTGGTGGTAAAGACACTGCAAAACTAGTTGCCTGGGCGCGTAATGCGATTAAAGATCAGCATCCTAATTTTCCAATTATTGCCTCTGGTGGGAAAACTGAAGAGCAAATTCTGGAAACAATTGCTGCAGGAGCAAATGCGGTCACCTTCACAGCTTATGGCATTACCGAAAAAACATTCCAAAGCAAAATGGAAAAATACCGACTTGAACATTAATAAAATAATTTAAATAAAATTGACATTATTTTTTATGTTAGTGATATAATTATCTTATACTTAAAATAATGATGGTGATATAATGAAATTATTTAATGTTTATGAGAACGATAAAAATAAATTATTTAGATTAGAAGGTTTACTTGACCAAATCAATACAATTTGGCCACAAAAGGAAATTGATAAAATTATGTTTGTGCGGGCAATTGATAATGATACCGGTAAAGTTTATGGTTTTAAAAAGGTTGACGAGTCGGTTATTGCCTATCTACTTCCCGAAGAATTATACGCTGGAATTATTGATATTAATAAGCTATCTCACGAAAAAACATTTGATAAGATCAAACAACAAATTGTAAAGAAGCGCTTTGCATACTAAAATACATCTGATTCATCAAGTAAGCTAACGCTTGAATCAGTGATCAATTGAATAGTTTTGCTTGGTGAGTTATATTACTTAATTTAGGTAACGTAACTCGCCTTTTTTACGCGTGTAAATTTTATAAATTCCTTAAAGAATTTAAAAAAATATTTATTAATTTATTATGGTATATTGAATCAACATTTTGTTTCAATTAAAATATTTTTTTCTAATTTTTAGTTTATATTGTATAAAAACAAATTATTATTCATTTTTGTGGATTTCCAAAGCAATAACTTTATTTGCTATAATGCCCACAAATAGCTTTATCGCTATTTTAACAAACTGTATAAATTTTAAATTTATACAGTGGCTAAAATTTGGAGGTTTATTTATTATGGAGATTCATGAGGTTTATCCATCGTCCTATTCAAATCAATTATCAATTGCAAAGCTGGTTACTCACATCAATGCTCGTTGGCCCGATGAGTACGAGGAAATTCAGTTTGCCCGCGCAATTGACGTTATCAATCATCGTGTTTATGGTTTTAGGCAACGAAATTATAAAATTGAAGCTTATCGCCTTTCCGATGATTTATATCTTGGTATTCTCGATATTCTGAATTTGGAAACTTTAGAAAAAACTAGTAATATCTCATCAGCAAATTAAAATCCCTAGTCCCCCACATTTGACTAGAGATTGAAAAATAACTAATAAGTTATTTACATAAAAAAACCTGACTACTTGAAGTTAGTCAGGTTTTACTGTTTGTATTTAAGCTATTGAGACTATTTTAAAGATCAATATTTAATGCTGTATATAGATCATAATCCAATGGCCTTTGTAGTTTAAGTTCAAATTTAATTAGATTAATGTCATTATTATCTTTATCCTTATGGATTGCTGGTGTTGCTGCGGTAACTTTAGCACTACCTAAATAATAAAAAGTAATTCCATCTTTAGTTATTTCATTAGATTTTTTCACAAACACTTGAATAAAGCCATATTCATCTGCATCGGCAATCACATTTTCCGTATAACTTTTTAAACTTCTTTTACTTTTTGAGTACCATATCATAGTATCGCGACTAGTAAAATGATCTTCATACGCTACCGCATTTTGAAAATTATCTTTTTTAAGAGTAACAAACATAGGTAAGAACCGCTGGTTTTTTCGCATAATGTAGCCACCTACATTTTGCGCATTTTGCTCTTTTTCCCAATTTAATATTCTGATTACATCTTTTCTTAAATATTTTTCGTTAATTGTTAATAAATTATCATTATCATAAATACTGCTTACGTAATTTAAACCTGATTCTAAAGCATCTTTTAAATACCTCATAAAAGCCTCGTTTTCTAAACATGCTTTAAATTCAGCTGATAGTAGCCAATCGTTTTGATTTGGTATAATAATTCCAATATCACCACATTTTTCATCTTTTAATGTTTTTTTAGCAAAATAATCAAAAGTCAAAATCCGACGAATACTTTCAAGTGTCTCCTCATCATAGTAGTAATTATTTTCTTTAAATGCTTTCAATAATTGTGCTGAAGTTTTGATATTTTCTCCAAATATTAACTCATACACGGTAAAAATTTCTGTAATCCGTTTGCTACAAACAAGTTCATTATAAATAAAATTCAAATAATATTGTTCTTGTTGATTAAAGGTAGGCCAAGTAATGGTTAAATCATCTTCCGCATATTGCTGGTATTCCAGCAAATTTTTACATTTTAAAATTTTAAAAATATCAGTGATGTTAATTGTACCGAATTTCAAAAAATCTGCTAGATAAGGGACTTGATTACCATTTTTTTGCTTCACACTCTTATATGCTTCTTTGAATAATTTTTTTGAATTAAATTTAACATTTTTTACTGAATCCAAAATTTTCTTTGCCGCAATTTCTTCAAAATGAATTGTTGAAACGCCAGCTATTTTAGGTGAAATAACATTTTTCACAATCTTTTCCTTGTCTGACTGCCGTGATTTATCAAAAGCCATTGGTATCATATAATTATTTTGGTAATTTCCTATAAAATCAAGTACCGTAACATATTCTTTGTTTTTATATTTTCTAAGTCCACGTCCTAATTGTTGTAAAAAGATAATACTTGATTGTGTTGGCCGCATTAAAATAACTTGATTTACACTTGGAATATCAATTCCTTCGTTAAAAACATCAACCGTGACTAAATATTCAAGTTCACCACATTCAAGCTTTTTAATGTAAGTTTCACGTAATTCTTGACTATCCTCTCCGCTAATAGCAACTGTTTTATAACCTCTTAAATTAAGTTCACTTGCTAGTGTCTCAGCTTCTTTAAGCCTACTTACAAAGATAAGGCCTTTAAGCTGCTCCCCAGCATAGCCGTAATAATTAGTTTTTTCAATTAAATAATCAACACGTTCTTTTGAAACTAAATACTTTAATTGCGTATTATCATCAATCGTTTCACCATTATACTCAAAATCAGTTACACCAATATAATGAAATGGTGCCAGCAGTTCTTCTGCTAATGCATCCTCTAATGATATTTCATACACAACATTATAATCAAAATACTGGTAAACATTAACACCATCCGTTCTTTGTGGTGTAGCTGTCATTCCCAATAAAAATTGAGGCTGAAAATATTCTAGAACTTTTTCATACATTGTTTGCGTATTGTATTGATTATGGCCAATTCTGTGAGCCTCATCTATGATGATATAATCAAAATAATTTTTTGTATATTTAGTTTTAAATGATTCTTTTGAAGCCATATTAATTGTTGCAAAAATATATTTAGCACTGTCTGGTGCCTGACTAGTTCCTGATATTAAACCATAATCATCATCTTCACCACCTAGTACTCTTTTAAAACTCTGTAGAGCTTTTTTTAAAATGCCTTCTCTATGAACAATAAATAGTAATTTCTTAGTATTAAATTGCTTAACATCCATTGCAGCTAAATATGTTTTTCCTGTTCCAGTAGCAGCAACAACTAACCCTTTTTTGGCATTATTTTTTCTTGAATTGGTTAGCTCTCTCAATGCAGTAGCTTGCATTTTATTTGGAACAACTAATTTGGAAACATCAATTGTATTACTTACTTGTAATTTACTAATATCATTTGGAATATAATTTTTTTGATACTCATCGATCCAATCTATGGTTAATAAGGCTGATCTAGTCCATAGATCCTCAAAATTATTCTTTAATTGTTGTGTTATATCACCCTGTTTTAATGAAGTTATTTTCAAATTCCATTCAACGTTTTTCTTCAATGCATTTTGCGTTAGATTGGAACTACCAACAATTACAGACATATAATCGGCATGTTCAAAAATATATGTTTTTGTATGAAAACCATCAATATTTGCAATTTTCACTTCAATATTTTTAATTTTTAAAAGCTCACGATAAACTTTAGGATTATTAAATTGTAGATAATCAGATGTTATCAATCGCCCATTAATCCCACGCTTTGCTAAATCCGCAAAAGTACTTTTTAAATCTATCAAGCCACTTTCTGTTATAAAAGCAACGGCAAACATAAACGTGTCAGCAGTTTTTAATTCTTGTAATAAATAGTATAAAACGGTTTCACTATCTTTATTAGTGACTAGTTGTGGCTGTAATTCAGTTGCTAATTCATCAACTTTAATGTTTTCACTATTAACATAAGCAAATTGGTTTACTTTTATAATATCTTCTACATTTTTAGTCATTTAAAACCCCTTACTAATTAATTCAGCAATTGCTGGAATATCAGTTGGGGCCCAATTCAATTGCTGGGCTTCGGTTTCACTAACCCATTTTAGCTCATCATGTTCAATTGTTTTAATAATTTCTGAATCCAATTCAGCATATATAACTTCGAGCATAACTGTACCAAAATCATACTCCTTAGAAAAAATTTGATCTAGTTTTTTCAGTATAGTTGATTTAGCTCCAAATTCTTCAAATATTTCTCTCTTTAGTGCTGCTTCAGCAGTTTCATCTTTTTCAATTTTACCACCTGGAAATTCCCAATATCCACCCAAAGACCTGCCAACTGATCTTTTAGCCGCTAAAAGCTTATGATCTTTAATAATTGCCGCTCCAACCACTGAAATTTCCTTTTTCATCTTATTCACCTCATATAAAATAATTACTTAAAGTATATCAGATTTAAGTAAATAACAATTAATTTGTTGTAATATCATAATTTTAACTATAAATAGTAAGCTAAAGCTACTGAAACAGCGTAACTTTGATGTTCATGAAATAAAAGCCGTTGGTAATCATTGACATCAACCCATTCAAAATGATTATCATTTTCACTGGGTAATTGTTTTTTATCTGCTAATTGAGCTAGATAAAAATAGCCATCACTAAGCATTGCCTGCTTGATGGGAATTGTTGCAATAAAGTATTTTTGTGCCCGACATAACCATTTAATATTTTTTAGAGTATAGCCCGATTCTTCTAACATTTCTCTTTGCAACGTTACTTGCGGGGTTTCATTTTGCTCGATGCCCCCACCCGGTAAAAAGTATTGATCACCATGGGCTCTAATGAGACCAATTTTAGTTCGGGTTACGTCTTTAAAGATTATTGCGTATGCGCCTTTTCTAACTAAGTAATTTTTATTTAAGTGGTGCTCACCAAATATTTCCATATTATCCTCCTATCGATAGCTTGTATTTTAAAATATGAATAGCAAAAGACCGCGTACGTTTAAATTAGTACCCGGTTTTTAATATTTATCTCCTAATTTTTTTCAATGTTACCTTAAGCAAAAAAATTTAATCTTAGTATTTTCGTAATGGGCTTTCCCAAGTTCCAGATCCTTGTTTTTGCATAATATTTGTTATTCCTGGAATAAATGTAGCTACTATTGAAATTGGATTAATCATCCAAAAAAGTAAAATATATAATGGAGCAAATAATAAATATTTAATTTTATCTTGCTGCTTATCCAAGATAACCCCTGCAATGATTTGTAACATTCCAATCAAAAATTCAAAACATACAAAAACACATGAAATTGCAAAAGTATTCATTATATTTTGATAATCACCCTTAATTATAAAATATAAGAAAGCTAAACTATAAGCAATTGTACTTATTACAAAAAAAATCGACCATAAAATAGAAATTGTGGCATCAAAATACATTGTCCAATAATATCTATTTTTTACTGGATGCATTATAAAGTCTTTGGTATTACTAGCCCAGACTTCAATCCCACCTTTGGCCCATCTTTTTCTTTGTTTATATAAATCTTTTATATTTTCAGGCACATTCATATGAAATGATATATCTGGAGAAAATGTTGGTATCCCACCAATTTGTTGATGATCCCATGCAACACTAATATCTTCAGTAGCACGATTTTGCCGTAAACCTCCGACCGCGATTAAAAAACTTTTTTTATATAAAGTACTTGCCCCACTATAGGCATATAAAGAGTTATTAATGGCACTTTGACTTCTTTTTATAACACCTACAATACTAGAAAACTCAATAACTTGAGATTTACCGAGCAATGTATCCCTATTTTGAACATCCATATTAGCTGTAATAGCCGAGATATTCATATTTTTTTCTTTAACAACAATGTTGGCATATTTCATTAATGAATCAGGTTCGGGAATTGTATCTGCATCATTACTTAAAATATATTGGCTCTTAGCAAAACACATTCCAATATTTAATGCATGCGCTTTACCCATATTTTTTCTGACTTTTATAACTCTTAAAAAAGAATATTTACCTTGTAAATCAGCTAAAATTTCTGGTGTTTTATCAGTTGATGCATCATCAATAACTAAAATTTCATAATTTGAGTAATTTAGATCATTAACTAAATATTCAATTGTTTTTTTGATAACTTTATCTTCATTGTGTGCAGCAATTAATATTGAAATTAATGGTTGTTCATTAATTTTAAGGATTTGCCAGGTATCTTCTTTATCTTTTTTTAAGAAGGCGTAACATAAAGAACCAGCAAACCATGCCCCTGCACCAATCACTGGATATAAACAAAATAAAAGAATTAAAGCACTGTATATTGTCAAAACTATCTACCTACTTCTCTTTTTTCAATGTATAAAATAATTCATCGACTTCGAAATTTTGCGATTCATCGACTTCATAATAATTTATATTTTCTCTGAATTCCTTTGTTCCAAATCTTTTATCAACAATTTTTGCAAAAATTAGTTCTTTCTCTTGTTGGTCAATTGGATTAAACATTGGCCAATGATCAGAAGTATTGGTTTTTCTGGTATTTTGAATAAAAGTAAGACTTACACAAAAAATTATAACTATAATAAAAGTGAAAATTAATATAATCGTTACTAACTCAAATTGTTTTAAAACATCTGCGTAATTACTTATTTTGAAAAATTCTATATTATTTTTAGTCGTTATGAGCTTATAGACTAAATAAATAGGTAGAAAAATACATCCCCAGCCAATAATCATTACAATTGTTTGCCATATTTTAGTCAAGATATTTCCTTTTTCAAAATATAAATCAGTGTATTTTTTTTTCATTTTTTCACTCACAAATTCATATATTATTTAAATCATAAACATCAATTGGTTTTCCAAAAAAATATCCTTGTCGCAAATTTATTCTTAATTTTTCAGCTAAATCTTTATCTTCGGCAGTTTCAATTCCTACTAATATCAATCTAATATTTTTTTGTTTTGCAAATTTTGTCCAGAAACCTAAATTTAAATCTAACCAATCATCTTCATTAGCTTTTTTAAAATATTTAATTGAAACCTTTAAAATATCAATTTCAGGTAAAAGCCACTCAATTTTAGCTAATGAACCATATGATGAATTTAAATTATTGATAGCTAGTTGCATACCGTATTCTTTACCAAGCTTTATATTTCTTTCTAGCTTTATGTTTTTCACTAATTCATCAACTGAACATTCTATTATTAAATTTCTAGTACTTACTTTAGCAATTGCCCAACGAATAAAATATCTAAAATTAGCACTTATTAATTGTGAATACTGTAAATTTATTGAAATATTGACAGCATTGTTAGGTAATTTATCTAAAATATCTTCCAGTAAAATAATACTTTTTTTTAAAGATAAATGATTAAAATCTATTGGTAATTTCCATTCATTTTTATCATTTTTTTCTCTTATTAGACATTCATAACCTATCAGATCACCAAAATTATTGAATTGTGGTTGTACAAAGTATCTCAGTAGAATATTTTCATCATCAATGATATCGACTTTTGTTATTCTCTTGCGCCAATAATAGAGCATGCTTCCACTGCATGCAATAACAAAAATTATGCCTAGTATTACCATTAATATATTTATTACATTGCCAATAAACATATTTCCTCCTAAAAATATTAATTTTATATCTTATTATTAAATAATAATATAGAGTTATGTTGTAATTATATATCTTTACGTGTTTAAAATAAATATTTTTTATATTTTAATTAGTTTATTTTTCAAAAAAACGCCTAACTATTTCAAGTTAGGCGTTTACTTGGTGCTTAAGTATTGGAAATTTTTGAAATTAGTTCGTCAATATAACCCTCTTGAATCATATTAAAATTAAAAACATATTTTATTGATCTCAAAATTGCTTTTAAATGACTAGCATCTGAATCCCATCCTTGTCCATCAGTTATATAGATAAACTCACAGTTAGATTTATTGAATATTTGCTGGCGTAAACTAAATTCACCACCACTAGCTTTTAGTTTAGAACCTTGTGATGAAAAATTATTTATTTCAAATAAATATAATTTACCATTATGTCTATCATACAAACTACCATCAAACCTAACATTTTCTAACCTAACATCAAGCTTGGTGTTATATACTTTTTCTATATGTGTGTAGTTGGTTTGACCTTTCCACTCAAAATGATACTTATTAGCTAATTCTTTTAAAAGAGTTTCGATAAAAAGTTCACCTCTTTGGCCACTTCGATTTTTACGACCATTACTATCCATACCTGCTTCAACACCCGTTGAATAGTCTTTGATTGATTTTGATGTTCCCTTTAGCAATAGCCAACCTAGACCAGACTCACGAATAAATTTCAAATAAAAGTCTATATTCTTTTCATCAATTGTTTTGAAATTTAATAAATATTCACCTTCAAGTCCTTCTACTTTTAATATTTTTTCTGAATTAGGTTTTTCAAACTTATTATCTCTTATTCCTAATAGTTGTGGAACCAACTTTAACAAATTAGGACGGCTCCGAAAAAAGTAATCTAGTTCACTATCATTTTTACCAATTAAATAATCTAGTGTAAATATATCAGGACCATACTTTTCACTATTGTTCCTAACTGTTTCAAAATTTATCCAGTAATTTGCAGGTAGAGCTAGGTTCTGTCTTGTTTTAAAAAAATAATCGAATTTTTCTTCATCATTTAGTGCTAAATAGGATTGCAGTGTTATATTCTTCATAATATTTTACTAAAAATTAAGTAATTTTCCCTTCATACGCTTGGCTTATATTAGTTATTCTTGCTTTTGCAATAGTCATATATTCCGATTCAATATCAATGCCTACTAATTTTCTTTTTAATAATTTTGCTGCTACTGCTGTCGTTCCACTACCAAGAAAAGGATCAAGAATTAAATCATTTTCAGAAGTTGAGGCTAGGATAATTCTTTTTAATAAAGCAAGTGGTTTTTGAGTTGGATGCTTCCCAAATTTTTTTTCTAAGCTAGAAGTAGTACTAGTCATCCAAACATCCTTCATCTGTTTACCATCATTTAGTTCACGCAAATTATCATAGTTAAACTTTTGGCGTCCTTCTTGCTTTTTTACCCATAAAATAGTTTCTGTTGAATGTGTAAACATTCGTCTACTTAAATTAGGCGCTGGATTTGTTTTTTGCCAAGTAATATTATTTAATATTTTCCAATTATTTTTTTGCAATAAATAACCTAATAAGTATATATTATGCATTGTTCCAAAAATCCACAAGGTGCCATTATTTTTGAGGACTCTATTTGCTTGAATTAAAAATTCAGTATAAAAGGCCTCAGGATTATCATTTTTATCCCAATCTCCCTTATTTACAGATACTCTTTTCCCACCACTATTACTAAATCCATTGTTACTTAGAAAGTAAGGTGGGTCTGCTATAATTAAGTCGAAAGTTTCATTTGGAACATTCTTTAAAATTTTTACTGAATTTCCAATAATTAGTTTTGTATCTTCATCATGATATTCAATTGAATAATTTTTTGTCATTACCTATTAAACCTCAATATTTGTAATAAGTACTTCTCCAACCTTGTGGCGACTCGAACTATTCGCGCCAACACTTCTATTTGCTACAACTTTGTTTATGGTTATTCCTTCAATATTTGAATACAGATCATATATCAATGGTACGTCTGAATTAGACAGTAATACACTTACATTTTTTTCATGTAATTTTTTAAACATATCCCTTAATTCAACTTGTTCCTTATAACCAAATTCAGCAGAATATGACGTAAAGGAACTAGTCTTAGTTAAAGGTATATATGGCGGATCAAAATAAACAAAATCACCTGTGTCGGCTTCATCTAAAACACTTTTATAATCACCACTAAAAAAATTTATGTCATTTCCATTTAGATAATTAGAAACTTTAAAAACTGTTTCTCGATCTGCTATTAACGGATTTTTATATTTTCCATAAGGAATATTATTTTGTCCCTGCTTATTAACACGCCACATTCCATTAAAGCCAGTTTTTATCATATAAATGAATCTGGCTGCGCGTTCAACGTCTGTCATTTTTTCAAGTGTCCCATTACGATCTGTTTGTCTCAAATCAAGGTAGTACTCTTTGGAGTTATTTTTTTGGTGTATTTCCAATAATTGTAGTAATTCTTCCGGTTTCTCTTTAACTATCTTCCAAGTAATAATTAATTCTTCGTTATAATCATTAACTATTGCTTTTTTAGGTTGTAGGTTCAGTAAAAATGCCCCACCCCCTAAAAATGGTTCATAATAATTTTTAAAATTTACTGGTATATATTTATTTAACTCCGGAAGTAATTGCCTTTTTCCACCAACCCATTTTATAAATGGATTGATAACCAAACGATTAGTTCTATTATCACTTTTAATCAAAATCTGTTATTCTCCCTCTGTCATATACCTAATACACATTAAATATAGTAATCAAATAATCTATATTTTAGTCTCACCTAATTATAAAGTAGAATGTATCCAACAACAAATAAATAATAAATTTTAACTAGGTAAATTTAAAATATTAGTACTTAGACTATATTAAATATTAGTATTAGTTTTTATACTAACTAATATACATACCCATTTTTGCTGAATAATTTTATAATCAACTACCCTTTTAAGTTACACTATAGTAAAATATACGGATTTTTTTATTAAAATAGCTTACATCAACGATTAAATTATCGTTAAAATGCCAGAGGTTAATAGTACCTCATATAAAACCTAATACCTATAGGTGTAGTGCACTAAAATTTCACTAATTTAACACACTTGCATAACCTGTATATTTTGCATACTTTAGTAGATTTAATGCTTAAAAAAGTGTTAAAATGTTTTTGTAAACGTTTACAAAAACATTTTAAGATAGGAGACTAATATGATTTCTTTTTTAAAACCTGCACCCGATGCAGTTGAAAAAGTCCCGGAAAAAGATATTGCCAAAACCTTTAAAATCTGGCAGTTACGTGTCATTATATCCACATCAGTTGTCTATATTGGCTATTATATTATTCGGTTAATCTTTACCGTTCAACAAAATGATATTGCCAAAGCATATGGCTTTTCAATGGGCCAAATTGGAACCATTTTATCAATGTTTGGTATTGGTTATGGAATCTCTAAGTTGATTATGGGGACCCTTGCTGATCGTGCTAACCCTAATCGTTACGTTGCAACTGGTTTAATTGTATCGGCTATTATTAATGCCTTTTATGGCACAACCAAAAATTTTTATGTCATTGTCGTGTTAATGTTACTTAATTCAATTATGCAAGGTATGGGTGCTGCCGCTTGTCAACGTTTGGTAGCTCTCTGGTTTGGTCGTATTGGCAAAGGATCTTTGATGGCTCGTGGGACAGCATACTCAATTTGGTCATCTGCGCACAATGCGGGAGCCTTTATGTGTGTCGCGGTAATTAATCTTTCAGCTTTATTATTTGGTGCTTCCTTGCAGTGGAGTTTTTGGACAGCATCCATCGTTTCTATTATTATTGGTTTAATCGTCTGGTTTTTAGGCTCTGATCGACCAACAACGCAAGGCTTACCCACAATCGAAGACTATTCAGGCGATAAAGTTATTATCAAAGATGGTGAAGAAGTCAGCGGGGATGTTAATAGCGATTCTATTTTCAAAATTTTTGTTGATTATATTTTGAAAAATAAATTGGTCTGGGCTGTTATCATTGCGTCGGTTGCCATTTATGTCGTTCGCTATGGTATCATGTCGTGGATTCCTAATTATTTAGTGAACGTGAAAGGATTTGATAATGCCACAGCTAAATGGTTAACCGGTATCTTTGAATTAGCAGCAGTCCCAGGCGTCATTATTATTGGTTATATCACCGATTTATTAAAGGGACGCCGTGCAATAATGGTTTTATTTTCTTTAATTGCGATGTTAATTTGCTTGATTACCTATTTTGTAGCAACCGATCATAAAGTCATTATTGTTGTATTGATTTTAATGGGGACATTTATCTATGCGCCAGCAACAATTGTTGGCTTAATGGTCAATGAAGCCGTCCCTAAATTTGCCGTTGGCATGTCAACTGGAACGATGGGCTTTTGTCAATATATTATTGGTGAGGTTACAGCAACCTTGATTATTGGCTGGGTTGTTCAAGTTTATGGTTGGACAGCAGGTAACTTTATTGTCTATGGGGCAGCGGCTATTGCTATCTTAGCTTCAATCTATATCTTAATTGACCAAAATCGTATATATAAAAAATTAGATGCATAAATTTTAAGGCAACTAATCAAAATACTAAGTACTAAAAAACACCTCTGATTTACTTACGAATACGCGCAAATTGTATTCGATAAATATTAATCATAGGTGTTTTATTGTACGTAATTTTGGTCTAAACTACTATTTTAGTTTAGCCTAGTCATGCATTATGTAACTTTTCAGCTGCCAATGTCACATTCCAATTAATCGTGTGTTAATAGAGATAATTATATATCTATTGTTAATGCTGTGTACAAATCATAATCAACTGGCTTTTGCAGCTTTATTTCGAATTTAATCAAATTTATATCTTTATTATCCTTATTTTTATGCGTTGCTAAAGTTGCAGCCGTAACTTTAGCGCTTCCTAAATAATAAAAACTATTTCCATCCTTAGTAATCTCATCAGATTTTTTCACAAAAACTTGAATAAATCCGTACTCATCAGTATGCGCAATTACTTTTTCAGTAGGACTATCTAAATTTCGTTTACTTTTTGAATACCATATCATTGTATCTCTACTTGTAAAATGGTCTTCATATGCAACTAAATTTTTTACATTACCTTTTTTTAGTGTAACAAACATGGGTAAAAAACGCTTATTTTTTCGCATAATATAACCACCTACGTTTTGCGCATTTTGTTCTTTTTCCCAGTTTAAAATTCTGATAACATCTTTACGTAAATATTTTTCATTTATGGTAAGAAGCTGATCATTCCTGTAAATGTTTTGCAGATATTGCATTCCTGTAATTAATGCATCTTTCACATATTGCACAAATACTTTGTTATCTAAGCAACTTATAAATTCAGGCTTTAAAAACCAATTGTTTTGATTAACCGTAACTATCCCAATGCTACCACAGTCATTATTTTTCAAAGTTGTTGGTAAAAAATAGTCAAATGTTAACACTCTTTGAATGCTACTAAGTGTTTCTTTGTCATAGTAGTAACTATTTTCCTTAAAGGTCTTAAGTAATTGTGCAGACGTTTTAATATCCTCTTTGAAAATTAAATTATACAAAGTAAAAACTTCGGTAATTCTTTTGCTACATAATATTTCATTATAAATAAAATTTAAATACTGTCTTTCTTGCGCATTAAAGTTAGGCCAGTTAATTGATTCATCGTCATCAGCATATTTTTGATAGTCTAGTAAATTTTTAAATTTTAGTTTTTTAATACTAAAAATATCTGTAATATTTATCGTCCCAAATTTTAAAAAATCCATTAGGAATGGAATATTATTTCCATTTTTTTGCTTAATATCTAGATAGGCTTCTTTAAACACTATTTTTGAATCAAATTTAATGTTTTTAACTGAATTTAATATTTTTTCAACTGCAATCTCTTCAAAGTTTATAGTTGAAACACCTTCCATTTTAGGTGAAATAATATTTTTTACGATTTTCTCTTTATCAGCTTGGCGTGCTTTATCAAAAGCCATTGGAATCATATAATTATTTTTATAATTACCAATAAAATCAATTACTGTAACATATTCTTTATTTTTATATTTGCGTAAACCGCGTCCCAACTGTTGTAAAAATATAATACTTGATTGTGTTGGCCGCATTAAAACAACTTGATTTATACATGGAATATCAATTCCTTCATTAAAAACATCAACAGTTATTAAGTAGTCAAACTCTCCTACCTCAAGCTTTTTAATTTTGCTTTCCCGTATTTCTTGATTATCTGTGCCACTAACTGTTGTCGTTTTATATCCACGTCGATTAAGTTCTTGTGACAAGCTCTCAGCTTCTTTAATCCTACTAACAAAAATTAATCCTTTTAATTGTTCACCCGCAAAACCATAATAATCAGTTTTTTCGATTAAATAATCAACTCGTTCTTGAGATACCAGATACTTTAGTTGTGTGTTGTCGTCAATAATCGTTCCATTATGTTCAAAATCAGTTACACCAATATAATGAAATGGGGTAAGCAATTCTACGGCTAGTGCATCGCTAAGTGATATTTCATAAACCACATTATAATCAAAATATTCATAAACATTCATCCCATCAGTTCTTCTTGGTGTTGCTGTCATCCCCAATAAAAATTGCGGTTTAAAATAAGAAAGTATTTTTTCATACATTGTTAAAGAACCATTTTGACCATGCCCAATTCGGTGTGCCTCATCAATGATAATGTAATCGAAAAAATCAGGGGTATATGTATGCTTAAAGTCCTCTTTTGAAGCCATGTTTATTGTAGCAAAAATATATTTTGCATTAGAATTAGCTCGACTAGTTCCTGATATTAGCCCATAGTCTTCCTCATTCCCACCTAAAACCCGTTTAAAACTCATTAATGATTTTTTTAAAATGCCTTCTCTATGAACAACAAATAATAATCTTTTAGCATTAACTTGCTTAACATCCATTGCTGCTAAATATGTTTTTCCTGTCCCAGTAGCAGCAACAATTAAACCTTTTTTTGCATTATGCTTTCTGGCGTTTTTCAATTCCTTTAAAGCGATATTTTGCATTTTATTAGGAACAATTAATTTTGAAATATCGATATTATTAGTTGACAGCATGCCTCGATCAGTTGTGTTTTGAATAAACTGCCGTTGATAATTATCAATCCATAATGTCGTTAAAATAGCAGCTTGGTCCCATAATTCTTCAAAATTATTTTTGATTTGTTGGGTTATATCTCCTTGTTTGAGGGATGTTACTTTTAAATTCCATTCAACATTTTTTTTCAAAGCATTTTGCGTTAAATTAGAACTTCCGACAATTACAGAAATATAGTCTACATGTTCAAAAATATATGTTTTAGTATGGAATCCATCAATATTAGCAATTTTAACATCAATATTTTTAATCTTTAAAAGCTCACGATATACCTTTGGATTATTAAATTGTAAATAATTAGATGTAATTAGTCTACCGCGAATCCCTCTTTTTGCTAAGTCTGCAAAGGTACTTTTTAGACCAATCAGACCACTTTCAGTTATAAACGCGACAGCAAACATAAACGTATCAGCTGTTTTTAATTCTTGTAATAAATATTCAAGCACTGTTTCACTATCTTTATTCGTAACTAGCTGTGGTTGTAATTCACTTGCCAATTCATCAACGTTAATATTCTCGTTATTTATATATGCAAACTGATTTACCTTTACGATTTCTTCTGAGCTATTTACCATATTAAAAACCCTTCGCTACCAATGCATTAATTGCTGGAATATCTGTGGGGGCCCAATTTAAATGAACAGCCTCTTCTTCACTAACCCAACGTAATTCATCATGCTCAATGGTCTTGATAATTTGTGAATCTAAATCAGCATATAGGACCTTTAATGTAACAATACCAAAATCATATTCTTGAAGAAAGGTTCCTGCTAGTTTTTCATAAACTGTCGATTTTGCCCCAAACTCTTCAAATATTTCGCGCTTTAAAGCTTGTTCTGGATTTTCATTTTTTTCAATTTTACCGCCTGGAAATTCCCAATAACCACCCAAGGATCTATTAGCTGATCTTTTTGCTGCTAAAAGTTTATGGTCTTTAATTATTGCTGCTCCAACTACAAAAATTTCCTTTTTCATCTCATTCACCTCATTAAAATAAACACTTAAAGTATATCAAAAATTTAATAAATTAATTATTATTATTTAAATTTAGTACATTTTATTTTAATATTTTTATTCTTATTTCAAGGCATTAGTTATCGTTAGCGCCTGTTGAACTGCATATAATTGATGAATATGGAATAATAGCTTTTCACATTTTTCGACTTTAACCCACTCAAAATGATTATCTTTTTCGGTAGGTGTTTGTACTTTTTTAGCCAGTTGGCCCGTATAAAAAAATCCATCACTCGTCATTGGCTGCTTTACCGGTAATGTGGCCATAAAATTATTTTGTGCTCGACAAAGGTATTGGACATTTTTTAGCAGATAGCCTGTTTCTTCTAGCATTTCCCGTTTTAATGTATTGATCTTACTTTCATTTGCTCTAATACCGCCACCTGGTAGAAAATATTGGTTACCATGTGCTCTGATTAAACCTATTTCTTTTTTGTCATCATTTTTAAAAATTATCACATACGCACCTTTACGAACTAAGTAGCTTGTTTGCGCTTGTTTTGTGCCAAATACTTGCATATGTCCTTCCTCCTATTTAAATCAAATATTCTAGTTTCAACCTTATTATGTCCTTGTCTAAATTGATAATCACTAGGTTAGACATTAACTAATATGTGCTTAGTGAATCTGCTTTTCATGATATACTGTAAGCAAAAAATAATTGGAGAATATGCATCATGAAAACTGCTTTTATCTTTGATATTGATGGTACACTACTAAATACCGAGCAAATGTACATGAAATCACTACAATTAACGTTAGCCAATCATGGTATTAATAAAACATATGATGAGGTTTACGCTGTCTTTGGATTACCTTCTTTTGAATCTTTACAATATCTCGGCGTTAATAATCCTAAAGCAATGCAAGCTGAATGGCAAGGTCACTACCATGAATTTTGGCATGAAGTCAACTTATTTGATGGTGTCAGTGCTATGCTCCAACTTTTACGAACAAATCAACAAAATGCACTAGCTGTTGTTACCTCAAATACAGCTACTGAGTTTAAGGACCATGTAACTCCATTTGGTATTACACAGTACTTTGATAGTTTTACTTTTGCTGGTGATACTCCGCGGATGAAACCTTTCCCTGATCCAATTATTCACGCCTTAGCTGATTTAGATGTTGATAGCAGTAAAGCGATTTATATAGGTGACTCAGTGCATGACATGCAAGCCGCCCACACTGCTGGTATTGATTTTGGTCTTGCTACTTGGGGGGTCAAAGATATTGCTAAATTTGGTGATGAACCTGATTATTTATTCAAACATCCCCTTGATATCACCAAAAATATTTAGGTAATGTAACTACCTAATTGTTTCACCCTTCTTGCGCATAAATCGTATGCTAAGCGACAAAACTGAGCATAAAACAATAAGACGAAGTGAACCCCCGTTATTGGCTTTTGGTCCAATAGCGGGGGGTTCACTTCAAATCCAGTCTTTTACAGGCTATAATACGCAGCGCAGTCCTTTTGCTTTTAACCTAGCCTATGTCTATACAAAAAGTCTCCAATTCCAGCGTTAAAATTGAAGACTACTTATCACTATATTTTCATTTTTGTGTGCACAACCTGTGGTTTAAACCATAAATAGGCACCATATAAAGAATTAATTAAAATAATAATTTGTAAGGCAAACATCGACTCAGTCCCAACATTTCCTGTGGCTAATTGCCTATACCAAATTATGATATTTACACTATCAAGTAAAATCCATATAATCCATTGACTTCGATAACCATAAGTCATTAAGATTTGTCCCACGATTCCTAATGGTAATAAGGTGGCATCAAGATAAATTTGAGCCCCATGTAATTGCCGGCTCGTTAATAAGACAAGGCCATAAATTAAAAATAATAAACCAAGCAACATACTTAATTGGCCCCAACTCACTTTTTTAGGTGGCAATTCATTTTGTTTTGTATTATCAAGTTGACGGCCCCAGACACTTAGACCCACAAATTGCATCACAAAATAAAATAATTGGGCTGCAATATCACCAATTAAATGGTTATGGCAGGCGATCACTAACCACACTACACAACTTAAAATTCCCCAACTATAATTAGTTAACCGCCCTTGATCAACCAAAATTAAGTTAAGCACCGTTGCAAGAGTGGTTAAAAAACTAATCCAGGCTAATATTGAAAAGTTTCCAACTAACCCAAAAACTAAACAGTTAACAATGAGCATAACGAGCATAAAAATCTTCGTTAGTGGTCGTAAAGTTAACAGTTCGGTTAGGTTACGTTGCACATTAAAAACCTCTTGTAATTGATGAAAAAAATTGCGCCAGATTGAATAAATAAAAGTATTTAGCATGTCGTTCTCCTTTTGTTTTTAGACAGCCGTACGTTATAACGCTTGCGGAAGCAACGCTGTGGTAAATCAAGATATTTGTCGTTTAACTAATATAAAATATTATGCTATCACAAAATATCACATTCATTACTAAACTTTAATATACCATACTTTGTTTAGCTAGTAAGTCTTTTTTTAAAGCACTGGGATCTTTAACCTTCTACAAAACATAGTAACTCGATGCAAAAAGAGCCTATCATACACCACATTGACTAAATTGGCTTCTGATAAACTCTTTTTATTTTTAAACTATTTATATTACCAAATTATTAGCCTAAGTTTAAAACACCAGTCATCGCAGTCTGTGCAATCATAAACGCATCCCCACGATCAAAATTAAATTTCTTAAATAATGGTAAAAGAATAGGAAAAGTAATTAAGTACGCTGCGGCAAACTGTTGTAAAACAAAATCACTCGTCTGTAACAAACTATGTCCTAACAGTAATGAAAAAATAAATGGAACAAGCAATAACACGAAATTTAATGGTACTTTATCGGTTACAACTGTAAATACAACGATTGCAATTAACAATATCGCCATTAACGTGACATTCATAATTTTTTCCTACTTCCTTAAGTTTTGCCGAACAAATGCTATTACTCGTGCTAGATTGTCATCAGTATAGTAAGCCACATCTCCATGCTTAGCCCCTTCAATGATATACAGGGTGGCGTCTTTTTTAGTTTCAACTAACTTTTTATATAACCGAATACTTTGATGATAGGACACAGTATCATCTGCCGTGCCATGCATCAATAAAACTGGTGGAATTTGTAAATTTTCATGTACATAATTAGCACACGTAAGTTGCTTAGCTCGTGCTAAATTCTCGTACACATCTTGATGGCCAATTTCCATTCCTTCTGGTGAATCAGCCTGACCTTGATTAGCTGTTGTCGGAAAATCAGGCTGACATATATCAGTCACCGGATTAAAGGCAATGACCGCATTTACTGTAGTCGCATAATCTGCATATAAATCAGTATCCAAAAGGCCTTTTTGGTTAGCAGTGAAAGCCGTTAGTAACGCTGTATGCCCACCACTAGAATCACCTAAAATAAAGATATTATCTACATCTACTTTGTACTCCGTTGCATGTGCTCGTAAAAATCTGATACCCGCCTTTGCATCTTCAACTGGGGCTGGAAAAGGGGCAATCGCACTTTCGCGATATTATAAAATTCCAGTTACAAGACCTTTTTGTGCTAATCTAGCCATTACTGTCAACTGCTTATAATTATCTTGCTTCAACCAAGCTGATCCTTGAACCCACAGTAACACCGGATACTTATGTTTTACTGTCGGTTTCGTTTCGGGTACTACTAATTGTAACGTGCGCTTAACACCATCAATTTCTTCATAAACTACATCATGTTTATATAATCCATACATCTCTTGACCAGTTGCTTTTATGTGGTGAACACCGGTTTGTTGGGCCAATCTTGCTTTAAATTCTAAAAAATTCATGTCTTTAACCTGTTTTGCTTGCATAATTTAAATGCCCCTTACATTTATATGTCCATATTTAAATTATTCTTCACGAGATAAAGAACCTTTATTTAAGGTAGCTGTAGTAAGTTAATTGTTAATTTGTGACAAATTAAACAAACTCTACCCTTAAAATATATAATTTTTTGCTTATTAAGTCCAATTTAGATTTTGTATAAAAGCTATAATTTTTTCCTATTTTTAATATTAAAGCACACAAAAAAGAACAAGCCCCACGCTTGTTCTTTCTTGTAATCATTATCATGATTTAAATTTGGAAGAAAATATGCAAATTAATATGGTTAATTACTTGGGGACAAGCAATCTTGAACCATGAATTAAGCTTATCCTTCAAATATTAAATCAATATTAACTTCAATAAAGTTACTACTTATATTTTAAATGTGTTGGCTTGTTTATAGATAATAAAGGCTAACCCCAAATTAAGCACGGCGATAATAATATCGCTACCTAGTGTTTGACTTAACCCAATCATAACTAATTTACCTGTGATAATTGGCATTAAAAAGGCTGCCAGACTACTTCCAAAAAAATAAATTCCAGTAACGCGTCCCTTAGTAGCACTAAATTGATTTAAAAATAGATTAAGCCCCAATTGGAGCATACCACCTGCCGCGGTCATACCAAACAAAAAGCTCATACTATTCATCAAGAAGACATTCGTCGTCACCCAAACACTAACTAGGGCAATTAAGGCGCCACTAGTTGCTAAAATTAGTAACGTACTATCTTTAAACCAACTTGTTTTACTCAAAATGTAAATTACTGTAACCCCACAAAGGGAGCCCAAGCTATATGAACTCATCAACAAATGGGCGCTAACCGCTGAAAGTTGCCGCACACTTTGACCAAAAACCGTAATCCATTGGGTAAAGTGAATCATTAGCCACATTGCCGTAAAACCAAATAAACAGTAAGGAATTGCTTGCAACCAATCCTTGCGACCTAATCTTTGCCTAACAGTCCCTTGTTTTAATTTTTCGTGCTCAATATAAAATTGTTTGGGCGCAAGTGTACCTATGTTTAAACCATTTAAACTTAAAATAATTAATGTTAACCAATATGACCAACCAAACCAAATTTGATGAATTGCTAAATAACTCACTAGTAACGGTAAAAGCCCTTCACCAATTGACATCATTGCTTTGACTAGAATATTACTGCTTGCTTGCCCATTTGATAGTTCTGATAAGGTAGCATATGTCACTGTGTCTAACGCTGAATTAGCTAAACCGGCAAAAATGGTAATAAAATAAGCTTGCCATACATTTTGGGTCAAAGGAATTCCTAGAAAGAAAATGAAATAAGCGAACATCCCAAATTGCAGAATCCGTTTCCGAGCAAAACGATCACTCAATTCACCCAAAATTAAATATGAAAAAATTTTGCCCGTGCCTAACGCCGATAACACATACGCTACATTAGTTAACGATACTTGCCATAATCCGGTTAAATTAGTCATGGTTTGGGCCAAAATGATTAACCCTACGCCATGCACAATGTAATTAATATATAAGCCGGCTTTTAATCTTAATTTAAATGCAATTTTATTCGTGGTACCAACTAGCTCCATAACTCATCTCTCCTATCTATCCGGTGCAATTAATTGTTCTTCATGTTTAATCGCGCGTTTTGTTACCACCTCTAAAACCTGTTTTATAAAGCTTGCCGGCATTTCCAAACTAGCAAATTCATTTATTAAACGTTCTTGCATTCCTAACATTCTTTCAGGTTGCACAATTGCCAAACCAGTTTGTGCTTTATATGCTGCTAATTGCTTTACTAAAGTAAAGCGTTTTTTCAATAAATAAAATAATTCATTATCAACCGCATCAATGGCACTCCGCTCTTCAAATAATTGCGTTTGGGCTTCTAAAGCCTGCTTAATTTCATCAACCAACGTCATCGGTTGTTTATAATCAGTTACCACCTTTAATTTAGCTAAAGCCGCATACTTAGGTTTACGCATCATCCATAAATCATAAAATTCACTAACTGATAAATTATCCATTAATGGTCGTCCTTCAGCAGTTTTAGGTGCTGATAATAAACGATCAAGAACTGTACTAAATTGACTATCCAAATAGATAACTTCGAAGTCTGACTGTGCGATTAATGTACTATTTGCTGGTAGCATCACTACCCCACCACCGGTAC
This sequence comes from Periweissella beninensis, assembly GCF_016908275.1. Classification (GTDB taxonomy): domain Bacteria; phylum Bacillota; class Bacilli; order Lactobacillales; family Lactobacillaceae; genus Periweissella; species Periweissella beninensis. Next base: position 8,337 of record NZ_JAFBDN010000004.1, on the reverse strand, counting down.
TAATTACTACATTATCTTTTTGTAAACTGGTGGCCAAAATATCATATTCCAGTTCTCGAAAGGCTTGCTCGGTATGCGCTGGATTTTGCAAAAACTCACTAGGCCCGACCCCATTTTTCGTCTTAAAAGCAACATCTAAATCGATAAATTGATGATTTAATTTTGTGGCCAATTGACGGCCAACTGTTGTTTTACCAACACCCATGAAACCAATTAGTAATATTTTCATGCTAAACTCCTCCTGATCCTATTTGCTTGCTCAATCATAGCTGTTAATTGTGTACTATTATTTGTTTCCAAAACAGTTTTAAACGTTACTAATTCTGTAATTAAGGCTTCGATTTGGGGGACCGTTGCTTGTTGATTTGCGATTAAAATTTCCGTCCACAACTGACTATTAGCTTGCGCAATGCGGGTTGTATCTTTAAAGCCACCAGCTGTTACCGTTTGCCAACCCGTTGGTGTTTGCTGATCAATTGTATTAACTAGCGCAAAAGCCATTACATGGGGTAAATCACTAATTCCGGCTACAATTTGATCATGCTTTTTTGCAGTAATACTCTGCCAATTGGCCTGTAACGGTGCTAATAATGTTTTAACTGCGTGCTGATCGGCAGCCGCCCCACATAAAAAGAATGGGCGACCATCATATAAATTAGCTTGGCGTGCACCAATTCCGGTTTTATCAGAGCCAGTCATTGGATGACCACCTACAAAGTGCCATAATTTGGCTCCAGCTTGCATAATCGTGCTTTTTGTTGAGCCTAAATCCATAACTAGTGGTTGTTTAGCTAGGCCGAAAAATTGCGTTGCTAAATGATTGATTGTTGTAATAATACCTTTTGGTGGCATCCCCAAAATAACTAAATCAACTTGCCGATAATCAAAGTCAGTTATTGCAATTGCTTCATCAATCACGCCATTTGCTATGGCAACTGCTAAGGTTTCACGATCACGATCATAGCCCAAAATCCGATATTCACCTAATTGTGCTAAATGACTAGCTAATGAAGCACCCATTAATCCTAACCCATTTATCAAAATTGTCTTCATTTGGTCAACCGCCTTAAATCTTGAAAGAATGTTGGGTAGGAAACTGCCACATTATCAGTATCTGCTAAAGTAACGACCCCCTTATTAATTAAGCCCGCAATCGCTAACATCATTGTTAGACGATGATCGCCATGCCCATTTAACGTAACTGGTTCATTTACTTGTAACTTAGTTGGCCCCTTGATAATAAATCCATCAGTCGTAGCCGTAATATCAGCTCCTAATTTTGTTAGTTCTGTCGTCACTAAATCAATCCGATTACTTTCCTTAACTCGTAATTCACTTGCACCAGTAATAATCGTTGTTCCAGTTGCCTGCGTAGCCGCTAACACAATTATTGGTAATTCATCAATTAATGATGGCACCTCTTGGGCGCTAATTGTGGTTGCTTGTAAGTGTTTAGTAGTTTTAACAGTAATATCTGCAACTGGTTCTTTGCCAATTGCACTGATTTTAAAACTTAAATTAGCCCCCATACGCTCTAACACCGCTAAAATTCCAGCCCGTGTTGGATTAACATTGACCGATGTTAACGTAACCTCACTGTTATCAACTAGACTCGCTGCCACTAACCAAAAGGCAGCCGCTGAAATATCGCCTGGCACATCAACCGTCGTACCAACTAAATTTTGGTCTGCTGGTAATGTAATACGATCATCATTAATCGTAATTTCACCGCCAAATGCGGGTAGCATTCTTTCCGTATGATCACGTGTTTTAAACTTATCGCTAATTTCCACGGCTTTACCACTAGCCAAACCCGCTAATAATACGGCATTTTTAACTTGTGCTGATCCCAATGGTAGCTCAAAAAGTAATTTATCAGCAGTTATGGGCGTGTTAATTATCAACGGTAAATGGTTATTATTACTGTCAATCTGCGCACCAAATGTTGTTAGTGGCTTAATTACTCGTTGCATTGGCCGCGTTGATAGGCTAGTATCACCAGTAATTTTAGCTTTAATCCCGGTACCTGCTAACACACCCGTTAGTAATCGCGTTGTGGTTCCTGAATTTGCAAAATCAAAAGCCACCAAAGCTTGGCTTTTATTGATCAGCATTGTACGTCCTTCACTCACCACCTTCGTGATGGTATGATCATCATTTTCAATAACGTTTGCACCTAGTTTTTGGATCGCGGTCATGGTGGCAGTAACATCAGCAGATATTAAACGATGATTAATCGTTGTGGTACCCTTAGCGAGTAATGCTAAAATCAATGCCCGGTGGCTAATACTTTTATCACTGGGGACACGGATTGTGCCAGCCAAACCGGTCGTATTTTGTCTAATTTCTTGCATAAGATCCATTCCATTCTTTCTATAAAAGTTAGTCTTACCTAATGATTAAAATGTTTTAACCTCTTGCCGGTATGCTGCAATTTGTTCTTTTAACCGATCCATATTATCTGCATCAAATTTATCTAAAATTGCTTTAGCTAATTCTATTGCTACCATATGCTCAGCAATAACCGCAGCAGCTGTAACGGCGGTGGTATCAGAACGCTCAATGCTTGCTTTATGTTCCTCATGCGTGTCGATATCTACTGACCGCATTGGTTGGTATAAAGTTGGAATTGGTTTTACCACCCCCCGAATCATAAGCATACCGCCCGTGGTCATGCCACCTTCAAAACCGCCTAAATGATTACTACTTCGATAAAAACCTTGTTCCTCGTCCCAAAGAATTTCATCCATAATTTGACTACCGTATAGCGTTGCATTGTCAAAAGCATTGCCAAAGTCAACGGCTTTAAAAGCATTAATGCCTACAATTGCGCGGGCAATTTTTGCATCTAATTTTTTATCAGCACTAACATATGACCCCAGGCCAGCGGGAACGCCCGTTGCTAATACCTGAACCATACCGCCTACTGTATCACGATTACGTTTGGTTTCATCAATCACTTTACGAATTGCTTCATCATTTTCCACAGTTAATGCGCGTGTTGGTAAACCTTCTGTTACTGTTCTTAAATCAGCTAAACTGTGATATTTAGTAATTTCATTGATGTCCCCCTTGGCTGTGCCAACACTAAGCACAAAGCCATGAACATCAATCCCTAACTCTTTTAACATTTTTTTAGCGACCGCTCCCACCGCTACACGCATTACCGTTTCACGGGCGGAAGAGCGTTCTAAAACATTCCGTAAGTCATGATGCCGGTACTTGATGCCACCCACCAAATCAGCATGCCCTGGCCGGGGTCTAACTACCTTACGTAACGTGTTTTCTGGTGTTGCCTTTTTAGTGGGATCCATAATATCATGCCAATTATTATGATCATCATTATGTACATTTAATGCAATTGGTGATCCTAGCGTCATTTGATGCCGAATACCTGCCATAATGGTTACTGTATCCGTTTCAATTAATTGCCGATTTCCTCGCCCATAACCATGTTGCCGGCGGGCTAATTCAAAATTTATATCTGCTGGGGTAATCTCTAATCCTGCTGGTATTCCTTCAATAATGGCGACTTCTTCTGGTCCGTGACTTTCACCGGCTGTTACATATTTCATTTGTTACATCCTCCAATATAGTTATTTATAATTGCTTACTTTTAATCCTTCGTGCTAATTTGTGAGCACATGCTTTTTAAAACAAAAATAGCCAAGCGTGATTTACGCTTAGCTAAAGTAATTTACTATTTACTAAAATTAGTTTAGTAAGCTAGTAGCCAAGCGATTTTTATCACTCGGTTACTAGCTCATCAAAAGCTTCTATACCGAGTGTGCCATGAACGACACACTCGTGTGTTACATGGCTAGACAGTATAGAAGTAAAACCAGTTATTAAGGTTAATTGTCATATTATTAATATTCATCTTTTGCATAATTGCGCTCCTTAAAAACTTAATGTTTGTATCTTACACCCAACTTAATTACCTTGTCAATCCTAATTCGACTAAAAATTAAAAAATTACCCATTTGATATTAATGTTTAATTAATCAACGGGGCCTTATTTCATGTTTTTTTAATCTTTTCTGCTATACTAATTAAGTACAATATTTTAGTCTTATTAATTTTTATTTATTAGTTATAAAGGGGGCATAGCTAATGAAACAACGTTTTTATCAACCACGTGCCGTTAATTTTAAAACTGCGCTTGGTTTTGGCGCTACTGATCTATTAGGGGGAAGCGCTTATGCCATTGTCGCAGCATGGCTTTTATTTTTCTTTACACAATATACTGACTTATCAGCTACGGAAGCTGCAGGTATTTTAGTTATTGCTAAATTTTTTGATGCTGTGTTTAGCATCTTCATTGGTTATTTAAGTGATAACCTTTTTAAGTTTAAAATTGGTAAAAAATTTGGGCGCCGGCATTTTTTGATGCTCTTGGGAATCCCTTTAGTACTTGAATATGTCGCTATTTGGCAACCCAATCACAATTATTGGTATTACTTAATTACCTATGTTTTTTTTGAATTAGTGGTCTCTTTAGTATTAATTCCGTGGGAAACATTGCCCACGGAAATGACTACTGATTATCATAAGCGCAGTCTTTTATCAACAGTACGCTTAATCATTTCAGAATTAGCAACCTTCTTAGCAACCATGGTGCCGCGTGAACTTTTTAGGATATTCGGTGATAATAGTCCTATGCCGTTCATTCTTAATAGTATTATTTTTAGCTTTATCTTTGCACTAGCAATCTTTATTTCATGGCGTACCACTTGGGAAAGTAAGCCAACTACAGAAACGATTAACTTACAACGTTTTTCGCTTAAAAGCCTCTTACTTGAATACCGTGATGCGTTTAAAATAAGAGTTTTCCGTCAACATCTGATGATTTACTTGGCGTCTTACTCCTCCATGGATGTTTGGAATGCCGTTTTTGTCTATTTTATTACGATTAATCTTGGTCTTCCTACCGCTGTTGCTGCCGAAATTCAATCAATTAATATTATCTCCATTCCTATGACTGCCCTTTTTGGTTTATTAATTGTCAAGAAAGGGCCTAAATGGATTTATCATATCTCATACATTTTAATCTCAATATCATCATTAGGTTGGTTAGCAATTTGGCTGTATCATCCTAACCATCTCTGGTGGTTTTTAATTAGCGTTGGTTTTATCTATCAAATTGGTCGTGCAGGTATGGTGTACACACCTTGGAATGTTTTTTCATTTATTCCTGATGTTGACGAAATAATTAGTGGCAAAAAGCGCGCCGGGTCATTTACCTCCCTAATGACGTTTATTCGCAAATCAACATCTTCAATTGGGACCCTGTTAGTTGGTGTTATTCTGGATAAATTTGGCTACATTAATAAAACAACTAATCAACCACATTCAGTACATATTGCAATTGTCGGCCTCTTAGTTGGTGGTGTTATCACTTTAATTATTTTAGCCTGGCTTTTTGTCCGGCAATTCAAGTTAACGTTTGATGCTGATCGCCTTATTCAACTTGAAATTGCACGAGTTCAAAATGGTGGTCATCCAGCAGATGTAGCACCACAGGTTGGTAAACTTATTGAAGACTTAAGTGGCCAAAGCTATCCACCTACCAATGCACCGTTAAATTAAACACGTTAGTTAATGCTAAAATTAGTATAAAAAACTAGTAAAAGATGTAGTAAACCTGCTTTAAATGGTTAATACATCTTTTTATTTTGATTGAAAAAAACAAAAAAAAGATAAATTCACTGAAGGAAAATATCTCTGTAAATAATCTTAAATTTTTACGACAGTTACTAAGTCTTAAATCACCCCTAGCGGATCACCTAATCAACTAATGCATGTAAATTATACGTCTTAATTAGTTGAATTAATTTAGCAGCGTAATTAGGATCAGTAGCATAAGTTCCAGTCAAAGCATTCGCTGCATCTACATAGGTTTTGGCATTTTTACGCCAAGTCCCCGCATAATAATTGCTATTAAATCCTGGTCCATTCACCAATAGCTCAGCGTTATCCGTAAATGAAGCGGTGGCATTTGGATACTTTCTAAACGCAGCCTTAATCGTAATCCATTTACCATTTTCATATTCTTTTGTAGCGACAACTACTGACTCACCATTATAGTCACCTTTAACACCAAAAAAGTTTAACGCACTGGTTGTCAAACTAGAACGTCCCCAGCTACTTTCAAGTGCCGCTTGTGCTAATTGAACGGAACCATATAAACCATATTTCTTTGATACCGTTCTAACCGCTGCTGCATACTTATTAATAAAGTTACTTGTTACGGTATCATCACCAAAAATACTATGCCGATTTGTTGTAATATACGTGCCATTACTTAGCTTAAAGCGGGGTGTCCCACCATTTGACCAAGCAAGACCACTAATTTTTAAAGCAGTTTTGCCACGATAAGTCTTAACACGCCTAGTAAAATTGGTATCACTATATACACCCACTTTAGTCAAAGTGTTAATCACACCGGTACTATTAATAAAGGTATAGTAACTTTCAATATTTTTATTTGCCGCCACTACAATTTGCTTATTAGCAGATACATAGTACCCTTCGGTTGTATACAAACGAGGCGTCCCACCATTTGACCACTTAATTGAACTAATATGGATTACTGATCCTGCCGGTAACGTTTGCTTAATTGTCTTAAAACTCGTATCAGTATAGGCATACGTCTTCTTTAGTGTCCCAGCCATCATCGCGGTCGGTTCACTAGTCACGTAATTAGCAATATTTTTATTAACTGCTAACACATTGGTCTTATTTGCCGTAATATATGTATGTGCACTTGTAATTAAGCGTGGTGTTTTTGTTGTAGTATCAACGCCGATTATGTTTATAATACTACCTGGGTTGTATGTCGCTTGGCGCTCTGTCTTTTTAAACTTAGCATTAGCATAACTATAAATTTTAGTCTTATTCGTTATTTTGGCGCTGCTTGGTACACTAGTATAGTAACTAGCACTACTTGCGGCATTAATTGAAGAAACACTTAAGGCGGTTAAAGTTACAGCCGTCGTTAATGCTAAGATTCCTAATCTAACTTGCAATATATTATTCCTTCCTTATTTAGCAAAATTTATTCTCTTAATTAAGGATACCATGTTAAGATTTATTTAAAATTACTATTTCACGACAATCGCTTACAATCTATCGCTTTTTATTAACATAATATTTCATAATTTTACATTTATGTAGTGCTAACTAAGCTATTATTTTAAATTTTTACTAAAATTTAAATTAAATTATTAATTTTATTAACTTACTTTTAAGTATTAATCAATATCACTGCTAATTATTATAAAAGTATAATTACAAACGTGTTAAATTGATAGCCGTTTGCAACATTTGTTAAAGCTTTCTAATCTAATTAACCTGTTGTAGTAATCTTACTAGTTTATATTATTTGTTGTGATATATAGCCGTAAATGGCATACACGTTAATAATCAAGGGAGATATTACCTATTCTATGAAAAAAATTGTCAAACGTACTTTAATTACCTCATTTTCAACAGCTGTCGCTTTTGGGGCATCTGCTGTTGTAGCACATGCTGATACTGTTACCGTTAAAGCTGGTGATACCTTATATAAAATTGCTAAAAAGTATCACACAAGTATTGCCAATTTAGCGCAACGTAATAACATTAGTAATCCAAACCGCATTTACATCGGCCAAAAAATTAAAACTAGTGGCTCAACAATAACTGCCACAACTACTAACACGATACATACTACTACAACTGCAAATAACGGTACTACTATTAACGTTAGTACCAATACAACGAGCTCAAGCACGGCCACCAAAGCAGCTAACTTAGCGCAAAAATTTATTGGTAGTCGCTATGTATGGGCTGGTACGACTCCTAGTGGTTTTGATTGCTCTGGTTTGGTCGCATACGTCTATGCTCAATACGGTGTTAGCTTACCACATCAATCAGCAGTACTTGCTAGTACCACGACACGTATCTCAACTTCTCAAGCCAAGGCGGGTGATTTATTATTTTGGACCAATGCTTCTGGCCGTGTTTATCATGTGGCAATATCACTTGGAAATGGTACTTATGTCAACGCCCTTGATGAAAATCATGGTGTGGTGATTGGCGGTATGGCAGCTAGTGCTAACTTTGCCGGTCGCGTCTAGGCATTTTCCTTAAGTACTACTTACTACTCTTGACCCCATATTCAAGACTAAAAAGATGGTCACCGTTAGTTTATTATAATTATGCATTATCAAAATACACACTATATGTACAAAAAGGCTTATGAACTGACCCCCATAAATTGGAGTGATGTTTTAAGCGATTAATTGGATGGCATGTTTCCGGAATTCAACCGGAGTCATGCCGTCCAATTTTTGT
>NZ_JAFBDN010000003.1 GCF_016908275.1 Periweissella beninensis | reverse complement strand
TTATCCGTAACTAACATCGGGGAGATGTTAGTTACATAATTTACTAGCGAAATTGACATTCGCAAATTTGTATATCTTAGGTACAAATCCTAAGACCCTTACACATTTGATTGTCAAAACTTTATTCAGTTTTCAAAGATCTACTTGGTTGTTGTTAAGCAACAACAGATATTAACTATACAGTAGTTATTTACTTAAGTCAACATCTTTTTTTATCTTAGCAAAATTATTTTTTTGTTTTAACTAATAATAATTAAGCAACTTATAAATAGTATCAATTAATAACTTCACTGTCAACACTTTTAATTACCATCATTGCTCATTCGTAAATAAGACAACTAAAATATAATAAACAATCCTAATGAAAATAGCAAGCTTTTTTTATAAAATAAAACGAGTCTGAGAAGATCGTCTCAAACCCGCTTTGTCAATTATATTCTAACTAGCTATTTTAATAATCAGTTTAACCCATTAATTGCTTGTTAACTGACAACTTTATAATTCACTATTAAAACTAACTAATCACGACTACCACCGAAAATCTGTAATAAACTCAAGAAAATGTTAACAAAATCAAGATACAAGTTCAATGCACCACTGACCGCTAACCCTGTCATATTTGCTTGAGTCCCATGTGCTAAATAAAGTTGCTTCATTTTATTGGTATCATACATTGATAAAAGACTAAATATAACTACTGAAGCCCATGATAAGAATAATGTAACCACACTATTTTGCAAAAAGATATTAACAACTGATGCAACTAGCAAACCAATTAATAACCCAAATAAATGGCTTCCTAATCCATTCATACTCTTTTTAGTAACACGCCCATATGCTGACATTGCTACAAAAATAGCTGCTGTTCCGACAAATGCTCCTAATAAACTAGCGTTGGTATACCTGGCAAAGATAACTGACAATGTTAATCCATTAACAACGGAAAATAATACTAAAAGTGGTAACGCCGAAACAGCCGAACGCATTGCTTTCGTATTAATCATCACAACCAAGCCAATTTCGATTGCAACAACAATCAACATTACGACTGTACTACTAGCAATTGCATACATCAAACTTGGAAAAACACTGTATGTTAGATATGCAGTTAAGCCTGACACTAATAGCGCAAGTCCCATATAACTATACATTTTACTAAAAAACGTGCGTAATCCAGTTTCATTGTTAATAACTTTACCCTGACCATTATTTTGGTAATAACTTAAATTATCATTGTTCATTTAGTATCCTCACTTATATTTCTAATTAAACTATGTTTATTATAGCATAAAACTCAGAGTTATCGCACTTAGTTAACTTGCCTATTTAACTAAATCCTTATAAATTACTTCATATTTTTGTAAATCACCGGCTCCCATGAAAACTAAGACGGGATTATCTAACGCAACTAATTGTTGCAGATTATCCTCATGTAAGATACCTGCAAACTTACTCATTTTAGCGCCCAAATCGCTAGCTGTTATATTACCGTTTGTTTCACGCGCAGACGTGAAAATTTCCGTCAAATACACTTTGTCAGCTTGATTTAAAATTTTTACATAATCATCTTGATACGCTTGGGTTCTTGAAAATGTATGTGGTTGGAAAATGGCCACAATTTGCCGATCCGGATACTTTTGCCGCGCTGCATCAAGCGTTGCTTTAATTTCAGATGGATGGTGTGCATAATCATCAATTAATGTCGCATGTGGTAATTGGGTTTCTGCAAAACGACGCTTCACACCACCAAAATTAACTAGTTCCTTTTTCAATTGGTTTAAATCAACGTTCTCAAAATAGCCAACAGCGATCACTGCTAATGAATTTAAAACACCGTGTTCACCAAATAATGGCGTTTTAAAGGTTCCTAATAATTCATCATGGTAGTACACATCAAAAGTAGCCCCCGCCTGATTACGAACCACATTAACTGCTCTGAAGTCATCCCTTTCACTTAAACCATAGTAATAAATAGGCACGTCAACTTCTAATTCTCGTAATTGTTGGTCATCCCCCCACGCAAAAATAGCCTTTTTCACCTGTTTAGCTAAATCTTGGAAGGCATTTTTAACATCCGCTAAACCGGTAAAGTAATCGGGATGATCAAAATCAATATTGGTCATAATTGCATAATCAGGAGTATAGTCCATAAAGTGGCGGCGATATTCATCCATTTCAAAAGTAAAAAAGCGGGCATTCTTAACCCCTTTACCAGTACCATCTCCAATTAGATAACTAGTTGGTTCAACGCCACCTAGCACATGAGCTAATAGGCCCGTAGTACTAGTCTTGCCATGCGCACCTGCAACACCAATTGATGTTGTTTCCGTTACTAATTTTTCAACCATCTCTGGATAGGTCTTCATTTTGATACCTAACACTTGGGCTTGGGCAACTTCGACATGCGTATCATCAAACGAGTTTCCTCGAATAATAGTCCAACCTGGTTCGATGTTTTTCGCATCAAAAGGTAATATTTCAATACCCGCTGCTAATAGCGGGGTTTCTGTAAAAGTATATTGGGTGATATCTGAACCCTTAACTTGAAAACCTTGATCATGTAATATTAAGGCTAGTGAGGCCATTCCTGAACCTTTAATCCCAATAAAGTAATATTTTTGCATTCTTTCACTCCTACAATTAGTTATACTCAATATTCTATCCTACATTTACTTATTTATTTCACTTTTTAAGCTTTTTATCATAAAATTTGGACTAAATAATTGATTGGTTGGCTCTTCAACAGCTAATACTTGATTAGTATCAAAGATAAAGAAACTATCAATACTTTTACGTAACTCTGCAACTTGACGTTGGTAATTTTCACCGGTTGGATTTTTACGTAAATATCTAATTGGTCGTTGATATTTTTCAGTAAAAGCCGGTTGCCACTCTGTTTTTATTTTTTGCGAAGTCAACTCATTAATCGTTTGTTGGCGCTTTATCGGTGGCTCACTAAGTGGTCTCTTTTTAAAATATGCAGGAATATCATCTTCCTTCATCATGGTTCCTCCTTAGCAATTGGCAAAATAAATTAGTTCACCTATGTTTCCTATAATTAATAATTATACCATGCTCCAAAAATTAATGATGATCCGAAAATATGGAAAAAAGGGTCGAAAATTAGCTTTTCTTACCCTTTTTGAATTTTATATTAAGTTCCACCTATTTAAATAGTTTTTGAGCTTGCACAAAATCTAGTGCTTCACCCACTTGTTGAAAATCATCTGGTAAAATTAAAGCTCCTGGAACCTCTGGTGCATTAGGTAGTTTTAATTCACGCCCTGAAACAATCATCCCATTTGATGCTACTCCTCTTAATTCACCTGGCCAAATAATTAAACCACTTGGCATCACGGCACCAACTTTAGCAACAACCACCTTGATCCCCGCTTTCATGTTAGGTGAACCAGAAACAATTTGTAAAGTTTGCCCATTGCCAACTTGAGTTTGCGTAATTTGTAAATGATCTGAGTCAGGGTGAGGAGTTACCGTTGCTACGTATCCAATTACAAATTTAGGGTCTAGGTCAGCCACTAATTCGGCATCAAAACCACTTAGACTTAGTTTATTATTTAAAATTGAAACCTCTTCTTCGGTTAACACAACCGGGCCGACTGCTGTTAGCTTTAAACTTTGACTAATTTCAAAAAAATTATAACCAAGTGTTTCATTAGTTTCGGCATTAAAAATCCTAACAATATCGCCTTTCTGTTCATTAGCCTGTTGGCTACTTGTGTCCGGTGCTAACATAACAATTAAAGTATCACCCATATGGGCTAAATTATAACTTGAAATTAACATATTTATTTTCCTTATTCACTATTTAATCAAATAAAAAACACGAACTCCTTAAAGCTCCGTGTTTTCAAGTAATTATAAAACAATTGTATCCTACATAGGATGAGCCATTAATAATTTTAGTAGTTAATTACTAACAATGCAAGCTCTATATCATTTTTAATTAAGCTACTAATTCATCAATAAATTCTTGAACTTGTCCTTGGGTTTTGCGATCTTTATTAACAAACCGGCCAATTTCTTGTGCACCATCAAAAGCCACAAAACTAGGTATGCCATATACATCCAAAGCGCCACATAAATCAATATTTTCATCCCGATCAACGTAAACAAAAACAAAATCTGGATTTTGCGCTTCAATTTCTGGCATCACCGGTTTTATAAACCGACAGTCTGGACACCAATCTGCTGAAAAAAACAACATTACTTTCCGTTTGCCAATATAATCAATTAATTCTTGTTGATCCATTTTTGGTAATTTTTCCATCATGCATAGCTCCTTTACTTATTTTTTGTAATTATACCACATCAATTTAGCTTTTTAAATTTAACGATTTAAAATCGTGTTAACCGTACTTTCATCCAAGTGAATTGCTAGTTGTTTAATTAACTCTTTAGCTGCTTCAAAATCCTTAATTGACCACATTGTTTGATGTGTATGGATATATCTAGATGCTACTCCTAATGCAACTGCTGGAACTCCATTTAATTGTGATTGTGCCCCTGCGGCATCCGTTCCACCTTTTGAAACAAAGTATTGATACGGAATGTTATTACTTTCAGCAATATCTAGAACAAATTCCTTTAATCGGTACGGCATAATCACAGTTGGATCAAAGACTCGTAACAATGTTCCTTCATCTAATTTTCCTTGGTGGTTAGTTTTACCTTGCATATCATCTGCAGCTGAAGAATCAACCGCAAAAAAGATATCAGGCTTTAACATATTTACAGCCCCCTTAACGCCACGCAGACCAACTTCTTCTTGAACATCAGCGCCCATAATTAAAGTATTGGGGGTTGCAACATTTTGTAGTGCCTCAAGCGTATCTAAAATACTCACTACACCAAAACGATTGTCCCAAGCTTTAGAGATAATACGTTTTTTATTTGGTGTCATAACAGTTTCTACTTGAGGGATAATGTAGTCACCAGGACGAACACCAAAGGCAGTTGCTTCTGCAGCCGAAGTAAATCCAGCATCAAATAAAATATCTTCGATTTTAGGCGTTGCATTAACCCCACTATTACCTCGTAATAAATGGGGCGCTACTGATGATGAAATCACTGGATAAGTATTTTCTCGTGTGTATAGCGTAAATCTTTGTGCTGAAACAACATATGGATTCCAACCTCCCAAGGCCGTGACATTAAATAGCCCCATTGGCGTGATATTAGTAATCATAAAACCCACTTCATCCATATGAGCAGCAAACATTATTCGTGGCTCATTATCAATTTGATTTTTTTTAACACCAAAAACACCACCTAATCCATCATGAACTACTTTATCTACGAATGGTTGTATTTCCTTTGCAAATACTTGACTGATATTCTTTTCAAAACCACTTGCAGCCTGTAACTCCGTATACTTTTTGATTCTTTTAAAATTATCTTGATTCATAAGATCACTTTTACTCCATTTCACAACAATTAAAAATTAATTACTAATTAATTATAACCATCTCATTCTTTTTTTGCACGTCCCTTATAATACGATCCTTAGTCGAGAAACAATACAAATATATTACAAACAAACATAATAGATATATTTTCTTTAGATAATATGCTATTTTATTGATTGAAATGTTTTGTTGATATCTTACATAGGAGAAAAAGCTAAAATGAACAAAAAAGGAGTTAGCATTTTTGCAGGTATTTTAGGCAGTCTTGGGGCTGTTGCCATTATTGGAAAAAAAACACAAGATCAACGTAATTCAGAAAAAACTCACGCTCAAATTATCAGTAAAATTCACGATAGTTTTGTCAATCAAGGACGTGTCGAAGGGACTTGGTTAGAGCGCAATACCGTTGATTTTTCACAAAAAAATAATACCTACAAAGTATACCAAGGTGGTGTTACTATTCGCCGTAACGGTGAACTTGAACAGTATAGCCTACTAATTGATGCAACGTCTTTTGCCATTTTACAAAAGACCAAAACCTTATAATTCATTCTTAACTTAATAAATTACTTATAAGTTCCATCTATCAAAAAAGCCAAAAATCTTACTTTTTGGCTTTTTTCACATTTAAACAACTAATTAAAATTAAAAATGTTCCCCTTTCACTGAGCGAACATCCCATTTTTGCGTCACAAATTCCTTTAAATATATTATTCCTTGGTTGTTGGATGATAAACCATTCGCCCTGAAAGTCCATATATTCTTTCTGAAAATTTGCCTGGCTCAGTATGCGCAACCGCATTATCAAACATCTGAATTGATGCATCTAACTCATCAAGCTGATGTAAAATTTGACCTTCAAGAATCATGGGCCTTACCGGTGACCCATATTCTAACAAGCCATGATGCGCTAGAACCACGTGGCGTAGCACCAATAGATCTTCACTATATATGTCCAATTGTAATGCTTGTGCCGCCAAGACAATTTCTTCATCGATGAGGGTAATATGACCAATCAAATTACCCGCAGTTGTATAGGTTGTAGCAATTGACCCCGACAATTCGATGGTTTTCCCCAAATCATGTAACAACGCACCTGCCAATAATAATGACTCATTAACATGTGGATATTGTTTACTAACATTTTGAGCTAAATGTACAATTGATAATGTATGGAATGCTAAACCACCACTAAAGGCATGATGATTAGTTTTTGCGGCTGGAAATTCATAAAAGGTCGTCTCATGTTTTTGCAAAAGATATCTAACAATTCGTGCCCATGTCGGATTAGTAATTTGAAATAATAATTGACTAACCTCATCTACCATTTTTTGTTTTTGCATAGGTGCTGTTTGTACAAAATCATTAGCTGTCAATTGCAATTGCTCATCCACTAATGCCAAATTTAACACCTTTAGTTGTGGTTTTCCTTGGTAAACCTGCCGTACTGCTTGCATGTGCACAATTGTCCCTGCACTAAATAACTTGATTTGATTAGCATTGGCTTCCCATAGCATCCCCGGCATCTCACCAGAAGTATCGGCTAAAACTAACGCAATATACTGATTACCATTCTTAGCCACTCTGATATCAGCACTTTTAATAAGAACATTTAACTCCATTCGTTCATCAAGCTTAAAATCATATAATTTTTGGGCCATCATCTATCTCCCTTTATAACGCAGTAATTTTTCGCTGATCTACAACATCTTTTATTCGACTATCAGCCGTTACATAAATAACTTGATTATTGCGGCTAATTTCTTTTAATAATTGGTAGCTTTCTTGTTTTCGCTGATCATCAAAGTTTACAAACGCATCATCAATAATTATTGGCATTTTAACCACATCATTTAATACAACAACAAAGGCTAAGCGCAACGCTACATATAGTTGCTCACTCGTTCCCTTAGAAAGCTGTTCAATTTTTAATAATTCATTATTTTTGGTAATTAACTGTAATTCGTTGGCTTCCAATTTAATATCAGTGTAACGCTTTAAAGTTAACTCCGTAAAGAATAATTTCGCTTGCTTAATAATTTGTGGTAACCGATCTGCTGATGTTGCTAGTAAAGTTTGATCAATCCACTGTGCAGCTAAACTATTCGCCAAATAATTTTCCAAATTTTGTAAAATATCGGCTTGCGAATTGGCAACTGCTTGCGTTAATTTCTCTACACTTGCATCATTAGCTAAACTTTTTAAAGTTACTCTTAAATTGGTAATCTGATCTTGTATCGTTTTAATTTTTTGATTTAGTTCATTAATTTTTGCCTTACTTTCTTCGATAGCACCAGTTAACTGGTGTGCATCAGTATACTGTTCTAATAGTAGACTATTGCTTGTTGCTAATTGCTGATTAAGAACTTTTAGTTTTGCTTGTTGTTCCGCATAAATAGTTTGTTGTGATAATTGCCAATAATAATCCTCATCATCATCTACTTGCAAGCCTAAATAAATTGCTTTAATTTGTGCCACAATATTTTCAAGTTGCTGTTCTAATTCCTGCAAATGTTTTTGCTGATAATTAATTGCTGCCTCCATTGTTACCCACTGTGCTTGTTTAGCATGAATTAAATTAAAAAACTCGTATAATTGCACAATGTTTTCATGCCAATCAGCTTGCTTAATAAACGTAAATTTGCTTAAGTTTAAATGTGTTAATATTTGATCAACATTACTAATTTTTAATTGAATACTACCTATCTCACCCTCCAATGCTACGATTTTTTGTGCTAATGGTTGTTGTCCTAGCACTGTATTATCCAATTTCTGTTTGGTGCTTTGCCGCTGCAAGTTGTGTTTTATGTGCAAGCCATACCAACCACCACTCCCTAAAATAATAACTAGACCAATTCCCTTACTTAACCATGGTATTGGTATGAAGACTATGCTTATTACTAGGCCTAAAAATAAAAATAATAGCGGTAAACTCAGCTTCCCTTGCTGCTCGATCGGCCTTTGTTCAACATCAACAGCTTGCTGCTTGTTTAATTGTTGCTTTAAACTTTGAACTTGTTGCTCTAAAATTTTTTGTTCAGTTATCATTTGTTGATAATTTGGTAACTCATGTTCAAGTCTTTGTAATGTTTGTTCATGTTTTTTAAAAAAAACTAATAATTCATCATCATTTGCCGTCGGTGGTTCTTGTTTTAATCGATTTATTTCTTCAATTAAGTTGTCTCGTTGAAATGTCAATTCCGTAACTCTTTGTTGAAGATCATCTGCAATTTTAGGTGCCACAGATTTATCAATACTATTAATCAATAGTTGCTGTTCTTTATATAATCCTAATAATGGTTGTAAATTAGTGAGTTCTTGTTGCAACGTATTTTGCGTTTTAATTGCTTGTTCTAGTTCCCCTAATTTTTGTTCATTAATTTGTTGTTCTTGAAGTAATTGCCGATATTCTGGAAAATTTTGCTTAGCAACTTGTAATTCCTTAACTAACCTACGATATTGTTTCATTTTTTCGTTTAACGGTCGCTTACCGGTTTTTGAATTAGCTGCAAACATTCCTTGCGCCTTTTTATCAAAAGTATTTGCTAATTGGCGCCAATCACGCGCCCCCACTGCCCCAATTTCTTGTAAACGTTTTTTTAACTCTTGCTCATCTAATTCAATAATCTCATTCAAATCAAGTTGACTAAAGCCATAAATTTGTTGAAAGCTCTCTTTTGTTAACGGTGCTAGTAGCTGTGCTAAGTGCTCATTTGCATTTTTAATTTCGATTCCCAAATCAGTGTTATAAAGCGATGTAACCGTACTTGTCCGATTTTTTCGTGTCAATAAGTAATTCACACCCTTAATTACTAAATTTAATTCGCCACCATACACACCACCGTTTAACGGTTCATAGGTATTTTGATGATGCCCTCGTTTATTTGAAAAGCCAAATAGCATCCCAACAATAAAGGCCACCAACGTTGATTTACCGGCTTCATTTAAGCCTACAAAAATTTGTAAATCATCATTTAACTTAAATTCTTGATTAAGCCACCGTCCAAAACCATATATTTTAATCCGTGTTATCTTCATCCATGTCACTCCCAACATCAGCTAATTCTTGCTGCATTAGTTCTAAGGCTTGTTTTTTTAACTTTGTTTGCACCGCTTCTTGTTCAAAATATTCCGCAATAAATAATTCTGGTATTTTTTTTAACGCTACTTGATGAATATTTTCAAAATTAAAAACCTTCTTAGCAGTTGCTAGCCAAAATTGTTCATCTAATTCCGGCAACCTAGCACCTTGTTCCTCATGGACATAACTTATATTATTTATCCACAGATATTGATTATTTTGCTGGAGTATTTCATTCAATTGTAGTGTGGTCGTTCCATCATTAAGTCGTAATAATAATGTATCCGTTAAAGTCATGTCTAATTCGATATTTATAATTTGCCAACTGTGCTGATTATTAGTAACTAAATTTGTGTATAAATTATTCAGTAATTCTCGCTGTGTCACAGTTTGCGGTAACTTAACTAAAGCAGTCCGCCATAAAATCGAGGTAGTTTCTTCAAAATAAGGAACTAGTTTACCATTTTCTTCTTCAACTAAGTAAAAACCCTTCGCACCGGTTTCTTTACTATTTTGGCCCTGTAGACTTCCAACATAACCAACAAATGGTACTTCGTTTAATATTTGACGTTGATGAATATGTCCCAAAGCCCAATAGTCATAGCCTTTAGTGAGTAATTCACTAACTTTAAATGGTGCGTAGTTACCGTTGGCCCCGTCAATGCCACCATGATACATGCCAATTTGAAAATCACACCGTTGGGTTTGCTTTAATGGAAATTGATTTATAACCTCAGTTTTTACATGTTGTTGTCCATAACTAAAACCGGTTATTGCAACAGTTTTACCATCTGGTAAACTTTGATAATACGTTTTAACTGAATTATCAAATTCACGAACATTACTTGGCCAACTAACACCAGCGTTTTGTTGTGGTTGATAATCATGATTACCATAGCTTAAATAAACCATAATATTTTCCGCAGCTAACCGATTAAACTGTGTAATTAGAAAATCAAGTAGGTGAATACTTTGATTTTGTGAGTCAAATAAATCACCACTAATACAGATAAAATCAATTTTTTCAGCAATTGCAAGGTCAATCATTTTACTAAAACTAGTAGTTGTCGCATTGGCTATTAATGTGGCTAATTTTTCAGGAACATTTTGTAAACCCAAAAAAGGATGTCCTAAATGTATATCTGCAGTATGAATAAATCGCATCACCTTACGCTTACCTTTCCTGAACATTTGTTCGTTTTATTTAAGTATAACTAATCTATTGTAATTTGCCTAGTTTAGCTCCTAATTAATTCTAATTCTCAATTAAATTGCCCGCCATGAACCTCAGCAATATTATAAGTTGTAATAAAGGCTGCACGATCTACTTGATGCACATGGCGAATCAATTGCCCATATCCTTGCGTATCCGTCACCACCATAATCATTTCCTTTTGCTCATTCCGATAACCACCTTTGACATCTAGGATTGTCAAACCATGATTTTCTTGATGAGCGTCAAGGCGCGCTCGAATCGCTTTAAGTTTATCATTACTCATAATATAAACAGCCTTTTTACGATCTAAGCCAGTCGCAATATAATTCATCACCACTGAAGTAATAATTAAAGAGATTATTGCTAAAATAAATGCTTCCCAACCAGCCACAAAAATATTACCAATACAAATTAATGCATCAATCATTAATAATGTTTGCGCTTGGTTTAAACCAAAATATTTCTTTAAAATCATCGGCGGTACCGTTGTCCCGCCACTTGAAGCATCAATGCGATAAAGAATTGCTACCCCGATTGCAAAAATCATTCCACCTACCACAACCGCTAAAAAACGATCATCTACTAATTGCCTCGTTGGTGTTATTGCTAAGCAGACTGGTAATACAAAGCTACCTACAATTATTTTGGCAATTATACTTTTTTTCAAGAAAAAAATCGCTAAAATAATCATGACAATATTTATTGTTAAGACTACTAATGGTTTTTTAAAGGCTAATAATTCCTCTAATAAAATAGCAATACCAGTAGCTCCACCAGCCGCTACTTTTGCTGGTCCATAAAAATAATTAATACTTATGGCAATTAATTCTAAACCAACTAATATCAGACCAACTTGGCTCAACCAATATCTTTTGTTTGTTTTCGGCAAAATATTTCCTCATTTCTGTCTAAAAGTTATTAACATCATTAATAATATTTTATCATACTTAGAATTTTATAATTTATTTTAAGTTATGCTAAAGTTGCTAACAAATTTTTAGCTAATTTGTTACAGTAATGATTAAGTACCTATTATCATAGTTATTATTTTAAGAGGAAATTATGCAAATATTAAGTAAATTTTTTTCAAAAGCAATTATTATAATTGCTACCTTGATTGCATTTATCGGTTTAAATGCTAATCTTTTTCAAAGTAACCATTATCCCCACTTATTAGGCATTTATAGTTGGCTCATTTTTGGCTTTGCGCTTGTTATTATCAGCTTGGCGTTGGTATTTTATCGACATTTAACTAAATATTCTACCAAAACATTACTAAGCTTATTAATTATCAGTTACCTTAGTATGTTAATTGCCCAAATTATTATTAGTCATCTTTTTACGGTCTCATTAGTACGCGATCCATTTAGAGTAACTAGTACTGCCATGCAATTAGCAACATCTTTTAGTAATCATTTTACTTGGCCTATCTATTTTTCACGTGCTCTCAATAATATTAATATTACTTTATTACTCAGCCAACTATTATCTTTTAGTCATTGGCTCCCTTTTTCATTACTCACACAAGTTAAACTATGGCAACTATTCTTAGTGCAACTAGTTGTGTTAGTTACTTTATTAAATATCTACTTAGCAACCAATAATTTAAGATTAGTCCTATTAATGCAACTTTGGTTTACCTTTTCACCATTTTTATACACCTATAACCTTCTAGTTTTTTACACTGATACTTGGCTAATTTTAGGCTTTGGAGTTCTTTTATTAGGGCTTCAGCTTCTTTTTAAGTACCCGCTTAAACGTTGGCAAAAACTTATTGTATCGATCATAACAATACTGGCAGCCTTTATTAGCGAATTAATCAAACCTAACTTTATTATTGTGATACCGGCTTTAATAATTTGGTTAACAATTTTAAGCAGTGCTAAGCAACTGAAAAAATCACTTTTATTAGCAATAATTGGTATTATCAGCATGACGTTGTTAGCCTTCCCAACCAACAATGTAATTAATAAAGCAGTCGGTTTTCACGCGGATAGTCGTTATGAATTTCCAGTGCAACATTGGATTATGATGGGACTTAATCAAAAAAGTGAAGGCGCTTATGATAATCAAGATGTCAAACTAACTAGTCGTCCGAGCACTTTACAAGCTAAGAAGCAACAAGATACCCAGATAATTAAGCAACGACTGACTAAATTAGGCCTTACTGGTTATTTTAATTTAATTATTGCTAAGCTACAAAATTTACAAAATCAAGAAAAACTAAATCAGAGTTATATTGATGGGTATAGTAAAGCCCCAAACTGGTTTTTAAATAATCCTAATCAGATTAATGTTTTCGTCACCATTTTTACAAAATTAGGTATGAGTATCATCTTCATTTTGGTAATAATTGGTTTACTATCTGTTTTTACTAAGGCTATCCCAAAGATCGCCCTCTTAGCTAGTTTGGTCTATATTGGATTATTATTATTCCATGCGTTTTTATGGGAATCTAATAATCGTTATGGTGAAGCAATCATCATTCCCTTATTTTTTTTAGCTACTCTTGGCTTTCAAAAATTAGCATTGCTTACTAAAAAGTATAAATTTAGACATTTACCAAAATTCATGGCGTTAGCCAGTTTAGGTATAGTTATTCTTGGTTGGTTAAACTTTAAACCACTAATGGTTAATGCTGATTATAAAACTACGCACCCTTTTTATGGTCAATTTTCTAATTGGGGGGGTAACTTTGATTATCCGGCTTATCAATTAGCCCCTAAAAAGACGCTCCATCAAGATATTTTTCTACCAACAAGTGCACGCATGCTCGTGGTTAGAACAATTGCTCAACAGAAAGGCATTATTAGCTTGAAATACCAGCATCAGACTATTTTTAGGCAAAGTAATTTTAACAAACTACCTACTGAAATGAACGGTGATAGTGGTATTCGCATCAAACATCGTTTTAAAGCGGGCTGTTATGCTTTAAAATATCAAAATCCCACTAATCATGTCATTAAAGTTCGCCTTCAAGCTGCCCCGTATGCCCTACACAATCCACCTATCGATAATCTAAATGGCCATAAATCGTTTATTTTTATGTTTCGTAAATAAGCACTATTAGTGAATCGGCATTATGCATTGTTTAATAATATAAGATAAGCGCGTAACCAATCAGCTTTTAGTATCTTTTGCTAGTTTTGCTAACGTAAAAAGCACCAACGTAAGGAGAAAAATTCTTACGTTGGTGCTTTTAATTTAACGAGCTTCATGTACTTTATTTTGTCATTGTTAATTTTATTTACTCTTACTTGTCCCAAACCATTTTTTGGTAATCGCTTGCAACTCTCCACTTTTTTGCATTTCTGCTAAAGCATTATTAATTTTCTTTTGTAAAGTTGTATCTGACTTTCGCAACCCAACAACAAAATAATCTGGTGCAAATGTTCCCTCAACAATGCGATACTGATTGCCATTTTTTTGGTGACTTAAATAATAATTAGCATACACTCGGTCAATTAGTACCCCTTTTATACGTCCACTTTGTAAATCATTTACCGCATTCATAAATGTATCATATAGAATTGGTTGTTGATTAGCAATATACTGCTTTAAAACTTTAGGTTGGGCATCTAAAGCTGTTTGTCCAGAAGATGCTGTTTGAACTCCTAAAACCTTATTTTTCATATCACTAAACTTTTTGATATTATCCTTCTTTAAGGTCACTAAAACTTGGCTATTGTCAAAATATGCTTTTGAAAAAGCAACGACTTTAGCACGTTGTGCCGTCTTTGAATACCCATTCCAAATTAAGTCGATTGTTCCATTTCGCAACTCAGTTTCTTTCATTGACCAATCAATAGGTTGAAATATCGGTTTTATCCCATATTTTTTAAACACAGCTTTTGTAAGATCAATATCATAACCAACAATTTGGCCTTTATTATTCCGAAAACCCATTGGTACAAAGGTATCATCCAAACCGATTGTGATCGTTTTACTCTGAGTATAGCGCGTCCAGTTATCCGACTTATTGAAATTATGTCCGATTGATAGCCCATTTCCAACAATAATGTATAACCACACGATTGTTGCTAGGCCGATTAAGATTGTCATTATTCCCTTTTTTTTCATCACTGAGCGTAATCCCAAATTATTATGTAAAATTAGTCACCCTATGTAACTAATTTTTCCTAACAATTAGCGATTTTCCTTTCTTAATTATGTTAAAACTAATCTTTAACAATAATTATTATTAAACCTAATCCGGTAACGATTGCAACAACGCCTAATGTATTAGCTTAGCGGTGTCACCGTAAAGATATTATCAGCTACTTTATTAGCTAGCTCAACATCGTGGGTCACAATTATTTGTGTTACACCATCTTTTTTGAGCGCTAATAATAAATTAGCTACTTCATTACGCATTGAAGGATCTAAAGCTGATGTTGGTTCATCATATGCTAACACTTTTGGTTGCATCGCCAATGCTCTAGCTATTGCTACCCGTTGCTTCATGCCACCTGATAATTCAAACGGATATAATTTTGCCTTATCTGCTAATCTTAGTTTAGTTAGCAATTCATTGGTTTGTTGAGCAACAACCTGTTTATCCTGTTTTAAAACTAAGCGTGGTGCTAACCCAATATTTTCACGAACTGATAAATTAGGG
The DNA here is from genome assembly GCF_016908275.1 of Periweissella beninensis. Taxonomy (GTDB): domain Bacteria; phylum Bacillota; class Bacilli; order Lactobacillales; family Lactobacillaceae; genus Periweissella; species Periweissella beninensis. Next base: position 128,454 of record NZ_JAFBDN010000003.1, on the reverse strand, counting down.
AACAGATTATAATCTTGAAAAACGACGCCAATCATATTTTTATCATTTGCATTATTACTAGGATCAAAAGCCTGATTATCTACTAAAATTTCACCACTATCAATTGTATCTAAACCAACTAGCGCTCTGAGCAGAGTTGTTTTCCCTGCACCTGAGGGACCAACAATCGCTAAAATTTCACCATCTTTAATTTCTAAATTTAAATTATTTAAAATAATACGTCCGTTAAATGATTTTTTTATATTTTTCAAAGTAATCATAGGCTCTTCCTCACTTACTTATAATAGCTAAAATATGTTTCTAATCGTCGTAGAATTAAAGTGGTTATTGCTGTTAGCAATAAATAGATTATTCCTACTAAAATATATGGAATTAACGTCACATCACGTGCTGCCGCAATGTTCCCAGCTCTTAATAAATCACCAATTCCTATTACATATACCAAGGATGAGTCCTTAATTAAATTGATAATTTCATTCCCCATTGGAGGTAAAACGTTTTTAAAAACCTGTGGCAATACAATTCGTGTTTGTGTTTGCCAAGAATTTAAATGTAAGACCTTTGCCGCTTCAAGTTGTCCAGTAGGAATAGCTTGAAATCCACCCCTAAATATTTCTGCAAAATAAGCCGCATAGTTTAAGATAAATGCAAACAGCGCTGCATCATACCGTTCAAATGTTATATGAATAATAGGTAAACCATAAAAAACAAAAATTAATTGCAAAAGTAACGGCGTGCCGCGCATTAACCAAACATAACCATTTAAAAGCCATCTTACTGGTGCAAATTCAGATTTAAGACCTAACCCAACAATAATACCAATAGGAATTGCGCCAATAATTGTTAAACAAAATATTTTTAACGTCACCCACACGCCTGCCAATAATGATGGTAATAATACTTCAAAATATTCCATAACTCATACCTCTCTTTTTTTAAAATAAAAAGCACCCTCTTAGCAATTTGCTAAGAGGGTGCTTTGCACGGTTCCACCTCAAATTTGATAATCATTCACACAATTATCCTCAATAAGTTACGGCTATTCAGCGATAACTTTAGCTTTTAACGAAGCTACCCGTTCTAACCTACACAACTAAGAAGTCTTCAGTTTGACAACTCACAGATGTGGTTCAGCCATTATCACTAATCTTGTTCCACCAACCCAAGACTCTCTTTACTGCGATATTAGCTTACTCTTCTGCTCCACGTTTTTATCTTAAGAACAAGGATATACATCAATCATTAAATTGTCAAATGTTTATTTAAATTTTTACTAATTTAATTTTTAATTAGCTAATTATTTTTTAAAAAAAGTAAACAATAACGACAAGGCACATACATAATGACCGCCATAACTACATTTAATGCTAAGGTAGGGGTAAATGTATGTAACACAAACATCGGTACTGTCATTATTGACAAACCAGCAATATTTGCTGCTAAGTAAGTAAATAATTGTAAGCTAGTTAAGCCTAAAATTGTAATCATTAGTACCGATAATAATGACTCTGATAAATAAATCCGTAATTTTTGGCAAACCCAAACTAAAATTAAGAAGCCAACTGTATAACCGCCAATGACACCAAAGTAAAAAACATCGTAAATTATACCAGCTACTAGGGTCCATAGATATATCGGTAAATACTCATCTAATTCATAAGTTATTGCATAAATTAACCATAAAGCAACAAACATCGGTAGCGTATGACTACTGTTTTTAGTTAAAATTCCTGCCATATTAGCATAGATTGCTCCATCTAAAAATAATAGCAAAAATAACATTATCGGAAAAATCCATTTTAATTTTGTATGATAACCACCGAAAAAGCCAAACATTTAGCACCTCTACTTTTGTATTGCAACTGATACAACTGGAATATTACCAAAATCAGTGGCTGGTACAATTACTACTGACTTTGATAGTCCATTTGAAGAGTTAGTTACTCGTTCAACCTTACCAACATATAAACCCTTAGGAGTAATTCCCCCTAAACCACTGGTAAATACCTTATCGCCTTTTTTAAGTTTTATCTTAGATGTAACTTCACCCATAATAATCCGATTTGTATTGCGATTAAAATCAGTTATAATTCCATAAACTGATTTCCCAGCACTATTGGTAATTTGAATGGCAAATCGGTTTGCCGTCTCACTATCATCTGATAATAATTCAACCTTAGCAGTTGTCTTGTTAACCTCACTAATACGACCAATTAAGCCTTTACCCGCTACAACTGACATGTTCTTTTTGATACCTGCATTTTGACCAACGTTAATAACTAGTTGACTTAACCAAGATGATGGTGTACGGCTAATTACCGTTGCATTAACTAGTGAATAATTGGTTAATGTGCTATTTAATTTTAATTGTTTTTTTAATACTTTATTCTCATTTTCTAAAACCTGTGCACGAACTTGTGCTTGCGCAAGCTTATCAACCTTACTTCTTAATTGTGTATTTTCTTGATAGGTTGATAATAATTGTGAAATGGAGTCATATCCTTGATGCGCTTGACTCACAGGCCAATCAACAACACGGGCAAATATTCCAGCCACGTCATTACCAAATTGCTGAATTGCTGGTGGTGTCGCACGCCGATTACGCACTAAAACAGATCCAGTTAACAACGCAATCGTAACTATCATGGCAATAATAAAATAAACTAAGCGCCGACTAGAAAAAAATTTCATCCAACTGGGCCCCTTCCCTTCTTAAAACAAACTTAATAAGTTTTTACATAATAAATGGCGCACAGAAAAGACCGTACGCCACTTTTACCTAACTATTTGGTTTTACGCAATGCATCAATTGATTTCAACGCTTCACCAGTTCCAATAGCAACTGCATCGAGTGGCTCAGGTGCAATAAACACTGGTACTTTTGTTGCTTCTGAAATGATATCATCCAAATGTTTTAACATCGCTCCGCCACCAGTCAGAACAATTCCATGATCAATCACATCAGCGGCAATTTCAGGTGATGTTTCTTCAAGTGTTTCTTTAATGGCCACAATTATTTCTGCGATAACATCTTTAATCGCTAAAGCAATGTCTTCAGCACTAACATCAATCGTCTTTGGTAGGCCTGATACCAAATCACGACCTCGTGCTTGGGCGCCCTTCATTTCTAAAGATGCGTCTACATCTGCTGAGCCAATTTCAATTTTTAAACGCTCTGCTGTGCGTTCACCAATCGTAATATTGTATTTCTTGCGAATATAAGTTGAAATCGCATCATCTAATGCATTTCCCGCTTTACGAATTGAGCGACTAGACACAATTCCACCCAATGAAATTGTTGCTACATCTGTAGTACCACCACCCATATCAACAACCATTGAGCCGGTTGGTTCCATCACTGGTAATCCCGCACCGACTGCAGCAGCAAATGGTTCTTCAATCACGTATGCATCACGTGCGCCGGCAATGCGTGCTGCATCAATGACAGCACGTTTTTCTACTGCAGTAACACCTGATGGTACCCCAATTGTCACGTACGGTTTTTGTCCGCGACCACCGGTGGCTTTTTCTAAGTAATACTTTAACATGGCAACTGTTGTATCATAATCAGCAATTACGCCATCACGCATTGGGCGAATAGCCTTAATACTACCGGGCGTACGGCCAATCATGTCGCGTGCATCTTCACCGACTGCTACAACCTCGTTTGTTTGTGTATTACGTGCTACCACTGAAGGTTCACGCAACACGATTCCTTTTCCATCAATATAAACAAGGGTATTTGCCGTACCCAAGTCAATTCCAATGTTTCGTTGTCCAAATGATAACACGTTGCTACTTCCTTTCGTTCCTGCGTTCATAACTCAAGATATTATACCATAGTAAAAAATGCTTAACAGCTTAACTGCTAATCTTTTAAAAAAATAAAACATTTTTTGTATTATATCGATTGATAACTTTTTTAATATCAATAATTTGATGTACTTCTTTATTATATCGGTGAATTCACTATCCGTATATACCTTTACTTTAAAACAGTTAAAAATTTTTTACTTATTGTCCATAATGAGCGCTTCATTGTTTTTTTAGAGCATCTTGATTTTGAGGAACTAGCCTATTACTACGAGCAACGCTAACCAAAAAAAGATCGAATTTTGATAAATTCAATCTTTTTTACTTATTTAATATCCTATGGTCACTCTCAAGTGCTACCACAGTAACCTTAATTTTTTAGCTAGGAAGGCTACTGAGCAAGAATAACTTACTAGCTTACAATAGATACTATTTTATTTAAAAAAGGCATCATTGCTAAAACTCAATTTAATTGGTGTTCCCTTAGTCATTAATCTTGTTCCGTTATACTTTGAACTAATCATCATTAAACCTGTTCCCTTACGACCATGCCGCACAACAGTTGTTTTTCTAAATGAATAGCCATTATCAGAATAATTAACTCCTAATTGGTAAATATTAAAGTCATTATATTTTGCAGGATAATAAGCAAAGTTACCTTTTCCTAGTTTGTAAGTCTTTTTTTGATCAATTTTTAAAGTTGTCTTGGTAATCTTCATGGTATGTACATTTCCTTTTTGGTCATAAAAATGCCAGTTACCACGTAGCGTTTTGCTAATCACTTGTGAATTTGTTTTGGTTGCAGCTTGAACTGGAGTTGTTGACACAACTGTTAAACCAAAAATTGCGAATAATGTTAAAACTACGATTTTAATATTTTTAAATGTTTTCATCTTCTTATACCTCTAAATTTAATAACCAGTTGTTATCCAACTCCTTGTCTATATTGTAACCTAAAAGTAATATAAATGAAATACTTTTTTCAAAAAAGTTTTATTTGACGCGTTTAGCGTACTAATTAGTTCTAAAATCACTAATAGAAACTATAAATTAACAAAAAAAGTATTTTACATATAACGATAATGTTACATTAAAATACTTTTTTCATTTTAAATTCTTTTTAACGCTCGTTGAATTTCACGATTTTGATCTTTCTTTTTCAAATCATTGCGTTTATCATATTGCCGTTTCCCGCGTGCTACACCAATTAAAACCTTTGCATAACCATGTTTTATATATACCTTCAGCGGTACAACTGTCATCCCATTATCGCTAACTGCCTTTAAAAGTTGCTTTATTTCTTGCTTGTGCAACAATAACTGGCGCGTTCTTAGTGGATCAACATTAAACTGATTACCTTGCGCAAATGGGGCAATATGCACATTTAAGAGCATCGCTCGGTTGGGTCTAACCTGAATATAACCATCAGCAATTTGAATTTGCCCTGCTCTAACTGATTTAATTTCAGTCCCAGTTAGTGCTAAACCAGCTTCATAAGTCGTCAGAATTTCATATTCATAACCCGCTTTTCGGTTATTGGCTAATGTGTCATTCAGTGGTTTTTTCATATATTAATACTCACTCCACTTCTTTTAAATTAACGTTTTCCTTGATGATGGTGTGGTTTTTTACCAAATTTAGCACCATTTTTGGCTTGATTTTTAGTAAAATTACTTTTACCTTTACCATTATTAGAACCAAATTTGCCATCTGTTCGCCGATGATTATTATTCCGGTCGCTGCCACCATCTTTATTACCAAATGAACCATTATCCACTTGCGGAGCACGTAATGTGGTCGTTGGTGCGGCTTTAGGATCAACTAGAACAAAATCAAGTGCACTTTGTGCCTTATCAACCCGAACTAAGCGAACCTTAATTTTTTGTCCAATTTGAAAAATTCGATGACTTCGGCGGCCAACTAGTGCCATATGTGAGTCAATAAATTGATAGTAGTCATCAGTCATATTTGAAATATGAATTAAACCTTCAACTGTATTATCTAATGAAACAAACATTCCAAATTTTAAGACTGAATTTACAACAGCATCAAAGGTTTCTCCAACGTGTTCTTCCATAAACTCTGCTTTTTTCATTGCATCAGTGTCACGTTCTGTATCAATTGCGCGACGTTCTTTTTGTGAAGTTTCTTCACCAATTGTGGCTAGTTTGTCACGATACTTAGCAGTCGCTTTTTCATCAAGGCCATTTTCAGCATACCATTTGATTAAACGGTGCACTGTTAAATCAGGATATCGTCTAATCGGTGATGTAAAGTGCGAATAATATTCTGCTCCCAAACCAAAGTGTCCAACCGGTTCATTAGAATACTTTGCTTGCTTCATTGAACGGAGCATCATCGTTGAAACCATTTGTTCTTCTGGTTTGCCTGCTAAATCTTTTAAGACATTTTGGAATAGTTTAGGTGCCAATTTTTTAGCATCCCCTTTAACCGGATGGCCTAGCGCTTGGACAAATTCAAAGAAACTCTGTGCTCTTTGTTCATCTGGCAATTCGTGAATCCGGTATAAAAATGGTACGTGTAAGCGATCAAAATGTTCAGCAACAGTCTCATTGGCAGCCAACATAAATGATTCGATCATGCGTTCTGATAAACCACGATTTCTTAAAACAATATCAGTTGGTTTTCCATTAGGATCAACAATAATTTTAGCTTCAGGTGCATCAAACTCAATTGCCCCTCGGCGTTTACGTTTAGCTAATAGAATGTTGTGTAACTCTTCCATTGTTTCAAACATTGGAACTAACGTTTGATATTCAGCCCGAGTAGCTGCATTATGGTCTTCTAAAATTTCATTAACTGCCACATAAGTCATGCGAGCATGCGATTTCATGACTGAAGTATGCAAACGGTGATTAACCACGTTCCCTTGCATATCAATCTCCATTTCAGCTGACATTGCTAATCGTTCAACGCCTGGATTCAATGAAGCAATCCCATTAGAAATGTTTCTAGGAAGCATTGGGATAACTCGATCAGTTAAATAAACTGAAGTTCCACGATTATATGCTTCTATATCAAGTGGTGTTCCCTCAACCGCATAATGTGATACATCAGCAATGTGCACACCTAAGTGATAGTTACCGTTATCCATTTTCCAAACCACTACGGCATCATCTAAATCTTTTGATTCAATACTATCAATGGTAACCAAAGGTTGATCGGTAATATCTTCACGCCCCACTCGATCTGCTTGCGTAACATGATCTGGAATCATTTGAGCTTGTTCTAAAACTTCTTTTGGAAATTCATGTGGTACATCATGATTATAAACAATTTGTAGAATATCAATCCCCGGTTCGTCTTTAAAACCAATCACTTCAGTTACTAGACCAACTAATGCTTTTGGCATTTCATCAGTTGGGTAACTTACAATATCTGCGGTAACCACTTCACCATCTTGTGGTGTAAGCCCGCTATCAGTTACTAAAAATTCATAGTTTAAAAGTTTCTTATCAGTAAGCTTAATTGAACCGATGAAGCCCGACTTAACCGCCCCTAAACTAAATTGACCAACAACTTTTTCGTAATGATGTGTAATAATTTCAGTTACTTTGCCTTCTGGCCCACGGCTTGGATCGTTAGACTTACGAGTTATTTCAACTTGGACTTGATCGCCGTTTAACGCATGTAACGTGTTATTTGGGCTAACAAAGACATCTAAAGCATCTTCAGCATAATTTACAAAACCAAAGCCTTTATCATTACCATGAAAAACACCGATTTTAACATTTTCAGGTGCATAACTAAAGGCCCCTGTTTCATCAACAACTACCTGCCCTTCACGTTCCAATTGAGCAAGCGCTTGAACTACTTTAGTAAATGCATGGGCATCATCTAAGCGTAACCCATCTGTTAAAATTTGTGCTGAAAAGCTTTGTGTGTGATTAGCTTTTAAAAAACTAGCTAGTTGCGTTTGTATATTTTGTTCGTTCATAAAAATCCTCATTTAATTTATTTTTTAAAATTATCATTTAAAAATGCTAGAATATCATTTTCTAAAGCATGATGTGCCTCATTTACAGTCAAGACATGCCCAGCGTTTGGATACGTATGATAAGTTACCGCAACATTTGATAATCGCTCTTGAAAACTCTGCGCACTTGCTTGTTGCAACATTTCATCGGCAGTTCCTTGTGCCAGAAAAAATGGCTGTTTTAAAGCGCTCGCCCCCTCATTGGTCTTGCGAACCAAAGTTGAAATTTGTTTAACTTGTTGATCGACATTAGCTCTTAAATACGCATCGTTTTTTTCAATTTCAACTGCACTTCTTGCTTGCGCATGGTACGTATAATTGGCATACCCAATAAACTGTTCATGAAAATAGTCGCTAACTTTAAAGATAAATGGGGCACTAATTGCACCACCACATTTAATATCTTGACATTCTTCCATTGTTTTAGTTGCAATAATACCGCCTAGTGAAAGGCCAAACATTGCCACATCTTTATAACCATGATCCCGTACATAGCTAACAGCATCTCGTGCGTCTTGTAACCAATAATCAATCCCACCAAAGACTAGTATGTCTTTTGGTTCACCAGTTCCATGACCGCGAAAATTATTACAATATACTGCATAACCTTGCCGTTGCAAAAAACGCCCTAATAGCCGCATGTCGATCGTTGATCCTGCATATCCATGTAACAGAACAATTGCTTGCGTAGCATTTTCATTTTTGAAAAAAAATGGTTTTGGTTTTTGATACATCGTCAAACTCCTTTACTATTGGCTACTTTATAAATGTAATTCTAATTAATTTATGCATAGTTTTTATGTAACTTAATACCTTTTATCAACATGGTTCGATAATTGGAACAATGCTGATAAAAAGCATCAAGGTCGTCATAAAAACTATCCCTTCTTATTATATAGAAAAACTCCCAGCATTTGAACACTGGGAGCTTGATTACAATTATTTGTGGGCTGTTAAGTATGCTAAGATTAACGCGACTATAAAGAATAAAACTCCTAATATAGCTGTTGCACGTTGCATCACCGCTTCAAATCCGCGCGCTTTTTTCTCTGCAAATAAATCACCAGCACCACCCGTAAGTGCATTCATCGCATCTTGTTGCTTTGATGGTTGCATCATAACAGCAATAATAATCAAAACACTAATTACTAACAACACTGCTATTAAAAAATTATACACTCGTGTGGCCTCCGTTCTACTCATCTTTAAATGACAATTCATTTATTACTTTATCATAATTTAAGATAACTTGCTATCATTAAATTTAGTTAGGATGTTTAAAACATTGTTTTTCATGGCCGTTAATTAGTCCAACTGCTAAAATAAATGCTTCAGTTGTGACTGGGCCCATAAATTTAAAACCTCTTTTTTTTAAATTCTTCGCCAGTGTTAAGCTAACTTGCGTCAGATCTAATTGAGAATTGGCACTAACATTTATTTTAAGGAATTCAGCAAATGAGCCATACTGCTTTTGAACTGCTAAAATGCACTTTGCATTATTAATAGTTGCATTAATTTTACCACGATGCCGAACAATTTGCTCATTAGTCAATGCCTGTTCAATAAATTTAGAATCTTGCTGGGCAACCCATTTAAGCTCGTAGTTCTTGAATTGTTGTCGAAAGGCCACTCGCTTATTTAAAATAATTTGCCAATTCAAACCGGCTTGATAGGTTTCCAACGACAACATTTCAAATAATTGTTGATCATTATCTGGCCAAACACCCCACTCATGGTCATGATATTCCTGCATTAATTGATTACTATTGGTCGCCCAAGCGCATCTTTCCATTAATACCCTCCATTAAATCCAATAATTAGTGTCATATTTTGTCAGCTAGCATTTTCTTAAGCATTCTTTAATTCATTTAAACGCGCTTCAGTTGCAGCTAATTTTTGTTCCCAATCAGCTAATTTTTCACGTTCACTAACCACCACTGCTTCTGGAGCATTACTTACAAAGCGTTCATTATTTAACTTACCTTGACCACGTTTAACCTCGCCGGCTAACCGTTTAACTTCATCTGCTAAGCGTTTTATTTCATCTTCAATATTGATTAACTCAGCTAATGGAACATAAATTTCGGCATTCGTAATTACTTGCGTCATCGCTAACTTAGGTGCTACCACATCTGCACTAATTTGTAATTCTTTAGGATGTGCAAAACGACTAATGTAATCACCATTTTCAGCAAAAATATTTGCCAACGTTACATCACTAGTTTTAATTAGTAAATCAATTGGCGTTGACATTGGTGCATTGGCCTCACTACGAATATTCCGCACAGCTGTTATTAAATCAACTAAGCTTTGGAATTGACTTTCAGCAATTGGATTATCAAGATTAGCATCATACTCTGGGTAGTCAGCAATCACTAATGACGAACCTTCGTGTGGCATGCTTAACCAAATTTTTTCTGTTACAAATGGCATAATTGGGTGAAGTAGTCGCAATGTTTGATCTAAAACATAAGCTAAGGTATTTTGAACATTTACTTTAGCTTGGCTATTATCGCCATTAAGTGTTTCTTTAGTCATTTCAATATACCAATCTGCAAAATCGTTCCAAATGAAATTATACAGAGCTCGATTAGCTTCACTAAATTCAAATTTATCAAGCATCTCAGTTACATGTTTAATTGTTTTGTTCAATCTTGACACAATCCACTTATCAGCTAATGACAGCTCAGCTTGACTTGGTAACTTGGCTTCAGTTGTGTCATCTAAGTTCATAATTACATAACGGGAAGCATTCCAAATTTTATTGATAAAGTTCCAAGCAGCATCCATTTTAGTATATGAAAAACGCACATCTTGCCCTGGAGTAGATCCTGTTGATAAGAACCATCTTAAAGCATCAGCTCCATATTTTTCAATAACATCCATTGGATCAATTCCATTACCCAATGATTTTGACATTTTACGACCTTGTTCATCCCGAATTAAGCCATGAATTAAAACATTCTTAAATGGTTGTCGGCCTGTAAATTCTTTTGATTGGAACATCATTCTTGCAACCCAGAAGAAAATAATATCATAACCAGTTACTAAGGTAGATGTTGGGAAATAACGGTTAAAATCGGCACTATCAGTATCCGGCCATCCCATGGTTGAGAAAGGCCATAGTGCACTTGAGAACCATGTATCTAAGACATCATTATCTTGTTCCCAGTTTTCTAAATCACTCGGTGCTGTTTCACCCACATAAATTTCACCAGTTTCTTTATGATACCATGCAGGAATTTGATGTCCCCACCATAGTTGGCGTGAAATCACCCAATCATGAATATCTTCCATCCAACTTGAAAAAGTGTTTTCAAAACGTGGTGGCCAAAAATCAACACGATCATCACCTTTTTGCATAGCTAAAGCTTCTGCAGCAAGAGGTTGCATTTTAACAAACCATTGAGTTGATAACCGTGATTCAACTTGTACGCCAGTTCTTTCCGAATGGCCCACTGAATGAACAATTGGTTCCACATTTAACATCACGCCAAGTTCTTTTAAATCAGCAACAATTGCTTTACGCGCTTCAAAGCGATCCATGCCAACATACTTACCAGCTTTTTCATTCATGGTTGCATCATCATTCATAGTGTTGATGCGTTCCAAGTTATGTCGATTTCCTACTAAGAAATCATTAGGATCGTGCGCGGGTGTAATTTTTACCATCCCTGTTCCAAATTCTGGATCAACATATTCGTCGGCAATAATTGGGATATCACGATTAATTAGCGGTACGCGGACTTGCTTACCGATTAAAGCTTTATAGCGTTCATCAGATGGATGTACCGCAACTGCAACATCCCCCATCATTGTTTCTGGGCGGGTTGTTGCAATTTCAATATAATTTTTACCATCGTAGGTTACCCCTTCATCAACAAATGGATAGCTAACATGGTAGAACGCCCCTTCGTCATCTTGGTGAATAACTTCGATATCAGAAAGCGCTGTTCGGGCTTGTGGATCCCAGTTAATGATATATTCGCCACGATAAATTAAACCTTTTTTATATAAATCAACAAACACTTTACGCACTGCTTTTGAAAGACCTTCGTCTAAAGTAAAACGTTCTCGTGAATAATCAAGTGATAAACCTAATTTGCCCCATTGTTGCTTGATTATCGATGCATATTCGTCTTTCCAATCCCAAACCTGCTCAATAAATTTTTCACGGCCTAAATCATAACGCGTTACATTATTTTCTCTCAAACGAGCTTCAACTTTAGCTTGCGTAGCAATCCCAGCATGATCCATTCCAGGAACCCATAGAGTATCAAAACCTTGCATTCGTTTTTGACGAATTAAAATATCTTGTAAAGTTGTATCCCAAGCATGACCTAGGTGCAATTTACCAGTTACATTTGGTGGCGGGAGCACAACTGAATAAGGATGTGCTTCTTCATTACCAGAGGGTTTAAAAACCCCTTGTTCTTTCCATGTTTCATATCGACCAGCTTCAACCGCTGTTGGATCATATTTTGTGGACATATTTATTTCTTTCGTCATCCGTATACTCGCTTTCTTAGTAAAATAAAAAAAGCCGTCTTGATTGATTCTTCAATCAGGACGGCTAAACAATAGTCGTGGTACCACCTGAATTAGTTAGTCTTACTAACTCACTCATAACTTAAATAACGTTAAGTTATCCCGCCAATCCTTACTGCTTTCAGGAAAGGAAATAATGTGAGCTACCTTCGCATATATTTTTTTAAAGATTTGCACCAACCATCTTCTCGCTTAAAAAAAATATATCTAATCCTCTCACATGAACTTTTTCTATATTACAACCTTAAGCACTATTTGCCTAGTCTTATTTTGCTAAAATTTCGTCTAATTTAGCTTGCGCATCAGCATAGTCGGGTTCAGTACCAGTAATTGTAACAATTTGTTGATAAACCACCACACCTTGTGCATCAACAATATAAATTGAACGTGCATCAAAAGCAGTCCCTGGCACATATAAATTCATTGCGTAGCCAAATGATTCTTCTTCATCAGATAGCATTTGCATATTTTCAACACCCTCAGCGGCACACCAATCACTTTGTTCTACCACTGTATTAGTTGATATCGTAACAAAATTAATATCTGTATATTTATCAACAATTTCATTAAAGTGCTTAGTTTGCAATGAACAAATATCCGTATTGATATTTGGAACAACACTAATTAAGGTTACTTTACCTAATAAATCAGCTGTTTTAACTTTATTATTATTTTGATCAAAAACTTTAAAGTGGGGTAACTCCATCCCAACACTTACTGGTTCGCCAACTGTTTCAAATTTTTCTTGATCAACTTGAATTTCCATATTTTCTATACCTCATCTTTACATGAATGTTTATTTTATTCTACCATGCTCCTCATAAAACTAACAATAAAAGAACTAATAATTCTTGATTATCTTTCGCCACTGGTTTTTTTAAAAATTATTATATGGTATTATAATTTTAACTTAAGGAGGATGCCCATCAATGAACAATGCACAACAACTTCCCATTAGTATAAAAAAAGCTTGGCTATTAGATCGATGTTTTAATATCCTGATTACCTTACTATTAATGCTTATTAGTTCCCTTCTCGTTAGTAAATTTATCCCTACTTATTTATGGCTTACTTGGCTTGTTTTTGGGCTAGGTTTCCTTTATGAGAGCCTAACCATTCTTTTAATTCCCTATCATTACAAATTTTGGCGCTATCAGATTACTGCTAACTATGTATATTTACAATCTGGTTTCTTTTTTCGTAAACATACGACAATTCCAATTAATCGTGTGCAAAATGTTAATTTAAATCAAGGACCTATTTTACGTATTTTTAAATTACAAGCAGTCGCAATCGTGACAGCCGCCACTGATTTTACCATTGATGGCATTACCGAAGTAGAAGCTAATGCATTGAGTCAACAAATTATTACAACTGCTAGAAAGGCTAGGGAAGAAAATGTATATTCGTCAACATCCACTTAACATTTTTAAACAAACAATATCAACCATCTTTTCAACGGCCCTTTTTTTAATTGTTTTACCTAGTTTTTTATTTAAAATAAACTGGCTATCTAACCTAGTTATCATCGCTAGTATTTGCATATTAATTTTTAGCTTTTATTGCTTACAGTACTATTTTGAATATTTCATAATTGAAGATGAACAATTAGTTTTTTATAGTGGTATTATTTCTAAAAAAATTACTAAGATTCCCTTTAAAAATATTCAAGCAATCCAAAAATCACAGGCTTGGTATTTGAAACCATTCCAACTCGTAACGCTATCAATTGAAAATAATACCCAACATGCCAATAACGTTATCTTACCTCTTATTAAACAAAAATATGCCTTGCAAATTGATGCTGCTCGACACCAAGAGTTGTCCAATCAAGTCCTAAAACCCATTGTTTTATATCCTAATACCATTCATCATGATTCAACTCCTTTTAGATTTCATTATCAAATTTCAAATAATGAATTATTAATTTATGGCTTGACCTCATTAGGGATTTTCCCATTATTAGGAGTAGTTGGCTCCTTTTATAATCATATTAGTTCCTTTTTACCAAACCAACTGTTTAAAACGCCCTCAGCGAAACTATCTCTTTTAGGGATAATTGCTACGCTTTTATTCATTCTTTTCTTTGCTAGTGGTTTATTTCTTTTCAAAACCTTTAGCCGTTATTATCACTTTACAATCAAGCGACAAAAGCACGTAATTACAATTGAACAAGGGTTATTTAATCGTAATATTACCCATTTTAATTTGAAAAATGTTCAAGCCATTAACCTCGAACAATCTCTATTACGCCGTTTTTTTCATTTATACACCATCAATATTCTCTTAGCAACTAATACTAATGATGATGTTAATAACGCTGATAATTTAGTCCTAATGCCAATAATTAGTGAGTATAAACTAGCAAAATTTTTTGCTGATGTTTTGCCAGAATTTGATTATCAAGCACTAAAGCACCAAAAAAATCAAGTTTATTGGCGCTACTTAACGTTATCTTTATGGTTTTTAGTATGGTTACCAAGTTTATTATTGTTATGGCAGTTTGGTTTGCATAAACTAACTATTTTCATTATCTTACTTGATGTTATTTTTATTTTAATTCATGCTTATCTTTCAAATAAAGATCTTGCTGTTGCAATTAAGCCGCAGCAATTGCATATTCGCACAACCAAACTGCTCACTAAGCATATTTATTTAATTCCCTATCGCCATATTCAAGAATTAGGTCAATCTGAGTCGATTTTCCTATTAAATAGTTTATATGGTAATCTTTGGCTTGATGTGCGTAACCAAGCTAATTTTACCCGCATTAATTTACGCTATCTTCAGCGATCAACTGTAGCCAAAATTTATCAACAATTTAAAGCAACCACACAAACTGAATAACCACTGTTGGATCCCTCCTTAATACCAATCGTTATTTTTAACATGATGATTGGTATTTTTTATTGCTAAAAAAATGCTAGCCTTACCTGTAACAGCAAGAACTAGCTTTATTGAATATTTTTTAAGTTAACAACTTTGTTTAGTATATAACTAATGTTCTACCCCTGAACTATTATCAGTCACATAGACTTCACGTGGCTTAGAACCATTGTTTGGTCCAATAAATCCTTGTTCTTCTAACTGATCAATAATTCGTGCAGCTCGATTATAACCAAATCCAAATCGTCTTTGTAATAATGAGGTGGATGCTTTTTGTTCTCTAATGATAAATTGAATCACCTCATCCCACTGTGCATCATGACTTTGATTATTTACCTCTTCTACATTTTCATCAACTTCAGTTTCAATTTCTTCTGTCAGTTGCGCATCATATTCTGCGGTAGCTTGTTTTTTAATAAAATCAACTAAACTAGTGACATCTTGATCGGAAATAAACGCTCCTTGTACCCGTTCTGATGGTTTACCACTTGGCTCAAACAGCATATCACCATGCCCCAGAAGCTGTTCAGCACCATTTTTATCCAAAATAGTTCTTGAATCCATCCCTGAAGCAACCGCAAAAGCAATTCGTGAAGGGACATTCGCTTTAATTAAGCCAGTAATAACGTCAACTGTTGGTCGTTGCGTTGCTAAAATCATATGAATACCAGCTGCTCGTCCTAGTTGCGCAATTCTAATAATTGGCTGTTCTACTTCATTTTTAACTTGAATCATTAAATCAGCCATTTCGTCAACAATTACCACAATAAATGGCATTTTAACGTAATTAGTACCATTCTGCTGATTGTAGCCATCAATCATTTTATTATATTCTGCAATTTTTCGAACGCCAACTGTTGCTAATAGTTTATACCGATCATCCATGATTTTAGCAACTTTTTGTAAAGCCCGCGCTGCTTTTTTAGGTTCAGATACCACCGGTGTTAATAAATGCGGAATATCGTTATATACTGATAGTTCAACTTGTTTGGGATCAACCATCACCATTTTTAATTCACTAGGTTTATTTTTCATTAATAACCCGGCGATAATACCATTGATTGACACAGATTTACCCGAACCCGTTTGACCGGCAATTAATAGATGTGGCATTTTACCAATGTCAGCTACCACCACTTGGCCCGTAATACCACGACCAATTGGTACTGCTAAATTATTTGTAGCTTCTTGTGGCATGTTTTCCATAATATCACGAAAGCCAACGACGGCCTGTTGTTGATTTGGTACCTCAATTCCTACAAGAGATTTCCCTGGAATTGGCGCTTCAATACGCACACTTGTTGCTGCTAATGCTAATGCTAAATCGGGAGCTAACCCTGTAATTTTAGATAGGCGTGTCCCAATTGCCGGTTTAATTTCATATTGTGTAACGGTCGGTCCAAGCGCAACTGATTCAACAGTCACATCGATATTAAATGATTTCAAGGTCTGTTGTAAAATTACCGATTTTTCTTTAATCATTTCATAGTCTTTTGATTGATCTGTTTTATCAACCTGATTAAGTAAATCAGTAGTTGGTATTTGATAATTTTGATCATCAAATTTAACTGTGTCAGTCATGGTTGGAATATTATCACTCACGCTAACTTCAGGCACTATTTTAGTGTCATCTTGCGACACTTTTACTACTGGGGTTATCCGCTTCTCTGCGCTTGTCGTTTTGTTTTTTTCAGTATTTGCTGTAACTGTTTCTTTACCAGACCACATAATTTTAGGTGTCACTGGCACACTACTAGCTTGTTCTGATGCTTGGCTAGTCATTGCTTTCGTTTGTGGTTGTAAATCAGTTATTTTTTGTAATTCATCAATTTCAACTTCTGGAATTTCTTTTGCCTGGTCAACTGTAGGTTGAACATCTTGCTTAAAGGGATCGCTGTTTAAGACATTATTCATACGAGCTTGACGTTCTGCTTCACGTGCTTGTGCTAATTCACTTCGCATTTTTTCAGACTTCTCTTGCATAACTTCAGTTACCTTTTGAGCAGATTGGGCCGTTTTATGTCCAAAAATTCCTAAACTATTAAAAATAATGCCCATCACATTTTGAAATGGTAAATTAAATAAAATAATAATTCCACATATAATTGTGATTACCGCAATGATAACGGTCCCCCAATTAGCGAATAAGGCATATGACGCAGCATATATACCACTTCCAATAATACCGCCACCTAATTGGGTTGTTGTTGCTTGGTTGATAAAATCAGAGCGGCTTAAATTCTTAAACGTCGTTATTATATTAGTATGGTTTCCTAAATGATTAAATAAATTCATTGTCGTCCATAAAAGGCACCCCATATAGGTTAATCCTAATCCCAAATATACCCGCTTTTTTAACCTTGGCAATTTACTATAGACAGCTCCATATAACGTAATTACTACGATAAAACTTGCAGCGATTTGATATAAATCACCAAAAAAGTAACGTAAGCCATTTGCCAAAAAAACCCCTACAAAACCAGCTTTAAAAATAGCTAACAATAAAGCAAATACCAAGACTAATGCCGCAATATTGCCTGTATAATCTTTATTCTTTTTACTATTTTGGGGTCTTCTAGTTGTTTTCCTTTTTGTTGGCCGTGCAGTTGTCGAGCGGCGTGCCGTTTTTTGCTTTGTTCCTGCCATTAATCATTCCTTTATTTATATTTTATTTCACTAATTAAAAACGTCCGCAAGTACTTTACGGACGCTCCTGGTAATTAGATTGGTCCTAATCCTTTAATTTATCATCTGCATATAAATGAGTTGTTTCGAGATTAGGGAAACTTTGTTGGCGCAATGCCTCATAAATAACAATTGCTGCTGAATTAGCCAAATTTAAACTCCGAATATGTTGATCATCTTGGGGAATCCGAATTGCTTTTTCCTGATTGGCACGCATAAATGGTTCCGGTAATCCTGTTGTTTCCTTACCAAATAAGAAATAGTAGTCTAAATCTTGATCTGTATAATCGAGTTCATGGTAACTTTTTTCAGCAAATTTTGAGACTAAATATAATCGATCTGTTGCACCTAATGTCTCCATAAAGGCAACAAGATTTGGGTGATAAACAATTTCAACTTTATCCCAATAATCTAAGCCAGCTCTTTTCATCATTTTATCATCAGTTGAAAAACCTAGTGGTTCAATTAAATGTAAAACGGTATCCGTTCCAGCTGCGGTCCGTGCGATATTACCAGTATTTGCTGGCATTAGCGGTTCAAATAACACAATATGATTTTTCATTAATTCAATTCCTCAATCATTTAAGCTTAATCAATACTTATAGCATATCATACTTATCCTAGCTTTTTTAGTCCTAACCCTGAACAATTAGTAGTTCAACGGCGACAGTGATTGTTTGGAACGACTGTTTAATTGCGGCTGCTTGTGCTTCTGGGCGTGCCCCCCAATGTAGTGGCGTCATATGTAATAAATCTTGATAATTTTCTTGGGGAATTTTCCATTCATATTTTACTGGTACCCTTTTAGCATTTGGATAATGTTCCATAAACAAATCAACAACTTTTTCATTACTATATGTGCGTTTTGGTGAATCTACTGGATAAAGGATTTCTCTTAACTCTTTAAGATATTCACTAGCAGGCACAACTTTAATTAAAATTCCATTTGGTTTTAACACACGATTAAATTCTTCATAAGCGCTTGGTGAGAAAAATTCAATTATACTGGAAAAACTCTTATCGGCAAAGGGTAATTCAGCTAAATCAGCTACTGCAAAAAACACATCACTTTCTAATTGCGTTGCTAGATTGATACCTGCTTTACTTATGTCAAAACCTACCGCAATGTCTTTTGCTGATCGATTAGCCAACAATTTCACTAACGGGGTCCCTTCACCAGTTCCAACATCGAGAATTGTTTGTGCCGTGTCTGGTAATTGAGCACCTACTGCATCAATAATGCCATCAAAAAGACCTGCTTGTAAAATACGCCGACGTGCTGATAGCATTTGATCATCATATTCTGTGTTTACTCCATGCTTGATAAAATACAAGGTTCCTTTTTTCGATAAATCTAAACTATGCCCATTTTCACAAACCAAGCTATTATTATGCAATACCAAATTTTGGTTTTGACAAATATTACAGCTGAATAAATTATTATTTTTCGTTAAAAAAATACGACTTTTATCAATTTTTTTCATTTTCTTTCCTACTTTTTAAATATCAGCACTTCATTAAGTATACCTAATTATTCCGCTGACTCGTCACTATTTTTTTCTGGCTCAATTACCCCATTATTTTGAGCAAATTCACTTGATGCAGTATCAATTTTAGCTAATTGCTTTAATCTTACTGCTTGGCGTTCTTCTTTTGAAAATAACATGGAATTGCTTTTCCAATAATCATATATATGCACAATTAATACTTTTAGCACTGCGTAACCCGGAATCCCAAAAATAACCCCGGCTAAGCCAAAAATATTGCCAGCTGATAGTAATACAACAATAACTGTTAATGGATGAATTTTTAGACTATCGCCTAAAACTTTCGGCGAAATCACCTTGCCTTCTAATGTTTGTTCAATCATAAAGACAATTAATACTTTTAATAGCATAATTGGCGAAATAAATATTGCGACCACAACAGCTGGTACCATAGCTAAAAATGAACCTAAAAATGGAATTAAGTTCAAAAAGCCAGCGGCAACTCCAATTCCAATTCCGTAAGGCATGCCAATAATCATGTATCCAACAGAAAACATTACTGCAACCGCAAATGCCACAATCAATTGACCACGCACATAATTTGAGACTTGGCCATTAATTTCACGCAAAACAAACACAAATGGTTTCTTTTTGCTATTAGGAACAAATTGGGCCAGATAGTGAGGTAATTTTTCACCGTCTTTTAGTAGATAAAACAAAACAAATGGAAATGTAATTAAGGTAATAAAAAATGAACTAATATGACTAAATACACCTGAAACCGAACCAACAGCTCCACTTAGATGATTTTTTGAAAAATCTTTCAAGTTATTAGCTAAAGCTTGGCTTTGATCATCAATCCAACTTTGAACTGGTCGAATATTAGGATCATTTAAAATTTTGTCAACAATTTGATTAATATTGTGCCAATATGTAGGCCAATTATCTATTAATTCTGATAATTGTTTTGTTAAAATTGGAATTAATATTGCTAAGCCACCAGCTACAATGCTTAATAAAAGAACAAATAAAACTGTAATCATAATCCATCGTGGCCAATGCCATCTTTTTTGAGCACGATCAACAAGCGGATTTAATAAGTAATAAAAAATTCCACCAACAATAATTGGTGCCCCTACGGCACTAAATAATTTAACTACCGGATCAAAAATAAATTGAACTTTATTTACCATGTAAATAACAATTAATATCAATAGTAATCCTAATAGAAAATTGATAAAGCGGTTGTCGATTAACCAATGATATAACCAAGTTTTTCTTTTAGTTGTTTGCTCTTCCATTAAATCCCCTCCTTTAAAAATCCTATTAATTTATTTTAGCATGTTATTACATTTATTGTTTGAGCTTTACTTGATATAATTTTTTATTTATTTAATACAACGATACTTAATTCTGCTATACTGAAAGCGGTAACAAATTATTATGCGGAGGCGTGTTATATCATGCAAGAAAAGATTCTTTTTGGAACTTATACTAAACGTGTATCTGAAGGTGTATATGAAGCTATTTTAGATACTACACAAGAAAAATTAGTTGATGCTCAATTGATTGCTACAGTAGGCAATCCAACTTATTTAACAACTTCAAAGGCTAACCGCCTTTATGCCGTTGATAAACATGATGGTCAAGGCGGCCTTTTCGTTTTTGATAATACGCAACGACCAGCTAAAAAAGTTGCTGAACATCTAATCGATTCATCCCCAGCTTATGTTGCCGTGGATGAACAACGGCAGTTAGTTTACGCTGGCTACTACCATGCCGGTTTAACTGAAGTTCTTAAAATTGATGGTGTTAACTTAGTATTAACTGATCAAGTTAAAAATGAAGGTAGTGGTCCACGCCCTGAACAAGGTAGCGCACATGTTCACTTTACCGGTTTAACTCCTGATCAACGACTAGTTGTCGTTGATTTAGGGACAGATAAAGTTGATATTTATGATGTTAGTGCGGCTGGCAAACTATCATTAGTTTCAACTTATCAAGCTGAAGCTGGTTTTGGTCCTCGGCATATTCGCTTTAGTCCCGATGGCCAATACGCATATCTTCTCGGTGAACTTTCTTCACAACTTTCAGTTCTTAAATACGATGCAACTACTGGAAGCTTAACACATCTTCAAACTACTACTACTATTCCAAATAATTGGACTGAACACAATGGAGCAGCTGCTATCCGCGTTACTAATGATGGTCAATATATCTATACTTCTAATCGTGGTAATAACTCAATTGCTGTTTTTAAAACTAGTGATGCCGGTGCCCATATTGAATTAATTCAATTAATTGCTTCAGAAGGTGATTTCCCACGGGATTTTGCTTTAAATAGTGATGAAACATTTGTTGTGGTTGCTAATCAAAATACTGATAATGTTTCATTATTTAAGCGTGATGCTCAAGCTGGAACCCTAAGCTTAATTCAAAAAGATTTCCTAATTCCTGAAGGTGTGCGCGTTCACTTTGAATAGTTTAAACCTTAATTTAATTCATTTAGGCTTTTATTTTGCATCAGTCTTATTTTTTGTTACAATTAAATGCATCGAATAAAGAATAGGAGCACACTTATGCAAATCATTCGCGAGGTGGCTGTTACTGATTATCAACATTTAGTAACGCTTGAAAAAGAACATACACAACGCATTGCTATTGGTACAAATTTTGAGAACGGCGGTTTGACCCCTTCGCGCGGTTTTATGGCCGAAGCAAAAAAATATTTAGCCGATCAACCAGTAAGTTTATCAACGATTATTCGGCCCCATCTTCAAGACCATACTTATAATGATGCTGAAATAAAAATCATGGAAGCTGATATCTTTGATGCCCAGCAATTAGGTCTTGACGGCATCATTATTGATGCTTTAACTGATGATGCTCAGCAATTAGATTTTGAAGCTCTTGAAAATCTAATTGCGGCTGCAGGTGGCATGATGGTTACTTTTGGTACCGCTTTTGATCTACTTCCTCAAGCAAAGCAACAGGCAGCTCTTGACTGGTTAATTGAGCATAACGTTGATCGAGTTTTAGTTCATGGTTCAGCAGATGCTACACAATCTGTCCTTACTAACGTTGATTGGCTTTTAGAACTAATTAAGCATGCTAAGCAACAAATTGATATCATTCCAGCTAATGTTTTACCTAATGAAGTTGATGAAGTACTTACTAAGTTATCAATTAAGCAAGTGCATGTTGCTACCCATTAATCAAATACAGTCCTATTAAATTGATTAATAAACAGATATTAGGTTGAATTATATAAAGACGTAATAGTCAAATTATTCTGTTAATCCACTAAAAAACGCATGCTAATTGTCAATTAGCATGCGTTTTTGTGTAGTTAATCAATTGCCATTAAAAATATGCCCCCTAACTGGAACTTATTTTCAATCATGTTTTACACTAGTCAATAAAAATTTATTTAAGCCAACTTGTTCAATTACTTCTTCTAAGAGTTGCCAATCAGTTGCCGCAAACCTTAGTTGCTTAGCTTGATTGTTTTCAATAAATATTCTTATTTCGTTACTCAAACCCATTAATTGGCGCACATCTGCTGTCCAAGTAGCACTAAATGATTCTGTTTTTAATACCTCCACAAACATAGCTAAATCCCAATTGCTAGTGGTTTTGTCCACAAATGGTAATAATGCCAACAGTATTTGTTGCCCTTGTACTGAATTAACTGCCTTAATTTTCCTAGTAGTTTCGTCCGTTAGTATCTTTGGCGTAATATCTTTTAGTCCTTTAATTTGGCCAAGCACTTCAATTCCCCGGTATAGTTCATTAACTAATTGCCAATTAATGTGCTTTTCTGTCCATATTAAATCATAGTATTGCTGACCTAGAGCACCAGATTTCCCTTGTGCTGTACTTAAATTATTAGCCACTCCGTGTGCAATTAATTTGTTATGCTCATCAAGTGTTGGTAACTGAGTCACTATAAATTGTTTATTAGCTTGCAACTCTTTAGCTAGAAATTTTTGGAGTTGCGGTAATATTTTTAATAAGCATTGGTAATACTGCCAAGTTAACTGACCATTTATTGGCATAGCTGCAGTGAAAATATCGATCAGCTTAATTGGTGTTTGAGCTGTTTGTTGCTTTTTTAATAGAACTTGGATTACATGCATTAAGTAATGCTCACCGACTGCCCATGCTATCCCTGATAATTTTGCTTGTTGTGTTAAATACCACCTAACTCGCATAAAATCACTAAATTCACTAGGTATAAATTTACTCTTGCTAGTATGTTGCTTAACTTTACCTAACCGTTGTTTTTGTTTAATTGTTTGTTTTACGCTACCAACACTGCCAACTCGCATAACGCCACCTTCTTTTTATTTAAAATAAAAGAGCCATAGCAAAAGCTATGGCTCAGTTTGGCATGCTTGAATTGACCGGCTCAAGCTCCGGGGAATTATTTCTAATTCCGTCACGGTAGTATTTCATTAATACCATAGCATTAATGTTAGTCATAAATAGTTAAGTAAAATTCCACAATTCACTTAACAAGCACCCACATCCGGTGGTAATGTGCCCCTACCTTCGAAAACCACTAGGCAATTACTTGCACCATATAAATATGGTTGGTCGTTCTCGACTCATCGCATAAGATAATATTACCAAATTATTAACAACTATGCAAGATTTTTTATAGTAATTCAGCAAAAACCGCTTCTTCAGGGTTCATATAATCTTCCCCTGGGCGAATTGTACTAATTTCAACAGCAGCCAAAGCACGCTCAATTAAGCCATCAACATCAATTAATTTTTCAAATTGACGGGTTTTTTCTAAATTAGGCCGCGTTTTTGGTGATGGTGGTGCAAAAATTGTACAACAATCTTCAAAGGGCATGATTGATAAATCAAAAGTCCCAATT
This sequence comes from Periweissella beninensis, assembly GCF_016908275.1. Classification (GTDB taxonomy): domain Bacteria; phylum Bacillota; class Bacilli; order Lactobacillales; family Lactobacillaceae; genus Periweissella; species Periweissella beninensis. The sequence goes on along the minus strand of NZ_JAFBDN010000003.1, from coordinate 104,149 downwards.
TCTTCAGCAACTTTGATAATTTCAGTTTTATCCATTGAAACCACCGGTCGAATAATTGGCATGGTTGTCACATCATTAATTGCCATCATCGATTCCATAGTCTGCGAGGCCACTTGACCAAGCGCTTCACCATTAAAAATTGCTAAGCCATTTCGTTTTTGTGCCATTAAAACACTTAGCCGTAACATCATCCGGCGTTGAATAGTCATTAAATAGCCTTCAGGGACTTTTTCTTTAATCGTTTCTTGGATTTCTGTAAATGGAATTTGGATGAACTTAATTGCTCCAACTGATTGGGCTAATACAGCAGTTAATTGTTTAGCTTTCGCTAAAGCCTGTTGCGTTGTGTATGGTGGACTGAAGAAATGAATCATCTCCATATCTACCCCACGCTTCATTCCAAGATAGGCTGCAACTGGTGAGTCAATCCCACCCGACAACATCATTATTCCTTTACCAGCTGTTCCAACTGGAAAGCCACCTGCGCCTTTAATCGTTAGTGATGATAAGAAAATTCCATTATTACGAACATCAACTAATAATTCAATATCTGGATTTTTAACATCAACTTTAATATCAGGTAAAGCCGTAATAACAGCTCCCCCAACTTCACGATTTATCGCATTAGTGTCCATTGGAAATTCTTTATCAGCCCGCTTAGTTTGAACTTTAAAAGTCATGCCCGCTTGATAAATTTCTTGCATCATTTCAACTGCAGCTGCATAAACCGCTTCGATATCTTTTGGTAATTGAACAACTGGTGAAAATGATTGAATTCCAAAAACTAATTTTAAACGTTCTAAAACTGGCTTTGGTTCTGTACCATTTAATGTAATATGCATCCGATCACGCTTAGGATGAACTCGAACATCTGGAAAATCATGTAAAGCTTTAGTTGTATTACCACCTAATTGGTTAATAAAATCTTTAATATTTTTTCCTTTTGTTGAAAGCTCACCATAGCGTACCATAATTTCTGTATATTGCATGGGTTACCTCTTTTTTAATTTTTTACAAATATTTTTTCAAAACCAACATAGAGTTTATCAAAAACTTGGTTAAACTGTTGGGCTTCAGCGATAGTATTCGTGGCATCTAAAGACACGCGCACGGCTGATGTTGCAATATGTTCAGGGACTTTCATTGCAACTAATGTTCCAGATACTTGCTCTTTTTTTGAAGAACAAGCTGAAGTCGTTGAAATATAAATTCCTTGCTCTTCGAACGCATGAACAATTGTTTCACCACGAACGCCTTCAATCGCAAAAGTTAAAATATGTGGTGCAAAATCACTGGTCGTTTCAGAAAAAACCGTAATGTTGGGCTGATTACTAATATGTTCAATAATCGTTTGGCGAACAACTTGTTCTTGTGCAATTTTAGCTTGTTCATCTTCATGAACTAATCGTAGCGCTTTTGCCATCGCTGCAATCGCAGGTAAGTTTTCTGTTCCTGATCGTAAGTTTTTTTCTTGTCCACCACCACTCATTAGTGGTGCAATCCGCCGACCCTCTTTCATATAGATAAAGCCGACCCCACGGGGAGCATGAAATTTATGTCCCGAGAAAGTTGCAAAGTCAACACGTGAATTAAATACTAATTCTTGTAAACCTTTGCCGACTGCTTGAACAGCATCAACATGAAAATGAATTTTGGGATAATCAGCTAAAACCTCCGCAATTTCTGCAATTGGTTGGATTGCACCGACTTCATTATTAACTACCATCACTGATACTAAGATTGTATCTGGTCGAATTGCTGCCGCAACATCATTAGCACTTACCCGGCCACGTTTATCTACCGGTAAGTAGGTCACTTCAAACCCTAGGCTTTCAAGTTGTTGCATCGTATTAATAACAGCTGGATGCTCAATTTGGGTTGTAATTAAATGTTTACCAAAGGCACGTTTTTCAATTGCGGTTCCTTTAATAATCCAGTTATCACCTTCTGTCCCACCTGATGTAAAAAAAACTTCATGTGGTTTTATCTCAAAAATATCAGCGATTTGCTTCCGTGATTGATTTAAAAGACTAAATGCTTGTTCACCAAAGTTGTGTAATGAACTGGGATTGCCCCAAATATTATTTGAGACTTTACTATATGTGTCAACAACGGTCGGATCTGCTTGCGTTGTTGCTGAATTATCAAAATAAATCATGATCATTTTCACTTTCTTTTATTTTTCACTAACTAATAATAAGCCTTTTTCGCTCACTTGTGAAGAGCTATAACTAAATAACAATAGCAAAAGCACACATCGATTGCAAGTTTTGCAACTAAGTCAATTAATATTTTAGATAGTAAATTAAAGATTATTGCTAACTAATTTCTTGAATTAGTCTTGAATCTAATAAGTATGCAATTTGATATTTAATTGTGAGCTGCTTTAAATACGGTCCTAGTTCATCATTATCTTCAGTTAAATTAGCTAGTAATGTTAAATAATGTTGTTTTTCTGCTGGTGTGCACTTTTTTTTAAAATAACCCCAGACATGTTGATAAGCTGTAGTTAAAGTTTTTACGGTCGGCACTTTATTTTGGGTATCTGCTAAAATTCGTGCTAATTCTTGTTCCTTAGCTAAAGACCAAGTATTATTTTTGAATAATTGTCTAATTTCATTATAGCTTTGTTGGGAATGAGCCATTACCCAATATTTTTGATAAGCCCATCTTAATTGCTGTTCTTTAAGCATATTTACTCATCTCCTTTAGCGAACTATTCAGTATTGATGATATATAAAAAAGATTATCACTAATTTAAATCAATGATAACCTTATTCAAACCGTATACGTTCATCGCCCTCGCACTCCTTTCGTTAAAAGATAGAAGATTTTTCTTCTTCAACTTCCTAAGGGGATTTGTGATGGCGAATTCCGGGAGATTCTGAAAAAAAGAATAAAAAATAACAGTCACCTCTTTCGAAGTAACTGTTATGAGTCTTTTTTTAATACTAATCTGAACTATCTGCTTTTTTCTTCAGGTTCAGTATTTTCTCTTTGTAACGTTCATGTTCTTCCACCTTTTTATTATAAAGAACAATTCTTTCTTCCTTGCAGGATGGGCATAACGTACTAATCCATCTGAAAACCGGGGGCTCGTTGCATAATTCTGCATTATCAGCGCCACAGTGTTCACAAATGGTACGGGACTTTGCTTCATATTTTTTGACACATTCTGCTATCATGCTTTCTAACGAATCCTTCTCACCCTCAGGGAACATTCTAATGCTTCTTGAGCCCAAGAAATCAAAAGCATGAATTCCAAGCTCTTTTCCTGGAAGATCATAATACCACCTGAGCTTACCGAATTTTGATTTCACCTGATCCAGTTTCATTGTAACTGGCTGGTCATATTCCTTATATATTTCTTCAATCTCAGTGCAAAGCTCATAAATTAACTGGTACCAGCCATCACTGACTTCATCGAAACATAGTTTTCGTAATGGTTGTATCCCTCAACAAACTCATATGGCTTTTCCTTATGAAGCTCAGGTTGCTTCAACCAAGGAAAAGCATTCTGCAGCTTCTCGTCTAATTTCTTCTTCAAATATTCATCCTTTCATTAAGAAAATTCTAATAACATATCTCTTTTAATTAAATAAACGGCCTCATCAACAGTTATTTCCTTCATCAGTAAAAAGAAAAAGATAGGTGATAACTTTGACATGAGCTCCGGGATCGTGGCGGTACAGTAATCTTCTATTTCCAGTGGCGTCATATCATAGTGGTCGTAATCAATAACAGTAGTTGCTGTAATATCATAATTTTCATCTTCTGTTATATAGATACGTGGTGTCTGTAAATGGTGTGCCTTATATAATTCACCGCCAAGGCCATCTTGTGAAAAAGGCCAGACTCTTGCATTTATGAAATTTAACAATCTATAAATATCAGATAAATCACCGGCTCTCGCTTTGATCCAGCCAGATCCGTTCTCTGTATAATAGACGCGATTTTCCATGCATGTATCAAAAAATTTAATACTACATTCCAATACACTGTCTGGGCAAGTTGTATATCCTGTAAGAACCATTACTATACTGCTTTCTCCACTGTGCAAATGCTCAAAATAGTGAACATTTTTTTCCTTAAGATAATACAAAAATTTACGTTTTGCAGCATGCTTATTCATATAAACCTCCTATTTCATGGGTTGCTTATATCCGTTGTAATAGCTCAGCGTGTATTTAGTCTGCTTTACTAGATAAGATGCGATAGAGCGAAGCTCTATTCCCTAAAGATTTTTTCGGACGTCCGTTTTCAATAAAAACTTGTTCTACATTTGCAAATTTTCCTTCACCAATTTCTTTAGCAAATCTTCTGCCAATTCGTGCTTTAACAATACTGGGTTTACCTACATAGGTCATATCAATTTGAGAATACGTAGTTGACGCCGCATTAAGATCGAACTCGGTTCCAGTATTGAATGGGGCTGCAACATACGCTGCCACCTCATTTAATACTTCTGTTTCAAGCTGGGCCTCCGTTTTAGTATTAGGGCCAACCAATCCGTAGTACTTATTAAGTGCATCTACAACTAAAATACTAACATTGACTCCTTGCTTGGTGGCTTCAGCATTTAATTTTGCTTCAAGTTCTGTTCCTGGATAAAACTGAATCCTCATAATAAAATCCCCTTTCTTTATTGTGAGCGGTAACTACTTCGCTCACTCATGATTAATATATCATATATTAATCATGAGTGCAATACCCTCCGTTCACTTTTTTAGAACCGGAATTACACCTCTGCTTTTCCCTTAGGAAGTTAGGAAGGAACGAAGGGTTCAAAAGCAAAATAAAAAACTTTTTAGAAAACTCGGAGTTCACTTCTTGGAATCCCCTTAGGAAGTTAGAAAGACAAAAGCCAATCGGAAAGCGAGGTTGAGACTATGGTAACCACAAGAGAAAAAGCCAGTCCTGTTGATGCCACTGATGAAGAGCTTATTGATACGCTCATCGCCATCAGCGTCGTAGCAAAAAGACTGGCTGCCAATCTAAGACAAAATTCGACAAAAGAAAGTGAGGATGTGTCAAATGACAAAGAAGAATGAAGTAAGTGAAGCGTTAGATAACGTAATCACAAAGAGAGACGACTTCCTTGGTAAAGCAAAAGACTTTATTGCTGCTGTAGAAATTCTACTTGTTGCAGCTACCGGTCTTAAAGCCCTTCTTGATAAGAACGGAGGTGCTCAGCATGAGTAAGCTGTCAAACCTGGACCTGGTATTAGATGAAATGATCACTGCTGGTCAAAAAATGATTGAAGCTGTTACTGCTTTAAGAGAAATGTTCTCGGAAACCGCTACACCAGAAAAAGTGACAGAGGCCCCTACAAAAGAAGTAGCGCCAGAACCTGAAGTTAAAAAGTACACCTTCCAAGAGGTACGCGGCATTATGGCCAGCATCTCCGGTAAAGGCAAAAAGGCTGAAGCAAAAGCTCTCTTAACCAAATATGGTGCTTCACGTTTAAGTGAAGTAAAGGAAGCTGACTATGCTGCTTTGGTGACTGAGGCCGAGGTGATACTCAATGGCTAAGCATGCATTCCTTTCTGCATCTGCTTCGCACCGCTGGATTAACTGTCACCTTCCGCAAAGCTCTGCGAAAGTATCAGAGATGAATCTTCACCTTACGCGCATTACGCGCAGAAAGGCACCGACTGTCACGAGTTATGTGCTTACCTTGTAGAAAAGTCCTTAGGAAAAGAAGTCACTGATCCAACTGAAAACCTTACCTACTACAAAGGTGAAATGCAAAACTGTGCTGAAGAATACTGTAGCTTCGTACTTGAGCAATATGAAAAGGCTAAAGAATACTGCAGCGATCCAATGATATTCATTGAGCAGTATTTGGATTTCTCCCGCTGGGTAGAGAATGGCTTTGGAACCGGTGACTGCGTCATTATCGCTGATGAAGTACTTCACATTATCGATTACAAGCATTGCCTTGGTGTCCTGGTAGAAAGTGAAGGCAATACACAAATGATGTGTTATGCCCTCGGCGCCTTAGAAGCCTTCGAAGATTTATATGACATCAACGGTATTGAAATGACAATCTTTCAGCTGCATCGTGAGAACGTCTCCACTAGCACTATCAGTAAGGACGAGCTTCTCACCTGGGCTACAGAAGTTTTAATGCCAACTGCTGCACTTGCCTATGAAGGCAAAGGTGAATTCAAAGCCGGCGACCACTGCCAGTTCTGCAAGGTAAAAGCCACTTGTAGAAAACGCACTGAGACAAATCTTGAGCTTGCAAAGTACGATTTCGAGATGCCTGCTACCTTATCTCTAACACCAAACACCGGAACAGCAAGTATTAAATCAAACTACTCTGATGAAAACTCATATTCATAGATACTTGTCTGTTTTACATCGACCATATCATTGTCGCTGAACATTTCTGAAAGAACCTTATAATAAAACGGATCCATAGAAGTCTAGGTAAAATGAAAGTCGCTATGTGCATTCACCAGGCGTTCCAAACAAAACGAGAATTTTTCCGCTTCTGGAATAAGAACTTCCTGGAAGCCATCAATAAAATTCTTTTCCATTTCATCAACCAGCGCCTCTGGAACCCTGAACTTAGCTCGTCTATCACCATATTCAATAATGTCAGCCCAAGTAACAGTCTCAAATCCTCTAAGCGTTCTATAAACATCAAAAAATTTCTTTTCGTCAGGGAATGGGTTGATTACGCCAAAATCAGCTGCAACCCGTCTCATAATATGGTACAAATCATTTTCGCTAAGCTCATCGACGGATTGCTCATGTATATCTATTACTTTTTTTAAAACAGCTAATGTGCCTTCATATTCGTTTGGGGTATTGGCCCCTCTGATAGCGTTAAAAAAGGAATATAATCTATCAATTCTATCTTTGTCCCTCTTCATGCAATACACCTCCTTAAAAGATAGACTCATGTACTTTCTAACTATAGTAGATCACCGACTTTATTTCTTGTCAATACTTTTTGGTACGCTCATACCAGAATGATGTTTCAATCAAAATTATTGTGCTATAGTAGGGTTCAGAGGGTTCCTTTTTGCCGTTATCAAAACATTAGTGTCAACCTTAATCAGTGGACCTGTTCCCACCAAGACATTTTACAGCATAAAAATAAAGGCTTATCCAGAGCCAAAACTACCGTTTAACGATAGTCCCTGAATAAGCCTTATAATTCAATACTCTTTATTCTATTTAGGGTTCACCCTTGATATTAAACAAACCGTCTCCACATGTGGCGTCCGCCTTATCCTAATCACACATCACCTCAAACGTTGTGGTCGTGCAGTTTGTTGCAGTATTCTAGGGATTAATTTCTACAGCAATTTAACTAAGCTGAGTGCTTGCTTATCGTACCCAGTCTCACTATTTTAGTATTTCATTAACTAACAGGAACTCAATGAACGCTACTATGTTATAGCGTACTTAGTGCCTGTTGAGTGCGCTATAACAATGATTCAAAAAATCAATGTTATAATTTAGCTAGTAAATACTACAAGGAGTGAAATAGCAATGGGTAAGTACAATCCAATCAACCTCATCAGCAAATGAAACAGATCTTCCGAACTCTTTCGCACTGAATACTTTATTTCTAACTTTGCTAAAGAGGAAGATTTAGTCAAAATTGAGGAAGTCATCAAGAAGCGTCAAGAAGAGTTAGCTAAAAAGGCGCCCCAAAAGTAGCGGAAATGCCACCCTATTGTCCACATTCTGCACATACTAAAAGACCGTCCCGTTAACTTTGGCCAGTTGCGGACGATCTTTTAGTAGCCTAAGTAGCTAAGCAGCTATCTTTAAGGCTGCTTAGTTTTCTTTGAACATTGATATTCTAACCATCAGTGCCAAATACAAGTAACCTACCTTGATTTTTGCTACGTAATCTAAAAACAATCAGCAAAAATTACTACACACTCAATATGGCTCTTCTTTACCATCAGCTGCTAAATTAGCTTTTATAGTAGCATAGGTTTGTTTATTCTTTTCATTTACAGCTGTTGTATCCAAAATTAGCACTGCGTTAACAATATCATATATTTTTTCCGGATCATTATTGAAATCATTGGTGGTTATCAAAATGTTCTTTCTAGCCTTTGAGTTTGCCAATACTTTTCTAAATTTATCTCGTTCTGAAATATCACTTATCGCTGTTTGGACTGGATGAAAGATTGCAAAATCCTTATTGTCATTAAATCGAAAGTCCCTATTCTTTTCCCATTGTGTAAATTGAATATTCAATCCGTAAATTTTAAAAATATCTCTTAAATTAAAACGAGGTAATGTCTTACGAAGTCCACGTTCCAAAAAAATTTTTTCATCTTGAACTCGCGTATTGCCTATTACTAATGTTCCATTTTTATAATGTGGCAAATCATTTAAAATTCCGAAAGTTAATAATACTTTATCATCATCAAAGTATCCCCTCACCAAAATATTATGGACTCTTTGATCCATCATCAACTCACTAAATCTATCAGCAAATTTTTCTGGTGTCATTTTTTCAATAATCTCAGCCATATACCTAAGCACCTCACTTAATCGTATATGATACTTTATCGGCGATATCACAGATTTCAGCTATCTTAGAAATCAAAGCTAAAACCACATTAGCTGAGAAGTTGGTTTCAATACTGGTTCCATTATCCAATATTTCTGGCGACCGTTGACTAGCAAACAGCATCTTATTCAAAGAACTGTCACCTTTAATCTTCTCATAGTTACGACTATCTAATCGCCAAATATACTCCATGAAACTAATCAACATCTTACGCCAAGAGTCTAACGGAATATCTTCATCGTTAATGGTTAATCTAGTTGGCTTTTTACCAGTAATATCAATCGATTCCGTGATTGCATGTTCGCCAGTCATACTTTCAACTTGAAGTGTATCAACTGGTTTTGGGAAGATTGCAATCAATTCTTGGGTAAGCTGTTCCGTCCGTTTAACAATGCTATCCTTATTCCAAACTGAATAATCAGTGGCAATTTCTCTGGTTAGGCTGACATTGGATGTTTGATAAACCTCTCGTTTCTCACTGAATACCTTATTTCCCATTTCCTGATTATATTTAGTTAACGTTAGGTTCCCAATTACCCCACCTAATTCTTCATTAATCCGGTTAGCATTAGGGAGTTCAATTCGCCAGTCATTGTTTAGCCGTTGTGGCATAATGTGTTCAACCTGAGCATCATCAAAGTCGATGGTTTCCTTAGTCCGCGATTCTTCTAGAACCACTAATGCCAATTTAGCTAGATTATTTCGTAGACTGTACAAGTTAACATTCATCAAGCTGTCTGCAAATTTTTTATCATCCGGGAAGGAAGTATTCAGTAATGAAACTAACCTTGTCCGATAATCGCCAGCTGCCTTTGTCTTATCACATAAGGCAATTACCATGCGATTTAACCCATTAGTAGGGAGTTGACATGCCTTCAGTCGGAAAAGATAGCTTTCCATGATCCGAGCAACTTCAACCACATCATCCTGACTAACTTCACCCGTTGAAGCCATCTCCAGCATCATGAAAAAGTAAGGATAAACCACTCGACTGTCCATGGCATTAATATGACGCAAAATTGAATTTAACTCCTGAATTCCGGTCTCAGCATGGATCAATTGATCATAAAAAATGGCAAACCGATACAGATCAGCTAGGGCTTCTTCAGAGTCCAACCCCTGTCCATAGTAAAACTCTTTATAAAGCGGATAGATTTTAGCTTTATTAATCATCTTGTGCATCTTCATCGTTAAGTAAAATCTGATGAAATCTGCAAAGGTATTGGTTGTGAAAATTCTCTCCATTTTAACCCAGTATTCTTGGTATAGGCGAGATTGTTTATCTGAATCTAGCTTCATTAATAGAAAGTTACGCACCAAGTCGGATGCAGACAAGGATACACCTGTCGAGTTCAAACTTTCAAAAATCACCTGCGGATTCTCATCTTGCACATCATTGGTCAGCTCTATATAAACCATATTGAAATGGTTCAAGGCCTCATAGAGTTCCGTACTTGAGAATTCGGATTGTTGGATCCGCTTTTTGAAATATTGATAGTTTTTGACTACCTTAGAAGGATCATTATACTGATCGAGTCGGTCATTCATCACGGCCTCAAAGGCTTCCATATCATGAGCAACGGGTTTCAACTTGAGATGATTATTTTCTTCCAGATATTTGTTGGTCAAATACTGCTCTTGAATCTCTGCCCGCACTTGGTCATTTACATCAGCTAAGGACTTCAAAAGAAGCATTAAACTCATTAACCGTTGTTGACCATCAATGATTCGGTAAATATGACTCAGCTTCCGACCCGTTTCGGCAACATAGACAATTGCCCCAATAAAATGATCTTGATCATCCTCAGCGGCAATGGTCAGATCCTTAAACAGCTGGCTACATTGCTGCTCATCCCATTCGTAGTTTCGTTGAAAAACAGGAATTTCAAAGATGGTCTTTCCATTTTCAAGGAAGTCAAACAAATGAATACTGTCTGCTTTCACCCTATTTCTCACCTCCAAATTCTTTTTGAATTACCTCTTCTAGCGTTCCATTCTTCGCATATTCGGCAGCATCAATTTGCTTGAAATATTTACCAAGCACTGAATTCTTTAAGCTTTCGTCAAAACCAAAAATATAATTAGTTGCAATCAAGTAAATGATCCGAGTTGGAGCCAGACCATAAACTTGATGCTTCATAATATGCTCGATGCGTTCCTGGTCATCCGGGAATAATTCCTTCATCTTCTCGTTTTGGAAGAGGCGCTTGACGATTTCTGTAATGTAGAGCCCAGACTTCATGTAAAGGTCCGCAAAAGTCTTATTAGGATCAGCAAAAATTCCCGGGTTATTAGCTTCTAAATCATCGACCATGTGCTTAACTACCGCTTTTGGTGTATAAATCTGATTGGTCTTTTGCGGCGGAATATAATCAAAAATATCTTCATCGTTATCTTCATTAAAGTAGTCGCTTAGCTTTTCCTTTAATTCCAAGAATTGTTGAATGGAATCGTTGAAGACTACTTCATCAAAGAGGTGCCCATCAAAGTGCTTCTTCTCACCACTAGCTTCGTCAACATAGTCGCCACCATCACGAAGGAAACGAAATTGATCTTCACTAATCCCTGTTACTTCTTTAAAGACATCGTCTTCCGTGTAATCATCAAAGTTCTGCAAGGTTAAGTTTTCATCACCATAAGCCATAATGAAGCTTGGAATGGTCCGTGAAAAGCCACGTAAGTGAGCCCGCGTATCCTCTTCGACATTCTTCATCTTTTGCTCTTCTTGATGCTTTTCCACTCGTTCGATTACATTAGCAGGCGTATCAGCAACAGTCTTTTGAACTTGCTGGCGAGCTTTCTCAGTAAACTCTTGTAAGATAGCTTCCGACCTTGCTTCATATTCCTGATCTGCCTCATGCAGTTCATCTTCGCTCCGTGCAGCCGCTTGTTTCTGCTTGTAGTCAACTTCAGCTAACTTCTTCTTATCATTTAGTTCGTCAGCAAGTTGATGGAAGGCTTGCTCGGTATCCTTTTCTACTTGCTTTTGATAACGTTTAGCTTCAGACTTGCTCAAACCATAATCGTCACTAACCCGATTAACGACTTCTTTACCAACAGAATCATTCAACTGCTTAGCAATCTCCTTAGCTGCAGACTTAAAATCTGTTTGATCTGTATTAGTAACGGCATCAGCAACCTGCTGTCCCATATCACTATAAACCTTATCGCCAAAAAGATCCTTAGACTTGCCAATCACACGTTCCTTAGGAATCTCAACTTCGCCTTGATCATTAACAGCAACGTCTTCTGCACCTTCAATTGCTGACTGACTCTTTTTGCTTTTTTCTTCCTTAGCAGTCACTAAGCCATCCAGAATCTCACGCACTTCAGTTGGAGCACTAAAGATTCGGCTGATATTAGTAAAGAGGAAGTTACTCATGAAACCACGCTTAACAACTTCTTGAGACTTTAGATGGCGTGGAATTGACATAACTTGTTTGGCATCTAATTCCACCATCTTACCATCTTCATCTTCACCAATTACCGGGAAGAAATTCAATAATTGCCGAATGTTGGCCTCATGCTCTTCTGCAGTGCCCTTACCATTAGCCGTCTTTTCTAGTAAATTGTTGGCAAATTCATCAAAAATAGTCAAGGTTCTAGTTGGGTCAAAGTCGAAAACATAAGCATTTTGCTTTTGAACCAGCTCACCATCTCGATCGAAAATATAAGGATTTTGCGCCCGGAAAGCTGCCTGCATGTATTCCGAAGGACTCTTCATGCTGGAAAGCATTAGTACCCCTGACCAAGGCTTGATAGTCACCCCAGTTGTTAGTTGCCTCACACTGAGCGTAATCGTCTTGTCGTGAGTTGCAATCGCACGCTGGACCTTATCAAAGGACTTTTCATTAGCCTGTTCCAACTGATCTTCATTCAACTGATCATCATCGAGCTTGCCATCGCCGGCAGCTAAGACAATTTCATATTCACCAAAAACATCGTGATCCTTTAGCTTTTTAGCTAGGGCCTTGGCACTATCGACCCGATTTAACAGCCAGAAAGTATGCGCCAGCTCTTGTCGTAACTCTGGTGTTGAGAAGGGATACTTCTCTTGCTTGGTCAGAGCATCCAAGAAACGGTCGACGGCTTCATCGTAAACAAATTTACCATTTTCCTTTGTTTTGAAGAACTCGTTAAGATCAAAGGCTGGGTCGACCTGATCACCATCATCAAGTTTAACCTTGCCCTTTAACTCGTCAGCCATCATTGCTGATACCTGGTAGGTGTACATGTTCAATTGGGGCATCACTTCGTAAGGATTGCTACTACCTTCTTGATTTTCATCCCAGTCCAGTTTAGCTTGCTGTTCATCCGCATACGACCAGTTATAGATTTGATCTGAGGCAAACTTACCCTTTGCCAAAGCTTTAAATGGTGTCCCTGTTAAGTGTAAGGTATACTTCCGCTTAATTTTGTCGAAAGCCTTATCCGTCTTATAAGTATCAACCCCTTCATGGGCTTCGTCGATTACCAACAAATCCCACTCAAGGTCACTAATCCATTTCAACTTATCGTAATTACCGCCAAAGTAAACCGAGCCTTTTAGGCCTTGCAAACTCTCAAAGGAAATTTGTCCATATTCTTTGCCCTCAGAGATCGTGTCGATGAATTCATCTCTGGAAAGTACAGGTCGATTCTTGAGGGCATCAGTTTCACTCACAAACTTGAAGTTAGTCTGCCATGCAATAAACTTATCAAAGTCATCGAACCAAGAATTAGCAATGCTTGGTCGGTTAGTTACTACCAAGACATTTTGCATGTTCATCTGACGAACTAAATCATAAGTGGTTAAGGTCTTCCCAAAGCGGGGCTTGGCATTCCACAAGAACTCATTGCCGTGATTAAGGAAGTAATCGATGGTTTGATCTACCGCTCGTTGCTGTTCCTTACGCAATTCATACTGGGTGCCATCGGTGCCTTGAACATCACTAAAGTCCCGTTCCGTAAATTTATAAAAATACTGGTGGGAAGTATAGCCGTCGACGTGGAACCACTCCGTCTTTGGTTTGCGTTCAACATGGCGTTTACTGGTTAAGTAATAGTGAAAATCATGATCGGTAAAAGTCTCATCTGAGCCATCTTGATAGCGGGCGTTACCTTTCCAGAGAATTTCAGCTTTGACATCCGCAGTATGGGTTTGTTGCCTAATTCGGTCTTCGACAGATTGGTGGTCGGTATAGCCAATCTTCGTCCAACCCAGATGAGAAATATCATTAGGCGTGTTATAGGCATAAATCATGGGGATGATCTTTTTGAATGATTTAATTGTTGGTGCATTCATATTAGCCCATCTCCTTTACATGTGTTTCAATGAAGTCAATCTCCTCCGGAGAAAGGTTGTACTTCTTGTATAGTTGTTGATCGATTTCTGGGATGGATTTAGTCCAGTCAATATCGGAGTTTGCGGTGAAATCTTGGAGAGGGACATATTTCCATTTTCCTGGATTATTATCTTGCGTAACCTTTAGTACTCCTAACATAACTCTGGCAAACTTACTTTTTACATACTTCAGGGCGGCATTTGCCTCAAACTTGGTTTTAAAAGATCCAACACCTATAAATGTTCTTGTGTAGCCGATGAGCGGCGTGCCGATGAGCGGCGTGCTCACTGCTTCTCCCAAAGTCCCACTACCGTTTGACTTTGGGAGAAGCACTTTATAGTCGTATAGATTTGCTTTATCAATATCTATATATGATTTATCTACAAATTTGTAAACACGCTTATTTTTAATAACCCCCAATATTTTCAAGTCATCAGAACTCTTTTTCTCATTGGTGAAAATATCCAAATTAAAGATATTGCTCTCTAGCCTCTTATCTGTTCTTTTCAACTCAGGATAATGAGCATTCAACTTATCAAGATTGAATTTATTTTGAGAGAAAATTATGTCCGTTAATGAGCCATTTTTCTTAATACTAGGCATCGCCTTTTTTAGAATTGAATTCAACTCAGAAAATATAGTAAACGTTCCTATTTCTCCAAAATCTTGATTTCTATCAAAAATAGTTACTGCTACTCCACCCTTAATATCTGTGTTTTGAAAGACTTTACTGCTATCTGTTTCATAATATAGAACCTTAACATTTTTATTAGATAGCATTTTTCTATTCCAGGCTTTAGGTGTGGCACCCGCATTAAACAGAAAGCGTCCTGGAGTTATCAGTTCGACAGTATCCCCTATTTTATATGCTTCATCCATAAAATAATTATAAATAGGTTTGTCACTAGAACTCGTACCTCCCGCTTCTTCCTGATACGGCGGATTTCCAATCACCACATCAAACTTGAATTTCTTATCTTCTCCGCTCATTCTTCCGTTCCTCCTTGTAAACTTTCAACACATCACACATTTCGTATTCTTTTTTGATTTCTGTATCTAACTCACCAAACAAACTAAGTTGTCCTTCCGTAGCTCCCATATCATTAATATCACTATTGTTAAATAACGACTTGTAGGTAAAAACTTCACGTTGAACCTTTCCATCACTTGGCCACCAATGGCTAAACTCAATCAGCTGGCCCTCGTTTGTAGTGTACTCAAGCGTATTTCCTTGGACTATATTAGTTGCAATCACAAACTTAGCTGCCTTATAGAATTCCGTCTTGACGCTCAGGTGCTTTTGCAGCTTTGCTTGGTAGTGATTAATCACCACTTCTAGCATTGCATCCCTAGCTTTAAGAAGGTTGTCTTGCAAAAGTTCAATACCATAAATACTCATCAACGCCCAGATTGCCTGCTTTGGCCAGTTAGCCTTACTAACCTGCTGATCAAGATAAGTTAACCGCTGATGCAAAATCTCGACCAAGAACGCCCCTTCCCCCGCGCTGGGTTCCAGAAAGGTCGCGTGAATATCTTTAATTTTCTCTTGAATCGCCGGTTCGGATAGCATTTTTTGCACCATCCATTTGGGGGTAAAGACCTCACCATGATTTTGGACTCGTTCTTTTGATTTAATCAGTTCAGCCGATTCGATTGTTTCTTGTAATTCAAATGGTTTTGCTGCTACCGTGAATTCTTGCTCATCAAACAATGAGATTTCATTTTCTTCTGCTATGAGAATTCACCCCTTACTTTCTTTCTACTTCACAAATATCACTGATATCGCAATCAAGTGCGATACAGATTTTCAATAATACCTCAGTCGTAATATTGACATTGCGACCTAATTTAGCAATTGAAGCAGCACTAACACCACTGGCTTCTTGCAGTTTTTTTCTTCATGCCACGGTCAATTAATAGCTTCCATAACTTGTTATAGCTAATTTGCATTTGAACCTCCTAGATTTCCTTTAAAAATCCTTCTTCATTTTCGTAGCTAATCACATTGATATCTTCGTGTTTAAAATCTATATCACTTGGTAAATGATCCGGATTTTCAACAACAATCGTCTGGTAACTCTTGCATCTATCCATGAAAAGCTCAAAGATGCCATGTCTCATGCTTTCATCAGGATTATCAGTATACTTCTCTGATAGCCCTTCAAGTGGCGTATCGATAATTAAAAACTCCGGCTTATATAGAGCATTCTTATTTATATATTCGCTCAAGGCCATAACTGTAACAGAATTCAAATATGATCTGAAACCTTTACCATGACTAACCTTTTTCTTATTACCGTTAATCATAATATCAAATGAAGTTTGACCAAAAGTTGCGACATGATGTTCAGGGTAGTTTCCCTTCTCTAACAGACAATTTAAAATATCGCTCATATCACTCTGCCCCTTTAGTAATAAGTTGATAGGCAATTATACATCTAACTGTAGGAAACTGTCACTTCCTTTGTGGAAATTGATCAACTCAATCTGCGGGAACATATCAACACTAACTGCGGGAATTGGTCGCCCCGAAATTAAGCCAATTTTGCAGGTAGTCTGTGGAAACTGATCACCACTAAGGACAAAGCCTATTAAATCAACGTTTCTGATTGAGCAACAAAAAAGTGTATCTATCTGTGGGAACTGGTCACAAAAAGATACACATTTTTTGATTTTATAAATGCCTTAACAGCGCTGTTTCTGGCACCCTACTTTTGGCGCTCAAGGACCGTTACGCTCTCAACATGCGTTGTTTGTGGGAATTGATCAACCGGTTGGATAGCTCCATCAATTTGGTAGCCAGTGTTAATAAATTCATCTAAATCGCGAACTAAAGTTGCTGGGTTACAACTTACGTACACAATTTTCTTTGGTTTCATAATCCCTACTGCTTCAATTAATTCAGGTGTTAGGCCCTTACGTGGTGGATCAAGGAAGATTACATCTGGCTTTAAGCCTTCTGCTGCCCATTTGATCATTTGTTCTTCAGCCTTACCTAAAACAAATTTAGCATTCTTAATACCATTGATGTCAGCATTACGCTTAGCATCATCAACTGCCCCAGGGACGATTTCAACCCCATATACTTGGGCCACATGCTTAGCGATTGTAAGTGAAATTGTTCCGATACCTGAATAAGCATCAATAACCGTTTCAGTACCTGTCAATTCAGCCTTTTCTGCCGCCAATGTGTACAACTTTTCAGTTGTTTGTGGATTAACTTGGTAGAAAGAATTTGGGCCAATTGCAAACTTCAAACCCAGTAAATTATCAAAGATAACTTTGTTACCCCACAATAAATTATTCTTTTCACCCATAATAACATTGGTTTTATCAGGATTTACATTTTGCATAATTGAAGTTACTTCTGGCAAGGCTTGGCGAATTTCATCAACAAGCACTTCTTGCATTGGTAACTTCTTAGACTTAGTTACAATAACAATCATCATTTCATGTGAGTAGTAACCACGACGTACCATTACAGTTCTAACCACACCACGGTGATTTACTTCATCATAAGCTGATAAGTGATATTTACGTAATAAATCACGCACAATTAATACAGCTTCATCAATTTTTGGATCTTGAATAAAGTAATCTTCAATTGGCACTAAGTTATGTGAATTGCGCCGATAAAAACCTGTTTCAATTTGACCTTTAATTTCACGGACTGGAATTTGGGCTTTATTTCGGTAGCCAAATGGATTTTCCATACCAAGCGTTGCTGCAACTTCAGCTTCAATGTGTTGCTTTTTAAGTAACTCTTGAATTTGCTTTTGCTTAAACGTTAATTGCGCTGGATATTTCAAATTAGCTAATGGGGCAATTCCTGTAGTTACAAGCGCGTTATCAATATCGTGGTTACGATCTTCTGATTCTTGTAATACCTTCACTACTCGTCCAAAAGCATATGAACTAGCAACTTTAGTAATACCAACTACTACGCGTTCACCTGGAATTGAATTAGCAACAAACACTGGAAAATCGCCTAATTTAGCAACGCCCATTCCTTGATAAGTTAAATCAATAATATCCGCTTCGAACTGATCATTCTTTTTTACTGGTGCAATTTTTTTACTCATTAAAATTTCCTTTATATCTATGACAACTATTTATCAATATTTTCTGACTCGGCAATAAATTTTTCTTCATATTCCCGAATTTTCTTTTCTTGATGGCTTGTTAGGGCATCATCTGGAATATCATCAACATTAGCAACAACTTCAATATGTTGCTTTAAATTAATAAATTCCATTGGTGCATCCCCACCATACTCACCATCCAGATTAATCATGAGACGTCCATCAGTTAATGGTTTAGCAATAACCTTTTTAGTCTTCTTGTAAATAACCCGTGGATCATCAACATGCTTACCACCATTTAAAATTTCAGCACCAATTTGTAACAAGTCAGCAATGCCAGCTGCTTTTACAATTAATAAGGTAAATTTTCCATCATCTAGCCGTGCATCAGGGACAATTTGTTCAAAGCCCCCAACTGAATTAGTTAATGCTAGAAAAAACATCGACGCCTTTCCTTCATATTTACCACCATCATACTCAATGCTCATATCAATTGGGCGAATTTGCGGAATTAATTCCGCCCCCTTTGCCAAATAGGCAAAGTACCCATACAGTGTTTTTAGTTTTGATGGTACTGAATAAGTTAATTCTGTAAGCAAGCCCCCCGCAGCAATATTAGCAAAATAAGTATTTCCTGCTTTACCAATATCCATTTTGATAGTCTTGTGCTTTAAAATAACTTCAGCAGCTTCGAGTGGATCTTCTCGTGGAATACGAAGAGCTCGCGCGTAATCATTTGTAGTCCCCGCCGGAATAATTGCTAATTTAGGGCGCCTTTTTAAGGGCGCTAAACCATTCACAACCTCGTTAATTGTCCCATCACCACCTGCGGCAACAATTAAATCAAAGCCAGCTAACGCGGCTCGTTTAGCTTCATTTTGTGCCGAATTTAACTCTGGTGTTGTGGCAAATGCACTTGTTTCATAGCCCGCTTTTTCATAAACTTGTAAAATATCAACTAATTCTCTTTTAACTAGTTCACGGCCTGCTGTTGGATTATAAATAATTCGCGCCCGTTTCATTTCAGTATACCTCGATTGTCCAATATTATTTCTAATTATGTATCAAAAGGCTAGGAGATACCCTAGCCCTTTGAAGCGTACTTAGTATTAAGCATGCTAGCGACTCAATTACTGTAATATTAGTCTTTTCTACCAAGCAACAGTGACAAGAGCTAGCTTTAAAAGCCTAACATCTTTGTACTATATCTACTATGTTTAAAGTCCAAGTAATATCATATCAATTATCGTGCATTTAAGCTAGTCATCAATAGCTGATTTACAACTATTGGGTTTGCTTGGCCTTTGGTTTGTTTCATAATTGCACCTATTAAGAAGCCTACTGCTCGATCTTTACCATTTTTAAAATCTTCAATCGATTGTGGATTATTATCCAAAATTTCATTAATAATTGGTTGCAAGACAGCAGGATCAGATAATTGTTTTAAGCCATTGGCTTCAACATAAGCAACAGGTTCTTGACCTTCCATAATTGCTTTAAATACTTTTTTAGCTTGTTTAGTTGAAATAGTACCATCTTCAATTAATTTAATCATCCCAGCTAAGTGGGCTGGTGTTAATTTTGTTTCCAATAACTCAAGCTTTTTATCATTCATGTATGCATTAACATCACCCATTAAATAGTTAGCGGTCCGCTTAGCATCCGCCCCTTCTTTAACAGTTGCATCAAAGAAGTCCGACATTTCTAACGTTTGGGTAATAACTTTCGCATCATATTCTTCGATTCCTAGTTCATTAACATATCGCTTACGACGTGCGGGCGCACCTTCGGGTAACGTTGCTTGAACTTCCTTAACCCATTCATCTGAAATGACTAATGGTGCTAAATCAGGTTCTGGGAAATAGCGATAATCCTCCGCGCCTTCTTTTACACGCATTAAAATGGTCGTCCCCGTTGCTTCATCATAACGCCGCGTTTCTTGTTGAATTGCACCACCTGCCATTAATACTTGAACCTGTCGTTTTGCTTCAAACTCAAGTCCTTTACGCACATAATTAAATGAGTTTAAGTTTTTTAATTCAGTTTTGACACCAAATTCTTTTTGACCAATTGGGCGTACTGATAAGTTAGCATCTACCCGCATTGAACCTTCTTCCATTTTCACATCTGAAATACCTGTAAATTGAATTGTTTGGCGTAAGGCTTCCAAATAAGCATACGCTTCATCAGGCGATGTAATATCTGCTTCGGAAACAATTTCAATCAATGGGGTTCCTTGCCGATTTAAATCAACATACGAATAGCCATTAGGATTATGCGTGTTTTTACCAGCATCTTCTTCCACGTGTAATTCGCGAATTCCAATCCGTTTGGTTTGTCCATCAACCTCGATTTCTAGATAACCATTTTGACCAATTGGTTGTTGATTTTCAGTAATTTGATATGCTTTAGGATTATCTGGATAAAAGTAGTTTTTCCGATCCCAATGTGTACTTGGTGCCACTGTTGCATGTAAAGCTAACGCTGCGCGCATCCCAAATTCAATGGCTCCTTTATTAGCTTGTGGTAAAACCCCAGGATACCCCCAATCAATTACATTCGTATTTGCATTTGGTGCAGCCCCATACTCGACTGGAGATGGTGAAAAGGCTTTAGAATTTGTCTTCATTTCTACGTGAACTTCAAGTCCAATCGTTGTTTCAAAATTCATTATTTTTGGCCTCCCACTTGTGGTATTTGTTTAAATAATTGTGTTGCTTGCTCAAAGGCATAAGCTGCTTTATAAATAGATGCTTCATCAAAATGTTTAGCAATCAAATGCATCCCGACTGGTAAGCCTTCTGAGAAACCAGCATTAATTGACATTCCTGGTAAACCAGCAAAGTTTACGGGAATAGTTAAGACATCATTCATATACATTTCAGCTGGATCTTCAACTTTGGCACCTAGGTTAAAGGCAACTGTTGGTGTAGTAGGTCCCATAATTAAATCATATTTTTCAAACACACGTTGAAAATCTTGAACAATCAGCGTTCTTACTTGGGCAGCTTTTTTGAAAAAGGCATCGTACGAACCAGCTGATAAAGAAAAAGTTCCTAACATAATCCGTCGTTTAACTTCATCACCAAAACCTTCTGTTCGTGATTTAACGTATAAATCGTTTAAATTTTTAGCATCTTTAGCTCGATAGCCATAACGAATACCATCAAATCTTTGTAAGTTTGATGATGCTTCAGAAGAAGCAATAATATAATATGCAGCAACCCCATATTTTGAGTGCGGTAAACTTACTTCTTCAACCGTAGCTCCCATTGCCTCGAATTGCTTAGCAGCATTCAAAATGGTTTCTTTAACTTCTTTTGAAATCCCTTCACCAAGATATTCTTTTGGTAGCGCAATCTTCATCCCTTTAATATCACCGGTTAAATTTGCTGTATAATCGGGAACTTCACGCTGTGATGAAGTTTGATCACGTTGATCATGGCCCGCAATGATATTTAAAACAGCTGCGTTATCGCGAACAGTCCGTGTAAATTGACCAATTTGATCCAATGATGAGCCAAACGCAATTAACCCCCATCGTGATACACGCCCATAGGTTGGCTTTAAGCCGACAATTCCATTAAAAGCAGCTGGCTGCCGAATTGAGCCACCTGTATCAGTTCCCAAAGCAGCTAGAACCTCTCCTGAAGCGACAGCTGATGCTGATCCCCCTGAAGACCCCCCTGGAACCTTCGTGTAGTCCCAAGCATTTTTAGTTGCATTAAAGTAAGATGTTTCAGTCGTTGAACCCATGGCAAATTCATCCATGTTAGTTTTACCAATCATGATGGCATCTTGACCATAAAGTTTTTCGGTAGCAGTGGCATCAAAGACTGGTTTAAAATTACTCAACATCTTTGAACCAGCAGTTGTTAAAATATCTTTAGTGAGAATATTATCCTTTATTGCAATGGGAATACCACTAAATAAATTAGTAGCATCAATACCTTTGTCATCAACCGCTTTTGCTTGTGCCAATGCTGCATCATCATTTACAGTAATAAAAGCGTTAACATTTGTTTCTGTTTTTTTGATATTAGCTAGCGTTGCTTGGGTAAGTTCAACAGAACTAATCTCTTTATTAACTAACTGGTCATGTAACTGGGTTAAATCAGTTTCAAAGTAATTCATAAATTTACGCTTCCTCACTTTCATCAATAATTGCTGGAACTTTAATCAAACCATTCTCTGCTTCTGGTGCATTAGCTAATAATTCACTACCTTGATGAGTATTATTAGCTGTATCCGTTCTTAAAACATTTACATTTTCAGTAACCGTAAAAGTTGCTGGTACATCAGTCGTATCAACTTCATTAAGTGTTTCAACTAAGTTCAAAATATCGTCTAACTGCGTTGTGAAATGTTCCAATTTCTGTTCTTCAAACGTCAGCATTGCAAGTTGTGCAACGTGTTTGACATCATCTTGTGTCAATTCTGTTTCTGCCATAATGCCCCACCTATTCTTAATTATTTTACATTGCTTAATTTTATCACAGTTATTTGAAAGATAGGCAGCTATCAGAATAAATAACCAATTTTTACCAGCTTTTTTACTTATTTAGACAAAAAAGACTAATTCTTATCGAATCAGTCTTTTTTAGCTTATCCTTTATTGAGGTTACTTAACAGCGTCCTTCAATGCTTTACCAGGTTTAAATGCTGGCACAACAGATGCTGGAATTTCAATTTCGGCACCAGTTTGTGGATTACGACCCTTACGAGCAGCACGTTCACGTACTTCAAAGTTACCAAAGCCAATTAATTGTACTTTTTCACCCTTTGCCAATAAGTCTTGAATTGAACTGAAAACAGCTTCAACAGCTGCTGAAGAATCCTTTTTCGTCAAACCAGTTGATAATGCGACTTGGTCAATTAAATCTTGTTTGTTAGCCATGTAAAGACTCCTTAATAAAATTGATTTATTTATACTGAACTATCAGTATATAAAATGTTAGCACAAACGTTGATATTATGCCACTTTTACCCCACATTATTC
Source organism: Periweissella beninensis (assembly GCF_016908275.1). Taxonomy (GTDB): domain Bacteria; phylum Bacillota; class Bacilli; order Lactobacillales; family Lactobacillaceae; genus Periweissella; species Periweissella beninensis. The sequence goes on along the minus strand of NZ_JAFBDN010000003.1, from coordinate 81,192 downwards.
TAATTTTTTTTAAATTAGCCCCTTAAATGTGAAAATACCAATCGTTAACATTCTTTTTTATTTAAATTCAAATATCGTTTTTGGTAATTTTATGAATTTATTAATAATTATTATTTATTGAAAACATACTTAACAGTTACTTCATAAGTTTCATCTGCTAATTTTCTTTGTCGAATTGCCCCTTGTCCGTACAAAGATGCATGGTTTAGTTCCAACCATTCATCCATTTCAACAACCAATTCTTCCAAATATTTACCATTAAAAATTTTAACACCTGTATCAACCATTTTTTGCCCCCCTATTTACAATACATTTAACCATTTACAATTTCCTCAACTCATTAATTAGTATAAAAAATATTTAAGTAAGCTATAAGTCATCATACTAATTGAAAGTTAAGCGAATATAAAAATTAAATTACAACTTTTTTTGGATTCAACTCTTAAAGTTTCGTTATATACAATCAACGCATACCATAATTTTACCGCAATTTCACTTTTTTTAAAATATAAATGACTTATACTATAATTATTTTTCCTCAACAACAAAAAACTTGTGGCAAAAGTTCTATTTCACCACAAGTTCTTAAAAATAAATATACTTCAACACAGCATTAAACAATATCCTTTTATACTAATTGCGCATACTGGATTCGAACCAGTGCATTATGGATTCAGAGTCCACTGCCTTACCACCTTGGCGAATGCGCAATAACAACACTAATTATTCTAGCGCGCTCTCTAGCAAGTTGCAAGCCTTATTATCATTTTTTTTCACGAAAAATTAATACTTTACTAAGGACATAATTAATTAGCACTACAATTATATTGTCAATAATTTTCCAACCAATTGCATTTCCATGTAAAAGTCCTACACCAACTTGCATGATTCCCAAATCTAAGATGAATGTAAGCCCTCTAAAAAAGAAAAAAGAACAGGTTTCTAAAAATATCGCTTTAAACCCACGAGCTTTAGATCCAAAAACCCATACTCGGTTAGTTAGATAAGCAAATAAAACAGATAGTACCCAGGCAATAGCTGTAGCAAGGCTTAGGTTCACCAGCCACATATCATACATGATGGCAAAGGAACCCACATTAATAACTGTTGTTAATCCACCAAAAATCAGATATAAAAGTTGTGATTGATATTGATTAACGTATAATTTTACTTTTTGCATTGCTATTTCCTCTCACTATATATTAATGGCCCTACCCAGACTCGAACTGGGAGCATCCGCTTAGGAGGCAGGTGTTTTATCCAGTTAAACTATAAGGCCCTAAATAGCTTAGTCATAACTAACCTATTTATTTTACCATAAACTATTTTTAAAAAACATCTAAGTTTCGTTAAACTTTGTCTTTTGAACGGCGCATTCCCTTATTTTTAACGTTTCCCTTCCGTTTACGTGCTTTTTTTTGATTAGCTATTTTTTGCTTTCGGGTCAATGGTTGTGCTGTTTTAGCATCAACCGTAGCTACTTGTTTTTTGCTATTATTTTCACTAATTTTTGCTTTTTGTTCCAAGTTAGTATGTGCTGCGTGATCAGTGTGTGCTCCGCGTTGCGTATTTTTGTTGGTAATTGTTGTAGCAGTTGTTTTAACTGGTGTATTAACAATTTTATTGTTTGCAAAAAACACTTTCTCTAACTGATATGCTGTTCCTAAGTGTTTTTTTAAATTTCTAAAATCATGCTCATTCCCAAAATTAATAACTAAGCCATCTTTTCCCATTCGGCCAGTTCGCCCAACCCGATGCGTATATACTAACTTTTCACTTGGCAATTCAAAATTTATAACTGCTGGTAAATCAGGAATATCCAATCCGCGAGCAGCAACATCAGTTGTTAAAAGAAATTGAATTTCCCCTTTTCTAAACATTCTTAATGCTTTCGCCCGATCTAAACCACGTTGTTTACCACCTAGAGCGGCAGCTGGAACATGTGCATGGCGCAAACTACTGTTTAAAAAATTCAAAGTGTCGGTTTGGTTTACAAAAACCAATGCTTTAAAATCCTTTATATGACTAAAATTTTGCAGCATTTTCACCTTTTGCTTATTTGCTAGTTGCATATTACCATGTAAAACATGCCCTTGAGTGGTATCAATCGCCCTTACATCAATTGTTTTAATGGATTGGCCAAATAATTCGTCCAAATTTTCCAAGGTGGCAGTAGTAGTTGCTGAAAAAAGTGCCAATTGGACATCATTACTGGTTTGAAATTCAATATCTTTAATATCTTTTAACGTTTCATCGGTTAATAATTCATCAGCTTCATCAATCACTAAACTTTGGATTAAATGTAATTTTAACTTACGTTCATTAACTAAATTTAAAACTCTTCCCGGCGTACCAATTATAATTTCTGGATTAGTTTTTAATTTTTCAATTTGGCGTTTAACATTCGCCCCTCCAGTAATTGCCGTAACCGTTAATTGCAACAGTTGTGCCCATTCCCGGACAACTTCAGTAGTCTGCATCGCCAATTCTTGTGAAGGTGAAAGAATTAGTAACTGCGTCCCTTCGCCAGGCATTATTTTACTAAGTAATGGCAAAGTAAACGCAATGGTTTTCCCCGAGCCCGTTGGTGCTAACCCTACAACTGATTCACCTTGTGTTAAGGGCTGCCAAACCGCTTCTTGAATCGGTGTTAATGTTTGATAACCAATTTTTTCAAAATGCTCACGCAACTTTGGTAACATAATTTTTCTCTCTTTTTCTTTATTTGTCTGCTAATTCATTGGGGAACACTAAATTGGCTGATTTACGCAAAGCATCCAAGACACTATTAACTTGCTTACTAAGTGTTAATAATGCTTCATAACGACTAGCCTGTTTATTTGGATTATTTAAAATACTAGCAAATTCAGCCACCTCAGCACTCATTGGATTACTAGGTGCTTTACTACTAATCATATACGCATGTTTAGGATCAGTATGGTAAATTGCACTGGTTAATTCAGCAATATTGTCAATAACAATACTATCCTTCAAACCATAAATTTCAGATGCTAAATAAGAATTTGAATTTTTTCCAAAAATTAAAGTAACATCAAAATTTTGGTATCTTAAAATTGCCGTTCCACGTCCATCAGCACCATTCGCTAACTTAGAGGCAAAATACATGACATCTTGTGGCATTCCAAACCATGTAATTGCCGAGTACACTGGATAAACCCCTAGGTCTTCCAAGGCCCCACCAGCAAATTCTGGATTTAAAACATTTGGATTCTCACCAGCCAAGTATGCATCAAAGCGTGACGAATACTTATTATACACGAAAGTTGCCCCTTGAATCACTTTCATTTTTTCTATTTGTGCTTGAATCGCTTTAAAATTAACCTGATGGATGTGTCTAGCAGCTTCAAATAATTTTACATGAGGATGTTTAGCCAATGTTTCCTCAATTATTTTGAATTCATACGGGGTAATTACCGCTGGTTTTTCCACAATAACATTTTTTTCATTCTCAATTGCCATAATAATTTGTTTAAAGTGCAAACCATTTGGTGATGCTATATAAACTAAATCAATATTACTAGTCATGAGTTCTTCTAAGTTATCAAAAACTTGGGCCTTTTGCTGGTTTTTTACATTAAAATGCTGAGCCTTCTGTAAATCTCTTGAGTAAATAGCTGCCAACTGATAGTTTTTATCAGCTATAATCGCTTCGATAAATTGTTGCGTAATCCAACTCGTACCAATGGTACCAACTTGTATTGTCATCTTAATTCTCCTTTATTAAATCAATCTTTAACACGTAAAACCTTCATCATTAATTGTACCAAAATATCATCTAGACCTACCTATTATGGTGATAATTCTTAAATTTTAGTATGATATCCTAGTTGGCCTCGCTTATCATCCATCCTTAATGGATATTACCATATTTACGTTGTTAGTTGATTATATTAACCACCAATCCATTAAATCAATTATAAAAAAATGAACGCAGTAACTACTAAAAAGAGGTTAGGAATATGTATCCCAACCTCTACATGCCTATTTTAATAACACTAAATCAAATCAATAAAGCGCGCTCTAAATTTCATGTGTAAATGACTTCCTAATAAAGCAATAAACATCACAAAAAGCCAAAACATGATGGTATATTGTAACCGATCACTTGACCAGAACCAAGCCTGTGATAAGAATGAATCTCGCATACCATCAACGATATAATAAAATGGATTTAGCTTAATAATACCTGCAATTACTTGTTGCATATGGTTACCATTTAAACGATCAACATTCCAAATCGCTCCAGATGTCCAAAATAATAATCGCATAACTGATGACATTAACATCTTATAATCCGGAATTAATACATTAACTGTTGAATTTAAAATACCAAAAGAAAACATTAACGCTGTCATTGCAATAAAATAATAAAAAAATTGCAAAATGTGTAAAGTAATTGGTACTCCTGATACTAACATTGCTACGATTGAAATCCCCAACATAGCCCAAAAAGAAGTTAGGTCACTAACGTAGCGAACTGTTGGTAAAATACTAATTGGGAATTTCATTTTGGATACCATGGCCACTTTACTTGTAATACTTGAGACGCCCGCCATAAACGTCCCGTTCATGAAAAACCAGGTTGATAACCCAAATAACATCCAAACAATATAAGGAACATGTGCTTCTGGATTGCCTTGACTTCGTAGCCCAAGACCAAAAACCAAATAATATGTTCCCACTTGAAACGCTGGGTTCAAAAATTGCCACGCCATACCCAAGTAATTTCCTTGGTTAGTTGCCTTATCCTCATAACGCGCTAATCGCATAATTATGCCAAAGTGCGATAAGTGCTCTTTAATTATTAATAATAATTCCTTCACAACTAATATTCCTTTCACACTTTAATGTAATGATATGTACGCTAAAACTAGCCAAGCTATCCCTAAGCTAATCATCAACGTTTTTGATAAAAGTGGCATTTTTTCACCTGAGAGAGCACTTGCCGTTAAAACTTTAGCATCTGTTGGTGAATACTTAGTTTGCGGATCCGTAAGGACATTCTCACGTAGCATATCAACAGTGAAAGCTTTTTGCTTTTGCTTTTGCTCTTCTTGATACTCACGTTTTTCTTTTTTACCTAATTTTTTAAACCACTTATTCCAAGTCCGATAATGCTCTAATACTTCATTAGTTGGTCCAAATTCTTTTAATTCACCATACTGAATCCACATTACGCGATCAGTAAACATTTCAACTTGCGAAAGCGCATGGGAAACAAAGAAAATCGTCTTCCCTGCTTGTTTAAATTCCATCATTTTATCAAGTGCTTTTTGATAAAATGTTTCATCACCCACAGATAAAGCCTCATCAATAATTAAAATATCAGGATTATCATGTACCGCAATTGCAAAGCCTAAGCGTGACTTCATCCCTGATGAATAACTTTTTACCGGTTGATCAATAAAATCACCCAAATCAGCAAAATTAATAATCGCTGTAATTTGTTGATCAATTTGAGCATTCGTCATCCCCATCATTAGTGACTTCAAACGGATATTCTCGCGACCGGTCAATTGACCCCGTAAACCTGCTCCAATCGCAATAATCGAGGTTTCACCATTAACTTCCAATTCACCAGAAGTTGGTGGGATAATTCCACTTATGATATTTGATAACGTTGACTTCCCAGAGCCATTTACACCAATTAGGCCAATTGTTTCGCCAGCATAAACATCAAAACTGATCCCTTTTAACGACCAAAAGTTCGGTAATCCGGTTTTAAATGGATTAAAAATAGCCTTAACTTTATCAGACTTTTTTACTAATAGATCATATTTTTTCGTGACGTATCGTGCACGAACCTTTACAACACGTTCTTTCGCCAAAATTCTATCTCAACTTTCAAATTTTATCTACTTTCAAACGAAATATACTATACCACCAGAACTTTGATAAGTTAACTTTTTTTTAAGTCTTTAGGTTTTCTTAAAAAGCACCATCACTTTTTATAATAGAAATAAGCGTCATGAACATAATTTTACAGTCAAACCAAAACGAAGCATCTTGAACATAACTTAACTCTAAATCAGCCCGTTCCGGATATTCAATATTACTGCGCCCAGTGGCTTGCCATAATCCCATAGCACCTGGTTTAACTGATAAGAAAACATTAACATTGTTCCCATATTCGACCAATTCGTCTTCAACAATTGGTCGTGGTCCCACAATACTCATTTCTCCCTTTAAGACGTTGATAAACTGCGGTATTTCATCAACAGATGATTTACGTAACCATGCACCAAATTTTGTGATCCGGGGATCTTCTGCCGTTGGTAATTTATAACCATTAGCTACAAACTTAGCATACAATGCTTTATCAGCATGTAAAACTGCATCAGCATTAGGAATCATTGTTCTAAATTTATAAATATAAAACATTTTATGGTGTTTTCCCACCCGACGTTGCTTATAAAAAACCGACTGATGAGGATCGGCAAACTTATAAAGGCCGATAATTATTATAAAAATTGGGCTTAAAAGAAATAGCGCAATTAGCGACAAAATAATGTCTACAATTCGCTTGAAAAATAAGTATGTAATTGATTGAACTTGCATTGCGTCAATTGCACTATCCTTTCATTAAATTTAATAGAGACGCTAATTTTTCTTAAAGATACTTAGCATCAAAGACTGCGTCTTGTGAGGTTAATATTTTAGGTCCATCCTTTGTAATTGCAATGGTATGTTCATATTGTGCTGATAGTGAACCGTCTGCTGTTTTAGCTGCACTCCAGTCAGGCTCTTCTTCAACAATTTTGGTTTCCCATCCACCAATATTAATCATTGGTTCAATTGTAATGGTCATACCTTCTTTTAAACGTAGCCCCCGGCCAGCTACCCCGTAATGAGGCACTGCTGGATCTTCATGCATCGTTGGGCCAATTCCATGACCAATGTATTCACGGACATCACCATAACCTTCTTTTGTAACATATTCTTCAATAGCATTTCCAATATCACCAATTCGATTACCAATTACTGCTTGATCAATTCCTAAATATAGCGCTTTTTTGGTAATTTCCATTAATTTGGCAACCGCTGGTGTCGGTTCACCTACCGCATAACTCCAACAAGAATCAGAAAATGCGCCTTCTAATTCGACAACAGTATCAACCTTGACAATATCACCTTGCTTTAAAAAGACCCCTTTTCTCGGAATAGCATGACAAACATAGTCATTAATTGAGACACATGTCGCATATTTATAAGTTTCAAAACCAATTTGAGCTGCGACACCACCGTGTTCTTCAATGTATTTATGGCAAAAAGTCTCAATATCCCAACTTTCGATACCTGGTTTAATAAGCTTTTTCAATTCCTTATGCATTCCTGCAATAATAGCTCCTGATGCCTTCATTGCTTCGATTTCACGTGGTGATTTTAAACTAATCATAATTGTCCCTTCATACTCTTTATATTTTTTAGATATAGTCAATCTAGTTTATTATATCATGCAACTTTATTTTTGTATGGATATCTTTTAATATCATAATTGGGTAGGCTTATTATTATTACCTAAAATAATAATTTTAATCCTTTGCAAAAAATCATTTAAAAATACTTATAAAAATCTCATCTTTTTCTCTCTTTTTTCTCATGGTATACTTATTTAGTATACTATTTATGAGGAGAAATATATGACTATTACTAATTTTGATGCAAAACTTGATAAATATGCCCATCTAATTGTTAAAACGGGGGTTAATGTTCAACCAGGGCAAACAATTATTTTATATGCTAATATTGAAAACGCCTCCTTGGCCCGAAAAATCACCAACGAAGCGTATAAATTTGGTGCAACTGAGGTAATTGTTAAATGGCAAGATATTGCTATTGCAAAAGCCTTTTTGCAAAACACAACTGAGGAGCGCTTAGTCACTATTCCAAATTACCTAACCGTTGAAGCAGAAGAATTAATGGGGAAGCATGCTACACGAATTTCTTTGATTTCTGAAGATCCCGATGCTTTTGGGGATGTTGATCAAACTCGGCTAGCTAATAATACTGCAGCCACTGGTAAAGCGCTACAAGTGATTCGTAAGGCAACCATGAATAACGATATTTCATGGCTTGTTGTAGCTGCAGCTGGTAAAAAATGGGCTGAAAAAGTCTTTCCAAAACTCAATTCCGACGAAGCCGTTGAGCAACTTTGGGAGCAAATTTTTAAAATTGTCCATATCAATGAAAATAATGATCCAGTTGCCACTTGGGAGCAACACATTAAACTCTTAAAGCAAAAAGCCATTTGGCTTAATAGTTTAAACTTTAAAGAACTTAAGTATCACAGTGCTGTAACTGATTTAACGGTTGGTTTAGCAACTAATCATATTTGGGAAGCTGCCGATTCACTTGATCGTCAAGGAAATCTCTTTGTTGCTAATATGCCTACTGAGGAAGTCTTTACTGCACCTGATTATCGTAATATTCACGGTACTGTCACCTCAACAAAACCCCTTTCATATTCTGGCGTCTTAATTGATGGTATTAAGCTAACTTTTGCAAATGGAAAGGTGATTAAAGCATCAGCTAAACACGGTGAAGCTGCCCTACTTAAATTACTTGATATTGATGATGGTGCAAAGTCATTAGGCGAAGTCTCACTAGTTCCTTTCCATTCCCCAATCTCACAATCAGGTATTATTTTTTATAACACACTGATAGATGAGAATGCTTCAGATCATTTAGCACTGGGGGCTGCCTATCCATTTAATGTCAAAGATGGTACTAATCTGAATAGTGCTGAATTAGAAGCTCTTGGCCAGAATCAATCACAAACCCATGTTGATTTTATGATTGGCTCAAGTGATATGGATATTGATGGGATAACCTATGATAATCAAATAATTCCCGTTTTTCGTAATGGTGATTGGGCATAATTGCTAAACTACTAATTAACCTAATTGTTTTAAATTGCTTAATTTTGGCGTTTTTTCACCATAGTTTACCTTAAGATTACACCTAAAAAGGTTCGGGGCATATGTCCCGAACCTTTTTAGGTGTAATTACATTTAGTTTACCTTTACATTTATACTTTTACCTATTTTGGTAAATTACTAATTAAAATGCCACCAGCAACAATCATAATTGAACCAATTACAATAAACTTCATTTGAGTTGAAGTTTTGCGTTCATGTAAAATAAAAATACCACCAAAAGTACCGACGATTATTCCCATTTGCGACATAGTTACTGCAACAGCTTGACCAATTGTCGCTGCTGAAATGAACATTGCTAGATTACCAACACCCCAAGCAGCCCCAGTTAGCATATTACGCCAAGTTGGTGCTTGAAACATTACACTAGCTTCACGCATAAAGAAAATTACAATTAAGAATGCACCAATAACCATCCCAATTGACTGTGGGAAAATTGTCGCTGTCATGTAATCAACTCCATGATTACGATTAGCAATCGTACTTGAAATATAGCCCACTTTTCGCATTAAATTTGGGATAATGAAATATCCTGCATACCCCGCCGTCGAAATTAAAATAGCAATTAAACCACGTGTTGCTTCAGTTTTCCCAGCCATATCATCTTCATTAGCTGCTTTATCACGCTTAGCGGTTAACATTGCTCCAACCACAACTAAGAAAATCGCAATGGTCCCAAAAATCCACATCTTAGCAGTTGACCATTCACCTAACACGGTTGCTGCTAGCGCCGCATTTCCAACAATCTGACCAGCTGTTGACCAAGGAATTGCATTTGAAACACCCATTGCTTTAATTGCTGTAAACTGACCAGCTTGCCCGACAGCCCAAAGCAAACCTGATAATAGACCAACGATCCAAATGTTCATGCCTGCATTAATCTGGTTAGGAACAACAAACCCAATAAATGTTAGTAAGCCAAAAGCCATTGCTCCGACTGTCATTCCTAATGTTTGTTGTCCGGCTGAACCGCCTAATTTAGTTGAAAATAAACCTGTTGAACCCCATGCCAATGCTGGAATCAACGCAATTAAATATTGTAACATCATATCTTCTTAATTCCTCTTCTATTATCTCTCTTGTATTATTTATCAATTAATATTTAACTCTCTCTATCAAATATCAACTTTATTATTCTATATCATTGAAACCGGTTACACAAGTCTTTTTTTTATTTTCTCCAATAAAGGTTTGTCATTAATTTACGCTCAAATCAGTTTACCTCTTAGATCAATATCCTTTTATGTATTTAATTAAAAAAGGAACGGCACGATTACCATTCCTTTACTTGCGTTTATTTCATTTAAACTATTGTAAGCTATCATCAAATTTATAGCCTACGCCCCATACCGTTTGAATTGCATTTTTACCAAATGGCTGTATCTTTTTTCTCAATTTTTTAATATGTGCATCAACGGTTCGTTCGTCACCATAATATTCATAATTCCAAACAATTTGTAATAACTGATCACGTGAAAAAACGCGTTTGGGATTTTGAGCTAAAGTTGATAACAAATCAAATTCTTTTGGTGTTAAATCATATAGAGCCTGATTATTAATCCTAACTTCTCTAGTTGCTGAGTTTAATTTAAAAAAATTAGTTTGAATGTCAAACTCAGCTTCTTGTACTTGCCGTTGACTCTGCAAATATTCTACACTATTAGCCCGCCGATAAATGGCTTTCATACGATTAATTAGCGTTAGTGGACTAAAAGGCTTAACAATAATATCACTTGCACCCATTTCAAGACCAAAAACATGATCATCATCGGAAAATCTTGAAGAAATTAATATGACCGGTATCTGTTGTGAAATCTGCCTAAGTTGCATACCAACCTCCATCCCACTAATTCTTGGTAAGTCTAAATCTAAAATAATTATATTAAACGTATGTGGATTGTTAGCAAATAACTCAAGCGCAACTTTTCCATCATTAATAATATCAGCATCCCACTTTTCTTTTTTAAAAAACGCTTTCATCATTTCGGCGATTGCCGATCGTTCCTCTATCATCAACAATTTCATGCTATGACTCCCCAATAAACTATGTACTATTCTTATATTATATTATTTAACTAAAAATTACCATAAAATATATCTCTAGCTAAAAACTATTAACTACTACCTAATTTATAAATATATGGTATACTGTGTATTATAGTTATTGGGGTCGTTTTTGGATTCGACGGGTATTGGTCGTGCTATGATTGCGTTTAGGGGTTGTGACCCTATAATCCACTCAGTCAGAATAACTGCAAACAATTCAAAAAACACTTACGCTTTAGCTGCCTAAAAAACAGTTAACGTAGTCTAATACAATGTTGCTCATGCATTTTGTTAGACAACCATTAATGAGCTTGATTAAGGAGCTTTTATTCAGAGTTTCTTAATGACATTAACTGAATTAGCTAGTCTGATTTGCGAAGCCAATTCCGCGTACAGACTAGTGAAATTTAAATAGAATTGCTATGAACGTAGATATTGTAGTAACGAAATATTCGGACGCGGGTTCGAACCCCGCCGGCTCCATAAGTAAATGTGCTATTAAAAAAGAACTAACCATAGTAGTTAGTTCTTTTTTAATAGCACATTTACTCGAAAGGAATGCGATCACTATGAAAAAAATATTAATTACTTTACTTATTGTACTATTACTAATACCGCTATCAATCTCCGCCAATGCTAAAACTACCAAATTACCTAGCTACTATTCTAATTATGGTATTCAATACGTAAAATGCATTTAAAAAAAGCAATTACTGCATATCAAGTAAATCCAAAGTCTTGGAAAGTTATAAAAAAAATTAAATTAAAAGCTAATACTAGAGTTACTGTAGCTAATACAGCCAATTTAAGTTGGATTATTTCAGCAAACAAGTTAGCTAAACGCCATGGCTACCAATGGATTATCAAAAAACACTATAACACTTCTTGGCTCAAATACTAATGATTACATTTAATATCATATTCCCTAGCTATTAATAGTTAGATACTTCTGAATAAATTTTATTTTTAATGGTTTAGACTATTTAGGTAATATCTCACTGATATTGGGCCAAAATCAACTATCGAGAACTTTTAATTTGAATCCTTTTAATTTAAGTATGGTCGTTTTTTAATTGCATAGTTCAATCCTACTACCAATAAGAAAGTTATAAATATCAAAAACATACTACCTAATGGTATATTCCTAATTCCATAGTTACTTACAATTACACCACCTATCCCGGATCCTAAAAAGATGCCCAAATTAAAAAATATTGAATTTAAAGATGAAGCTAGCACAATTGATGATGGATACTCTAATTCTGCAATTTTTAAAAAATGAATCATAATTGGTGAATTAATTAGATACATAAATAAACCAATCACAAACACAATTAATGTTGCTAAAAATTGAATTTGCATAAACCATGCTAAACTTAAAAACACCATTAATTCAGCTAAATATATTTTCTGCATTGCTTTTATTCCGTTACGATTAGCAATTACTCCCGATAATTGATTACTAAATAGTGACATCACCCCATAAATAAATAGCAAACCGCTTAAATAACGACTCTCAAAGCCCAATACTTTTGTTAGAAATGGTTGTAAATAAGTATAAAAAACATAAATACCACCTGCACTAAACATAATTACAAACGAACCTAATAAAACACGTTTATCCTTCATAATTTTGAATTGGTTTTCGCGAATGCGGCCACTTTCTGGCTGCCATTTGGGTAAAATCTTCCCGATCAATAAAATTAGTATACAAGCTATCACTGCAATAGCATAAAATACATAACGCCAACCAACAACTTGACTAATGATCGTACCTAATGGCACCCCAAAAACCGCGGCGATACTAAATCCCGAAAAAATCCATGAAACAACAAATGATCTCTTCGCCATAGGGGCAATAACAGTTGAATAGGCTAGTGCAAGTGACACAATTGGCCCTGACACAACAGCCGCGATAATTCTTGCCACTAATAAAATTGTAAAATCAGTAGCTAGCCCTGTTAAAATATTACTAAAAATAAAAATAATGACTAATATAATTAAACAAGTATATTTATTAAAGTGACTTGTGAGAGCTGTTATAATTGGAGTACAAATCGCATAAATTAAGGCAAATATTGTTACTAAAAAACCCACTTGTGTCATATTAACATTAAAATCACTGGCAATATTTGACAAAATCCCGACAATCATAAATTCATTACATCCCAAAACAAACGATAGAGCTACTAACAGAACTGTCTGTTGATGCAACTTTCGATAGGCCGTATCCATTGGATAAATGTTCCTCCATTTTCTTATTTATTGCTTTTAACTATAGAATATTTTTATAGATTATTCCATAATTAATTACTAAAAAGTTTTAAATATCTTAACTTTAACCTTTGTGCATTTAAATACTGTGATTAAAAGGTTTTGGAACAACTATTATCTAACACAGTCAAAAAGATGCGGTAAGAAAATTCATTAAATTACCTTATCGCATCTTTTTAATTATTATTAGTTAATTATTTATACTTATTCTTGTGTCCAGACCACTTCGTACGTAAATTTTTCGTTATCTAATACGTATTCCGGTGCCACACTTGGTGACCAGGAATCATCCCCCCCGATGCCCATATGATAACCATCAATATCAACTGTCCAACCATCTTCTGGCACTAAAAGATGACGATGATCAACCTTTCTTAATTGTTCTTGACTAAATTCACTCACATTAAAGGCAAAATCATTTGCTAAGGTTGCAGTAAATAAATGTTCACCAATTTGCACATTTTTATTATGCATTCTTAAACCACTATCACTTGGAAAAATATAAGGAGTATAAAAATCTGCAAGTGGTTGGTGCCACTGATTAAATTCAACTGCCACTTTACGATCAGGATAATTTTCTATTGGTCCGAGGCCATCGTAAGCAATAATTTCCGTAGTTGGTTTCACAATTTTAAATGTCAAACCGACTCTAGCTGGCGCTGGTTTTGTTGTATCCCGCATTACATTAACTTGAATTGTCAATTGCCCTGTCTTGTCCAAGCTATAATTTTTTTTACTAATAAATAGTACATTTTTACTATCATTGTTCTGATAAGCATGCACCGTCGTTAGTTTAAAACTATCATCATTAGCAAGATAAGTAAAATCTGATAATACTGGTACTAAATCAAACATTCCTGCATTTTCCCACCGGGCGACCCAAGCATTAGGATCTTGATTAGCTACTTCACTAACCCCAATATCATTATCCAATGGGGCCCGGGTAAACTGATCCATTACTGGTTTTAAGAGTGTTTCTTGACCTTTTTTTTGCCAACTCACTAAAAAGCCAGATTTTTTATCAAAGACTAACTGATTTTCATTTTGTTTAATAATCAACTGTTCAGTGTTATCGATTAACTTAATTTTACCAATAATACCTGTTCTTAAATCGTTTTCCATCCGATTTTTTAAGCTAAACTGTTGCTTTGCTAAAACGGTATCATCTCTAATTAAACCGCTATTACCAGTTTGGACTACTTGTAAATTTATATATACCATACCACTAAATTGCGTTATATCTGGTATTTCAACCGTTATAGTTTCTTGTGGTGCAAGTAGCAAATTAATTTTTTGGTTATCGACAACTTGACCATTTTCAACAATTTGGTAGTTTAAAACAGCATCGTTAACAGTTTTAAATACATAATCACTAGTTACTTTTATTTGCTTAGGGTTACCATTAGGTTCTTTTATTAATTCAAATAAATAATACTGTTGACAGTATTTGGCTTCAATTAGGGCTGGTTTAGCACTACGGTCAGGTAATAATAAGCCATCTAAACTAAACTGTCGATCGTTTGGTTGGTCACCAAAATCACCACCATAGGCATAAAAAGTTTGCCCTGTCGCCGTCTTTTTTAATAAACCTTGATCAACCCAATCCCAAATGAACCCACCTTGTAGCTGTGGATATTCATGGAATGCTGTCCAATATTTTTCAAACCCTCCTAAGCTATTACCCATACTATGCGCATATTCACATAATATTAAGGGACGATTTTCATTAGGCAATCCTATCCATTTTTTAATTGCTAATTTCGGATTAACCTCAAATTTTTGATCTTGATCGACACGGGCATACATTGGGGCAATGATATCCGTAACTGGGGTATCTGCGCCACCACCCTCATATTGCACAGGCCTTGAAGGATCAACTTTTTTAACCCAATTATACATGGCATCATGATTATGCCCATAGCCTGACTCATTCCCCAAGGACCAAATAATTATTGAAGCATGATTACGATCGCGTTGTACCATCCGTGATACACGTTCCATCATAAGTGGTAGATACGTTGGGTTATCAGTTAGCGCATTCATCGGTGTCATGCCATGCGTTTCGAGATTAGTTTCATCAACTAAATATAACCCATAACGGTCACATAAATCATACCATCTTGTATTATTTGGATAATGGGATAACCGCACAGCATTAAAATTATGTTCCTTCATCGTCTGAATATCTTTTAACATTGTTAATTCATCAACTACATAACCCGTATCTGCTTTAAATTCATGCTTATTAACTCCACGAATTAAAATTGCTTTACCATTTATCTTTAACAAGCCATCCTGAATTTCAACTTTTCTAAATCCAACTTGCTTCATTTCCACTTGATAAATGTTATTTTGATCATGTAGCGTTAGTTCTAATTGATATAAATTTGGAACCTCATCTGACCATAACTTAGGTTTCTCAATTGGTAATGCTAAGCTAAATTCATCGTTATTAGCACCTCGCTCATCCTGAATACGGGTCCCAACTAATTTGGTTGTTTGGTCAATACTTTGACCTTGCCATAATAATTTTGCCGTCACTTGCAAGCCTTGCTGATTATCATTTACCATCCCCACAATTTTAACAACAGCAGCATCAAAATCAGCATCAAGCTCTGGGGTTATACTAAAGTCAGTGAACCGAGTTTTGGGTACCAAGTTAAGCTTAACATCTCTAAAAATACCAGAAAGGCGCCACATATCCTGATCTTCAAAATAACTAGCTTTACTCCATTTTAAAACACAAACACTTAATCGGTTTTTACCAGTTTTTAAACTAGCTGTTAAATCAAACTCAGCTGGTAAACGACTATCCTCAGAATAACCAATCCAAGTACCGTTTAGCCAAACATAAAAGGCCGAACTTACACCATCAAATGTTATATGAACTTCGTGCTTTGTTTCATCCCAATCGCTAGGTAACTCAAATTCTTTAGCATAAGTAGCAACTGGGCTATCTGTGGGTACAAATGGTGGCTTTACAGGAAATGGATAAGTTACATTTGTATAAACTGGTACATCATAGTCCCCTTCTAATTGCCAATTACTAGGTACATTAATGTTGTTATCCCCAATCTTTTTTTCAATCCAACTACTATCAACTAATTCGAGCTTTGGGTACCAATTGAATTCCCAGACACCATTCAATAAAATTTCATTTTCATCCGTAAGTTCTGTTTTGTACTGCATTGGTGTATGCATTGGTAGTCGATGCCAATTTGTCACAACGGGATTTTCCCAGTCACGGCGAGCCATAATTTCTGAAAATGTATTATGTTGCAATTTTTTAACCTTCCATATTCATAAATTTTAAATCGTAGTAATTGTTAAGATTCTTTGCCCATTAGTTACTTGTTGGGCAGTAATTTGTTGGTTGATTTTATGATGCTTTTGATCTGGAATTATGACTAAAACAACATCGTCAAACCCATTTTTTCTAATTAGTTCGCGATCAAATTCAATTAATAAGTCTCCCTTATTAACAATTTGTTGATCCATATAATACGTAACAAAACCTGCACCACGCAATTTAACTGTTTCTAAGCCAATGTGGATGATTGCGGCAGTGCCATTATCATCAACTATACCAATGGTGTGTTTTGTCGAAAAAGTAAATTCAATTTTTCCAGTAAATGGCGCATAAATTTTTCCATCGCTTGGTTTTATTGCAAATCCTTGTAGTTCACTTAATTTACCCATTTGTGGGTTAGTAATCGCTGCTAAGGGAACTAATTCACCGTCTACTGGAGCCATAATTTCAACTGTTTTCGACGATATGGGTGTATCAGTGACCGTGATTTCATTATGGATTAGTTTAGCCTCTAATTCATTTACAATTGCTTCATGTTTCTTTTCAGAAATTGTAACTTTAAACGTAAAAACCAATAATGATAAAACAATTAATACAAGTGGTGTGTAAAACGCAAATATTTTAAATGTATGAATATTGGCACTCGTAATGCTGCTTGCAGTAGCGGTACCAGTCATCCCAGCAGCAACAGCAATAAATCCAACAATTCCATTTGAAAAGGCCCCTGCCATCTTATCAAGCATTGGCCGAATTGATAACGTTACCGCCTCATTTCTAACACCATTTTTCAATTGACCATATTCAATTGAATCCGTTAATGATAAAATAACCGTCATTTGGATAAATGTTCCTGGTAGGTAAAATAAAATCAAGGCAATGATTACCGCAATTAGACTATCACTTGAAATAATGAAAAGACTATAGCCTAAAATCATTGAGATCATCCCACCGATAAATAAATAGCGTCGTGGTATAAACTTATTTAAAATTGGATAAGCAGGTGCAGCTAATAATCCTAGTATAGTTGGCACTAATCCAGCAATCCAAAATTCATTTGGTGCATCTAAAACATACTTAAATAAGTAAAATAACACCCCACCAGTTGCCACATTAGCAACTGCGTATAACAAGTATGCTAAGCCTGTCCACAATACTTGATCATTGTGCGCAATTCCTTGAAAAACTTGCTTAATCGTTGTATGTTCTTCGTTTGCGCGAATCACACTGTTCACCTCATTAGTCCCAAAAGCAACTGCTGATGAGGTGGCAATTCCTAAAATAGCAACAAAAACAGCAAAAGCTAACCACCCACTTGCTCCTTGTTCATGTTTCCCGGTGGCTAAGTAAGTACCCATTGTTACTACGGGAACCACAATCATCGTTAGCCCATTATAACCAATTGAACCAGTAAAACTTCCCAAAGCAGTGTAAACACCACGTTCCTTACTATCCTCACTTAGTGCAGGAATCATTCCCCAATAAGAGATATCTCTAAATGAATAAAAGACATCTAAGATAACAAAAATTATGATGAATGCAATGGCAAAGCCAACTGTACTAACATGAGATAGTCCAAAAACACCGGTAAAAATAATGATTAATAATAAACTACTAATTGTCCCACCAATAATTTGCCATGGTTTAAATTTACCCCATTTAGTTTTTGTATTGTCAATAATATTTCCAATAATAGGATCAAAAAATATTTCTGCTAACCGAATAATTACAACTAATGACGTAATCATTCCGATTGTTTTAGTAGCACTACTTTTATCAAGTCCATCCACCATGACACTTGTAACATAAACCATAAAAAAAGTACTCATGGCATTGTAAAATGCTGATTGCCCGAGATTTCCGAAAGCATAGGCAATTTTAGATTTTAAACCAAAATTATTTTGATTACTCATGGTATTCTCCTTAGTCTTAAACATAAAAATGAATCTTCTTTATGTTTGTCATTAATTATTTAATCTTTTTAAAATGTTTAATTGTAACTGTGAAATCTTGCTTAGCTACTGGGGCATCATATAAGCCCACATTCATCAATTCATCTCCATAATATTGGTGATGTGTCGTTGTTTCTTGATATAAATAATTATCCTTCAAACCAGTTAATTTTGTAATTGAAAAACTGGGTTGTGCCTCTGATAAAATTCGATAATTAAATAACATAACCTCTTCTTGATTTGCTGAGACAAATTCCCATGCAACTTCATTTTCCTCAAAGGGACTCTTAATTCGCTTAAAATCACCATATTGAAGTAATTGCCAATGCTTTTGATAAAAGGCAATTTGCATTGCAATTGTTTTTAACTCATCATCTGTTAGCTTTGATAAATCTAATTCATATCCTAAAACCCCAGCAAATGCTACTCCCGCCCGCATAGCCAAACTTGTTTGTCGGCCCGTTTGATGATTAGGCGATGCTGAGACATGCGCTGTCATACTTGATAATGGATATGCTAATGATGTACCATATTGAATTTTTAATCGTGCAATTGGATCTGTATTATCTGATGTCCATGATTGTGGGAAATAGTAAAGCATACCGGCATCAAACCGTCCACCACCACCAGAACAACCTTCAAACAAAATATCAGGATATTTTGTTACTAGGCGTTCGGCTAAATCATAAACTCCTAACATATAGCGATGATAAACTTCACCCTGCTTAGTATTATTCAAAGCATGTGAATAAACTTCTGTTAAATGTCGATTCATATCCCATTTTATATAATCAATTTTTACCGTATCTAAAATCTGGCAAATTTGATTAAAAATATTATCAACAACTTCATCTCTTGAAAAATCTAAGACATATTGATCACGAGATGGTGTCATTTCCCGATTGTCAATCGTTAATGCATAATCAGGATGTTGCCGATATAACTTAGAGTCGGCCGAAATCATTTCTGGCTCAAACCAAAGTCCAAATTGCATATTCTTTTTATGTACCATTTCAGCTAAATTGGCTAATCCACCACCATCACTTAGTTTATCAACATATTCGTACCAATCCCCTAGTGAGGATTTGTCATCATCACGCTTACCAAACCATCCATCATCTAGAACAAACATTTCAATGCCAAGCGGTGCTGCTTTATCAATGATTGCTTTAATTTTTGTCGCATTAAAATCAAAGTATGTCGCCTCCCAATTATTAATAACAATTGGTCGCTTAGCATATTTGAATTTACCACGAGCAACTCGCTCTCTTAATAATTTATGATAGGTCAACGATAAATCATTTAACCCCTTATCTGTGTATGCAAAAATTACTTCAGGTGTTTGAAATTCAGCAGTTGGTGCTAATTGCCAGTTAAAACCATATTCATTAATCCCCGTAATTATCCGCAATTGTTGAATATAGTCCTTTTCAATCGTAAATTGATGATTTCCTGAATAAACTAATTGCACGCCAATTGCTTCACCACTCGTTTCAGATATATGCTTATCAACTAAAGCAATAAATGGATTGAAATGATGTGAGCTGCTTCCTCGACGACTACTAATTTCAGTGATACCAAATGGTAGTTCATTTTTTTGAATTTGCCGTTCATTGACATGTGCGCCATATAGACTAATTAAATCAAAATTATTTTTTGGTAAATCTAGTTGAGCCGATGCTATTTTATCGATCCTAATTATACGATCGCTATTATTTACTAACTTAGCAGATTTAATTATCACTGCTCGTTGATCATAAATCGTATATGATAAATATAAGCTAGTCCTAAGCGTCGCATCAATTAAATGAATAATTAGTGTCTGTGCTTCATCCCTTTTTTCAATATACGTTTGTGGTAATCCCTTTAAATGTGGTTTGCCACTAACGATTTTAAAATCAGCATACCGGAAATCTGCAGCACTTGCGCCATTTACATCATCAGTTAAATTAATTGCGGTTTGACGATAATCACCTGTCTGATTACCACTATATTCTTGTGGCAACACATCCTTAGAAAATCCTCGATCTATTTCTGCAGGTTGTCCAGCCAAATTGGGTGAGAAGCCTCGATCTAGTCTTGGATATCTACGGCTATTATGATAGCTTGTTATTTTTTTACCAAAATATAGTTGTGCTAATAACTGGCCTTCTTCTATTCCTAAAATATAGGATATCTTTTGGTTAGTAAGATGGAAAATTTGGTGTTGTTCATCAAAATTAATTTTGACTGTCATATAATATCCTCCCGTTGATGACATATTAGCTATATGCATGGCTATATCTTAGCATTTTATTAGCGTTTTTGAAAGCGCTTTCTAAAAAAGATATACGTATAAAAAAACGATAAACAATCCTTTTCTCACTATATTAACAATATTGGTATATATATAGATTACTAATATTATTAATATGGTTTGGTCAGTTGCCATTATTATAAACTTAAAAACTAGTCTATTTAAGTAATATAAAAAGCCTTACATCGGTTTTAAATCCCGATGCAAGGCTCAAGGTTATAGGCCAGCTAACTAATCATTATCTTTTTGAATCTCAACTAACCAATTATCCGCATGCTTAGCTTTATTTAAATTAGCTGGTTGGTCTATTAATTGTGCATTTATTTTCGTAATTATTCCATTAAACGGACTATCAAAATCTAAAACTGCTTTAGTCGCTTCTATGCTAACTAAGAATTCACCTGCCGCAATTTTAGTGTCTACCTTGGGTAATTCAACATATGCAACATCGCCTAATTCTTCTTGCGTTGCTGTCGTTATCCCCAAGCGAACGCTATCTGCCTTTTCTTCTTGCCAATACCAATCTTCAGCCATAAATTTTCTCCTATTTTTCGCTAAATGAACTACGATTTGTAAACATGTAACTCTTATAATGATAACGCATTGACATAATTAACCCGACACCGATTAAATTACCTAGTAGTGCAGAGCCACCTTGTGATATAAATGGTAAAGGAATTCCCGTTAGTGGTAAAAGACCAATGCTCATACCAATATTTTCAAAAACGTGGAATAAAATCATCATCACAACACCCGTCGCAATATACGCATAAAATTCATTCATTGTATCAAAAGTAACTCTAATCATTTGATAAATTAATAAAAAGTACAATAGAATAAGTAATAGCCCACCTACAAAGCCAAAATTAGAACCAATTACTGAAAAAATCATATCTGATTCTTGAACTGGAACATGGACATGCATCACATTAAAGCCATTACCACTTAGCTGACCAGACCCAATTGCTTTCATTGACTGCCATAATTGATACCCAGAGTTACTAGTATCTTGTGAGGGATTCAACCAGTTATCGACACGATCAAATTGATAAGCTTTAAAGCCAATATGCATTAAGATATTTCGGCCCCAAGTAGTCGTAACAAAAGTTAAAGCAGTTGCCCCAACAGTTATGCCAATCCCAATAATTGGGCCTAAAATTTTCCATGATATACCAGAAACTAGCACAATTCCACCAAAAATAGCAATGAAAACTAACATTGTTCCAAAATCATTTTGTAATTTTAATAGTACTAAAACCGGTAATAGCCAACCTGTCATAATCGCCAATAACCGCCAATCCGATTTTAAATTACGATTAGGATGATTAGAATTATACAAAGTAACTACTCGGGCCATCATTAAAATAAAAGCCGGCTTCATTACCTCTGATGGTTGAAACGTTAAGGAACCAATAGCAAACCAACTTTTAGCACCGGTATTTTGTGCATAGGCTCTTGAGTACAAGAATAAAACAGCAATTAATAAAAATACGCCAATGCCATACACAAGCGGCGCAATTTTCCATAATTGTTCGGCATCAAACTGCATTAAGACAATTACAATCACTGTACCAATAATGTACCAAAGTAGCTGTGGCAACATAACCCGAAACACACTTGTAACACTTGAATCATGAGATGCAGCGACATATATTGATGCTAGACCAATCAGCGCAAGCATCAGTACTACAAAAATAATCCCCCAATCGATTCTTGAATCATCAGCAGTTGGCTGGTGCTTGTTTGATCGTATATTATTCAATTTTATTCATCTCCATTCCATGTAATCTTGGTGCAACTTCCTAGCCGTGTAAATTATATTCAGCAATCATTTGATTTAAAACAATCTTAATTGATAATCCATCAAATTTTTTATCGCCCATTTTACCAAGATAGCCGTTATCTTTAGGAATAATATTACCAACTTCATGCTTACTAATCACAACAGCTAATTCATTATTTGGTTTTTCTTCCAGTTGTACTGCAATTGTTTTATCCTTTTTTGCCATGTAATTTTCCTAACTTATTTTTTCTTTAAGCGCTCAATATCGTCTGGATTAGTATTTCGTCGTAAACTAAACTTACTTGGAACTGGATCAAAACCACCTTTTACCAATGGATGACATCTTAAAATTCGCGCCATTCCCATCAAGCCCCCTTTTAGTGCTCCGTGCCTTTTTAAGGCTTCAATAGTATAGGCCGAACATGTTGGATAATAACGACATGTTGGTGGAAAAAGTGGTGAGATAAGCCGTTGGTATTGGCGTACTACCCAGATCAAAATGCTACTCATTACTTACTAAACCGTGATTTTTTACTATTCATATGCTCAAGTAATTCGCCAGCCCCTTGGGCCACATTATCAAGTGGTGATTCTGAAATCACAACTGGCACTTGCAAGGCAGCAGCGATTAATTCATCGATTCCAGTTAGTAATGAACCACCACCAGTTAGCATAATACCACGATCAACAATATCAGACGCTAATTCTGGTGGTAATTTTGCTAAAACACCATGCGCAGCGTTTACAATTTGTGCTAATGTGTCATGCAATGCCTTTTCAATTTCATTGGCATCAATTTCAATTGAACGTGGCATACCATCATAGGCATCACGGCCCCGGACATCCATTTTTTTAGGTTCGGCCTGTTGAATTGCCGTCCCAATTTCAATTTTAATCGTTTCAGCCGTCCGTTCACCAATAACCAAATTATGATTATGTTTAATATACCCTACAATGTCAGAATTCATCCGATCACCAGCAACACGAATTGATTCTGATGCTACAATATCACCAAGTGATAAAACTGCAATATCTGAAGTTCCACCACCCATGTCAATAACCATATTACCAGATGCTTTAAAAATATCTAACCCTGCACCAACTGCTGCAACCTTTGGTTCATATTCAAGATAAACTTTAGCACCACCTGATTTTTCAGCTGCTTGAATAATTGCTTTTCGTTCAATTTCAGTAATATTGGTTGGTGCACAAATCATAATATTTGGCTTTGACATAAAACCCTTTACATTTAATTTATTAATAAAGTATGTTAACATCGCTTCAGTAACATCAAAATCCGAAATTACTCCATCACGTAATGGCCGAATTGCACGAATATTGCCTGGAGTCCGGCCAACCATTTGATATGCATCTTCCCCAACCGCTAACACACGATCAGTTTTAGCATCAACCGCAACCACCGATGGCTCGTTTAATACAATTCCTTTTCCTTCGACATAAATCAGAACGTTTGCCGTTCCTAAGTCGATTCCGATATCTTTTGCCATTTTTTTTATATCTCCCTTTGTTATCTAAAAATTCAAAATATAAACAATTATAACATTACCAACCGCTAGCTTCAAAACTATCCTAAGGTCTTTTGAACTTCTTTAAATTTTATTGCACAATTCCGTGTAAATCTTGCACCTGTTGAATAAAAGTTATTAAGAATGAACTAACTAAAAAGCCTAACCCAATTGCCAAAAACAGTTTTAAGATTGGCACAAATTTAGCATTTTTAACAATATGTTCAAATGGAATTTGATTAATAATTAAAAATGTAACATAAATAAACAATAACTCTATACTAATATTAAAAAGTGCTACTAATCCGGTCGTCATTTTATTACTCCTTTAATTGTCTCTAGTCAAATTATAATATGTATCAAAAAAGATTGGCACTAAAAATGCCAATCTTTTTTGTTTATTTACCGCCAGTAACAATTCTAATCCGATTAACGGCACGTGCTAAAGCAACCTCTGCTCTAGCAAGTTCATTTGGATCATGCACCTCATTAGCATGGCTAATATGTTCTTGTGCCCGTTGTTGGGCAGCTTGAGCACGCGCTAAATCAATATGATCTGGCGTTTCCGCACTGTCAGCAACGATTGTCATTGTATTGTTTGAAAATTCCGCAAAGCCACCATTAACAGCTACATGTTGTTCTTTATCATCAACCAACTTAATTTTGACATCATCAATTTTAAGGGCTGAAACGATTGGTTGGTGGTTGGCCATAACCCCAACATTCCCACTCAATGTATTCAAAACAACTAATTTAGCAGTATCTTGGCTATAAATAACACCATCTGGAGTTACAATACTAACAGTTAAGGTATGTTCAGCCATAAGAGCCTCCTTACTTAGCAGTCATTTTCTTAGCTTTTTCAACCGCTTGTTCAATTACACCAACATTCCGGAAAGCATCTTCTGGTAAGTTATCATGCTTACCTTCAAGAATTTCTTTAAATGAGCGAACAGTTTCAGCAACTGGAACATATTCCCCATTTAAACCTGTAAATGTCTCAGCCACTGAGAATGGTTGTGATAAGAAGAACTGAATCCGACGAGCCCGGTTAACCGTAGTCTTTTCTTCATCAGACAATTCATCCATCCCTAGAATTGAAATGATATCTTGCAATTCTCGGTAACGTTGTAAGACGTGTTGAACTTCTGTTGCAACATCATAGTGTTCTTGCCCAACAATTTGTGGATCAAGTGCGGATGATGTTGATGCCAATGGATCAACCGCTGGATAAATACCTTGTTGTGTTAAGGCACGTTCCAAGTTAGTAGTTGCATCCAAATGGGCAAAAGTTGTTGCTGGTGCGGGATCAGTGTAATCATCAGCAGGCACATAAACCGCTTGAATTGAAGTAACTGATCCCCGCTTTGTTGAAGTAATTCGTTCTTGTAATTGACCCATTTCAGTCGCCAATGTTGGTTGATACCCAACTGCTGATGGAATTCTTCCAAGTAGCGCTGAAACTTCTGAACCAGCTTGTGTAAATCGGAAAATATTGTCAATGAACAATAACACATCTTGCCCATTAACATCACGGAAGTGTTCAGCAATTGTCAAGCCGACTAATGCTACACGCATCCGGGCACCAGGTGGTTCGTTCATTTGCCCATAAACCATGGCTGTTTTCTCCAAAACGCCTGATTCCTTCATTTCATAATACATATCATTACCTTCACGAGTTCGTTCACCAACCCCCGTAAAGACTGAAATACCATTGTGTCCAGAAGCAATATTGTGGATCAATTCTTGAATTAGAACTGTTTTACCAACTCCCGCTCCTCCAAACAATCCAATTTTACCACCTCGGATATATGGTGCAAGTAAATCAATAACCTTAATTCCTGTTTCCAAGATTTCCGTTGAAGTTGCTAATTGGTCATAATCTGGGGCTTCCCGATGAATTGGATCACGTGGAGCATCAGGGCCAAATTTTTCGCCACTATCGATTGTTTCTCCTAAGACATTAAACACCCGACCAAGGGTGGCTTCACCAACTGGTACAGAAATTGGTTTACCGGTATCAGTAACTTCCATTCCCCGTTGTAACCCATCTGTTGAATCCATCGCGATGGTTCTAACAACCCCATCACCTAGAGCTAATGAAACTTCAACTGTTAATGTTGCTGTTTCATCTTTCTTAATGATTAAAGCATTGTTAATATCTGGCAACTTATTGTCTAAAGGAAATTCAATATCGACAACTGGACCGATAACTTGTAAAACTTTACCAGTACTCATAGTTACGTTAGTTCCTTTCTCAAATTAAGTTAAATTTTATTCTAAGGCTGCCATACCACCCGTAATTTCAGTAATTTCGGTGGTAATTGCGGCTTGTCGTGCACGGTTAAATTGTAATTCTAAATGTGCAATTACATCTTTAGCATTATCTGATGCTGAACTCATAGCATTTGAACTAGCAGCATGCTCAGCTGTTTTAGCATCTAAAATTGAACCATATAGAACGCTTTCAGCATATTGAGGTAATACGGCTGCTAAAATTTCTTCAGGTGATGGGTCCATCTCATAACTCGCCGTTAGTTTGGTAGCCTCAGTTACATTCTCTGCGACTTTGGTTAACGACTCACTCGTAATTGGAAATAGCTGATGTACCTGAAACTCATTTGAAATTCGGTTAATGTAGTGATTAAAGGCAACAAATAAGCGATCATAATCTTCATTAGTAAACATCGTTGAAACTGCTTTCACAATTGTCCGAATTTCATTAAAGCGTGGTACATCACTAACACCACGATATTCATATGCTACCTTATATCCACGTTTTTTGAAGAAATCAGCACCTGTTCCACCAACTGCCAAAATAACTGTATTTTCTGAATTTAGCTGATTAGATGCAATAAAATCAAGTGTTTGTTTTAGCACATTACTATTGTAACTTCCAACTAAACCTCGATCAGAAGTAACCACTAATATACCTGTCTTAGTGACCTCACGTACAGCCCATAATGAACCGGCTTGTGATTTAGCTAAAACATTACTTTGTGCAATGTGGGCAACTACACTTTCAATTTTTTCAGCATATACCCGATAACCTGCCGTGTGATGTTGAATTTGATTTAACTTAGCTGTTGACACCATTTGCATTGCGCTAGTAATTTGACCGGTTTTTTTAGTCGACCCGATACGCCGTTGAATATCTTGTAATGAAGCTGGCATTTATTAACCCTCCTAACTTTTAAATTTGCTATTACTTAGCGTCTGAAGCTCGGAAGGTTTCCTTGAATTCTTTAATAGCTGCATCCATCTTATCTTCCGCAGGTAAATTCTTTGTTTCTAAGATTTCATCAAAAAGCACTTGATGTGATGCACTAACGGCCTCAATCAACTCATCTTGGAAGCGTTGAATATCATCAACTGCTACATCATCAATAAAGCCATGTGTCAATGCATAGAGAACCAACACTTGGTGTTCAACTGGCATTGGCTTATGTAATGGTTGCTTTAAGACTTCAACAGTACGGCGTCCACGTGCTAATTTAGCTTGTGTAGCTGCATCTAAATCAGAACCAAATTGTGCAAATGATTCCAATTCATGATAGGAAGCAAGATCAAGCCGTAACGTACCGGCAACTTTCTTCATTGCTTTGATTTGTGCATCCCCACCAACTCGGGAAACAGATGTTCCGGCATCAATCGCTGGGCGAACACCTGAATAAAATGAATCAGCATCCAAGAATATTTGCCCATCGGTAATTGAGATAACATTGGTTGGAATATATGCTGAAACATCACCTGCTTGTGTTTCAATAAATGGTAAAGCCGTCATTGACCCACCACCTAATTCATCACTTAGCTTAGCAGCTCTTTCAAGCAACCGTGAGTGAAGATAGAAAACATCACCAGGATATGCTTCACGACCAGGTGGCCGACGAAGAATTAATGATAATTCACGATAAGCGGTTGCTTGTTTTGACAAATCATCATATACGATTAAAACATGTTTACCGTTGTACATGAATTCTTCACCAATCGCAGCACCTGCATATGGGGCAATAAACAACATTGGTGCAGGTTCTGAAGGCCCAGCCGTAACTACAATTGTATAGTCCAATGCGCCTAGTTTACGAAGCGTTTCCACTTGCGTTCTTACTGTTGAATCTTTTTGTCCAATCGCAACATAGATAACAATCATGTTTTGATCTTTTTGATTTAAAATAGCGTCAATGGCTAATGAAGTCTTACCAGTCTTACGGTCACCGATAATTAGTTCACGTTGGCCACGACCAATTGGTACTAAAGCATCGATCGCCTTAATCCCTGTTTGTAGTGGTTCAAAGACTGACTTACGTTGCATAACCCCTGGAGCTTTTACTTCGACAGGGCGTGTTTTATCTGTTTTAATTTCACCAAGCCCATCAATTGGTTGACCTAACGCATTAACTACACGTCCAATCATTGCTTCCCCAACTGGTACTTCCATGATACGGCCAGTTCTTTTAACAATATCGCCTTCGCGAATGTTTGAGTAATCACCTAAAATAACGATACCAACATCATTTGATTCTAGGTTTTGTGCCATACCATAAACACCATTAGAGAATTCAACCAATTCACCAGCCATCGCATTATCTAAGCCATGAGCACGCGCAACACCGTCACCAACATATGTTACGGTTCCAGTCTCTTCAACTGTAAGCTCATCTTGATAATTTGCTAATTGCTGCTTGATGAGAGCACTGATTTCCTCAGCTTTAATGCTCATACCGGTTTCACCTCTTTATTGTTTATTTAACAACTAACATGCGTTTTAACTTAGCAATTTTTGTAGCAACACTTCCATCGATAATCCGACCGGCTGATTCGATAATAACTCCACCAATAATCGAACTATCAATTGTTGTGTTAATAACAACTTGCTTTGCGCCAACACGTTTAGCATATTCTGTCGCTAAGCGTTGTTTTTGTTCAACTGTAAGTTCTACAGCTGAGACAACGTTCGCTGCGATAATTTGTTTTTGTTCATTAACTAATGTTTCAAAAGCTACACTAATTGCAGGCAAAGCTGCGAAATGGTTATAATCAAAAACCATTTGAATTAAGTTAGCAACTAACTTATGAGCATCTTGCTTTAAAGCAACAATTATTTGTTGTTTTGCAACTTGCGGTAAGTTAGGACTATCGATTGCAGTAATAAAATCAGGATTATTTTTTAAAATTATAACTAGTGATTTTAAATCTGTCATAACTTCATCGGTTTGCTGATTTTCAATTGCCAATTCAAAAAGGGCTCGTGAATAGCGTTTTGCTATAGTTTGTTGATCAAGCTTCATGCTTTGTACCTAACCCTTCAATATAAGAGTCGATCAATGCTTTTTGATCTTCAAGTTTTAATTCTTTTTGAATAATCTTTGTTGCAATTTCAACTGATAAGGCTGCCACGTCATTTTTGACACCATCCAAAGCATCACGACGCTCTTGCTCGATTTCCGCACCAGCTGTTTTCTTCATTGCAACAACGTCATTTTGCGCATTTGCAACAATTGTTTCACGTTGCTTATTTCCTTGCGTTTTAGCGTCGGCGACAATTGTTGTTGCTTCTTGACGAGATGCTTGAAGCTGTTGTCTGCGTTCCGTTGCAAGTTTTTCGGCATCATCACGTGCATTTTCAGCTGCATCAATATCATCAGCAATCTTATCCGCACGATCGGCCATCATTTTTGTAACAGGACCCCATGCAAATTTTTTAACAAGCAGTAATAAGACAATGAATGAAACGATAATAAAAAACATATCACCCGAATTTAGGCCTTCTGCTGTTGTTAAAACATCAACTGAAAACATTTTGCTACCTCACTTTCCACTAAATTTTATAAGGATTTCTTACTTGCTAAGTAAGAGTAATGAGATAACGAATCCAAGGATTGGCACAGCTTCAACAAGTCCAACCCCAAGGAACATTGCTCCACGTAATTTACCTTCTAATTCAGGTTGACGTGCAGTTCCTTCAATCATAGCAGCAATAACATGTCCGTTACCAATACCGGCACCAATAGCGGCTCCACCAGCAGCAATACCTGCACCAATTTGAGCTAAGTGACCAATGTTTTCCATTTTGATACTTCCTCCGATTAAATAATTCTATACTTTAATAAATTAAAAATAACGCAAAATTAAACTTCTTCGACTACCGTCTTTTCAGAAATATAAACCATTGCCAATGTAACAAATACATATGCTTGCACACTACCGATAAATACTGAGAAACCTTGCCAGATAACTTCAATTGCAAGGGCTGGGATAAAGCTTAATACCCCATGTGAATATGCTATTCCCGCAATCAAATTAAGCAACATTTCACCAGCCATAATATTACCAAACAACCGAAGTCCTAATGTTAGGAAACTCGTAAATTCTTCGATAATATTAATGGGTAATAAAAATACGAATGGACTTAAGTAATTATTTTTAAAATATTTCTTAAATCCTAGCGTTGCTACCCCTAAGTAATGTGCCATAACAAGCATTACAAGTGCTAAAGTCATTGTAACAATTGGATCAGCCGTCGGACTCTTTAGATAAGTAATATCGCCAAGCTTGACTTGTAAAATCAAACCTATTTGGTTACCTATAAAGATAAAGACAAATAATACAAATGCTAATAATCTTAGACCTTGTCCTGTACGGTTTGGCAATGAAGATTCTACAATTCCATTTGTAAAATCAATAATCCATTCTAAAACATTTTGTCGTTTACCTGGCCTAATTTGCGGACTTCTAGATAACCAGAAAATCAGCAAAAAAGTCAAAATGGTAACAACTGTTATCGAAATTAGATTAGTCCCATTAAACGTTAGCCCCAGAAATTTGAACATAGGAGCTTTTTCACCCACAAAATTTCACCTCTTTTCTATTACTAAATTTGTCAATCGATATTTTGCAATAGTTTAATAAACAACGCACTAGTTAGTTTAAATAAATACCTCAAAATACAATGGATATATTACTCCATTGTTTCCAAACTTACAATATTAATATCTGAAAATAAAAACCGCTTATAAACTAAATCCTTGATTTAAAAAGATTGTAAGCGGTTAAAAAATATTTATTTTTTCTTATAAATTATCCTATAAATATCGTTAATAAGGTTAAGTAGTCATGATTTAAAAATTGCTCAACTTTTAATTAGTTAGTTCTTTTTCAGAAGCAGCCACTTTGGGTAATATTAAATTAAGCATAATGCCTAACACAGTCGCAACTGCTAAGCCAGAAAATTGTGTGCTACCAATTTGTAAATATGCATTCCCAATCCCAATAACCAAAATAGCAGAAGCAATCATTAAGTTTCTTTTTATATTAAAATCAATTTTATTATCAACAATAATTCGCAATCCTGATGAAGCAATTACCCCAAATAACAAGAAACTGATCCCACCAATTACCGCACCTGGAATTGATTGAATTAGTGCTGATAATTTACCAACGAAGGCAAATAATATCGCAAATGTGGCTGCCCCACCTAAAACCCATACTGAATGAACCCGTGTAATCGCTAAAACTCCTATGTTTTCACCATATGAAGTCACTGCTGGTCCCCCAAAAAAGCCAGCAATAATTGAAGCGGTCCCATCACCAGCTAAAGTTCTTTTTAAGCCTGGGTCTTGAAAAAAGTTACGATTTGTCAATTTATTTAAAACCATAATATGGCCCATATGCTCAGTCATCGTGACCAACGCTAATGGTGCCATTGCTAACATTGCACCAAAATGCCAACTGGGTTGATAATTCAAAAATGGAATTTGAAACGCTGGCAATGCAAACCAAGGCGCTGCAATTACCTTACTAAAATCAACTAAATGTGCTGGAATAGCTATCAAGTAACCACTAACAATGCCTAACAGAATTGGAATTAAGCCTAAAAAGCCCTTCAAGAACATATTAAAAGCAATTGTAACTAAAAGAGTTGCTATTGCTACCAAAAATACTCGAATATCGTAAACACTCTTAGTTGTACTTATTTGCAGTAGTGTCGCATTTTTAGCTGCTGAACCAGCTAATGATAAGCCAATCACCATAACAATTGGTCCGACCACAATCGGTGGTAAAATATAGTCAATCCATTTGGAACCAATAACAGAAACAATAATTGCTACTATTAAGTAAACTAGTCCCACTGACCAAATCCCTTGGGCAATACCTGGATAACCAGTGGTTGACATCAAGGCTAACATGGGTGTAATAAAGGCAAAACTTGATCCCATATATGCGGGAATCTTACCTTGTGTAATCAGTATATACATTAGCGTTCCAACCCCAGAACTAAATAAGGCCACCCCTGGATTCATACCAACTAATAATGGAACTAATACCGTTGATCCAAACATTGAAAACATATGTTGCAATGAAAGGCCCATCCACGCACCAAATTTTGGTCGATCAGCAATATCCAGTACGACGTTTCTTGTTGTTTTATTTTCCATTTTTTCCTCCAGATTATCTAAAAAAGCCCCAAGCCAGTATTAGGCTTAGGGCTTTCATCAATATGCTTGGTCACAATTAGTTGTGTCTTTGTAATCTTAAATATTAATTGATGAAATCCTTAAGCGCCTCACTGGACGACTTTTAAAGGATTTAGTATTTCTAAATATATTACATAAAAAGCGCTGCTTAGTCAATATCTTTTCAACTAAGCACCGCTCATATTCTAATTTTTTAATTATTTAGTACCAAACAAACGATCACCGGCATCACCTAAACCTGGCACAATGTAACCTTCAGCATTTAGTTTTTCATCTAACGCTGCTGTAAATATATCAACGTCTGGATGCGCTGCTTGGACAGCTTTAACGCCTTCTGGCGCTGATACTAATACAACTAATTTAATAGTCTTTGCACCACGCTTCTTTAAAGCCTCAATCGCCATATTTGCTGAGCCACCGGTCGCCAACATTGGATCAACTACTAATACCTCACGTTGATCAATATCTTCTGGTAATTTAACAAAATATTCAACTGGTTGTAGGGTTTCTTCGTCACGATACATCCCAATATGCCCAATTCTTGCCGCTGGAATCATGTTAACAATCCCATCTACCATTCCTAGCCCAGCTCGTAAAATTGGCACAACTGCTAGCTTTTTACCAGCTAACCGTTTTTTCACTGTCGTTGTAATTGGTGTTTGAACTTCAACATCTTCCAAAAGCATATCACGTGTTACCTCATATGCCATTAACATAGCAATTTCATTCACCATTTCACGGAAAACCTTTGTTCCGACCTCTTTATCGCGAATAATTGTCATTTTGTGCTGAATTAAAGGATGATCTAAAACTTCGAACTTACCCATTTTTACCTACCTCTTATTGTGTTTATTTAAGTATAGCAAACTAGCAACTTTCTTGAAACTGAAAGTTATTAATATTGTTGGATTCACATTTTTTTGCAATTAACGTGTAATTGGATGTGCATTTGTAAGTGCTTTTACCGCTTCTGCGACTTCATTTAATTCAGTCTCATCTGTTGGCTTAGCTAAAACACGTAGGATTAATTTAGCTACTTCGATACAATCTGTTTCTTTAAAGCCACGCGATGTAATTGCCGGTGTCCCTAAACGTAAGCCTGACGTTTTAAAAGGGCTTAGTGTTTCATTAGGTATTGCCTCTTTATTAGTAGTAATTGCGACCGTATCTAATAAATCTTGTGCCTGTTTACCGTTTAAACCTGTTTTCGTTAAATCAATTGTCATAAGATGATTATCAGTACCACCTGAAATCACTCTAACTAATCCTGACACATTAAATACCTTAGCCATTACTTGTGCGTTCTTAATGACTTGCTTACTATAATCAATAAATTCTGGTTGTAAGGCTTCTCCAAAAGCAACTGCTTTTGCAGCAATGACATGTTCTAATGGACCACCTTGTGTGCCAGGAAAAACTGCTGAATTTAGTTTTTTAGCATATTTTTCTTTAGCTAAAATCATCCCACCGCGTGGTCCCCTTAGCGTTTTATGAGTAGTAGTTGTAACAACATCCGCAACTTCGACCGGATTAGGATGTAAACCGGTCGCTACTAAGCCCGCAATATGAGCCATGTCAACCATCAAATATGCGCCTACTTCATCAGCAATTTTTCTAAATTCATTAAAATCAATTAATCGACTATAGGCTGAGGCCCCCGCCACGATTAATTTAGGTTGATGTTCTCGAGCAAGCTTTGCAATCGCTTGATAATCTAATAATTCGGTTTCTAAATTAAGCCCATAAGGCACAAAATTATATAATTTTCCTGAAAAGTTAACCCTTGAGCCATGTGTTAAATGGCCTCCCGCATTTAAATCCATTCCTAAGACAGTATCACCCGGCTGTAATAATGCTTGGTATACAGCAGCATTAGCTTGTGATCCTGAATGCGGTTGAACATTCACATATTCAGCTGAAAATAATTTTTTAGCTCGTTCAATTGCTAAATTTTCAACCTCATCAACATATTCAGTCCCCCCATAGTAACGTTTTCCAGGAAATCCTTCTGCATACTTATTCGTCAGAACTGACCCCTGTGCTGCTTGGACACCTTGTGAAACAATGTTTTCTGATGCAATTAACTCAATATTTTGGGCTTGCCGTTTTTCCTCACGGGCAATTGCATCCCAAAGTTTTCGATCTAAATCTCGATAATTCATGCTGTGTGACCTCACTTTTTAAATGGTAATAACACCTTAAATATAGCTCATTAATACGTTCTTTAGCAAGCTTTTCCTAGTTCTATCTTTAACTAATGTTTAGGTATTAATTTACGTCCGTTCCTATTAGTAACCCTACTCAATATATCTAGAACGCAAAAAGGCCGAAAAATTTATTTCCGCCTTTTTGGCACTTTTGTTCAATTTTTTAGTTTTCATTTACAAAAAATTGACCACTTGCTGCTTTCCCTAAACGATTATCATAGGCTAAGGCCAACCCATCCTGCTCAAAATAATGAACTAGGATTAACTTAACATCATCTCGATTGTCAAAATAGC
The DNA here is from genome assembly GCF_016908275.1 of Periweissella beninensis. GTDB lineage: Bacteria > Bacillota > Bacilli > Lactobacillales > Lactobacillaceae > Periweissella > Periweissella beninensis. The sequence continues at coordinate 46,076 of NZ_JAFBDN010000003.1, read as the reverse complement.
GTAAGCCAGCAAATAATTTAGCATTGGCAGTTGCTACACCACTTCCTAATGACCACACAAAGTCCATTCCTTTTAATTGTTGGGCAGCGATTATGTCATCCGGTGCCATAATACCAACGGTAGATAACTGTTGTTGCGCCCAAATGATTGCTGCCTTCCAGTCATTTGGTTTAACCATATAGACGGGGACGTCTGGCGCATAGTGCCGATACTTCATTCCGGGAGCTTTCGGTGTTTCCTTTTGTCCCACTTTTCTTTTTTCTGAAGCTACTAGCCCTATAACTGCTTCAAGCTGTTCTGGTGTAACTGCACCTGGTCTTAAAATAGTTGGTACGGGGGTTGTTACATCTATAACAGTTGACTCAACACCAATTTCTGTTGCACCATCATTAATAATTGCTGCAATTTTGCCTTGCATATCATGCAAAACATGTTGCGCAGTAGTTGGCGAAGGCTTTCCAGAAATATTAGCACTTGGTCCAACAATTGGAGTATCCGCTAATTCTATCACCTTTTGTGTCATTGGATTAGCTGGTAACCTAAAGGCAACGGTTGTTAAACCACCGGTCACAATTGGTGACAAAGCACCTTCTTTAAACCTCATAATAATTGTTAATGAACCCGGCCAAAAATTTGCAATCAATTTTTTGGCAATATCAGGAATCTCTGATACAAAACGTTCAACCATTGCTACACTAGCGACTGTTACAATTAAGGGATTATCACTTGGCCGATTCTTAGCTGCAAAAACTTTTTTAACTGCTTCTTCACTTGTGGCATCTGCGCCTAATCCATAAACTGTTTCTGTCGGAAAAGCGACAACTTGGCCTTGATTAATTAATTGAGCTGCTAGTTCCAAATCACTTGCACTTGTTGATAACATTTTAGTTTCCAAAATAATTCCTCCTTAATTTTTTATACACCAACTTTGATCATCCGATCATTACCAGCCATATCTTTTTGCAAACTAACAGTTGCATCTGGTAGAGCTTTTTTAAAAATTGCTATAATTTGTGGCCCTTGTTGGTAGCCAATTTCAAAATATGCCGTTCCATTTGTTAATAAATGGTCCTTTAAATTAAGCGCAATTTGCTGATAAATCGCTAACCCATGATTGGGTGCAAATAATGCTAAATGTGGTTCATACTTAAGTACTGTTTGATCCATAACCGTGATTTCGGTATCGGCAATATATGGCGGATTTGAAATAATTAAATCATACTTATCGTCGATATTATTAAAAACATCGCTTACAATAAAATCAACATTTGCTTTTAAACTTGTACTATTCTGCTTAGCAACCGCAATCGCATCTTTTGAAATATCACTAGCTGTAACTTGCCAACTGGGTTGCTCACATTTAAGCGTTATAGCAATTGCCCCTGAGCCAGTACCAAGATCCAATACTTTTTGATGACTTTGCTGATTATCCGCTAAAACCCATTCAATTAATTCTTCAGTTTCCATTCTTGGGATCAAAACTCGTTGATCAACATAAAAAAAACGATCATAAAAATGTGCTTGCTTTAAAATATATTGAATTGGCTCATCATTACGCGCACGCCTAACATAGGCTTCAAAAATTGGCCAATTTTGGCATTCATCCCTTAAATGTAGAATTAATTGGCTATATGTCCAATCATTTAGCCCCATTAATAGCAAATCAACATCAGCTTGATTAAGATAAGAAAAAGCCCACTGACGGACTTCAAAATTTGTTTTAGTCATTGTTTTTTAAGTTTTCTAATTTAGCAGTTTGATCAGCAATAATTAAAGCATCAATCACATCATCTAATTCACCATTAACAATACGATCTAATTTATTTAATGTTAAACCAATTCGATGATCAGTTACCCGATTTTGTGGGTAGTTATAGGTCCGAATTCGTTCAGACCGATCCCCAGTTCCGACTGCTGATTTACGTTCTTGTGCATAAGCAGATTCATTTTGTTGCGCATAAAAATCATATACTCGCGCTTTCATAACTTGTAATGCTTTAGCTCGGTTTTGTTGTTGTGATCGTTGATCTTGCATTGAAACTACAATTCCAGTTGGTAAGTGCGTCATTCGAACAGCTGAACTAGTTTTATTAATATGTTGACCACCGGCCCCAGAAGCGCGGAACACATCGACACGTAAATCCTTATCTTCAATCTCAATATTTACATCTTCATATTCAGGCATTACACCAACCGTTGCAGTAGACGTGTGGACTCGCCCAGCAGATTCAGTTGATGGTACCCGCTGTACACGATGGGCACCACTTTCATATTTAAGTTTAGAATAAACTGAAGTACCAGTAATCATCACAACAACTAATTTGTATCCACCGACTTCCGTCATTGTTTCATCGATAATCTCAGTTTGCCATCCTTGATTTTCAGCATAGCGCATGTACATATTTAATAAATCACCAGCAAATAATGAAGCTTCATCTCCACCAGCAGCACCATGAATTTCCATAATAATATTCTTATCATCATTAGGATCTTTAGGTAACAATAAAATTTTTAAAGTTTCTTCCAATTCAACTTTTTCTTTTTTTAGTTCACTAAGCTCTTCTTTGGTCATTTCAGTTAATTCAGCATCTAACTCTTCTTCTGATAACATTTCTTCGTCATCAGTAATTGTTTGGATTACTTCTTTATAATGTTTATAAACTTCATTTGTTTCACGTAATGAACCCTCTTCTTTTGAAAGTTCCATAAATCTTTTTGTATCACTAATTACATCAGGATCACTTAGCATTTCTGCGACTTCATCATAGCGATCCACTACTGATTGTAATTTTTCAAACATTTCATCCATGTAAAAATTCTCCTAAATATCTTGGCCTATCTTGGCAATTGAACATAACTAGCATTGCTTGCTATTTATTTAATAGTGGGTGAAAATAGTGTTCACGACAAACTGGGTAATAACTTTCATTACCACCAATTTGTACTTGTTCACCTTCATAGACAGGTCCATTGTCATTTACTCGTAAGTTCATGGTTGCCTTGCGACCACAGAACCAACAAATAGTTTTGATTTCTTCAATTTTATCAGCAAATAATAATAATGCTTCTGAGCCTTCAAACAAATGATTTTGGAAATCATTTTTTAAACCAAATGCCAAAACGGGAATATGTAGTTGATCTACAATTTTCGTTAATTGCAAAACATTATCACGTGTTAAAAATTGTGCTTCATCAACCAAAATAGCCGAAATATTTTTGACATTTCTACTAATTTCACTATAGATATCAGTTTCAGGAAAAATTGGTTGGGCATCTCTTTTCATCCCAATGCGCGAAGATACTTTGCCTAACCCATCACGATTATCTAAACCACTTGTCATAATGATGACATGTTTTCCTTGTTCTTCATAATTGTGGGCAACTTTCAAAATTTCAATTGTTTTACCGCTATTCATTGCACCATATCGAAAATATAATTGTGCCAAAATTTTCCCCCTAACAAAATGAACTTTGTTATCTACTTTTAATAATACCGCCTACCATTATAGCGGAAATTTCAACAAATGGTAATTAAAATCTTCTAAAAAAAAGCAAAGGATTACGAAAAATTGTCATGCTTGCTAGGAAACATGTATAATATTAAGAATAATATCGCTTTAGGAAAGGAAGTCGTCGTAATGTCACTTCGTAGTTCATTAGCTACTGCTGCTGGTAAATCTAGTTACTGGCTCTTACACGATATTTTACACCGTGGTGGAACATCACTTCCGGGTAAAATTGCTACCAAATTAGATCCCACTGTCTTAAAAACAATTGCTAACAAATTCGATTTTATCATTATTACTGGTACTAATGGTAAAACACTCACAACTGCTTTAACGACTCGCGTTTTACGTGAAAAATTCTCACAAGTAATCACTAATCCTTCAGGTTCAAATATGATCCAAGGAATTACTGGTACGTTACTAACTGCTAACGCGAGTAAGTCTGGTGTAAAGCCTTTAGCTGTTTTAGAAGTTGATGAAGCAAACGTTGCTTTAATTACTAAATATATCAAACCCAAAGTTTTTTTAATCACTAATATCTTTCGTGATCAATTAGATCGCTATGGTGAAATTTATAGTACATATCAAAAAATTATTGATGGTATTAAACAAGCACCTGATGCGGTTGTAATTGCCAATGGTGATTCGCCAATTTTTCAGCGCGATACTTTAAAAAATCAAAAAATTTTCTATGGTTTTAATCATCAGCCAATGGTCGGTGATATCAAAGCACCTGCTAATACAGATGGTATTTTATCACCAACTGATGATTCAATATTACATTATCACTATATTACGTATGCTAATTTGGGCAGTTATTTTTCAACTACCGATAATTTCAAACGCCCTCATTTAACCTATGCCGTTACTAAGTTACATGAGTTGACACCACTTAGCTCCACATTTGATATTGATAACTCATCGTTTAAAATTGAAGTTGGTGGCCTTTATAACATTTATAATGCCTTAGCGGCATATGCTGTTGGTCGCTATCTAGGTGTTTCTAATGAACAAATTCATACCGCTTTTGATGCTGATGCTCAGATTTTTGGCCGCCAAGAATCAATTAAGGTTGATGATAAAGAAGTAACCATTGTCTTAGTTAAAAATCCTGTTGGTGCTAATCAAACAATTGATATGATTGCAACTGAAAATGCTGATTATTCATTAATGGCCCTTTTAAATGCTAACTATGCTGATGGTATCGATACTTCATGGATTTGGGATGCTAATTTTGAAAAATTACACGCTACTAATATTAAAGCGGTGATTACTGGTGGTGAGCGCTATCAAGACTTTAATGTTCGTCTTAAAATGGCCGGTTTTACGCAACAAAGTGTTTATCCCAATTTGGCTGATGCCCTTATGGCAATTAAAGCAGTTCCCACCAAAAAAGTTTACATTATGGCAACTTACACCGCGATGCTTCAATTAAGAGCACTTTTAGCACAAAAAGGTTATATCAAAGGAGGAATGGGGGAATAATGCTAACTGATAACTATGCAATTAACGTTGCTCATTTATATGGCGACCTAATGAATACTTACGGTGATTACGGCAATATAATTGCCTTGAATTATTATGCTAAGCAAGTTGGTGTTACCGTAAATTCACAACTAATTTCCTTAGATGATGCATTTAACGCCGATGATTTTGATTTTGCACTTTTTGGTGGTGGGCAAGACTACGAAGAATCAATCGTAGCGCAAGACTTACCGCGTATTTCAAGCGAAATTACCCGTTTCATTGAAAATGATGGCCCCATGGTTGCTGTTTGTGGTGGTTATCAATTACTAGGTGAATATTTTTTACTTGCTGATGGTACTAAAATTAAAGGAATTGGTGCGCTTAAACACTATACCTTAAATCAAAGTGATAATCGCTTTATTGGTAATATTACTATCAAAAATGCGGAAACTGGTGAGGAATACCATGGCTTTGAAAACCATCAAGGTAAAACATTTCTCAGTGATAATGAACGAGCCCTTGGTACGGTATTAAATGGTAATGGTAATAACGGGACTGATAAGACGGAGGGCGTGATTTATCGTAATGTCTATGGAACCTACTTTCATGGTCCTATTTTAACCCGGAATGGCAACCTTGCCTTACGGTTACTTAAAATTATCTTGCTTCGAAAATACCCTAATGTTGATTGGCAACGTAAATTAGCCAATATAACTCCTGAATTTTTCTAATATTAATTAGTTCTTTGATTCCTCTAAAAAGCGGCTACAGCAATCCAAAACTCGATTGCTGTAGCCGCTTTTAATTTGGTATTTATATCACATTTTTTCTAGTCGAGCAATTCTATCACTTGTTGCTGGGTGTGTTGAAAATAGATTTGCAAATGATTTTTTCTTAAATGGATTTTCAATATACAATGCAGCTGAATTGGGATCAGCATGTTGCATAGGCTCTGAATTAGATATTTTTTCTAAGGCACTTATCAATCCTTGTGGATTTCTGGTTAACGCGACGGCACTTGCATCAGCTAAGTATTCACGATTTCGTGATATTGCTAATTGAATTATTGTCGCTACTAATGGCCCAAATATCATCAATAATACCGACAATAGCATTACCAATATTTGAAATTGACCACCTTCTTTGCGTTCATCTTCATCTCGATTTCCCCCACCTAGAAACCAAAAATTAGATCCAAAATTTACAAGCATTGAAATAACTGCTGTTAAAGCCAATGCAATTGTAGAAATGCGAATATCGTAGTTACGAACATGACTCATTTCATGGGCCATCACACCCTCTAATTCTTCACGGTTTAAACGATCCAAAATACCAGTCGTTGCAGCAACTGCTGCTTTTTTGGGATTACTACCTGTTGCAAACGCGTTAGGACTAGCATCATCAATAATGAATACCCGTGGCATTGGCACTTGTGCGACCATCGCCATATCCTCCACTACATTCCACAATTGGGGCGCTTGACTAGGATTAGTAATTTCTTGTGCATTATTCATATTCATAATGATCTCAGTCGACTGTTCAATCATCAACCAAGCATATATTGCTCCACCAACTAGTGCAATAAACGCCCCAGTTTCTAGTGAATTAAAAAACAAATACCCAATGGCTGCTCCCACCAAAGTCACTAAAATCATAAAGCCTAATAGTAAAAAAATAGTTTTACGTTTATTACGTGCAATTTGTTCAAATAACATTTTAATTTCCTCAGTTACTATTTACCATCAGGTCCAAAAGAAACTTTAGGTACTTCTTTTTCAGCAGTTGGTGTTTCCAAAAACTCACTTGGTTCAAAATGGTGAACCTTAGCTACAATGTTAGTTGGAAACGATTGTAATTTACCATTATAGTTAGCGGTACTTGAATTAAATAATTGTCGTGAATATGAAATTTTATTTTCAGTATTCGTTAATTCTTCCATTAATTGACTGTATTGAACGTTAGCCTTTAAATCTGGATATGCTTCTGCTACGGCGAAAATGCCTTTTAATGAAGATGACAATTGATCCGATAATTCCATTTTTTCATCATGATTAGCATTTGGCACCTGTGCAATTTGATTACGTAACCCAATTACTTTTTCTAAAGTTCCTTGTTCAAAATTGGCGTAACCCTTAACAGTTTCAACTAAATTAGGAATCAAATCGTTCCGTCGCTTTAATTGAACGTCAATTTGACTCCATGTTTCTTGTGTATTCATGCGTGTGCGGACTAAACCATTGTAGATGCTAATCCACATAAAAATAAGTACCGCAATGATTATTATTGTAATAATTATTGACATTATCTTTTCCTCCATTTTGGTATACTTAATATTTTAACATAGTTTTAAATAATCTGAAAACCAGTTATCCTTCAACAAATAAGCCTAATTCTCGCAAACTACTATAATTTTGATTACCAATAATAAATGAATCTAACAACTTTATATCTAATACTTTTACAATATCTGCTAGACGATTAGTCAACGCAATATCATTTTTAGATGGATTTGGATGCCCACTGGGATGATTATGCGCAATAATGATACTTTGACTATTATATTTCAAAGCGTATCGCACGATATCTCGAATAAAAAACGGGCAAGAAGTAATCGATCCAATATGAACAGTCTTTTTCATGATAATTTCATGTTTCGCCGTTAGGCCATATAACCATAACTCTTCTTGGGGTAATAGACCCATACTAGCTATCAATAATTCACCAAAGGATTGGCTTGATACTACATTGCCAATTTTCAAAGGTGTTGCCCGTTCAATTCGTCGACCTAACTCAATTGCCACAAATAATCCCGCTTGTAAGCATGGATTCTTATCTAATAATTTTTGATAGTCCGTGATACATGCTTGTCGATAAGCTAATTCATTCTTAAAACAAGCTTGATATTGATTTATAATTAACTGCCTTTTGGTATTACTTAACCCGTGTGACCAATAGAATATATTTAATAACTCAGTGACTGAATATTCATCTAACTTACTAATTTTAAACATTATCCGTGTTTCCTTTTATTTACTTTTTTAAATAAAATACGGATATTATCCTTCGTTAGTGTGTTAATATCGTGCGAACCTCACTAATAAAATATAATGAACCAGTTACTAAAGTTAACGTCATTGGGTTATTCTTAGCTACGTCCCTTAACGTTTCTTCCCAATTATCACTAAGATTAACCGCTGGTAACATTCGTTTAATCAGCATTTCATCTGCAATTTGCCGATTACCAGGACCACTAAATTCTGTCACGTACAAGCTTACATTTGGAATATTAATTAAAATTTTAGCCATTGCTATAAACTGTTTATCCGCTAAGGCTGCAAAAATAATATTAATTTGTTGATAATTTTTGAATTTACGCATTAATAATTCACTCAGACCATTCATTGCCGGTACATTATGTGCCCCATCAATCACAATTTGTGGCTCTTTGCTTAACACCTCAAAACGCCCGGGCCAAGTTGTATTCGCTAATCCTAACTGTAATTTAGCTAAACTAAATGACACTATTTTCTTTTCAACCAATAATAAATAAGCCATAATTGCTAGGATGGCATTATCGATTTGATATTTCCCTAATAACTTAATCGTAAATAAACTTTTAGCCATGTCTAACTTTTTGTTACTTATAGTAAATGTCTCTGTCCACTGATCGGAATTAACTATTTCGATAGTATTATCTTCCATTGTATATAATGGAACTTTCTGTGCAATGGCTTTTTGCGTGATAACTTTTCCCGCCTCATCTTGCCGCCTTCCACCATAAATCACAGGACTATTCTTAATAATACCCGCCTTTTGTTGTGCAATAGCTGTAATTGTGTGCCCTAAAACATGCATATGATCAAAACCAACATTCGTTATGATACTTAGTAACGGTACTAAAACATTAGTTGAGTCATAAATGCCACCAATCCCAACTTCTACAAGCACAATATCAACTGGATTTTGGCTAAAATATAAAAACATCATCGCTGTAATAACTTCAAATTCAGTTGGTGCTACTTCATCATTTTTTAGTTCGTGCTCAATTTCAGTAACAATTGGTTCAATTTGTTGGACTAATTGTAACAGCACAGCATCACTTATCATCTGATTATTTACTGAAATTCTTTCGTTAAATTTAGTAATATAAGGTGATGTAAAACTACCTACTTTCAGTCCGTTCATTTGCAAGATATTATTTAAAAAACTAGTTGTCGATCCCTTGCCGTTGGTACCTGTAATATGAACAAACTTATTTTTAGTTTCTGGATTTCCTAGTAATTTTAATAAATGTCTAATGCGGTCCAATGTTGGTGTTTTTTTCCAAACAGAACGACCATGAATATATTCAATTGCTTGTTCATAAGTTGTTATCATTATTAATTATTCTCCCAGTAAAATTATATTCCTTAGCATGCCGCAATAATTAAAAATAAAAAAGAAACTTTGTTTTTTCTAATAAAATTGTTACAATTAATTAAAAAAAATGAGGCTTTCTATGGAAAATTCAACCCCCCTTTTAGTACAACAACTAGATGCATTATTAGCAAATGAAAAAAATAGTATCGCAAATTTAGCAAATGCATCAGCATTATTAATGGATACGCTTCTTGATATCAATTGGGCTGGGTTTTACCTTTTTGATAAAAATGCTAATGAACTAATCCTTGGGCCCTTTCAAGGCAAAGTTGCTTGCATGCACATTGCTCTTAATAGTGGTGTCGTTGGCAAGGCATATGCTACTAAGCAAACAATCATTGTCCCCGATGTTCACGCTTTCCCCGGTCATATTGCTTGTGATAGTGCATCAAATGCTGAAATTGTAATTCCAATAGTTGTAAATAATCAATATTACGGTGTTTTAGATATTGATTCGCCAAGTTTAGATCGTTTCTCTGAGCAAGATGCTAAAACACTTGAAATATTTGTCACCACGCTCGCTAGCCATCTAGCAGAGTCACGTTAACTTTAATAAAGCACTCAACTCATAAATTATTTAAGTGCACCAAATAGTTAACTTATGAGTCAGGTAAGCTATTTCGCTATGTCAATATATATTTTAGAATATTTGAAACTAAATGTTAAACAATAGATTATACCATAGTGTCCTGATAATAGTTATTTACTACCAAAACAAGTGCTACAACCATAAAATACGAAAAAGGACTGAATTTTAAAAATTCAGTCCTTTTTATATTTTCGCTTTAGCATCCTGATAATTTTTTTCCAGATGTTATTTTAGCCATTTTTTATTAAAACTCTGCCTTAAGTAATTCTTTAATTTCGGCTAATGAAGGTTGGCGAGGATTTCCTGGTGTACATTGATCGTTGTACACTAGATCAACTAATTTATCCAACGACTCTTCAAAATGTTTCTTATCAACGCCATTAGCTGATAGTGTAGTTTCTACTTCGACACTCTTAGCCAATTGAGCAATTTTATCAAGCAATGCCGTCACTAATTTTTCATCGTTATCACCTGTTAGTCCTAGATACCGGGCAATATCTGCATAATCTTTTTGTGCAGTATATGTTTCATAGCGTGGATATGGTGTCCGTTTAACATTACCTGTAACTGCATTAAATTTAATTACGCGTGGCATGGCAATTGAAATTGCCAAACCGTGTGGTAGGTTAAATTCACCTCCGATTTTATGTGCCAACGAGTGATTTAATCCTAAGAACGCATTCGCAAATGACATTCCGGCTAGTGTTGATGCGTTATGCATATTTTCTCTGGCAGCAATACCTTCTTTGGTTGGATGTTTTGGATCATAGTTATATGATGCAGTTAAGTTTTCAAAAATTAGCTTAATTGCGCGTAATGCCCATGGTCGATTGTAGTCAGAAGACATAACTGAAACATATGATTCCAAGGCATGTGATAAAGCATCTAAGCCTGAGAATGCAACTGTACGCTTAGGTACGGTCATTACAAATTCTGGATCAACAATAGCTACTTGCGGTGTCAATTCGTAATCTGCTAATGGATACTTAACATGCGTTTCATCATCGGTAATAACAGCAAATGGGGTTACTTCAGAACCAGTCCCTGATGTAGTTGGAATTGCAACCATTTGTGTTAAATCTTGATGTTCAAATTTAACAATTCGCTTCCGAATATCCATAAATTTTTGTTGTAGTTCTTTAAATAAGTCACGTAAAGCAACTGCGTCTTGTAAAACGCCTTCATGAGTTGCTGAATATTCATATAATAATCGTGCAATTTTGGCAGCATCTAGGGCTGATCCACCACCAATTGCAATAACTGTATCAGGTTTAAAATCAGCCATTTGTTGCGCAATTTCAATAGCTTGATCAATGGTTGGATCAGGTTTCACTGCTCCATAAATTGATGTTTTTACATGATCAGGTCGTAATTCAAATTGATCAATAATTTTATCAACAAAACCAAACTTAACCATCCCAGGATCAGCAACAACAAATGCTCGATCTACATGTGGTAGTTCTTGTAAATATGTGATTGCGTTACTTTCATAGTAAATATCTTTTGGTAAGCGTACCCATTGTGGCCGATTACGACGACGAGCTACTGTTTTTACATTTAAAAGGTCATATGTTGATAAATTATGTGACAATGAATTTTTCCCCCATGATCCAGTTCCAAGTGTTAAACTAGGCCGTAGTGCATCAGTATAAATGTCTCCAACACCACCTATAGAGTCTGGTTGATTTACTAAAATTCTTGAAGCTTCAACAGCATCGGCATATTCTTTAACAAATGGATCATTTTGCGCACCAATTTGAATAGCAGCATTGTGCCCGGCCCCTTGGTAAGTAAGTAATGCACGCACGATTGCAATTGCATTTTCACGTGATTTTGATTTATATAGTGATAAAATTGGGCAGAGTTTTTCTGAAGACAACTTTTCACCAATATTTTTTTCATCTAGTTCAACTAATAAGACATCTTTACCTTCGGGTAAGGAAATACCGGCTTGTTTTGCAATCCACCGACCACTCATACCGGCCACTTTTCCATTAACACCATGGCCTTCTGTAAAGACAAAATCAGCTAATTTATCGTATTCAGCTTTTGGTACTAAATATGCTCCTTGTTCCATTAATTGCTTAACAAACTGATCATAAATTTTTTGATCAATGACCGCTGAGTTTTCAGTTGCACAAATCATCCCATTATCAAATCTTTTTGAAAGTAATAAGTCTTCAGCAGCACGTTGAATATTTGCCGTATAATCAATGTAAATTGCACCATTACCAGCACCAACACCCATTGATGGATTTCCTGATTTCAAAGCTGCATTTACCATTGCTGGTCCCCCAGTTGCTAAAATAGAAGCAATATCGGGATTCTTAATTAAGGCACTCGTATTATAAAGTGATGGTGTTTCAATCCATTGAATAAAGTTTTTTGGCGCCCCTGCTGCAACTGCCGCTTCGTAAACAACCTTAGCAGCATGAACTGATGATTTTTGTGCTTGGGGATGGAAAGCAAAAATTATGGTGTTTCGCGTTTTTGCTGTTAACATTGATTTAAAAATAGTAGTTGATGTAGGATTAGTTGTTGGCACAATTCCAGCTAAGACTCCAAGTGGTGCTGCAAGTTCGACTTTACCATTCACTGGATCTTCACTAATAACACCGACTGTTTTATCATTTTTAATTGCGTGAAAAACTGACTCTGAGGCAAAGCGATTTTTGGTATCTTTATCTTCAACTACACCACGTCCAGTCTCATCATGCGCTTCATGTGCTAATAATAATGAATTTTCACTACCTGCTAATGCCATTGCTGCGACAATTTTATCTACCTGTTCTTGTGAATAGCTCGCAAATTCAGTCAATGCTTTCTTTGATTTTATAACTAAGTCATTGGTAAGTTTCTCAGCTTCTAGTGCTAGTTGTGCTTTTTCTTCTTCAGTCAAAACTTTCTTTGGAGCTTTTTTTGTTGTAGTTGCCATAATTATTCTCCCTATACTAGTTTGTTCAATTCTTAACAAAGTTAATAATAAAACACTTTTAAATATATTGCAAGTACTTTTTTTTATAAAAAAATCAGTGAAAAAGGCCTTTTAGACACGTTTTATAACGGTTGTAAGCGCTTTCTGATTAAATAAAACAAAAGTTATTAAATTCACAATATCTAGATAAATGCACCCCATTTTATTTTTAAATAATTTATCCATCATCTTACATAATATATAGACGTAAATTTAGCCTAAAAATACACTAATTTAATATAAAAAATAAAAACCATCAATGTTATACCTCAAATAACATTAATGATTTAAATAATTAATTATTAATAAACAAAATAATCGTCGCTCTTAAGCATCTAGCGCCTGTGCTGCAGTTATTAATGAAACTTTATACACATCATCTTCATTACAACCACGTGACAAATCAGAAATCGGTTTAGCTAATCCTTGTAAAATAGGCCCAATAGCTTCAAACCCGCCCAGTCTTTGAGCAATTTTATAACCAATATTGCCAGATTGTAAATCAGGAAAGATAAAGACATTTGCATATCCCGCTACTTGCGAGTCTGGCGCTTTAGCTTGCCCTACACTCGGAACAAAAGCAGCATCAAACTGTAATTCGCCATCAAGCACTAACTCTGGTGCTAATTGATGGGCAATTTCTGTTGCTTGAGCAACTTTAGTAACTTGGTCAGCCTTGGCTGATCCCTTTGTTGAAAATGATAGCATTGCTACTTTGGGATCAATTCCAAAAATTTTAGCCGTATTTGCAGATTGCACAGCAATCTCAGCCATTGTTTCCGCATCAATATCAATATTGATTGCAGCATCAGAAAAAACATAGCGTTGATCTGCTTTTTGCATAATAAAAGCACCTGATATTCTTTTAGAGCCTGGCGCCGTTTTCACAATTTGTAATGCTGGTCGTACCGTATCACCAGTCGGATGTGTCGCCCCAGAAACCATCCCATCAGCAATTCCCATGTAAACTAGCATGGTTCCAAAGTAGTTTACATCAGTTAGCCATGCTTTAGCTGTCTCTTTGTCTGTTTTACCATTACGGCGCTTTACCAATGCTTCAATCATTGTCGTTAATTTTTCAGTTGGATATATTTTGGGATCGATTACTTCCAATACATCTAAATTATATTGATTAGCTTGAGCAGTGGCTTTAATTGCCGTTAAATCACCTAATAGAATAGGCTTTACTAAGCCATCTTGTGCTAAGCGCAAAGCTGCACCCTGAATTCTAATGTCATCACCTTCTGGAAAAACAATAACTTTTCCTTGACCTGCGACTTTTTTCCGTAATTCTTCAAATAATCCCATTATAGGACCTCCTCGGTTACTTTTAAAATTTTATGGTAATTGCCAATTAATTGGCGTTTGGTTTGATGCAATTAAAAATGCATTAGCTTGCGAAAAAGGCTTGGAACCAAAAAAGCCCCGATATGCTGACAATGGTGATGGATGGGCACTCATTATGACAAGATTTTTTGTTTGATCGATTAATTTTAATTTACTTTGTGCTGGTTTGCCCCATAAAATGAATACGACTGGTGTTGGTTTATCAGATAATGCTTTAATTGCAACATCACTTAATACCTCCCAACCAATATTTTTATGTGAATTAGCTACTCCTTGCCGGACTGTTAGGACATTATTCAATAATAGTACCCCTTGTTGCGCCCATGCTTTTAATGAACCAGTTGTGGGTTTTGGCACACCCAAATCATCGCCTAATTCCTGATAAATATTTCGTAGGCTTGGTGGCAATTTACTCTTATCTGCTACCGAAAAGCTTAGACCTTCAGCTTGACCACGACCATGATACGGATCTTGACCTAGAATAACTACTTTAGTAGCGCTAAAAGCAGTTAGATTAAATGCCATAAAGACCTTTTCTTTGGGCGGAAATATTATTTTTTCTTGATATTCACTGTGTAAATAATTAAATAAATCTTCAAATTGTTTTGACCTTAATACTGGTGCCAATATTTGCCACCAATCATTATGAATGTATGGCTCCATGTCTTTCTCCTAAAAATTAAATGGATTAACTACTCTTACGTTTCCTATTATAAACTTAATTAGTTTATTTACACAATAAGCATAATTTACTTTATCATGCTAAAATAATCATTATTAGGTAATATTTAATTTTGTTACTAGGAGGTTAATATGCGTAAGTTGTATTTAAAACAACAACACAGTCATAATTTACAAACTGCAACAACTGTTCGAGATAGCGACGGCAAGGCGCAATATTTAGTAACTGGACAATTTGGCCGTAAAAATGCATTCATTCATGTCTATAATAGTATAGGCACGTTAGTCGCTGAATTTCGGCAAGTATCATATGGTGTATTACCTCGATTTACCATCAAAATAAATAATAAAATAGTTGCCTCAATTGGCTTATCATTTGGTTCTTTATTAGATGTCATCTATATTCGTAATCTTAATTGGCTAATTAGTGGCAGTTTAATTAATGGTACGTATCATGCTCACCACCGTCAAGAGTTATTGCTTGCAGTAAAACCTGCTAGATTGTTAGGAACACAGTACAACGAGTTACGTATCACATATTTTGAACATGAACCAATTTTTATCGGCATCGTTGTCATATTAAATCGTTGGTTATTCAATACAAAACCGACCGTTTTAAAAAATATTTTACGTTATCCTGTTACCCTCGCTTATCAGCAGCAAACAATCACTAGTCACAGACAACCATTACGCAAAATTGCTAAAAATAACCAGACTAAATCATAATATTTAACCTTTTAAAAAATTTTTTACATAATTTATGTACGATTTATCTATAAAATACGAAAAGGAACTAAATTTTATTAAACTCAGTTCCTTTTCGTATTTTATTTGATATTTAGTTGACTTGTGACACGTTCTCTAGTGCTTTAATTTTTTATTGGCCCAATTTGCGAAAAATGTTAATAAAGTAATCATTACTAAGTACATAATTGCTACAATAAACCAAATTCTAAAGCCTTGCATATTACGTGAAATAATCACCGTACCGGTTTGAGTTAATTCAATAATGCCAATCGCTGATAAAATTGAAGTATCTTTTAGCGTGATGATAAATTGATTAATAAAAGATGGCACAATAATTCTAAAACCTTGTGGCATTACAATGCGGCGCATGGCTTGCCAATAACTTAGTCCTAATGATCGGGCTGCTTCCATTTGACCATTATCCACTGCCTTTAATCCACCCGCAACAAAGGCAGCAATGTATGCTCCTTCATTCAAGGTTAGTGTCAATAAACCAGCAAACATTGCCGGTAATTTATGTCCAGTTAACGATGGGATCCCAATGTAAATGAAGAAAGCCAAAACTAATAACGGTAATCCTCTAAAAATATACACAATAATACCTGAGATTGCTTGGCATAGTTTGTTAGGTACAATTGCTAGTAGTCCTAAAATTACCCCCAAGATTGTCGCAAAAATAATTCCTAAAATCGTCAATTGAATTGTCTTTAATAAACCACTAAGGAATTGATCTTTATTTTGTTTAACTAAACCCCAAATTGAGTTATTTGTTTTGGCACTACCTGAAAATTCAGACTGACTAGCTCCTAAATATTTTTTTACAATTTTATTGTAGGTTCCATCGGCTTTAATTTTGGCAAAACCACTATTAAAGCGACGAATCAATTCTTTATTTTGACCTTTTTTAACTCCAAATCCATAGTAGCCTGAGTTAGCCGGTTTCGTTATAATTTTTAATTTTGTTCCATTTTTAATGGCATATTTCATCACAGGATCGTCTTCAAATGTTGCAACTGTATTACCAATTGCAACATCGTTATACATGGTATTTGAATCATTGAAATAGGTTACTTTAAATCCATATTTTTTCTTAATTGAAAGTGCATAGGCGGCTGCGCCAGTCCCCGTTTTTAGTGCTACTTTTTTATCTTTTAAATCAGCTAATGATTTTATTTTACTATTCTTAGCAACTGCGACAATTACCCCTGTTTTATAATATGGCGTACCAAAATCATAAACCTTACGTCGTTCCGGTGTAATTGCCATTCCGGCCATAATGCCATCAAATTGTCCTGATAGAACAGCTTGTGCCCCTGAATTAAATGACATTGGCACTAATTTATAAGTAAAATTTTCTTTTTTAGCAATAGCATTCAAAATTTCAATATCTATGCCAACATACTTACCATTTTTATTTTGCAACTCAAAAGGTGGATAAGTTGTATCCGTTGTAATTGTATAATGTGCTTGCTTGTTAGCTGCATGTGCATCAGCACTACTAAAACTAAATAAGATTAAGATTACTATCAGTGGAAAAAAGATTTTTTTCAATAAAACACGAGCATTCATAAGTAAATTCCTACACTTTCAATTTTTAATTACCATAAATTTAAAGAAAAAAGACAAGTAAGCCATTTTACCTTACCTGTCTTGAAAAGTATCAGTTTAACAATGTTAGAGGACTAAGCTGATAACGCAAGATAGCTAACGCAAATAAGTGCACACTATTATTAGCACTCATCTTATTATTACCATTATTAGCTAAGATTAACATTGCTATTCCTCCATTATTAATTAATTCTATACATTTAAAACTTTATCCAAGAAATCCTTCGCACGCGGATCTTGCGGATTATCAAAGACCTCTTGTGGTGTTCCCTGTTCCCGAATATATCCATCTGCAAAGAAAACTACGCGATCTGCAACTTGTTTAGCAAAGCCCATTTCATGGGTTACCACAATCATTGTCATTCCCTTTTCGGCTAAGTCTTTCATTACTGCTAACACATCCCCAACCATCTCTGGATCCAAGGCTGATGTTGGTTCATCAAATAGCATAATACTTGGCTTCATAGCTAGCGCGCGAGCAATAGCCACTCGTTGCTTTTGTCCACCTGATAATTGGGCTGGCATTGCATCTGCTTTTTCACGCAAGCCAACTTGGTCCAATAAATCTAAAGCTTCTTTTTTAGCTTCGCTTGAATCAGCTTTTTTTAATTCAGTTGGTGCTAACATAACATTTTGTAAAACAGTTAAATGTGGAAATAAGTTAAAATGTTGAAATACCATTCCAATATTTTCACGGATTTTATTCAAATTAGTTTTAGGATCTAATAAATTTGAACCATTGATCGTAATTTCACCACTTGTTGGTTCTTCTAATTTATTCAAAGTTCTTAAAAAAGTACTCTTCCCTGAACCAGATGGTCCAATCATCACGACAACTTCATTTTCTTGAACGTCAAGATTAATACCTTTTAAAACTTCATTGTCTCCATAAGATTTATGCAAATCTTTAACACTAACTTTTACAGTCATTTATTATTCCTCCGTATTTTATTGATTATTTCATTTTTGTTTTAACCCAGTTTGATAACCAAGTTAACAGTGTAATAACTACTAGATAGATAATAGCGACAATTAACCAAACCTTAAATCCTTGCATATTACGTGAAATAATCACCGTTCCAGTTTGTGTTAATTCAATAATGCCAATTGCTGAGAGAATTGAAGTATCTTTTAAAGTAATAATAAACTGATTAATAAATGATGGAATCATGATTTTTACACCTTGTGGCATAATAACCTTGCTCATTGCTCGACCATATGGTAATCCTAACGAACGAGCAGCTTCCATTTGCCCTTTATCAACGGCTTCAATCCCACCACGGACAAAGGCACCAATATAGGCCCCTTCATTTAACACTAGCGTTACAATCCCTGCAACAAATGCCGGAATTTTATCCCCAGTTAGGTTTGGTAGCCCAATATAAATGAAAAATGCTAATACCATTAATGGTAATCCACGGAAAATGTATATAATCGTTGTTGATAAACCTTGTAGCCACTTATATGGTGATACACCAAGTAGTCCTAAAATAATTCCCCATATTGACGCTAATAAAATACTAATTATTGTTAATTGGATGGTTTTAACTAACCCATTAATAAATTGTGTTTTATTAGATTTAATTAAACCCCAAAAAGTTGTATTATCTGCTTTTGATCCAGAAAATTTACTTGCAGAAGCATCTAAATATTTATTAACAATTTTTTGGTAAGTACCATCCGCTTTAATTTTGGCTAAGCCACTATTGAATGCTTGTAAAAGTGCTTTATTTTGACCTTTTTTAACCGCAAAACCATAATAACCGGCTAATGTTGGCTTCGTAACAATTTTTAAGGCAACCCCATTTTTAATCGCATACTGCATAACAGGCATGTCTTCAAATGTCGCATCTGAATTACCAACTTTAACGTCATTATACATTGTATTTGAATCATTAAAGTATGTTACTTTAAAGCCATATTTCTTTTGAATTCCCCGCGCATATTCCGCTGAACCAGTTCCTGTTTTTAAAGCAACCGTTTTACCTTTTAAATCAGTCAGCTTTTTAATTTTACTTGCTTTATTTACAGCCATAATGATTCCTGTTTTATAATATGATTTACTAAAATCAAATACAGCTTCCCGTTCATCAGTAATCGTCATTCCTGCAATTACACCATCAATCTGTCCTGATAAAACAGATTGCGTTGCTGAATTAAAACTCATTGGGGTCAACTTATAAGTAAAATGTTCCTTTTTAGCAATTGCTGCTAATAAGTCCATATCAATTCCAACATACTTTCCATTTTTTCCTTGAAATTCAAATGGTGGAAAAGTGGTATCTGTTGCAATCGTGTAATGTGGCTCAGTCGTTGCACTTACTTGCTGTTCGGTGTTCACAATGCTAAATCCTATTAACACTGCAAAGCTGACTGCGATATACCCTAACCATTTTTTAAACATGTGATCCTCCTGTGAATACGCTTATGTCGAAATATAATTTTACATAAATAAAAAGCAGACTTTGCAATAATTCACATAGCCTGCTTTCACCAACATTTTTGACTATTGTGTCAAACATCAGAAAACTATGCAAAATAAACACAATTATTACTTGTGTTATTTTCATTGTTATTCTGATTGTTATCAAATTGACACATGTAAGATATACCTCTAAAATTTTTATTCATATAAAATCTTATCATTTTCTCAATAGTTTGTCATGTTATTCTTAGCATTTTTTCAATCTTTAATAAAAAAAGCGGACAATAAGTCCACTTTTTTATTAATAATTAGGTTTTTATCCTTGTGTAGCTAATCGTTCAATTGCTTCACCATAAATTGCGGCGGCTTTAATTAATGAATCAATTGTCATAAATTCATTTGCTTGATGCATTGTATCTTCATCACCGGGGAATAATGCACCAAATGCGACACCACGTTCCATTAATCGACCGTAAGTTCCGCCACCGACAACTTCAGCAACCCCGTTCAAACCAGTTTGACGATTGTAAACATCAATTAATGTTTTTACAATTTCATCATCGGATGGTACATAGTGTGGTGCCATATGATGCCCACCTAAAACTACCTCTGCTGATAGTGTCGTTAATTGTTTATGCAACATTTCACCGATGACACGATAATCAACCCCTTTAGGATAACGGAAGTTAAGATTAATAAAACCAGGTTTGTCAATTTCAAATTTTTGAATACCAATGTTCATTGTTAGCGGACCCATCACATCATCAACATGCGCTACACCTAATTTTTGACCTAGTGCATCATCGTGCAATACTCCACCAAGTAAATCTAAGTAACCTTTTGCTTGACCATCAAAAGCAAATTCTTTTAAGAACTTAGCCAAATATGTCCCCGCATTTTCACCAATTTCTGGGCTTGCCCCATGAACCTGTTTCCCATTAATAACAAATTGTATCCCTTCTGGTAACGGTTCAAAATATCCACTAATTTGTGGTTGATTCTCGAGAAATTCATTAAATTGCTCAATCATTACACTAGCATCTGGAGCTTGTACAAGAGCAACTGCTTTCCCAGGTACCATATTGGGGCGTAATCCTGAAGTAAAACTCAATAGCTTAAAATCACCATTGTTTGTCCCATTAAATTTAACTTCATATGTTACATTTCCCTTTTCACCATTAATAACGGGAAATTCAGCATCTGGTGAAAAGCCCATCGTTGGTTGTGGCTCAACAGAAAAATACTTATCCATATCACCCCAATCATTTTCTTCATCAGTTCCCACAATAAATCGTACGCGGCGTTTTAATGGTACATTTAACTCATTTAAAATTTTCATTCCATAAAAAGCTGCCATTCCAGGGCCCTTATCATCCGATGCCCCACGCGCAATCACTTTACCATCCTTAACAATTGGTTCAAATGGATTTGACTCCCATCCTTCACCGGCTGGCATAACGTCAACGTGTGCTAAAACAGCCACTGATTCTGGTGCGTCAATGGGGCCAATTTCAGCATAGCCAACAACATTATCAATATTTTTCGTTCTAAATCCAGCTTCCTTGGCAATTAATAAAAATGTTTCCAATGCTTCTTTTGGTCCAGGACCAAAAGGTGCCGCTGCACTTGCTTGACTATCATCACGAACACTTTCTACACGTAACATAGTTTTTAAATCTTCTAAAAACGCTTCTTGGCGCTTTTCAATTTCAGCTCTCCACTCAATCATTTTTTATTACCCTCCAATAAACTGTTAATAGCCTTATTTTATCACAATCTCTTTTGTTATAATTAAATTAATCTTGTTAAACTTTAATTATTTAACAATTACTTTATAATGGGGTAACTATATAATGGATATCATTTCAGAGAATTTAATTAAAACTGTCATCACGCCACGTCCATTAACGACTCACAAGGGAAATTATGGTCGAATTCTTTTAATTGGTGGCTTTGATAATTATCATGGCGCCATTATTATGGCTAGTAAGGCAACTGTCTTTAGTGGTGCTGGCCTAGTAACGACCTTAACTGACCAAGCAAACGTTAGTAACTTAAATATTGCCATTCCTGAAGTTATGGCTTTGGGATATACTAAAACTTTAGCTTTACCATCATTAATAAAAAATTATGATGTTATTTTAATTGGTCCAGGCTTAGGACTCAGTAAAATAGCTACTAACCTATTACGGACTGTTTTAAACTCCATCCAAGTAAATCAAACATTAATCATAGATGGATCAGCATTAACCTTAATGGCACAAAATTGTTATTCTTTACCCAAAACAGCATTAACCGTTCTTACGCCACATACAATGGAATGGCAAAGGATTAGCAATATTCTTATTAAAAACCAGACCGTTAATGAAAATCAAAGAATGGTTAACATATTGAATGCCCATGTTGTATTAAAAAAATACCATACTGAAGTCTATCAACCACATGGTACCCCGCTGCGCCTAAATGTAGGTGGCCCCTATCAAGCAACTGGTGGTATGGGTGATACATTAGCTGGTATCATTGCTGGTTTCTTAGGCCAATTCCCAAAAAATCAGCAAACAGTTGCTGCTGCTACCTTTATCCATAGCAAAATCGCTGATGAGCTTGCCAAAACACAATATGTCGTTTTACCTACCCAAATTACAGCTAAGCTACCGGAATTCATGCACTATTATAGTAATTTTTAACCATCCTACTCACTAAAAGCGTCTGGAAAATTTATTCCAAACGCTTTTATCTTTTTTATTAAAACATATTCAACATAACTAGTGCTCAGTTTAATGGCTAAGATGCCTAGCGTAGCCCTTTATTTAAGCAGACCTAAGGAATAACTGTGACACCCTTTAACTAAATTAGCATTAAGCTTTAAAGTATTTCTCAAAGTATTTTGAAAAATTGCGATTAGCCCGCCAATAATTCAAAAATCTGCGATAGTTCCAATCAGCCTCATATTTATAGGTATAACCATACTTACCAGCAGCAATCAATTGTAACGCTTGCTGACTGGCAGCATTCGCACGAGCATATTTTTTAAACAAGCGTGGTGTTATCGCTAACCAAACTTGCCACTCAGTTTGATTTTTATTAGCAAACAATACTGGTTCATTAGTTAGTGTGCCATCATAATCAGCAATTAAATAGCTCATCCAATTAACACCATTTAAACTGGCCCAAAAATTTGATCGTCCAAGTCGAACATTCATTTCAAAAACCTTATATGTATCATCTCTTTGATCATACTTTAAATCAAAATTGACAAAACCTGTAATTTTTAAATCCTCTAAAAAATTAACATATTGCTGATAAATCGTTTCATTATAATCAGGCATAATTGCCATATGATTTCCACGTCCTTGTGGCCCAGGATCTTCAATTAAAGCATGGCCCATTGAAATAACGCGTACCTTATGATTTTGATCAATATAAGCTGTCAGATTACGTTCAAATGAATCATCACCAGGAATCATGTCTTGCATCGTAAAGGTACCAGTGTAGCCATTTGTGTATGCTAGTTTAATTACCTTATTTAATTCTTCATCTGAATTAATAAAATAAATTTTTTTATGACCTACAAACCATAAATCCATCCATTCTACAGAATTATCGGATTTTAAAATAACCGGATAACCCCAATCTGAATGTAAGTCACCCGTTACATCAGCTTTACTTAGGCGACGCGTTGCCGGCATTGCTAAGTTATATTTTGCCGCAATTTTTTCAAAAGATTCTTTATGATTTAATTGAATCATTTGATCATAATCAACATATGGGATCACAAAGTATGTGCTTAACTCGTGTTTGTGTTTAGCAATTAAAGCGGCATATTTATCACCTGAACCAATTAAAATTGTGGGTTGTTGTTGTTCTTTGACTTTTTCTCCTAATTTTAGCATTTCTTTAATAAATTTAGGATCATCATTTATACCGTTAATTATTTTAATATTTACAATTTGACTATCTCGCGTCGCTGTTAACGGATTAGCAGCTGCAATAATTGTAGACTTAACGCCATATTTTTCATGAATTTCACGTGCTGAACCGTAAATACTTTCATCACTACCTAAAAACAAAACTTGATGTTGCACGATAAATCACCTCACTATTAATATTATTTAAGTTTGATACGTAATTTTCGTCGGAGCATGGCAACACGATTTCCTAATAGTTGATCTGGAATTTTAGTCTTAAGCATGATATAGCTATAAACTAACCCACCAAGACTGACTGCCATTATTATAATCATGATTTGCATTAAACGACTAGTTGGTGATACAAATAACAGCATTCCTTGTGTTATGCCAAATGATACCCCACCCATAATTAAGGCCGCAAATGTTACCCAATTTAAAGTCATGACACAGTGTTCTAATTTTAACTGATATATTTTTTGTAATCCATATAGGATATACCCACTTGCCAATAAAAAACCACCCATCGACGCTACCAATGGTCCCATTGCACCTAGCAAAGCGACTGCTGGTATCTGCAAAGTTAATTTTAGTAAAACACCATAAAATAACGCTTTTAAGGCAATATCATTTCTTGAAACGCCTTGTGTAATCGTTGAAAGTAAAGTAAATAGCCCAAACATGATACCTAAAAATGACGAAAATTGTAAAATCAAAGTGCCAGATAAGGCTTCAAGTGCTGAATCATAACCATAAAAAGTGACATACAATGGTTGCGCAATCGCTGCCATGCCAATCGCAGCTGGAATCATAACAAACATAAATAATTCAAGTGTGAAGCGGATCTGACTCGCAATTTCATCATTATTTTTTCTAACATGCGCGGCTGCCAATAAGGGGATGGCAGTGGTTCCCAGCGCAACTGCTAATGAAATCACAATCATTATCAACTTATTAGCATTGAAGTCAAAGATTGCATACTGTCGATTTAACATATCATAAGAAAAATCACTAAATATTTGCATAATTTTGAAAAATGAATATTGATCAATAATTTGATAAATTTGAATAGCAGATCCTACAATGACAAACGGAATTGCTTGTTTGACAACTTGCCAAATTAAGCTTTTTTCTGAAATTTTGATTTGATCTAAACTTTCCTGCTTTTTCAAAATAAACCAATTACGTTGATTCCACAAAGTCCAAGCTAAAACAGCAATTCCCCCTAGCGCACCAACAAAAGCAGCAAATGTTGACTGCACTACTGCATCTTGCCAAGCACCATTATTTAGTATTAAAAGCATCCAAGTCATAAATAACATATAAATAACTCGAACCAGTTGTTCAATAAATTGCGACATCGCGGAGGCTACCATTTGATTATTCCCTTGTAAAAATCCACGAGTCATACTCATCACCGGAATTACAAATACCGCGGGTGCTAGTGAATGTAATACCGGAATAACATTTACATCCCCCGCAGCTAACCATGGTGCCCCAAACCACAAAATACCAGCAGCAATAAAACCCGTAACTAAACCAATCTGCAGTGATTTTTTATATAGTCTAAACGCTAAATTATACTCTTGTTGCGCATTATAACGTGCTACTAATTTAGAGACGGCTGATGGCACCCCTGCAGTTGACGCCATTAAAAATAGGGAATAAATATTATAGCCCTTTGAAAAAAGTGCATTACCCTGTAGCCAAAACGAACCAAACATGGCGACCCAAGGAATTACATACAATGCTCCAAGGATTCTTGACATCAGACTCCCTGCGGTCATCCAAAATGAACCTTGTAACATTTTTTTTTGGTTACTATTATCCACTTGCTTACTTGCTGACGAGGTTTGTCCCATCATCTTTCTCGACTTTCTTTTATCCATCATAAAAATTTTATTAACTATCTAATTTTAACTAAATTATAGTTAGCTAGCAACCTAGCTTAGCTACAACAAACAAGCAGTACCAAAAATTAATTCTACAAACAACCAATGGTTATTTTATAATGTATAAAATACATAAAAAAGGGCCGAAAAATTTATTTTCTTACCCTTTTTCCTATCTTTTACCTTATTATTTGCTAGCTATCGTAGTTTTTTTCAGATTACGTATTAACTAATCTTGGGAAGCTGTTGCTCGATCCTTTTGCCGAACTAATTCTTCATAAACCGCATCATCTAAGACATATTCAATCTCACCAATGTATTCACGTGGTTCATCTTTACCTAAAAAGCCAACTTTAAAGCGGTAAAGATTATCATCAGGATCAATTTCACCAACTCCACCTAAGTCATAAGCATGTTTACCGGCTGCAACTGCCCATTCCATCATCGCAACTTGCATAACACGGGGTGCTTCAAAAACTTCCCCTGAAACTGATCCCGCATACATGTACCAAACCTTGTCCCCAAATGCAAATCCAAGTCCAGTTGCAAGTACTTGATTATCTTTTTCACAAATGTATATCCGCATAATATCGTCATTTCCAAAAGCCTTTAACATCCTTTGAAAATAATCATATGGTCGATAAGTAATACCATGCCGATCTGCCATCTCTTGGTATATTTTATAAAAAATGGCTAAGTCTGTTTCATCATTACTATATCTTGTGGTTACTTCATTTTTCCAACCTTTACGGACTTTATTTCTTGTTTTTGCAGTAAATCCGGCTACAATTTCATCCTGTGTTGTTTTACCAGTTAAATCAACCACCATATTAAAACGTGGTTGAATTGTTCCATGCAATCCTAACGCATTAACATTACGTGTTTCATAACCGTGTTTTTTTATTTCAGCATCAAACTCTTTAGAATAATCAACTTCTGGATCCATTCTTAATAAATAGACATTTTTTGCAAGTAAAGTTGCTTTAGCTTCTGCAACTAATTTATCAACTAAGTCTAAATTGTGAACATCCATGACCGGACCCTTACTTGCATATGCAAAGCGAGAACCATTTGGCAATTTTGTCATTAAAATTGACATCGCAGCGATAATGGCTCCTCCATCTTCAAGATAAACATGTAATGGTTCCCAATTATCTTTTACGTCTGCCCAACCAAGATCTTGGGTAATCTGTCCATACTTTGAACTACGCACAAATGTGGTAAATTTTTGGACTTCTTCTTGATTATTAATATCTAGTACTGGCAATGTTAATCCCAACTTTCTTTAAAATACTGTAATAATTTTACAAAGCTTATTTCACTTAAAGCTTTACTTTTAGTTTTGTAACTAAGCTTAATTTTAGCACAACTTAGGCACTTTAAATATTTTACACCACAATATTAAATTTATTTTTAAAATACCGCTTAATTTTTGGCCATTTTCTCATTTTTCGCTACCTAACAAATCTTGCAGTCATTGCTTATGCCCAGGCTACCCGCAGTATTTAAACTTATATTACTTTCTAAATAGTAAAAAAGTCGATTTAATTCCAAATTAATCGACTTTTTATTATTTTAAAATTTGTGTGCTTAACTTAAAAATATTTTAACTACGACAGTGCTACTAATGTTAGTTAGCAACCACGTTAATCAATTTATTTTTAATATTAATAACCTTACGAATTGTTAGGTCTGCTAATTGTTTTTGCATATTTGCTTCTGCTAACGCACGTTTTTCAAGTTCTTCCGGTGTGATATCTGCAGCAACAATAATCTTACCACGAACTTTACCATTTACTTGTAACACGACCTGAATTTCATCTTCTACTAATTTACTTTCATCATAGGTTGGCCAAGCCGCATAAGCTAAGCTATTATCTGGATGGAATTGACTCCAAAGTTCCTCAGCAATATGAGGCACTACCGGTGCTAAGAGTTTAATGAAGCCTTCAATATATGCTACTGGTAATTGTTCCACCTTATACGCGTCATTAACGAAAACCATTAATTGTGAAATCGCGGTATTGAAGCGTAATCCTTCATAGTCACTTGTAACTTTTTTAACAGTTTCATTATAAATTTTAGCTAATTTGCCGTCATTATTATCAACGATGTTCGCTTTAAGTTTATTTTGATCATCCATAATCAAACGCCATACTCGATCTAACCATCGTCTTGAACCGGCTAAACCATCTTCAGACCAGGCAATTGATTGATCAAGTGGCCCCATAAACATCTCGTACAATCGTAAGGTATCAGCCCCATATTGTTCAACAATATCATCAGGATTGACCACGTTGCCTTTTGATTTAGACATTTTTTCATGATTTTCACCTAAAATCATCCCTTGATTAACTAATTTTTGGAATGGTTCCTTCGTTGGCACAACCCCTAAATCATATAAGAATTTATGCCAAAAACGAGCATATAATAGGTGTAACACGGCATGTTCTGCACCACCAACATATAAATCAACGGGGCCCCAATATTTAAGTTTGTCTAAGTCAGCCAAGGCTGTTTGATTATCTGGATCAACGTACCGTAGGAAATACCATGATGAACCAGCCCATTGTGGCATCGTATTAGTTTCACGACGTCCCTTACGGCCATTTTCATCAACAACATTAACCCAGTCTGTAATATTAGCTAATGGTGATTCACCATTACCAGTTGGCTTAATATCATCTGAATATGGTAATTTTAACGGTAATTCTGCTTCTGGTACTAAAGTAGTTTCCCCATCTTCCCAGTTGATAACTGGAATTGGTTCACCCCAATATCTTTGTCGCGAAAAGATCCAATCACGTAACCGGAAATTAACTTTCTTTGCCCCACGGTTATGCGTTTCTAGCCAAACAATTATTTTCTCAATCGCCGCTGTTTTATCTAAACCATTTAAAAAATCAGAATTGATATGTTTACCATCGCCAGTGTAAGCTTCTTTGTCAATGTCGCCACCTTCAATTACCGCTTTAATTGGTAATGCAAATTTTTGTGCGAATTCATAATCACGCGTATCATGTGCCGGTACGGCCATGATGGCCCCTGTTCCGTATGATGCAAGAACATAATCAGCAATCCAAATTGGCAACTTTTCTCCATTAACCGGATTAATTGCATATGCTCCCGTAAAAATACCAGTTTTGTCTTTATTTAAGTCAGTTCGTTCCAAGTCTGATTTTGAAGCAATGGCTTTACGATATTCTTCAACAGCTACTTGCTGAGCGGGTGTTGTGATTTCATCAACTAACTTATGTTCAGGTGATAAAACCATATAACTAGCCCCAAATAATGTATCTGGTCGTGTTGTAAATACTTCGATTTTTTCATTATTATTTTCAATATCAAAAAAGACACTCGCACCTACTGAACGCCCAATCCAATTTCTTTGTTGTTCCTTAATTGACTCTGGCCAATCTAAGTCATCTAGGTCATCAATCAAACGATCAGCATAGGCTGTAATACGTAATACCCATTGGCGCATTGGTACACGATATACCGGAAAACCACCACGTTCAGTTTTACCGTCAATTACCTCTTCATTTGCAACTACTGTCCCACCCAATAAATCAGGTGCCCAATTAACCATAATTTTATCTTCATAAGCTAAACCACGTTTATATAATTGTTCAAAGATCCACTGTGTCCATTTATAATACTTGGGATCAGTTGTGTTAACTTCCCGATTCCAATCATATGAAAGACCTAGGCTTTTCATTTGTTTACGGAAATTAGCAACATTTTCCTTAGTAATATCTGCAGGGAACCGCCCAGTTTTCATTGCATATTGTTCTGTTGGTAAACCAAAGGCATCAAAACCCATTGGATGTAATACATTAAACCCTTGCGCTCTTTTCATTCTTGATACAATATCAGTTGCAGTGTAGCCTTCTGGATGACCAACGTGTAACCCTTGCCCTGATGGAAATGGAAACATATCTAACGCATAAAATTTAGGTTTATCTGTCTTTTCAGCCGTTTTAAAAGTTTCATGTTTATCCCAAAAATTTTGCCATTTTTTTTCAATTGTCTTATGATTATATGCCATTATTAACTCCTTATACTTGATCATCAAATTTTATTTAGCTGAACTAAAAAACCGTAGCCAAATTGCTTTGACTACGGGACGATTTCATCGTGGTACCACCCGAATTTATAGAATTCCTTCTACCTCATTCTTACTCCATTATCGTTGGAAGACGGTAACTTTTAAAAATTAACGAGTTCATCAGTCAACAACATGGATTTGCAGCAAGTATCCACTCTCTAAGCTTGTTTTCTAACTAGTACTTTAATTTAGTTACAGTTATTTGCAATTGAATTAATTTTAACAACTTCTTCCTAATTTAACAACCGTTTCTCGTGTTATAATTATATTTACTTACTATTAAGTTACTGGCTTAATTAATTTATTACCACTCACATCAATATATAATTAACAATTTAGAAAGGAAAAACTGCAAGTACTGTGCCAAATAATATCAATTTTTTTAAGATATATTCTTAGCAGTTAATCTATTAATGAAAACCGCTGTAAAAATCCAATTAAGTTGTGCTTTTCTTGCTTTACTAATCTTTATCCTGATTGCTTTCGGGGTTGTCGTCGATTCTACCTGGCTTGCCCATTTTGATACTTGGGGATTTAGCCTAGTACGTGAACCTTTGAGCCCCAATCGAACTTGGTTTTTTAAAAACGTTACGCGGGCTGGTAATGAAAAGTGGTCGTTAGTTTTAATGTTTACTTTAGCTATTTTGTTCATTTTTCAAAAAAAATTACGTGCCACTTGCTTTTTATTAATCAACGTAGGAGTTTTTGGTTACGTTTTTGCTAATTTATTTAAGTATTTAATTCATCGTCCACGCCCACATATTGTTCATTTAATACAGGCTAGTGGCTTTAGCTTTCCCTCTGGTCATACGATGAATGCAGTTTTGTTGTATGGCTCATTAATCATTTTAGCGAATTACTACTTAGCTAATGACGGACTACGTTTTGCAGTTAATTCATTCTTAGGGGTCATTATTGTTGCTTTACCGTTAAGCCGCATCTACCTGGGCGTTCATTACCCGAGTGACGTTGTTGCTGGTTATTGTCTAGGTTATGCCATGCTAGTATTTTCAAATTTCTTTATTTTTAAATTTAACCAACTTAAAAGGAGCTAATTATGCTTGAAAATGCTTTAACCTTCAGCCATTCTTTACTAAAAAATACAATCAATCAGGGTGATTTAGTCATTGATGCTACTGCGGGTAATGGCCATGACACCCTTTTTTTAGCTAAGCTAGTTGGCCCAGAGGGTCGTGTTTTAGCCTTTGATATCCAACAACAAGCAATTGACAATACCCAAACTTTACTTAGTGAACATAATATACTTAACACCTCCGTTATTCATGATGGCCACCAACATCTGAATAAATACCTTAGTGAAAATACTCTTATTAATGGTGCTATTTTTAATTTAGGATATTTACCTGGTGCTGATAAAAAGATTATTACTAACAAAGATTCTACCCTAGCAGCAATAAAGACTATCTTACCCAAACTAGCAAACCATGGCTTAGTTGTTTTAGTTGTCTATTATGGCCATCCTGGTGGTCAAACCGAGCTTAGCGCATTACTTGATAGTGTCACACAATTACCACAACAAAAATATGCCGTTTTGCAATACCAATTTATCAATCAGGTGAATCAGCCACCTTTAGTTTTAGCAATTCAAAAAAAGTAAGCCATGCATACTACTCAAAAAAGTGACGTCTAAACGATAGCATCTAGTTTAGGTGTCATTTTTTTAGCAACCAACCTTTTAAGGCTAAATATAAAACCACTTTAAGTAATATCCTCACTATTACTACCCACTAAATTTTTCAATTTGAACCATTTTCTAGTGCATAAAAACCTGTTGCCAAATATATCTTGGCAACAGGTTTTTATTAAATATTATTTAATAGCATTTTTTAGTGCGGACTAAGTTAACTTTCATTTTTATCTTATTTATTAAAATACGTCTTCAATGCATCAACCTTGTCCAAACGCTCCCATGGTAAGTCCAATTCAGGCCGACCAAAGTGACCGTATGCAGCAGTTGCTTCATAGCGTGGCTTACGTAAATCCAAGTCTTCAATAATTCCAGCCGGCCGTAATTCAAATAAATCACGAATAGCCGCAACCAATTGCTCATCACTAACTTTAGCTGTACCAAATGAATTAACACTAACAGAAACGGGTTTAGCAACACCAATCGCATAGGCAACTTGAATTTCAACCTTATCAGCCAATTCAGCAGCAACGATGTTCTTAGCGATGTGACGCGTGGCATAAGCAGCACTACGATCAACTTTAGTTGCATCTTTACCAGAGAAAGCACCACCACCATGGCGCGCATAACCACCATATGTATCGACAATGATCTTGCGCCCCGTCATACCAGCATCCCCCTTAGGCCCACCAATTACAAACCGGCCCGTTGGATTAATATAGTAGCGCGTTTGTTCATCAACCATATCATCAGGTAAGATTGGATCTATGATATATTTTTTAACATCGGCCCTTAATGTTTCAAGTGATACTGCATCGCGATGTTGCGTTGATAACACCACCGCATCAATCCGTGTGGGTTTATCATCTGCATCTAATTCAACCGTTACTTGTGCTTTAGCATCAGGCAGAAGATATCCCAATACCCCTTGTCGTCTAATTTCGGCTTGTTTCTTTACTAATTGATGTGAAAGTACCACCGATAATGGTAAAAATTGATCGGTTTCATTTGTGGCAAAACCAAACATTAAGCCTTGGTCTCCAGCTCCAATCTGGTCAAGCGGATCAATTCCGCCTTCTTCTCGTTGCTCAATCGCCGCATCCACGCCTTGCGCAATATCTGGTGATTGTTCATCTAATGTTATTCCCACATGAATGTCATCCGCTAAAAAGCCAGCTTCAGGATCATCGTAACCAATACGCTTTAATGTTTGGCGAACAATATGATTAATATTAACGTAAGCTGTTGTTGAGATTTCTCCAAAAACATTAACGTAGCCCGTTGTCACTGACGTTTCAATTGCTGTTCGTGCTTGTGGATCCTCTTTTAACACAGCATCCAATATGGCATCACTAATTTGATCTGAAACTTTATCTGGGTGACCCTCTGAAACTGATTCTGAGGTAAATAGGCGTCGTTCTTTTTGTGTTTGTGACATTTTATAATACTCCCTTAAAATAAAAAATTGCGACCATCCTTGACTCGGATAGTCGCAATTGCCCAATACACAGTTAACAACTATCTTCATCGAATCTTGTCTTACCACCTTGCATCCTTTGCAAATGTAGGTTGGTGTGCGATCATCGGGCAAGTCCCTTACGCACTCTCTATGAAGAATGATACGAATTATATGATAACATAATTATTGAGAATTGCAATAATGCTTGTTAAAATTAGTAACATTAATATGTGAATGGAGCAAACATAAAAAATGGATGAACAACAAACTCAACTAAAACGGACCAACTTACATCCCCAAAGTTCACACTATCCTTGGTTAAGCTTATTTAAAAATAGCCGATTTCAGCTTACGTTAATGGCGTTAATTGGTATTTTTTTACAAAATGTCATTTGGTGGGTCTATCCACTTATTTATGGTCAACATCTCAACGCTCAATTACCATTAGATCTGCAATTTTTACTAGGTTATACAATTAGTTTAGCGCTAGCAATTTTCTTAATGCTCTATCATCAATTTCACTCAATTGGGGCTTTACTGATTTTAGCAATTAATGTTTTATTTACCTTTTCAAACCTAATAAAGGGTGATATTTTAGTTTTTACAGCACTATTAAGTTTTACCTTTTTTTTAGTGGCTTTACAATTTAAATGGTTTAAACTACGATCAATTTGGGGCTTAATTACCTTTGCTTTAGCAAATGCTTTTATCATTCCGCTAACTGTTTTTTATTTACAAAACAAATATGTCACACAGCCCTTCATCTTAACCTTGTTCCCATTATTTTTATGTTATTTATATTTTATGACACCACTTTTCATCGTTAATATTACTAAAAAACGTCTAACTAGTCTTGGCTTAGGAATTTTACTCATTATCACATTATTGACATTACCAATTAACTTTTGGACGATTTGCGCAATCGCTATCGTTATCAGTACTTGGTTAATATTAATTAATTTAAAGCTTAGTTATGCTAAGCTTGTTCCTTTATTACTAGCTATCCAAGCAGTTACCGTTTTAATTTTATTTTTACAACAATATTAACTAAAAATTACAAGAACGGCCATTAAAAAGCTCATGTTCTAGCGTCTAAACTTTTTAATGGTCATTTTTTTATAACTATTTTGTCAATAGGCTTTGATAAACTGCTTTTAACTGTTCTCCGACAGTTGTAATTGAGCGCGCCTGCGCGACTTTTACACCCGCATTTTTAATTAATTTCGTATCATGTTCTAAAACATAATGTAATTGTTGATTAAATTCAGCAATGTTGCGCGCTTTAAAAACATTTTCATGATTGGTTAACCAATCGGCATAAACTGGGATATCACGTATTATGACATTTTGACTAGCAGCAAGTGCCTCTAACACAACAATTCCTTCTGTTTCCTCACGTGATGGAAATAAAAAAGCATCGGCCCCACTATATGCGCCTTGAATGATGTCACCAGTAATGTAACCTGGAAAGATTACATTAGCTGGATGGTTAGTTTTTACTAATTTACGAATTTTACGGGGAATTGTCGCAAAATTAATGTGGCCAAACCAAATAAACGTAATTTCTGGATTCAATTCTGCTAATTTAACAAAATCATCAATTCCTTTTCTCTCAAAGAATAATCCGACACTGATAACGACTTTCTTGTGTACATCTAATTTAAAATAATTACGAAAAGCAGTAATTTTAGTTTCATTAATTTGGTATTTGTTAATATCAATCCCATTTGAAATCGGGTAAATTGGCATTTTCAAACCATAATTAGTTAATAATTTTTTAGCATACGGGGTTGGTGTTATTAAGACATCCGCTAATTGATACAAACTTTTCAAGTATTTACCATATAACGGTGCTAATTGATTAGAACCAATAAATGAATTTTTAAAATCTTCTTGTGTTGAATGTGCATGATAAATAACCGGTTTATGCGCTTTCCGTGCTTGCTTAATAATTTTTCGACTCTTTAATCCATAGGTATTAATGTGTAAAATATCGTATTCATCATTGGGATCTAAAGTATATGCAATCTTATTAGCCCTTAGTGCAGCCATCTGATGATGCATTGCATTACCAATTCCTGAACCGGCAATTAACTTTTGTCCTTCAAAGTACAGTAATATTTTCATTAAATATTCTCCAATATTTGATCAATCGTCACTAATACACCATCATGATTATTATCAGCTAATGCTTCTTTGAACCCAACTTCATGCATTGCTGGATAAGCGTTCGGCATTACATAACCTGTTCCAACATAGTTTAACATTTCTAAATCATTGTTGTTATCACCAAATGCAACAATTTCATCGGCAGTAATATTATACGCTGCTTGCAACTTGCTTAACCCACTTGCCTTATTAACCCCCCGGGCTAAAACATCAACACTGCCAAATCCTGACCCAGTAGCGTGTAATTCATCACCAAAAATTGCTAACAGGGCCGTCACATAAGCTTGCACTTGCTTATTTGGCCAAACAAATGTAACTTTAAAAATTTCATCTTGTATTTCTAATAGTTTTTCAACTTGATAAACTGGATTATAAAAACTTTTAACTTCAGTTAAAACTTGATCAACTGCATGATTACTGACATATGCACCGTGATTACCAGTTAAAATAATCAAATTATTATGACTGGCAGGATTTTTAGCATTCCATTCAATAACTTTTTGTAATTGTTCCCGCGTAACAGTAGCTTCATAAATCAATTTATTGGCCATAAAAATGCGAGCACCATTATCCGCAACAAAATCTATTTTATATTGGTTAGTAATTGGCGTAAAAAAATCTTTCAATTGATAAAATTGATTACCACTTGCAGCAACAAATTGAATTTTTTTTTCATCCATAAATTTTAATTGCTCACGAAAACGGTCAACATCATACTTTTTATCATCCCGTAAAAAAGTTCCATCCATATCTGTTGCAATCATCTTTACTGTCATTCAAAATTCCTCCATGTTTTACCAGTTTAAAAAAGAATTGTATCATATACTTACGTTTAATAATCGTTAGCTAACTAAATTTTTATAAGATACAAAAAAAGCGGCCAATTGTTACAATTAACCACTTTTCGTGTATGATCCACCCTTTTATAGGGCCTCAATTTAGCTACACAAGCTCATTAATATAATTCTTATAAGGTGGTAATCGGATTCGAACCGACGATCAAGGTTTTGCAGACCCATGCCTTACCACTTGGCTATACCACCAACATCAATAACTCATTTATTATACAAAATTATATAAGTGGTTGTCAATAATTTATTACTGGATTATTCATTAATAAATGCTATGACCTGAGCCATAAAACTCAGCGGCTCTTCTAAGTGTGGTAAATGCCCACTTTCTTCAAGAATAATCACTTGTGTACTATTGTTTTGATATTTTTCTTGGCAATACTGATTAAATTTGTTTCCCCAAATCATTGATTTACCACCCAAAAGCATTAAATGCGGAATCTTAATTGTCATGACCACATCACGCCAATCTTGAACAAGATGATTCTCTAATAATGGATGAGTCTGTTGCTGATTAAAAGGATGGCAACGGTGTCTCTCCTTTAATAAATCCCACATTGTTTGATCTACTCTTTGCGCTGTTAAGCTAGTAGTTAAAATCATATCAGCTTTCAATGCTAGGTTTTTATAAGTAATATCAAAAGCACCAAAGTGCCAATCATCCGTATTCAAGGCTTTAGGTGATTGATCAATAGTAATTATTTTGATTATTTTAGCTGTACCAAATAATGATATGTAAGACCAAATAATACTGGCACCCATCGAGTGACCTAATAAAATCGCACTAGTCACGCTAAGTTTCTGCATTAAATTTGCTAGATCCATTGCCAACCGGCTAATTCGTAGACCAGTTGCTCTATGACTAGATGCCCCATGATTCCGACAATCAAAAGTAATCACTCGCCAACCTTGTGTAGTCAATTTTTTTTGGATAAGTAACCACTCTTCTTTTATACCAGAATAGCCCGCAATTAAAATAATTGTTGGTTGTCCTACTTTTCCTGTATCATTATAAACCAATCTAAGCTTATCATTTGTCATTAATTGCATTAAAGTATGTCCTCAACTAAACCTAAATATATCGTTAAAATTAATAAATCTGCTGATCCTCCTAAGCTAAGATTTTTTGCAATCAAGATTTTATCTAATGATTGCAAATATTGGTACCCCATGGCTGTTTTACTGCCACCTAGTTCAAAGTAACGTTGACATTTGCTACTAAACCACACCGTAATACTGGGGGTGTGTGCTCGTTTAATTAAATTAGAATCTTGAGTATTTTGGGCAATTTTCATCAATGTATCTAATAAGCGCTGATTTATCGTTCCACTACTTTTTCTAAGCATTGGTAGTCCAAATTGTAAGACGGTTGGAAACCCAGCTTGGGCTTCACCACGAATTCCCGTTTTACCGTATTTTAAATACTGTTGTTGCCCTGCTGTTAATGGCTTATTCGGCTTTAAATTAGCTAAATCATCATTCACTAAATTAGCTAGCATCCTTTTAACTACATCTATTATATTAGTAATATTGATTGTTCTTGCATGTTGGCTCACATATGCTGTAGCACACACCAATATTCCTAGCGAAAAAATGGCTCCTTTATGAGTATTAACCCCATTTGTCGCTGTAAACATAGTACTTTCAGCAAGTTGCCCCTGTTTACGTAATGTTTGAAATAATTTTGGTAAATCATTCTCGTTACCTTTAAATGTTAATCCTAAATCACTAGCTGCTTCAAAATAACTGTATAGACTTACACTACTATTAATGAAGGTAAATACATCCATATCTTGATGCGCCCCATTACTAATTGGATCAACTAGGCCTGGCTTTGGATTAACTGATACTTCATATAAAAGAGCTTTTTGGGCATATTCAACAATTATTTTTGATTTCATTTTGACTTATTTCATCTCTATAGATTTTATTTAAAAAATTTTTTATTAACTGCATCGAGTGACACTGCGATCGGGCACATACTTTAGCATTAGCACCGCATACATAACAACTACGCGGTGAATACCCTAACTGAGTTCTCGATAATTGCGTGTTATTTTGTGTAATTACATCAACATCAAAAATCCGACCAAGCTTACTTTCATCTTCAAATTGAATACTAATTTTCTTTAATTGCTCACCAGCAGTATCAATAACTAAAATAGCCTCTGGTCCGGTCGCCCTTTTTATTTGGAGGACTTTATCGATTACTATACAATTTGCCAATTTTAGTTGTTTGCTTATTTGCTGATATCCTTGCACGAATAAATTACTTAAATAATCGTTATTTTTAATTGAACCAGGAATATTTAATTTTAAACTAAGCAACGTTGCATGTTGATTTTGCCTGAGCAAAAATTGTTGTTGTTGCTTACGCCAATCTTTATTGGCTAAGACTGTTATTACAGTTTGAGGTTCCCCTTGGCTAAATATATCAATCATAAACTAACCTACTTTACTTATATGTACTAAAAATCTCAAGCAAAAATTTATTTTGTGAGATTTTTTAAATTACTATGTGTTAATCTTTCACTTCATGAATCACATCAATTAATGATCCATCCCGATATTCAATTAAAGCCACCACTTTGTCAGTAAATTCTAAAGGTTTAGCTGTTCCAACCTTTTGAACTGCCATTTGTTGAAGCTCTTCAATTGTATATACTGGTACCCCTGGTAAATCACGTAATGCTGTCATCAAATCTTGCCGTTTTGGATTAATCGCAATACCAACTTCAGTAACGACCACATCAACTGAATCACCTGGTGTCACAACAGTTGTCACATCATTAACAATTGTTGCAATTCGCCCACGTACAAGGGGCGCTGAAATAATTGTCAATTTAGCAGTAGCCGCATCTTGGTGTCCCCCAATTGCTCCGCGAATAACGCCATCCGAACCAGACATTACATTAACGTTAAATTTAGTATCTAATTCCAAAGCTGACAAAATGGCCACATCTAGTTTATCAACCATTGCACCTTTATTAGCTGGATCAGCATACCATGAAGCATCAATTTCCTGTTGATTCTTATTTAAATGCATTGATTCCGCGGCCCCTTTATCAAAGTCTTGGACATCCATCACTTTAGCAACTAAGCCTTCTTCTAACAGATCAATCGTTGGTTTAGTAATGCCACCTAAGGCAAAACTAGCTTTAATATGCTTATCAAGCATTGCTTGTCGTAAGAACCGTGTTACTGCTAGCGCTGCCCCACCAGAACCCGTTTGAAATGAAAACCCATCTTTAAAGTATGGTGAATTAATAATTACGTCATTGACTGTTTTAGCAATTTTTAATTCCTTTGGATCCTTAGTAAACCGTGTAGCCCCTGAACCAATTTTATCAGGATTACCCACTGCATCAATTTCAACAACATAATCTACTTGTGTTTGTTTAATTGATGCCGGTGTATTAGGATATGGTTTTATGCTATCCGTTATTAAAACAACTTTATCAGCATATTGTGCATCCATTAATGCATAGCCTAGTGAGCCAAATGCAGCCTTACCATCCATACCATTTGCGTTACCCATTTCATCAGCATTAGGGACTCCCAAAAAAGCTACGTCTATTTTTATGGCACCTGTTTCGATTGCCCGTGCTCGATTACCATGTGATCTGAAAATCACTGGATTAGCTAGCGCACCATGCGATACTGCATCCCCCAAACTGCCTCGCATTCCTGAAGATGTAATATTAGTTACGACGCCTTTGTCAATTGCCTCAACCACAATGTCGTTCATGACATTTGTAAGTGATGACGGAGCTAACGTTAAATTTTGATAACCATTATCAATAATAAGCCGCATTACTTGATTGAAAACATAATCACCTTCTCGGAAATGATGATGGAATGAAATTGTCATACCATTATGCAAAGTCTTTTCAATCACTTCGGCCAATGATGCTA
This sequence comes from Periweissella beninensis, assembly GCF_016908275.1. Classification (GTDB taxonomy): domain Bacteria; phylum Bacillota; class Bacilli; order Lactobacillales; family Lactobacillaceae; genus Periweissella; species Periweissella beninensis. The sequence goes on along the minus strand of NZ_JAFBDN010000003.1, from coordinate 6,363 downwards.
CTACTTTACTATTACCAGTTGTTGCGGTTACTTTTGGCGCTACTCTTTGAATATCCGGATTACCAAATTCAACACTATCAAATCCCGTATAACCTTGTTCACGCATTATCTCGTCTGGTATATTGCGATTAATTTTATTTTTCAATGTAATTTCCCTCCGCATCAACTAAATTAGCAGCATTAGCTAAATTCATAACTCTTTGCGCTCGTAATACTACGGGCCGATCAACCATTTGTCCATTCATTGAAATAACTCCTGAACCTTTTAAACGCGCTTCTTCAATGGCTGCAATCACATTTTGTGCTTTTTCAATTTCTTGTTTTGTGGGTTGATAAACTTTATTCACCATTGCAATTTGACGTGGATTAACTAATGATTTTCCATCAAAACCTAGTTGATGAATTAATTCGGTTTCTCGATAAAAACCAGCTTCATCATCCATATTAGTAAAGACCGTGTCAAAAGCAGCAATCCCCGCTGCACGCGCTGCATGTAAAATAACATTCCGAGCATATAATAACTCCTGCCCATCTGGATAACGATGCGTTTTCATATCTGTTGTATAATCTTCAGCTGATAAAGCAATCCCAATCATTCGTTTTGATGCCGCTGCAATCTCATTTGCATGCACTACTCCCTTAGCAGATTCAATAGCGGCCATTAATTTTGTGGTACCAACTTCACGGTCAAAATTTTTTTCTGCGTCAGCAACTAATTTTTCCAGGGTGTGCATCATTTCTGCTGATTCAACTTTTGGTAAGCGAATAACATCAATTCCCGCTTTGACCATTGCTTTAATATCATTTTCATAATATGGTGTGTCTAAGCCATTAATTCTTACTACTAATTCAGCATTACCATAATCAATCGTTTGTAAGGCCTCAAAAACTAAATAACGCGCCGCATCTTTTTCAGTCATCGCAACGGCATCTTCTAGATCAAACATAATTGAATCTGCGCCAAATATACCGGCATCCTTTACCATGGCTGGATTGTTTCCTGGAACAAACATCATTGTTCGACGTAATCGCTCATTTTGCTGATTCATTAAAGTACCTCCCATTGTGGTTCATCAACGATGTCTAATGCTCGTTGAACGGCAGTAATTGTCCTGGCTTTAATAACCATATCCAAAGCACCTTTATCAACGACTTTAACGTGCACATTTTCAATTTTATAACTCAGCAAAACTTTTTTAATTGTTTCCTCAATTTGATCACCAAATTGCTTCTTTACATCCGATTGTAAATCAATTGTAATTCCATCAGTCGCTGGACTTAGTAAAATTTGAACATCAGATGATTCTAGTGTTCCTGCTAATGCACTTTTTTTAATTTCCATTAATTTTTTGTCCTTTCTGAATACGTTCCTGTAATATATTAAGGTTATTTTTTATAAATTTAAAAGTCGTTAATGGTACCAACTCTTTAATTAACAATAAATCCGTCTCTTTAATAGCTAGTCTTATTTTAGTTGCTGAAATAATTTGCGCGTCAATCATTTTTCGTTCAATAATTTTAATACTAATCACATCACTTAATTGTTGTTGTAATATTTCATTATAGCGCTTCGTAGTTTTCGAAAATGGTTCACAGCCAAGATAACGACTGGTAATTTTAAGTTGTGGAACCACCCAGTTTTTAAAGATTTGTGCATCTAAGGTTGTTTGATAATCAATTATATCAATAGGACTATTAATAAAATAAGCTGGAAAAGTAACAAAACTCACCATATATGGACCACCTAACACAACCTTAACATTTGTTAAATCACTAACACCTTGCTTTACTAATTTAACTCTTTCATTTGTCGTAAATAATGATACATCTTGTTCAACTACAAAAACATATACTAAATCATTTTCCAATGCTGCTTGCTCAACTAAAAAACGATGCCCTTTAGTAAACGGATTAGCATTCATCACAATACTTGCGATTTTTTTATTTTCCAATTTGCTTGAAGCATTTATAGCCATTAAATAGCTATTTATATCTGGCATCCCCTTTTCTAAAATTACCCCTTTTTCTGATGTAGCTAGCAACGAAAAGCCTACATGTTCGAAAGTTTTGCTATACTCCGGTTTAGTAAATACAAATATGTGAAAGATCCCTTGATTAGCTAAACAGCTAACTAATGCTGAAACAATTTTATTAAAAAGAGCTCCTTTACTTTCATTAGTTTCATTCTCAACAGCAACATACTTTATTACATTACCAGCAATTGAGCCAGTCGCAATTAAAGAATTTGCTTCAAATAACCCAATTGTTGTATCAATGTTTGTTATTTCATTATCCGCAAAATTACTAATACCACGCTTTTTCAAAAAATTTTGCCATTTTATTTTAACTGATTGTTTATTAAGATCCAAACTCTCTATTTCTGGCACAGCATACCTCTTCTCAGATAGTTTTTTTAATGGACTAAAATACCCATTAAGAAAATTGCAAACGTGACTGTCATGGCACCACCTAGGCGTACAGCTACTTGTGCAAAAGGCATTAACTCCATTCTATCACCCGCAGCTAAAATTGCTAATGCCCCAGTCCCACCTTGTCCTGAACAGCAAGATACTGCAATTGCTGTATCAACTGGATACAAACCTAATAATTTGGCGGCAATGAAAGCAGTAATAACAATTGCAATAACAGTTGCAGCGATTGCTATCATGGATGCGGGACTTTTAAATACTTGAATTAATTTATTCCAATCTGTTGATGCTACCCCTACTCCAAACAATAATGGTGGCGTAATGCCCTTTACAGTAAAACCATATAATGAATTACCACCTTGCTCGATGTTGTTAGGAATGTACCCTAACATTTTGGCTGCCATTAGTACAATTAATAAGATAATCGGTGCTGGTACTGCCACTCCAACATATTTTTGAATAACAAAATTTAACCAAACTGCTAAAAAGTATAAAGTAATTGCTAAAATACCAGCGATTAATGTTTTTTCAATACTAACCTCACTTGATTTTCCTTTAAGACTTTCCAATTCATCATCCGCTCCATCAATCAACTTACCATTACCTGTTAATTCTGGATGTACATCACCAATCTTTTTCATCAAACCAGACAGTACGACTGCAACCAAGCTTCCTAACATAACTGCAGGCAAAATTTCACCAAAAACATTTCCAGCTCCTGTAGCCGTTAAAACCGCTGCATAACCTAATGATAATGGCATTGCACCTTCACCAACCCCACCAGCCATAATGGGCGCAACAATGAAGAAATAGGCTTTCCACGCAGACAAACCAAATACCATACCGATACCAGTTCCAACCAATGATCCAATTACATCACATAAGATTAAAATCACGATAATACGTGAAGTTGCTTTAATTAAGGTTTTTCGATTCATTGAAGCAATTGAGCCAACCACTAATAATGTAATAAAAAACATTAAAAAGTTATTATCTTCCATAAAATTAGAAACTGAAGTGATTGTTGATTTTGGTAACCATCCCGCATAGACAAAGTAAGCGGGTAAGAAAGTAACAACTAAGACCTTACCACCTAATGAATTTAAAACTGGAATCCTTTTACCAATTTCTTCAAGTAAATAAGCAAATACTGTCATGATTCCTAAGGATGCTAGCATATCGTTTGTCGGCACTGTTTTAGTAACCGTTAATAAAATATAGCCTAGTAATAAAACAAGATATAGTGGTAATGGAATAAAACCTATTTTAAAGCTCTTAATTTTTTCAAGCATCTTACTTACTCCGATTATAATTTATTTTTTGCATAGTTGAGGACAGCTTGGGCTACATTATTTACTACACTTTCATCAAAAACACCGGGAACAATTTTGGTAGCAGTCGGTTTGGCAACCATGTCAGCCAAAGCATTAGCCACTTCAATTTGTAACTGTAAATCAACATGCTTTAATCCACTTGCTAATAATCCTTTAAATAATCCTGGAAATGCTAGTATATTATTAACCTGATTAGGCCATTGTGATGAACCCGTTGCCACAACACCAGCGCCTACTTCTAAAGCTTCTTTTGGATTAATTTCAGGAATTGGATTGGCTAGAGCAAAAATAATTGGTTTAGCACTCATTCGCGCTACTTGATGTTTATTTAAGACATTAGCGACTGATAATCCAATAAAAACATCTTGATTATCAATGACATCATCCAACTCTGCACCCGTTGCTTGCTGTATATTTGCTACTAATTTTCGTTGATAATCATTATACGTTGGGTTATCTGATTTTACGACGCCTTCAATATCAACTAACGTTAAATTTTTAAGCCCAGCTGCGATTAAAATTTTAGCTGTTGCTACCCCAGCAGCACCAATGCCGTTAATAACTACTTGCAAATCCTTTAACGGTTTATTTACAACCTTGGCTGCATTAATTAAACCAGCCAACACAACAATGGCGGTGCCTGTTTGATCATCATGATAAACAGGTATCACTAACTCTTTACTCAACCGTTCTTCGATTTCAAAAACTTTAGGTGCAGCGATATCTTCCAAATGAATACCAGCAAACGATGGTGCAATTGTTTTAATTGTTTTAACAATATCGTCAACCGAGCTTTGTTCTAACGCTAACGGAATTACATTAACATTAGCAAAATTTTTATACAATAAGGCTTTTCCTTCAATAATTGGTAAACTAGCAGCTGGTCCAACGTTCCCTAGCCCTAAAACTGCTGAACCATCTGAGATAATAGCAACTAATTTTCCACTAATAGTATAACGCTCTTTTAATTCTGGTTTTTTCTCGATTCGTTTAGCTAAATCAGCTACTCCAGGGGTGTAAGCCTCGGCTAAATCATTACGATTATTAACATTAAATGTGCCATCTATTTTTAAAACACCAATATTTTTCTCATGTAATGATAAAACTTTATTCATATCAACCATATATTCATTCCTTCCAACTTTGAACACGTACGTACTGCTTATTTGTTCAATTGTTAACAACTAAATAATAACGCTCAATAATACTAATGTAAACAAAAAATGTTTAATTTTTTAAAATATATAGCGTTATTTTTTAAAATTTTAAATAATTAAAAGCAGTTTAATTATTTAAATTTAAATTTTTTAATTAAATGTTATAATAATAAAAAAAGATACGAAGGTTACTTATATGAATATTGCTCAACGTGAAATGCTTGCCAATCTTGCCCAGGATTACTATCTCTCTAATTTATCATTAGCTGACTTAACTGAAAAATATCATTTAAGTCGATACCTAATTAATAAATATTTGGACGATGCTAAACTTGAAGGAATCGTTACTATTAACATTGCTTCCCCAACAGCTCGGAATCTTGAATTAGAGCAACATTTTGAAAAAAAATTTAATATTAAAAATTGTTATATTATTAAAGATACTGTTAATCCCAATGATAATGAAGAAAATATAATTAAATATGCAGCAAAACAAATTGAATTACTAATTGCACAAAGCCATATTGTCGGTACAACTTGGGGGGAAACAATTTATAATATAACTAGTCATTTTGAAACTTCTATTTTAGAAGATGTCAAATTCACCCAATTTATGGGTGAAAATATGAAATATAACTCAGCTGCGGGCTCAATGCGTATGGTTGAACGTGTTGCTTCCAAATTTTCTGCCGAGTATATTACCATGGTTGGTCCTCTATATATTACGGATGATCGTACTAGAATTGGTTTAGTACGTGAAATATCATCGCAACCTGCTTTTGCCGCAGCGTCCCGAATGGATTTAATTTTTGCTGGTTTTGGCACACTTTCTTCGGTTAACTCCATTCCAGCTTGGCGGCAAAATATTAATAAAATCTTTCCCAATATTTCCTTAGATCAAATCGCTGGCATGTTATATGGTCGTCCATATGATATCTATGGTAATTTTTTAAATGTTAATGATGATAAAATTTTTGGCATTGATTTACCAACTGTATTAGCTACTCCGCGCCGTTTTTGTGTTTTGAAAAGTAAATTTAAAACTCGTGCTGCTTTAGGTGCTTTACGTGGAAATATGCTAACCGATTTTGTTACCAATGAGTCATTAGCCCATAGAATTTTAACTGAAATGGCTATCGCTGATTAGCTAAATTTTGCATAATTTTAATCCTAATAACAATAGCACCACTGTTCTCATTATTAATGTTTTTAATATGTCTACTATATTTAATATGGTTATTAAAACAAAAAGCAAGCAATTCAAATTTCGAATTACTTGCTTTTTGTTTTAATTATTTAGTCTATCAGCACCATTTGACAAAGAGCCAAAAAAATGACCAGTCTTGCAGGACTGACCAACCTTATAAATCAATGTCACTCTTAGCAAAAAATATTTACATGTTCCTTGCTGATCGTCAATCTTATTCATATACTTCCGTAGCT
>NZ_JAFBDN010000002.1 GCF_016908275.1 Periweissella beninensis | reverse complement strand
ATTCCAATCGCAACGAGTAAGCTATTACTTGTCACAACGTGACCACGGTGTACCTTAAATAAAATTGCATCGGCATACACAAAAGCATACTTTTGCGTAAGGGGACGTCGGTTAAAATCCAGCACTTGGTCGTCCAAATTATTACATAAAGCCGAGACCGTACTTTTAGAAAAGGTTGTCCCACATAACTTCTTAGTAATCTCAGCTACTTTACGTGTTGAAACACTTCGGATTACCATTTCCATTAATGCCAAATCAAACGCCTGCTCACTACGCTGGTAGCGTTTGAACAACTGTGTTGAAAAATTGCCATGACGGAGTTTAGGAACGTGTAGTTCTAGAGACCCTACGCGAGTGGTAAGCTGACGAACCCGATAACCATTCCGTGAATTGGTTCGTTCATCCGAACGTTCATAAGCCTTAGCTTTAATCTGCTCAGTCGCTTCGGACTTAAGAATTTCATCAAGTATCTTGGCCATAATTGATTGCATGGCCTTATCCCGATCACCTAGTAATAGTTCATTTAATTCGTCATCTTCTAAATTTAATTCAACCTTTGGCATAATGAAGTTCCTTTCAGATTTCACAAAGTCCTATTTAGAATTTACACCAATTATACGGACATAACCAAAATTTGAGATTACATGAAAAAAAGCGTGTATGCCCTATCATCTTTGCTTATAATATATTTTAGTACATTACTTTAATCTATGAAAGACAGAGATCCTTATGCAAGCTTACTTAAAAAAACAATTAATCCCCATTTTTATAACTGGTCTGATGCTTTGCTTAATCGTCATTATGACCTTTTTGTTACTTAATAAGAATCAAGTCACTGTTCAATTAGCAAGTATTCCGACTCGTAGTCAGCCTACTCACAATAGTAAAAGGTTAGCACTATTACATAAAAATACTAAAGTCAAAATTATTGAAAAGCATGGTCAATGGTATAAAATTAGACGACCAAATGAACAAACTGCATGGGTGGCATCTTGGTTATTAACTCGCAAAAAGCCGCTTAAAAAGCTTACGGATTTAGCTGAAACTACCATCGTACTCGATCCTGGACATGGTGGTTCTGATACTGGTGCGCTTTCTAATACGGGCGCGTATGAAAAGACTTACACCTTAAAAACAGCATTAGAGGTTAAAAAGGTCCTTCAAAGTTACGGCGCTAATGTTATTATAACCCGCCATACTGATAAAATCGTCTATCTGTCTAAAATTCCTAAAATCGCTGAACAACATACTGCTGACGCATTTATTTCATTTCATTATGACTCTGCCCCTACCAAAAACTCTGCTAGTGGTTTAACTACGTATTACTACCACAAAAAAAATGGTTCACTTGCATTGGGGAAAGCGCTAAATAAATATATGAATAATTTTCCGATGAAAAATAAAGGCGTTGATTTTGGCGACTTTTTAGTAATTCGGGATAATTCACGACCGGCAGTTTTATTAGAAATGGGCTATATCAATGACGATGATGATTTTAAAGCGATTGCATCAGCCAATTATCCTCATAAGGTTGCCGTCGCTGTCCGTCAAGGATTAGCAAATTACTTTAAGTAATCATGTCTTTTTCAACAAGTTATTTTTAAAATTCTAAATAAATTATTTAAGTTTTAGCACCTAATACTTTAGACCTAGCTCAATAGTATTAGGTTTTTATTATTTCTATAAGAAAAACCCCTCGATTGGATTTCCTCCAATTCGAGGGGTCAGTTCACCTAACCTTTTTTCTAAAAAAACAATTACTAGCAAATAAAAAATATGCTAAATATAAAATTAACGCTTACTTAACAACTAGATTATCTAAATCGCCTAGTTGTTTAGCTAAACTAGCTATAATATTTAATTGTCTTAAGCGATTATTTTTCACCGCTTTATCACTAGCCATAATCATATTGGCATCAAAGTACGTCACAATCGTTGGTACTAGTTTTGCCAACGAAGTATAAAGTTGACTGAGTGGTGCATTGCCAATATTATTTATAACATCTTCAACTGCTATAAATAAAGCCTCTTCACTAGCATCCTCAAACAAACGAGTGTCAACTTTATCGGGTGTCACTTGATTTTGTTTGGTGAGACGAATTACTCGCGTTAACGTTTCAATCACACTTCTAAAATCAGCATCATCTTTATGAACCATTAAAACATTAGCTTGTTCAAATATTGTTAAAATATCAGTATTTGTATTACCTATTACTGCTTCAATAATATCATGCCGGGTGTCAGCATTAGTTAACATTTGCTTAACTCGATCTTGTATAAAGAGCAAAACACTGTCAGTTACACTATCTATATTCTCAATTACTACTGTTGGTAAGCCAGTAGTATTAGTAGCCAATGCTAATACTAACACTTCATTTAACTTTTCAAAATCAAGATGCCATTGTTGTTCTTTTAAAATACGAACTATTCCTAAAGCTGCTCGGCGTAAGGCGTAAGGATCGTTGGCCCCAGAAGGAATCATACCGGCAGCAAAAAATGTGATAATTGAATCATACTTATCAGCTAATGCGAGAATAGCTCCAATCTTAGATATTGGTAAAACACCTTCTGCTGAAATAGGCATATAGTGTTCGCGAATTGCTTGCGCCACATTGTTATTTTCACCAAAAATACGAGCATATTTTTCACCCATAATTCCTTGTAATTCTGAAAACTCACCAACCATACCAGTCACTAAATCAAATTTATAAATTTCAGACGCTCGTTGTAAGTCAACCAATTCTGCATTACTGATGCCAACTTTTTTACCAATTTGATGTGCAATAATACCAACACGTTGCATATGTTGGTACACTGAGCCAATTTTATCGTGAAAAGTTAATTTTTTAACTTTTACCATATAATCTGAAATCGATTGCTTTTGATCCTCAGTATAGAAAAATTTTGCATCTTCTAATCGAGCTGTTAAAACTTTTTCGTTTCCACGTACAACGTTATCTAAAAATTCAGTATTTCCATTACGCACAGCAATAAAGTGGGGCAACAATTTTCCAGCGGTATCAGTTACATAAAAGAATCTTTGATGTTCTTTCATTGATGTGATTAAAACCTCGTCAGGAACAGCTAAATATTCATCTTTAAAGGAACCCGTAAATGCCGTTGGCCATTCAACTAAATTATTGACCTCTTCTAATAAATTCTCATCAAGCACGACATTCCAATTATTAGTGAGCCGAATTTGTTCAATTTGCTTTTTAATTAATTGTTTCCGTTTATCAGCATCCGCAATTACAAAATCCGCCATTAACTTTTCTTCATAATCTAGTGCATCTGCAAAAGTTACTTCATGACCTAAAAATCGGTGTCCTCGACTTGTACGATCAGCAACAATGTCTAAAATTGAAAATGGAATAACTTTATCGTCTAATAAAGCAACTATCCATTTAATTGGTCGTACATATTCAAATGAATAATTACCCCATTTCATCGTTGTGGGGAATGTCATTGCCATAATTTGTTTTTTTAATTCTGGCAAAACACGTTCTATCGGCTGCCCTTTAACGAACTTAGTAACATATACATATTCAACCCCTTTTAATTCTTTAAAAGTGATATCATCAACAGTTAACCCTTGACCACGTACGAAGCCTTGTGCGGCTTTAGACCAATTGTTATTACTATCTAACGCGATTTTTTTGGCTGGCCCCTTCACTTCTTCTTCAATGTCAGGCTGTGCATCTGCTAAAGCCATTACTTGAATTGCTAAGCGTCGAGGTGTTGAAAAGACTTTGATCTCTTGATAATCAATTCGTTGTTCTGCTAAAAACGAACTAACCCGTTGTTGCAATTGGCTAATACTAGGTGTAACAACATGGGCAGGTATTTCTTCCAAGCCAATTTCTAATAAAAAATTATGAGCCATTAGTTATTATCTCCTTTCAAATCTTTTTCATTATCGGTTAAATATTTTGCTCTTAAGGCATGATCTTTTAATAAGGGGAAGCCTAATTTTTTACGTTCAGCAATAAATGCCTTTGCTACTAGGCGTGCCATATTACGAATACGGCTCAAATATCCCGCTCTTTCGGTAACCGAAACTGTCCCGCGCGCATCTAATAGGTTAAATGTATGTGAACTTTTTAAAATATAATCATAGGCTGGATGTACTAACCCCAATTCTAATAAGCGCTTTGCTTCACGTTCATAATTATCAAACATTGATAAGAGCATCTCTTGATTTGACTCTTCAAATGAATATTTTGAATGTTCAAATTCAGGTTCTTTAAAGATATCACCGTATAAAACCCCATCAGCCCACTCTAAATCATATACTGTATCTACATCTTGAATATATGAGGCTAACCGTTCTAAGCCATAGGTAACTTCTGAGGTAACTGAATCGACTTGTAGTCCCCCAACTTGTTGAAAATAAGTAAACTGAGTAACTTCCATTCCGTCTAACCAGACTTCCCAACCAACACCGGCTGCGCCCATTGAAGGATTTTCCCAATTATCTTCTACAAAACGGATATCATGTTCTAGCGGTTCAATTCCTAGTTCTTTTAACGATCCTAAATATAATTCCTGAATATTATCTGGTGATGGTTTCATGACAACTTGGAATTGATGATGTTGATATAAACGGTTTGGGTTGTCACCATAACGACCATCCGCTGGTCGCCGTGATGGTTCAACATACGCTGCATTCCAAGGTTCTGGCCCAATTGCTCGTAAAAAAGTATACGGACTCATGGTACCTGCCCCTTTTTCAGTATCATAAGATTGCATTAACATTGCTCCTTGACTAGCCCAATATTGTTGCAATATTAAAATAATTTGTTGCATCGGCAATTTTTTTGTCAAAATATATTCCTCCTAAATTAACATAGCAAAATCACAATAAAAAAGCCCTACACCAAAAAATTGGTGTAGGGACGTTTATCACGCGGTTCCACCCTACTTCCTAGGTAACTAGGCAGCTTTTACATTGATAGCTCCAAAAGTGCCTTTTGTAATTAAAAATAACTTAGCTTTCACTGTCCTAAGCTCGCTTAATATTTTACCAAAACAAAATTCTTTCATCAGCACTAACAAATATTTCATATCATGATTGATTATCGTACGGATACAGTTGCTTGTCAATAATTTTATTATTAAACCTTAAATAAAATAAGTTAGTAATAAAACCGCATCTACTAAAAGACTGTCTATTATTAACCAAGCCCTTTCATATTGACTTTTAGTCAAACGAAATTAAGGCCAATTTTGGCACCTATTTTGAGAATAAATATATAAAAAAAGAGTCTAGGACATACGTCTAAACTCTTAAAAATGTACTTACCTACACGGCTTTTCACTTAATTAAAATTATGGGGGGGAGAGGATTCGAACCTCCGAACCCGAAGGAGCGGATTTACAGTCCGCCGCGTTTAGCCACTTCGCTACCCCCCCGCAATCAACTATATTATAGTATCAATAATATAACTGACTGTCAATAATAATTTTATTTTTCTGCAAAAAAGTTACGGACATTTTTTTCATCTTGCGCCAATTGAGCAATTAATGTCGGTAAGTCAGCATATTTAACCATTGGTCGTAGATATTTTTGCCATTTAACTTTAATATTTTCACCATAAATTTCATCTTGATAATCTAAAATATTAATTTCCAATGTTTTCGGTCGACCTCCTCCAAGGGTTTCATTATACCCAATTGATGCCATCCCCTGGTACCATTGCTCACCAACATAAATTTCAACAGCATAAACTCCTACTGCTGGAATACGCTCATCAACGGGCGTCAAAATGTTTGCTGTTGGATAACCCAATGTTCGCCCAATTTCTTTACCATGCACAACTAGCCCAGTTGTCTGATACACATACCCTAACATTGCATTGGCACACTCTAGCTTACCTTGGTCGAGATAGTTTCTAATTGCAGTAGATCCAATTTTTTCAGTTGTCAATTCAGTAGGCGCAACCTCAATGACTTCAAAACGACCTTTAGCATACTCTGGTAACCGGGCCATCGTAGCCATATCTTTTGGGCCATACGTATGATCAAAACCTGCCACAACCACTTTTGCATGTAATCCTAACAAATATGTATCGACAAACTTTTGTGGTATCAAATTGCCTAATTTTGAAGTAAAACTAACTCGATACACAATATCAACACCATGTGTAGCCAATAGTTCTAATTTGCGTTCTGGTGCTGATAAATATTTAAAATATGTCGGAATGTTGCTAAATACAATTTGAGGATGATGATCATATGTTAATACCGCCATTTTTATTCCACGTTTCTGTGCAACTTGTTTTGCTTTTGCTAATACCGCTTGATGTCCTAAGTGTACCCCATCAAAAAAGCCCATCGCTAAGACAACTGGCTCATCTAAAACCTTACTTACATCTAATGGATATCTTAAGTCAATTAATCGCATATTTCTTCACCCATACTTCACCATTCATCATTGATTACTAAACATTTTTAACGGTTTATAAACCTTTTTTTGATCATCCCATTGATAAAGTGCTTTAGTTTCATTTTGATAACGCATCCTTATAACATCAGCATCAATATTTAGTTCATTTTTAGTAAACCAACCACCATTTTTCAAACGTTCCCATAAGTCATTATTTACGTCAATTAAAGAATATTGCATTAATGGATAATCAATGGGCCTTAAATAACTCGTCAATTCATTATTAGTTACTAGTGTTTGAATCTCACTTAATTTAATGGCCTCTTTAATTTCAAAGCCACCTGATTTAAAGCGGGTTAGGCTTGACATTACTGCGGGAACTCCTAAAATACAGCCACAGTCAACAGCTAGGGTCCGCACATACGTTCCTTTAGAAGCGGCAACTTCAAAATAGATTGTTTGTGTTTTAGCGGCGGCATCCCAAGTTGCCTCCTTAATTTGCCTAAAGTCACTAACTGTTACTTGTCGACTAGGCCGTGTTACTGCTTCACCTGCTCGAGCATACTCATACAATTTTTTACCGTTAACCTTGACTGCCGAATACATTGGTGGAATTTGCGTGATTACACCTGTTAATTGAGCTAAAGCACTATTTATTTGTTCATTTGTAAACGGTGCATTTAAACGGATTCTCTCAACTTCCTCCCCATCTAAGTCTTCAGTTGTCGTAGCAAAGCCTAGTGTAATGCTGCCACGATAAACTTTACCCGAGGCTATTAAATAATCAACTACCTTTGTAGCTCGCCCTATTGCAACTGGTAGTACGCCGTCAACATTTGGATCAAGCGTCCCTGAATGCCCAATTTTTTTCGTGTTAAGTATTTTTCGCAATTTAAAAACAACATCATGACTTGTCATCCCACGCTCTTTATATACTGGTAAAATTCCATTCATGTTAACTTAATAACTACTAACAATGTTGTAGTAGTATCACCTTTCTGTTTTTTAACTATTAGTTCACTAGTTCCATTCAAGTATACCGTATTATCTAAATAAACCATATTCCATCCTAGCTTTTTTAACTTCACTAGGGTTTAATTTTAATTATGCCACTTTCAACAAAAAAGAAGCTATAACAAAACGCTGTCTTGCTAAAACTCCTTTTAACTTTAACTATCTAATCTTGTGTATTTAGCTTACGCAATAAACTTTCAATACGATCACCATATTGAACAGACTCATCACGTACAAAAATTAATTCAGGTATTTTGTAAGTACTCAATCGTTGCCCTAATTCGCGTCTGATTAACCCTGTTGACGCTTCTAATCCTTGTTGTGTTTTTTGTGCGACTGAAGCTAAATCTGAGTAAATACTATAATAAATTTTTGCTTGCTGTAGGTCACCCGTTACATCCACACCAGTAACTGTGAGACCTTCAACTCGTGGATCACGAACTCTTTTAAGCAAAATATCATTTACTTCCCGTTGAACTTCTTGTGAGAGACGTCCCACACGATAATGTCCTTGTGGCATATATTACCCTCCTTTATTGTTGCGCAAATTATTGCCGAGGAACTTCAACCATTTCATAGGCTTCAATTACATCACCAATTTTTTCATCATTGTAGTTTTCAATTGTTAAACCAAGATCATAACCCTTTTTAACTTCTTTAACATCATCTTTAAAGCGTTTCAATGAACCTAATTTACCTTCGTATACAACAACACCATCACGAATTAAACGAATACTTGAATCACGCTTTACAATTCCGTCAGTAACCATACCACCAACAATTGTCCCAATTTTTGAAACTTTGAATAATTCACGTACTTCAATATTACCCATGATTTTTTCTTCAAATTCAGGCTCTAATTGACCTTTCATTGCGGCTTCAATTTCATCAATCGCGTTATAAATCACATTGTGAAGACGAATATCAACCTCTTCACTATCTGCTTGTTGACGCGCTTGCGGAGTTGGCCGCACATTAAAGCCGACAATAATTGCCCCAGATGCTTCTGCTAATGTCACATCTGATTCATTAATAGCTCCTACTGCTGTGTGCACAATATCAACCTTAACACCATCCACATCAATTTTACGGAATGAACCCGCTAAGGCCTCAACCGATCCTTGAACATCAGCTTTAATAATAACTGGCACTGATTTAAGATCCTTATCAGCCATCTTACTAAATAAATCAGTCACTGAGACCACATTGTTACGGTGTCGATTAGCTAGCAATGCTCGCTTGGCTCGTTCTTCACCAGCTGCTCGGGCAGTTTTTTCATCATCAAAGACCACAAATAAATCACCTGAATCAGGCACATCGTTCAAACCAGTAATTTCAACAGGCATTGATGGTAATGCCTCTTTAATCCGACGGCCACGATCATTGGTCATTGTCCGAACACGACCATAGGTGTTACCTACGACAATTGGATCACCAACTTTAAGTGTTCCTTGTTGTACAAGTAATGTCGCTACTGGTCCTCGACCTTTATCTAGTTGTGCTTCAATAACTGAACCAGCTGCATTTTGTTTAGGATTAGCAGTTAATTCTAAGACATCAGATTGAAGCAAAATCATTTCTAGTAATTCATCAACGTTTTGACCAAATTTAGCTGAAATTTTAACGAAAATAGTATCGCCACCATATTCTTCTGGCACTAATTCATATTGCATTAACTGATTCATAACATTATCAGGATTTGCACCTGGTTTATCAATTTTATTAACAGCCACAATAATTGGTGTTTTTGCAGCCTTAGCATGGTTTATTGCTTCAATTGTTTGTGGCATTACACCATCATCTGCTGCAACAACTAAGACCGTAATATCCGTCACATCTGCTCCACGAGCGCGCATCGCCGTAAAGGCCGCATGTCCAGGTGTATCTAAGAACGTAATAATGCGATCTTGCAACTTAACTTGGTAAGCCCCAATATGTTGGGTAATTCCACCAGCTTCACCCTCAGTCACATGTGAATTACGAAGATAATCTAGTAAAGTTGTTTTACCATGATCAACATGTCCCATAATTGTTACTACTGGTGGCCGTTGTGCAGAAAAGTCGGCATTTTGTTGTGCTTCTTTAAAGAATTTATCAGTATCAGCAACATCAACTTCAATTTTTTCTTCAGCCCCAATACCATAATCGGCTGCTAAAATTTCAATTGTTTCAGCATCTAAGCTTTGGTTTTGATTTACCATCACGCCGAGCATGAATAATTTTTTAATTATTTCAGCGGCATCACGATGAATTAGCTTAGCAATGTCTTGTACGTTCATTCCTACTGAATATACTAATACCTCTGGTAGTGGTTGATCCTTACGTTGTGGCAACACCTTAGCAGGGCCATTACTACGTTGGTTATTATTCCGTTTGCCCTTTTTACCATGACGATTATGGCCACCATTACCTTTATTACCATTCCAACTGTTATTTGTATTTTTTTGTCCGTTTTTATTCAATGCTCCACCGAAACGCCCACTGCCATTCTTACTTACATTTGTAGGTCGTTTATTATCCCTTTTCTTATTCGTATGATCAGTTGCTTGCTTACTAGCAGTCGTGGCTGTATTTGTAGACTTAGATTGACTAGCTTTTAGTTTTTCATCATGCTTTTGCGTTAAATGATTAGGCACTACTTTTTTCTCAAATCGTTCACGCAATTGTCGTTCCTCATTTGGTCCAACCGTCGACATATGATTTTTAACTGCAAATCCTATATCGGTGGCAGTTGCAATCAAACTTTTTGTTGAAATGTTTAGTTCTTTTGCAAGTTCATAAATACGTTTAGCCATACTGAATCACACTCCTTTGTTATTTAGTTTTTCTGTAAGATTTTTTTTGCAAATCCCGGATTAGTTACTGCATATACACTCCGTGCCATCCCTGTTGCATTACTAAGTTGTTCGCGTGTAAAATCACGAATCACGGTAATTTCATAGAATTGTGCCTTATCACTAATTTTCTTTGTAGTATTTTTACCAGCATCACTGGCAAGTAATACTAATTTAGCTTTTTTATTTCGAATTGCACCAACTACTAATTCTTCACCAGTTATTAAAGCATTAGCTCGTCTAATTAAACCCAGTAATTGTAGTGTTTGGTCTTTATTCATCACCAAAAAGTTCCTTTCGAGCCTGTTGATGATCAACATAAGCAACTAATTCATCATAAAAAGCATCTGCTACCTTAATACCAAAAACTTTATCAAAAGTTCGTTTCTTAGCTGCTGTTTTAGCAATTTCCACATCAAGACCGATATAGGCACCCCGGCCATTAGCCTTACCTGTTGGATCAATGCTAATATTATCTTCTTTATCTTTAACAATGCGCACTAACTGCTTTTTGGGAAACATTTCCCCAGTGACAATATCTTTACGCATTGGAATTTTGCGAGGTTTCACTGTTTTAATCCCCTTTCACAATAAATATTATTCAATATCATCATCAACTTTGTCATCATCTGATTCAATAAAATCACTTGCTTGTTGTATCGTTGCTTTAGCTTGGGCCTGTTGTTCAAAAAAAGCAGCTGCTTCTGATTCTGGCTTAATATCAATCTTAAAACTAGTCAACCGAGCTGCTAAGCGTGCATTTTGGCCGCGCTTACCAATCGCAAGTGATAATTGACTATCTGGTACAATAATTGTTGCAGCACGCTCATTTTCTTCATCAAAGATTACATCGACTACTTCCGCTGGATTTAATGCATTCGCAATGAATTGGGCGGCATCATCCGTCCATTCTACAATATCCATGTTTTCCCCTGATAGTTCATTGACAACAGCTTGAACACGTGCACCACGTTGACCGACCATTGTCCCAACTGGATCAAGATCAGGATTATTTGACTTAACGGCAATTTTAGCCCGATCCCCTGCTTCTCGAGCAATACTCATAATCTCTACAGTTCCATCATATACTTCAGGAACCTCTTGTTCAAATAAACGCTTAACTAAATCAGGGTGTGTCCGTGAAACAAACACTTGCGGTCCCTTAGCATTATTTTCAACTTTAGCAACTAAAACCTTAATGTGATCATGCATTCGGTAAGATTCATTAGGCATTTGGTCTTGTTGTGTCATAACAGCTTCTTGGTTACCTGGTAATAAGACAAAAAGATAACGGTTATCTAACCGTTCAACTTCACCCGTAATTATTTCATCTTCATATTCTACAAACTTATTATATACAATTGATCGTTCTGCTTCACGAACACGTTGAATAATAACTTGCTTAGCTGTTTGGGCAGCAATGCGACCGAAATCTTTAGGTGTTACCTTAAAGCGAATTTCATCACCAACTTCATAAGCTTTGTTAATTGTCAAAGCTTCTTTTAATGTTACTTGGGTCGTTTCATCATAAAATTCATCATCAGGTACAACTGTCTTAACAGCCATAACTGTAATATCACCCTTTTTTTGCTCAAATGTCACTTCGACATTTTGTGCTTGATCATAATTTCTTTTGTAAGCTGCTTCAAGAGCAGCTTCTAATGAGTCAATTACAATTTCTTTTTTTACGCCTTTTTCTTGTTCAAGCGCATCTAAAGCCGCAATCATTTCTTTACTCATGATAATTCTTACCTTCCATCTTAAATATAAAACAATCTATTATTTTAAAACTTAATTGCCAACCTCGTCTTTGCAATTTTATCACGCGCAATTGTTATTTCTGTTGGCTTGTTTTTCTTCAAATAATTTAAAGTTAATTCTGTGGGTGTTACACTTTGTAAATCACCTTCAAAATCTTTAACACCATCAATTTTTTGATATAGTGAAACATGTACATATTTGCCAATCGCCCATTCATAATCTTCAGGCCGTTTTAATTGTCGCTCAGCGCCCGGAGATGAAATTTCTAACATATATGCTTGAGGAATTGGATCAGGATCAACTTCATCAAGCATTTCACTAATCTCATTAGTTGCCAACACAATGTCATCCATTGTGATTCCTCCTGGTTTATCGATGGCGATTCTTAAAAACCAATCACGCCCTTCTTTTACAAATTCGACATCCCATAACTCAAAGTTTTTTTCTTCAATTATTGGTGTGACTAATTCTGTAATTTTTTCAACGACATTGCTTGCCACAAAGCATCCTCCACTCTTATTAGTTAAATTTCGTTAGTTACTAGTACTTTATCTAAAAATTTTATCGATAGCTCATAACTCGAAAAAAATGAGCGGGCAATTTAATTTGCCCACTCAAGTTATGAGTTATATTTGAACAACTCTAATATTAACACCAATCTAGCCTACTGACAAGTATTTCATATTAAAGATTGGTTTTCTTATGTCCTAAACTATAGCCAACTACTAACAATATAAAGAAGATAATCGTAGCAATGACAGAAAAGCGCGTTGCTTGGTCAACTATTAAAACAATTAAAACAGCCATAAAGAACGCTAATGTTAAATAATTGGTAATTGGATACCCTGGCATTTGGTATACACCTTCTATTTTACCAACGTGCCGATATTTAATATGTGTTATTAAAAGTAATATCCAAACAAAGATAAAACTAATCGTTGCTACTCCAGATATTAATACAAAAACTTGATTTGGTACAAAATAGTTTAACAAAACAATCAATAGCAAAAATAATGATGAGGCTACTAAACCATTTACTGGTACATGATGCCGATTAACACGGCCAAACCATTGTGGTGCTTGATTATTACGGGCTAAAACAAATAATGTTCGACTAGTACTAAAAATAGCACTGTTTGCTGCTGATAATGCCGCAGTTAAAACAACAAAGTTAACAATTCCCGCTGCTGCTTTAATACCAATTCCTGTAAATACCTGAACAAACGGACTTTGTTCAGTATTAATGACATTCCACGGATAAACACTCATAATAACGAGCATAGCTCCAACGTAAAATAAACCAATTCGGACCGGGACAGCATTGATTGCTTTTGGTAAATCACGTTTTGGATTAGCCGTTTCCCCAGCAGTAAGTCCCACCATTTCAATTCCCGTAAAGGCAAAGATAACCATTGGAAATGCTAAAATAAAGCCAGATAATCCAGTAGCGAAAAAGCCACCATGATTTACTAAATTAGTCAATGTAGCATGTGTTGTGGGCGTTTTAAAGCCCGTAATAATCATACCTAGCCCGACTACAATTAATGCAATAATTGCAAAAACCTTAATCGTAGAAAATGCTGATTCCATTTCCCCGAACCATTTAACATTAAATAAATTAATTGCTAACAAAGAAAAAATAACAATCATCGGTGTAATCCACTGAGGTAAACTAGGGAACCAATAACGTAAATAAATTCCACT
The DNA here is from genome assembly GCF_016908275.1 of Periweissella beninensis. Classification (GTDB taxonomy): domain Bacteria; phylum Bacillota; class Bacilli; order Lactobacillales; family Lactobacillaceae; genus Periweissella; species Periweissella beninensis. Next base: position 153,341 of record NZ_JAFBDN010000002.1, on the reverse strand, counting down.
CGCAGTTAAGTCAGCCATTGCTAAACTTGTCCAACATAACCAATATGCCCAACCAATGGCAAATTCCCATTTCTCACCTAAATAAACTCGAACAAAATCAATAAATGAACGCATCTTAGTATTTGATAATAATAATTCACCAACGGCACGCATCATCATAAAACAAAATAACCCTGTGATAATATAGGCCAAAATAATTGATGGCCCGGCTTCTTTAATTGCAGTACCTGAACCTAAAAATAACCCCGTACCAATAGCGCCACCAATAGCAATCATTTGAATGTGCCTAGGTGTCAGTGCCCGTGATAATTCACGTTGTGTTTCTTTTTCCATACTTTTCACCTCGTGCATGGGAACACAAAAAGCCCCCATGCCAAATTAAATTTGACATAGGGACGTCAATTAACGCGGTTCCACCCTATTTCTTAGCTTCCTAAGCAACTTAATTAAGGTTGAGCAGACTATCTCCAAAAGTTCCACTTAACTAATAACTATACTTACTTTACATCATCGTAAGCTTTCTACAATAGTCAATTTATAGTTAAGCCTCTTTCTTCACTGACGATCTTTTCATAATACAATATTAGTTGCTAATTAATTAAAAGTCAACTAGAAATACTAAATAATTGTTAATTATTTAGTATTGCCAACAAGCATGCTTAAATATGAGTTGGAAAACCCATTGCCATATCAGCTGCTTCAGCAATTGTTTCAGCTAAGGTTGGGTGGGCGTGAATCGTTAGTGCAATATCTTCAACATTCATCGCAGAATTAACAGCCAATGCTAATTCTGCTATTAAATCAGAAGCACCTGCCCCAATCACCTGAGCCCCAATCACCGTTTTATTTTCATCAGTAACTAGGCGAATAAAACCATCCGTTTCACCTAAAGTTAATGCTCGTCCATTACCAGCAAAAGGAAACTTCCAACCCTTAGCCTTAATTCCTTTATCTTTAGCTTCACCAACTGTTAACCCTACTGTCGCTAGTTCTGGATCAGCAAAACAGACAGCTGGAATACCTAAATAGTCAACGGCAGCCGCTTGATCACCACTAATCGCTTCAGCTGCAATTTTACCTTCGAAAAACGCCTTATGAGCTAAAGCTGCTCCTGGCACAATATCACCAATGGCATAAATATTTGTAGCTGCGGTTCGACCTTGATTATCAACTTCAATTAAGCCTCGATCACCAACTTTAACACTAGTATATTCGATACCCATTTCATCAGTATTAGGTCGCCGTCCAACTGTTACTAAACAATAATCTGCCGTAATTGTTTTTTCTTCATCCGCAACTGTATACGTGACTTGAACTGATTTGTCATCTTGTTGTGATGTTTTAGCTAAAGCATTTGTATAAATATCAACACCTTTAGCTTTTAAATGTTTTTTCACAATATCTACCATATCTTTTTCAAAATTTGGTAATATTGCATCAGTTCCTTCAAGAATCGTTACATGCGCACCTAAATTAGCGTACGCTCCTGCTAATTCAGTTCCAATATAGCCACCACCAATAACAACTAATTCCTTAGGCACTTCAGTTAAATTCAAAGCACCTGTTGAGTCAATAACGCGACCATTAAATTTAAAATTAGGAATTTCTACGGGACGAGAGCCCGTTGCTAAGATTAAGTTCTCAAATCGATAAGTTTGCGCTGCTGATTCATTTGTTTCACTCATTACCCGTAATGTGTGATCATCGTGTAAATATACTTCTCCACGAATGATTTCAACCTTATGTTTTTTGAGCAACATTTCAACACCACCAGTTAAACGAGCAACTACATCCTTATCTTTCCAAGCCTGGGTTTTAGTAAAATCTAACGTACCTTCACCTAACGTTACTCCAAACAACTCAGAACTTGCAAGTTGATAACGATGGCCTGCACTAATAAGTGCTTTTGATGGAATACAACCGACATTTAAACAAACCCCACCAATATATTCCCGTTCCACAAGCATCACCTTTTGACCAAGTTCTGCTGCGCGAATAGCGGCTACATACCCACCTGGGCCCGCTCCTACAATTATTGTTTCTCGTTCTTCAGCAAAATCACCTACAACCATGTGTCTTACCCCTCCATCATTAATAGTTCTGGATCATGTAGCAATTCTTTAAGTAAATTCATTGCTCTTTGGGCAGTTGCTCCATCAATTAGCCGATGATCAAAACTCAACGATAATTTCATCATCTTACCAACCGCTAGTTCACCTTCATCATTGACATAAGGTTCAGTAGCAATTTTACCAACACCCAAGATAGCTACTTCTGGATAATTAATAACTGGGGTAAACCACCCACCACCAATCGAGCCAATATTGCTAATTGTAATCGAGCCATTTTTCATGTCGGCTGCACCTAATTTACCATCTTGTGCTTTAGCAGTATTATCTGAAATTTCACTAGCAATTTCAAATAAACCTTTCGTATTAGCATCCTTGATATTTGGTACATATAGTCCATGATCAGTATCAGTTGCAATTCCTACATTATAATAATGTTTCGTTACAATTTCTTGAGTTGCATCATCAATTGATGAGTTTAAGACAGGATAAGCCTTCAAAACTGCCGTTAAGGCTTTTACGATATATGGTAAGAACGTCAATTTGATATCGCGATTTGCTGCAACCATCTTATATTTTTTACGATTTGTCATTAAAGCTGAAACTTCAACCTCATCAAATAACGTAACGTGTGGTGCCGTATGCTTAGATGTTACCATCGCCTTAGCAATTGCTTTTCGAGTTAACGACATTTTTTCACGTGTTTCATTAGCTTGCGTTGGTAATGGCTTAGGTGCTTCGACATTTGACTGTGCAGTAGGTACATCAGTTGATGCTTTTACTGGTTCTACAGCTTGTCCTGTACCATTAACAAAGGTTTCAACATCAGTTTTTAAAATTTGACCATGGTTACCACTAGCTACTACTTGTGCTAAATCAATTCCTTTTTCACGTGCAAAATGACGTACTGATGGCATTGCCAACACGATTTGGCCTGGTTTAGCAACTGTTCCTTGACTTGGCGCAACTGGCTTAGCATCACCACTTGGTGCGTCTTCTTTTGTTGTGGCTGATTCATCACTAGCTGTTTGGCTAGGTGCCGCAACTGCTGGCTGGGCTGCTGGCTGCGCTGGTGTTGATGTATCAGCAGATCCATCATCAATCACAACAATCACATCACCAACTGTCGCAGTGTCACCTTCTGCCATTTTAATTTCTTTAATGGTTCCTGATACTGGTGATGGTAATTCTTCAACGGATTTGTCATTTTGGATTTCAACTAGACCATCATCTTCCTCAATATGATCGCCTTCTTTGACTAACCAAGATGCAATTTCACCTTCATGCAAACCTTCACCAAGTTCTGGAAGTTTAAATTCAAATGCCATACTTCTGCTTCCTCCTAATTAAAATCCAAAATTTCGCGAACTTTTTCTTCAATTTCAGCAGCCCCTGGTAACCAATCATCTTCTGCCAAACCAAACGGATAAATAGTATCTGGTGCTGATACCCGTCCAATTGGTGCATCTAGGGCTAAAATTGCACGTTCTGAAATATCTGAAACAACTTTTGCTGCTACACCTGCCATTCGTTGCGCTTCTTGTACAACAACGACACGATGCGTTTTATTAACAGATGCTACTAACGTATCTGTATCAATTGGTGATAATGACCTTAAATCAATAACTTCAACTGATTTGCCTTCTTTTTCAAGTTTTTCAGCAACTTTAAGGCTTTCATTGACTTCTGCTGAGTACGCAATAATTGTAATATCTGTTCCTTCACGCACAACTTTGGCCTTATCCAAAGGTACTGTATATTCACCTTCTGGAACCTCGTCCTTCATTGAACGATAAAGTTTTAAATTTTCAAGAAAGACAACTGGATCATTATTTTTAATTGCTGAAATTAACAACCCTTTTGCATCATATGGATTTGATGGGGTCACAACCCGTAATCCTGGTACAGTAGCAACAACTGCTTCAAGTGAATCGGCGTGCATTTCCGGTGTATGTGTTCCACCACCAAATGGTGAACGAATCGTTATTGGTAATCCAACCTTACCATTCATCCGATAACGTGTTCGTGCCATTTGACCAGCAATTTCATCCATTGCTTCAAATACAAAACCAAAAAATTGAATTTCTGGAATTGGTCGGAATCCTTGCAAGGCTAACCCCATGGCTAAACCATTGATCCCAGATTCTGCTAGCGGTGTATCAAAAACACGTTCTTCACCAAATTCAGCTTGCAAACCATCTGTTGCACGGAAAACACCACCATTTTTACCAACGTCTTCGCCAAAAATCAATGTTTTATCATCATTCTTAAGTTCAACGCGCAAAGCATCTGTGATAGCTTGAATATAACTCATTTTTGCCATTATTATTTTGCCTCCTTCGCTTTGAATGCTGCAATTTGTTCAACAATATCAGGGGTTGGTTCTTCAAATACATTTTCTAAAAATTCTGATACTTTTTGTTTTGGTGCTTCATCAGCTTTTTTAACTGCATCTTTAATTTCCGCTTTAACCTCTTCAATATAGGTATTTTCAATTTCTTCTGACCAAACCTTTTTATCCATTAATACTTTACGTAAACGAATTAATGGATCACTATCAAACCAAGGTTTTTCTTCATCAGTTGAACGATAACGCTTAGGATCATCCCCTGCATTAGTATGTGGTCCAAAACGGAACGTTAATGACTCTATTAAGGCTGGTCCATTACCACCAGCTGCGTAATCTCGAGCTGCTTTAGCAACTTCATACACAGCCAAAATATCCATTCCATCAACTTGTACAGCTGGAATCCCAGCAGCTACTGCTTTTTGAGCAAGTGTTTCAGCTGCAGTCTGTACATGGCGTGGTGTTGAAATTGCATATCCATTGTTTTGTACAAAGAAGACAGCAGGTACTTGGTAGGCCCCCGCAAAGTTAATTCCCTCATAGAAATCACCTTGAGACGTACCACCATCACCAGTAAATGTATAAGCAACGGTATCAGTTAGGCCATTTTTTTTAATTCCCAAAGCTACACCTGCAGCCTGTACATATTGCGCACCAATAATAATTTGTGGAGGTAATCCAACAACCCCTTCTTCTTCAAAGTCATTTCCTAAGACATGGCCACGAGACCAAAGAAAGGCTTTCCAGATTGGTAGCCCGTGTTTAATTAATTGTGGTACATCTCGATAAGCTGGAAGTAAATAATCATTTTTCTTAAACGCAAGTTGAGCCCCCATTTCACTCGCCTCCTGACCTTCAGTAGGAGCATAGAACCCCAAACGACCTTGACGAGTTAGAGCATTTGAACGTTGGTGTAAAGTTCTCTCCCAGACCATTAACTTCATCAAATCAACCAACTCTTCATCACTATATTGATCGAAAATTTCTTTATTAATAATCTCCCCCTTACTATTAATAACTTGTAATGGTTTATCTTTCGAAGCTAGACTTTCTTTCTTCGCGGCAAAATCAACAAATTTAACTCTACTACTCATATCAAGCGTCCTTTCTATATACCTACTAGTTTACTAAACAGCTAAATGTAACGATTCTGTAAACGGTTACATCTACACTTATTATATTAAGTTAAACTACCAACAATTACAAGGACTTTGTGAAATTTTGTGAACTTATTATAAGAATTTTTGGTACACACGTTGCACAACCATCCTTTAAACGTTAAAATTTAAAGTATATATCATTATGGAGGAAAAATTATGTATCTAATGAAAGATATAACACGTGATGGGAATCCTGTATTGCGGCAAGAAGCTAGCAAGGTTACCTTCCCTTTATCAGCAGAAAATGAAAAATTGGCAGCTGATATGATGGAATATTTAGTTATTAGCCAAGATGAAACATTAAATGAAAAGTATAAATTACGTCCCGGTGTCGGACTTGCAGCCCCTCAAGTAGGCCATTCAAAACAAATGACTGCTATTTTAATTCCAGGCGAATACGAAGATGATGAGCCCTTATTTAAGGGTGTCATTTGTAATCCAGTTATTATTTCACATTCTGTCCAAAACGGTGCGTTAGAAATGGGTGAGGGTTGCCTTTCAGTCGACGAAGATGTGCCTGGATTTGTCATCCGCCACGAACGCATTACCGTGCGCTTTCAAAATTTAGCCGGCGAAACAGTTAAAATTCGCTTGAAAGATTATCCCGCGATTGTTTTCCAGCATGAAATCGACCATCTTCATGGTATTTTATATTATGATCACATTAATAAACTTGATCCTTGGGCTGAAGATGAAGACACAAAATACATTAAATAGTTATTTTCACTGCACTAATCTTCAACAAGTACAATAGCTAATTACCGATAATGACTTTGTCTTTTACTTTGTGAAATAACTACTAATCTTTTTGTTAACATATTAATGGTTTTTTATTTAGTAAACACAGTTATGTTAAAAACCTAAACACCAAGCATGCTCGCAAAAAAGCGTGCATTTAACAGATGCTTATATTCAATTAACCTTAATAAATGAAGGTGTGCCATCGCCACATCTTAGCTGGAAATGCGTGTCATGTATTACGCCTCTTGAATTGAACTAAATCCAACTGAGAGGTTTTTTAGATATTTTTTTCAAAATAGGTAAAAAACTTATCTAGCTTATCAAACCTATTAGCAGTCATGATTTTAAAGATTGCTAATTATTCTAACAAACCTCTTTAAGAATAAAAATGACCAGTAGAAATGATAATCATTTCTACTGGTCATTTTTATTTTAACTATTTATTATTATCAGTGATTTTTTTTCGATACCAATAAAGTAATCCAAAATGTACTAAATTTTCATTACCATGCATTATTCGCTTAAGATTTTCTCGATGCTTATAAACAACAAAAATTGTCAAAATAAGAGCTACTACTGTCAAAAACCAATCTTGCATAAAAAATGCAGTTAGTGTTATTAAAATAAAACCAATAACAGACGCTAGACTAACCATACTACTCAAAAATATAATCAAGACAAAGATACTACTAGCCACCAAAAAAAGCCATGGATTGTACGCCAATAACACACCAGCTGAAGTTGCCACTGCTTTCCCACCTTTAAAACCAATCCACACACTAAACGTATGACCAATGATTGATCCAAATCCGATAATAAAAGGATTAACATTTAATCCAAAAATCATTGGTAAATAACCAGCTAATGTCCCTTTAAATAAGTCCAATAGTAAAACTAAAACACCAGCCTTTGGTCCTAATACTCTTAAGGTATTGGTTGTACCAATATTTCCTGAACCAACTTTACGAATATCCACTTGATAGAATAGTTTGCCTACCCAATAACCAAATGGTAATGAACCAATAAAATAGCTCAGTAATAATAATATTGCTAATTTCACTTTAGTACCAACTTTCAAAAAATGCTTAAATTAGTATACCATATTAACTTAATTCTACAAAATATTTTTAATTTAGAAAAAAGTCAAATTCCAATCACCAGAAAAACTAGCGTGTCCTGCTAAGCTATTAATTGCAAACTTTTCAGTTAAATTTCCCGTAGCATCAACTGTATCAGCTAAGCCCCACCATGGTTCTAAACATACAAATGGTGCTTCCTTACCATAAGGTGTCCAAATACCAACATAATCAGCATTTTCAAGATGCATTGTTACACCATGAGATTCATATAAGCGGCTTAAAATAAGTGAAGTTGGTTCTTTTTCAAGCGCAAGAATAATCGCATCTTCCTTATAATCATCGTAGCGTAAGCGCAATGGAATATGCGCATTAAATTTTTCTGGTTCAGTTGGGTTTGAATATGGACCAATTAGTTTAATGCGATCATACTCCTTAACCGGATCAACATTTACATAGTAATCTGTAAATTTTGCTTTTGCTTCCATCGGTGCATTAAAAGCGGGATGTCCACCAACCTGAAAATATATTTCTTGCTTACTTGGATTATGTACATAATATTTAATTTTTAACCGATCAGTATTGTCTAATTCATATCTAATTTGAAATAAAAAACTAAATGGATATAATGACTTGGTCAATGGTGAATCTTGTAATTCAAAAGTCACACTATTTCGGGTTCTAGATATAACAATGAAATTTAAATCACGTGCAAACCCATGCTGATTTAAATAATAAGTGTTGTCTTGATAAGTATACTGATTATCCTTAAGTCGTCCTACAATCGGAAATAACACTGGTGCGTGTCGCCCCCAATATTTCGGATTCCCTTGCCATATATATTCTAATTGCATATCTTTACGCCGTACACTTTGCAATTCTGCACCATGCTCGTGTATTTCCACAATTAAATTTTCATTTTCAAGTCTTACCGTCATCCGTATTTCGCCCCTTATTCATTCTTAAAATCAGTGATTATTTTACCATAATCTTTCCTTGTATTGGACTTAACAAATAAAGGTATAGGCCAAAGCAACAAAGTCATTGCGCTTCTTTTAAGAAAATAGTGGGAAGATAAATAAATTGGTCTAATTTATTTATCTTTGTTCTGGTGTTGCACGCTTAAAATATTTTCGATAATTACTTTGCAACTGTTCTTTACTAACATGCGTATAAATTTGTGTTGTTCTTAAATTAGCATGCCCTAAAAGTTCCTGTACACTTCGTAAATCCGCTCCATTATTTAATAAATCAGTCGCAAATGTATGCCGCAACATATGCGGATGCATCTCATTTGGTAATCCCGTTTGCTTCATTAATTGCCGTAAAATATATTCAATTCCTGCTGTCGTTAGTGGATTTCCTAAATGATTTAAAAATACATATGGATTTTTACCATCTATCTTGCTTACCATTTGCGGTCGTAAATTATTTAAATATGATTTTAATGCATTACTAGCATACCGTCCCAATGGTACAAAACGCTCCTTGCCACCTTTACCATAGACGTGCACTTTTGCTTGTGCAAAATCAATATGCTTAATTTGTAATCCTGCTACCTCAGACACGCGCATGCCGGTGCCATAAAATAACTCTAACAACGCAATATTTCGTAATTTAAACTTTTTATCTTGATGGTAAACAGTTGCAAATAAAACATCTAACTCTTTACTTCTAAAATAATGCGGCAATTTATCCGGATGGTTCTTTATTTTTATTTCCGCAAATGGATTAGTTGCTACGATATCGTTATCTAGCATAAATTGATAGAAAGAACGTAACGCGCTTAACTTACGATTAATTGTTGTTCGGGCTAATTGGCGATCAAATAAATTTGTTAACCATTTCCGAATTATTATTTCATTAACCTGATGCCAACTAGTTACTTCTTGATTACTATTTTTAAATAAAGTAATATCTTTTTGATAAGCTGCTGTCGTTGCTAATGAATACTGTCGTTCATCACGTAAATATTGCATAAATAGGTTTAACTCATCTAGCACCTGCATTCCTCCTCTTTGCTTCGATTCTTTTAACAATTCATATTATTTACTTTAGCACATATGTATATCTTATCCCAAATTAGAGCCATTTTAAAAATTTTAATAACACCTTTTTCATCATGAATCACAAAAAACAACTAACCCAGATTTCGAATTAGTTGTCTAGTATCTTAATCGTATTTTCTTTTTGTATTTTCTAATACAACTAATAATTATTGCTTATCATGCTGTTTTGATTAATAGGCATCCCCATTAACAATAGAATTTTTTACGATAACGTAATCAACCTTCCGTAAATCAATTAACTTATCACCCCCAGCATATGAAATAGCTGATTGTAAATCTTCATGCATTTCTTGTAGAGTATTATCGATAGAACCTTTTAAGTTTAACCACCAAAAAACCCAAAAGTTAAGCAATTTTTGCTTAAACTTTTGGGATATCAAACACTTAGTATTGTTAATAATTACGTCTTAATTTTTTTAGCTAGATAGTATAGTAACAATTCTACAATTAATACACATTACTCTTCCGCCATATTTGGTTGATCACTTTCAGCATACGTTGGTGCCGTTAATCCCAAGTCATCTACAAGCTGTTTTTTAGATACCGGTTGTGGTGCTTGCGTCATTGGTTCAGAAGCTTTACTATTCTTTGGGAAGGCAATCACTTCACGAATATTATCTTGTTTAGCTAATATCATAGCTAAACGATCAAGACCTAATGCAATTCCCCCTAATGGTGGGAAACCAAATTCCATTGCATCTAATAAAAATCCAAACGCTTCATGAGCTGACTCATTAGTAAAACCGAGCGCCTTTAACATTTTTTCTTGTATATCCATTGTATTAATACGAATAGATCCTGAACCAAGCTCATAACCGTTTAATACCAAATCATAACTTTGTGCATGAGCCTGATGAGGATCTTCACCTTCATTTAAAAAGTGTAAATCTTCAACGTTTGGCATTGTAAATGGATGATGCGCGGCAATCCAGCGGTCCTCTTCTTCTTGATATTCAAATAATGGCCAATTAATAATCCATGTGAAAGCCCATTTATTTTGATCAATTAAGCCAAGTTGCTTGGCAGTATCTCGTCGTAAATAATCTAGTGATCCAGCAACAACTTTTTCTTTGGCTGCAACAAATAATAATAAATCACCTACTTGTGCATCCATTTTAGTTGTAATTTCATTAAATTGATCGTTCAAAAACTTAGCAACTGGTCCATTAAAACCATCAGCTGTAACTTTAACCCAAGCTAATCCCTTAGCCCCAAAACGTTCAATATATTGAGTGTATTTATCTAAATCTTTCCGTGAATAATGATCAGCTCCTTGTGGAACCGCAATCCCTTTCACGACACCACCATTAGCAATGGTGGTACTGAAAACGCCAAAAGTTGAATCTGCTGCAATATCACTGATATCGTTTAACTCATAAGCAATTCGTAAATCAGGTTTATCCGTTCCAAAGCGTTGCATTGCATCCGCCCAATCAAGCACAGGAATGGTCTTAGCATCAACGTAAACACCAGCAGCATCTTGCATAATTTTAGCAACCCATTGCCCAACTAAATCACGAATTTCATCTTGTTCCATAAATGACATTTCAATATCTAGTTGCGTAAATTCAGGTTGTCGATCACCACGCAAATCTTCATCGCGAAACGCGCGAGCAACTTGATAATAGCGGTCAAATCCAGCCCCCATTAATAATTGCTTAAATAACTGCGGTGATTGTGGTAAAGCATAAAAGCTACCAGGATATACCCGTGAAGGAACTAAATAATCACGTGCTCCTTCTGGCGTTGATTTTGCCAAATAAGGTGTTTCAATATCAATAAAGCCTTCACTATCCATAAAATCATGTGTTGCTTTAGTAATTTTTGAACGGATTCTTAAGTTTTTTTGCATAACTGGTCGTCGTAAATCTAAGTAACGATATTTTAATCTTAGTTCATCCGATGCATTAATCTTATCTTCAATATCAAAAGGAACCGTTTTGGCCTCTGCTAAAATAGATGCATCATGAACCTCAACTTCAATCCGACCAGTTTTTAAGTCATGATTAATTGCTTTTTCTGTTCGAGCTTTCACAGTCCCCTTAATTTCAATCACATATTCAGTACGCATCTTGTCAGCAACCGCTAGTGCAGCTTTACTAAATTCCTCAGAGAATACTAATTGGACAAGCCCTTCACGATCGCGTAATGAAATAAAAATCAAAGCCCCTAAATCACGTCTTGTTTGGACCCAACCCTTTAAGACAATATCTTTTCCTATATATGATTCATCAACTAAACCAGCGTACGTTGTTCTTTTCATCTTAATTTTCCACTCCTTTTTCCATTTCAACTAAATCAGGTAGTGCGGTATAAACTTTCAGTAACTCAACTTTTTGTTCATCCCCTGTCTCTAGTTTCTTTAAATTAATTTGTTGTTTTTCTAATTCATCTGGTCCCAATGTCAATACAAAACGTGCATGTAAACGATCAGCTGCTTTAAATTGCCCCTTTGGTTTCCGATCAAGATAGTCACGTTCTGCCGAGTAACCATATGACCGAATTGCTTGAACTAGTTTTAGTGCTTCAATATCCGTTTCTTCACCAATATTTACAACATAAAAATCAATTGGCTCTGCTTCAGGTAATGGTGCTTGGACGCTTTCTAATAACAACATTAAGCGTTCAAGGCCAATTGCAAAACCAATTCCTGATGTTTTAGGCCCACCTAAGGCTTCAACTAAGCCATTATATCGTCCTCCACCAGAAATAGTTGTCCAACCACGTCCCAACTCTTGCATATTGGTCATGATTTCAAAGATAGTATGATTATAATAATCCAGCCCTCGAACCATTGAGCTATCGATTTCATAATCGAGACCCAATGCATCTAAATATGCTTGTAATTTTTCCCATCGCGTTTTAGCATCCGGTGTTAAATAAGCTAAAATAGATGGAGCATTAGCTACAAGCGCTTGATCTTTTTCATCCTTTGAATCAAGCACTCGCAATGGATTTTTATATAAACGTATTTGAGAATCAGAACTTAATTCTGTCAAATGTGGTTCTAAGTAATCAATTAGTGCTTGCCGATAATTAGCACGACTAGTTGCATCCCCTAGACTGTTAATTGCCACCTTTAAGTCAGTTAGACCAAGCATTTGAAAAAAGTCAACAGCCATAGCAATTACTTCAGCATCAAGAGCTGGTGACTCACTTCCAAAAGCTTCAACCCCTATTTGATGAAATTGACGCATCCGTCCTGCTTGTGGCCGTTCATAACGAAACATTGGCCCAATATAAAACGCTTTATACGGTTTAACCTCTTCTGGTGCGTATAACTTATTTTCAACGTAAGCACGGACCACCCCAGCAGTTCCTTCAGGTCGGAGTGCAATATGGCGATTACCTTTATCATAAAAATCATACATTTCTTTAGTCACAACATCTGATGTATCACCAGCAGACCGTGAAAAAATTTCATAATTTTCAAAAAGTGGCGTTCTTATTTCATGATATTGATAATCTGAAAATAATAAGCGGGCTGTTTCCTCAACATAATGCCACTTTAAGCTATCACTTGGTAATAAATCTGCGGTTCCTTTAGGTTTTTGAAACGCTTTTTTCCCCATCGTATTCAACTTCCTTTTAATTTAATCTAACAAATAAAAAAACGCCAATATTAGTAAAAAATACTAATAAGGGCGCTCATAGCACGGTACCACCTTAATTGGTTCTTGACCCTTAACGCGGGAGACGCAATCGATTGACTGAACCTCAAAAGTGTCTTCAAGTATGCCTTAGATTGACTTTCAGCAAACATCAACTCTCTAAACTAAGGAAGCTACTATACTAATCTTTTTTCATTGGTTATTTGTATTATTCAATATAGCTTTTTTAAGACTAGTTTGCAAGCTTAAATTTAATAATTAATGTCCCTTTTTATATTCATCATCATCATCAGTCTTCAAGACTGCCATAAAAGCTTCTTGTGGTACATCAACTGTTCCTACTGATTTCATACGTGCTTTACCGCGTTTTTGCTTATCTAATAACTTAGCACGGCGATCAGGATCACCAGTATGAATCTTAGCCGTAACATCTTTTCGATAGGCTTTAATGTTTGTTCGCGCAATAATTTTTGCTCCAATTGCAGCTTGAACTGGTATTTCAAAATTTTGTCTAGGAATAATTTTTTTCAATTTACCAGTAATAATACGACCTCTTTCTGCTGAAAAATCACGATGAACAATAAAGCTAAGTGCATCAATTTTTTGTGAATTTAGTAAAATGTCAATTGTTACTAGATCACTCTGACGATAGCCTGCTGGTTCATAATCAAGCGATGCATAGCCACGAGTACTTGATTTTAAACGATCAAAGAAATCAAAAATAATTTCAGATAAAGGCATATAGTATTTAACATTAACCCGTGATTCATCAAGGTAGTCCATTGTATCAAATTCACCACGCTTGCGTTGTGCTAGTTCCATAATTGTACCAACATAATCATTAGGAACCATGATATTAGCATGGACATACGGTTCTTCAATGTATCGAATCTCACTAACAGGTGGCATTTCAGCAGGATTAGATACCTCAACTATCTCACCGTCAGTTCGCATTACATGATACGTTACGGACGGCGAAGTTGTGATTAAGTCTAAATCAAATTCTCTTTCAAGCCGTTCTTGAATAACATCCATATGTAATAAACCCAAAAACCCAGTCCGAAAACCAAAGCCAAGTGCTTGTGATGTTTCTGGTTCAAATTCTAATGCAGCATCATTTAATTGTAATTTTTCTAGTGCCTCTCGTAAATCAGCAAACTTGGCATTATCAGTTGGATATAAACCAGAATAAACCATCGGGGTCATTTGTCGATAGCCTTCAAGTGGCTCTGCTGCTTGGTTTTTAACTAATGTAATTGTATCTCCAGATTGGGTACTTTTAATATCTTTAATTGACGCAGTAATATAGCCAACATCCCCTGCTCCCAAAAACTCACGTGCAACCGGTTTAGGAGAATTAACCCCAACTTCTGTTACTTCATATTCAGCACCGGAGTGCATCATTTTAATTTTATCACCAACTCGCACAACCCCTTCACGAACACGTACCGTCAAAACAACACCACGATATGGATCATATGATGAATCAAAAATCAAAGCCTTCAATGGTGCATCTAAATTACCGGTTGGTGCCGGAACATTTTTAACGATTTGCTCAAGTAATTCTTTAATTCCGATTCCTTGCTTAGCAGATGCTAATACAGCTTCCGAAGCATCAATTCCAATCACATCTTCAATTTCTTCCCGAACTTTTTCTGGTTCGGCTGCGGGAAGATCAATCTTATTAATTAATGGTACAATTTCTAAATCATTATCAATCGCTAAATAGACATTTGATAACGTTTGAGCTTCCACACCTTGTGCGGCATCGACAACTAACACTGCGCCTTCTGCAGCCGCCAATGAACGAGAAACTTCATATTGAAAATCAACATGCCCTGGAGTATCAATTAAATGAAAAATATAAGTTTCACCATCATCTGCTTGATAATGTAACTCTACTGCATTCATTTTGATGGTAATACCCCGTTCCCGTTCCAAGTCCATTGAATCCAAGAGTTGATCTTGCATCTCGCGGGCAGTAACTGTATCCGTCAATTCTAAAATTCGATCAGCAATTGTTGATTTCCCATGATCAATATGTGCAACAATACTAAAATTCCGAATATTTTTTTGGCGTTCTCGCATTTCTTCCAAATCCATTTCGAGTCCGTCCTTTCTATTTCTCCGTAAAAAATCTTAACAGATTGTTTTATATTCCAATTATCTATTTTACCAGTATCTATACAAAAAAAGAACTAGTAGTTATTCTAGTTCTTAAAAAGAATATTATTGAATTGATTTAATTGGATGTTTCAAAGATTTTGGTCTAAAAATTAAAATGTACATTACTAAATTAATAATCACAATTAAACTAAACCAACTAGCCATTTGCATAATTTCATTAGCCATTCCATTACTTACAACTGATGGAATCGCCCCAAAGCCGATACTAAAAGATGTATAACATAGCGTAGTCCACCATAAAGGCCACCGTAATTTTGCCTGCATCACAAACTGACCGTCATGTTCACCACTAAAATTTTTAAATAGGTGTACTTCAACAATCAACAACACCATAATAATGCTAATTATTACTATTAATGATAAAGGCCCACTAAATAAATCATCAGGTTTAATTTTTTCTAAATGAGACATGGTAATAGCATTATAAATATTAGTCAATGCTAATGGTGTCGTTGAAACCAATGATACTAATAAACCCAATAATAAAACAAAACTCCAAATTGGGGCCCCAATAATTGTTGATGTTATAAAAATCAAAGCTAGCAACAATAAAAATACAATTAACTCAATTAATACTTCACCTAAATTTAAGCCGAGTGACCAATTTAAATATTGATCAGGAATAAATAAGTTGATGAGTGCATAGTATAATCCTTCGCTAACTATTACTGTTAATATTGGTAACAATCCTAACATTATATATTTACCAAAAATAATGTTTAATCGTGTATTTTTTGATCCTAGTAAAAAAGCATTAAAATGTCTTGTTATATCTGACATCAATAAGAAAAATACTGCAAATAAGGACAGTCCAATACTAATTTGTAATGTATCAGCCGGCTCGCTACGTGTTGTATTTTCATTAAGATAACCAACTTGAT
This sequence comes from Periweissella beninensis, assembly GCF_016908275.1. Lineage (GTDB taxonomy): Bacteria > Bacillota > Bacilli > Lactobacillales > Lactobacillaceae > Periweissella > Periweissella beninensis. The sequence continues at coordinate 137,200 of NZ_JAFBDN010000002.1, read as the reverse complement.
TGACATCGTGCTTATTAGAAAACCAAAATTGACTACGCTGCTTAATAAATTGTTGATATGTTGGTTGTTTCTTCTTATTTTCTAGAGTATATTTGGTAGCATCTTTAGCATAACTTTGTTTAAATTTTTGAGATTTCATAAAAGTATTTGCATTATTCCATTCATCAATACTTGAAGATGCTTCTAAAATACTCAGGCCACATACTAATACTACTAATATTAGTAAAATTGATCGATATCGCTGCCATAATATGCTTAATAATTGCATAATCTCTCCTATTTTTCCAAAATATAGTCCGATTCATTAACCAATGTTGTTCTAAATAAATCTTCTAACGTTAGTGGCAATTCTTCAAATAATAATGGACCACTGATTGCTATTTGTTCATCAATTTCTTTAGAGTAATTATTAAATATAACTACATAAACACGGCCACGCTTTTCAACAATTGTGCCATATTTTTCAATAAAGCTTGGAAATTCATCTTTAAAAACTAATTGAATCTTGCGTGTATTCACTCGCATATCTTCTAATTCATAACGTGACTTAACCTCAGCATCAGCAATAATAATTGCTTGATCGATTAAACTATCTAATTCAGCTAAATTATGGGATGAAATTAGTAAAGCTGTTTCTTGTAATTGAATCAATTGAATTAATAAGCGTTTAACATTTTCCTTTACCAAAATATCTAACCCATCAAACGGTTCGTCTAAAATGATAAATTCTGCTTTACTAGCAATCGCTAATAAGACATTAAAAAGGCCCTGCATTCCCTTAGAATAACTTCGATACCGTGTATTTAAAGGTAAATTATGCTTTTGGAGATTGTTAATAAATTCATTAATATTTAATTTATCGTATATTTTTTGATAATATTTAGCTATTTGTATCGGCAGTAAATCGTTAATGAAGCTATTCTGTTGATCAAAAAAGAATAATGATTGCTTTAACTCAATATGCTTGTCCAAATCTGTATTATCAATTAAAACTTGGCCTTGATCAGCAAGGTATTGACCAATTATCGTACGAAAAAGTGTTGTTTTACCCACACCATTCCGACCAATAATTCCTAGTACTTGTCCAGTACTTACTTTAAAATTGATATTTTTTAATACCGTTTTACCATTAATTATCTTATCCAGGTTATTAATCTTTAACTCCACTATTATCACCTCCATACCACTCGTTAATCAAATTAATCAACTCGTTCTTTGTTAAGCCTAGATACATCCCTTCAGTCATCAATTCTTTAAATTGGGTTTTAAATTTTTTTAATTGTCGGGCATCAATTTGACGAGTTTCACTATGAGTCGCCACGAAGGTTCCTCTTCCCATTACAGTCTGAATTACCTCTTGTGATTCTAAGACTTTATATGCTTTTGCAACAGTATTCGGATTAACTAATTGACGTTGTGCCATTTCTCGCACAGATGGTAGTTTATCACCTGGCTGTAAGATACCTAATAAGATGTCTTGCTTAATTCCAAACATTAATTGTTCATAAAGGGGTTTTCCACTTGTTGGATTAATATTCACATATGCCACCTCGTAATCTACGTATATTATATGTACTACTATACATAGTACAAACAAAGATGTAAAGCGGTTCTGTTACAAAGTTTCCTAAGCAACTCACTCTTAGAATAAAGTGATAGCTTGGTGAAATTACTATGTTTATCGAACATCTTACTATATTGTTTTTTGTCATTATTTCTCCTAAATTCCTGTCAATTGAAGTTACTTCAATTCGACGGAGCGATACACTAATTAAAAATTAAAATTTAGAATTAGTTGCTTAATAAATTAATTTAATTATTTAAGTCTGTCAGTGCCCTTTGACAAAGAGCAAAAAAACCGAAAAGAGGTCAATCTCTTCGGCTTTTTAGTTTGTAGTAGAAAAAAATATGATTAAAGAGTTCTGCTTAATCTATCGTAAGACATTAACTAAGTAGTAAGCTCATTTATTTTTAAAATTTGTAACAGGATAGAATGTTAAGTTTAAACAAAGCCACCTGTGGTATCTGCTAAGTCAATTGGTTTACGACGTGTAACTACTTGTTCTTGATTAACAAATGTCATTAACCCTTCTTCTCCAAGCTCACGACCATAGCCGGAATTTTTCACGCCACCAAATTGTAATTCAGGTAATGTGCCACCATAACTATTAACATACACTGCCCCAGTTTCTATTTTAGTAGCTACTTCTGTTCCATGATCAGGATCGCCAGCAAAAACCACTCCTCCTAAACCAAAATTAGAATCATTAGCTAATTCGATCGCTTCAGCTTCATCCTTAACCTTAAACACTTGTCCAACTGGTCCAAAGAATTCCTCATAAAACATTGGATTATCTTTAGTAACATTGGTTAAAATAATTGGATTAAAATGTGCAGTTTCTAGGTTAGTGTCAACTTCACCAAAGGCTAGCGTAGCTCCACCATCAAGAGCTTTTTGAACCTGTTTAACCAAAATATTCTTAGCCTTAACTGAGCTCAATGGCGCAAGTTTTGTTGCTGGATCCATTGGATCACCAACTTTTACGCCATCAAACTTAGCCGTCAACATTTCGACAACCTTGTTATAGTTCTTTTCAGTAACAATAAAACGTTTCGATGAAGTACATACTTGACCAGCATTATATAGACGTGCTTGACCGATAATTTTATCAAGCTCTTCAAGATTTGCATCATCAAGCACGATAAAGGCATCACTACCACCAAGTTCAAGCGAACTCTTTTTAATATTTCGCCCAGCCTCTTCAGCAAGTGCTCGACCCCCAACTTCTGATCCCGTAAAGGCAAGTCCTTGGACACGCATGTCAGCAAGAATATCAGCAATTTGATCATGTGAAATAAACAAATTTTTAAAAGTACCTGTTGGCGCACCAACAGCTTCTAGTGCTTTTTCAAATGCAACAGCGGCACCTGGCGTATTGCGCGCATGTTTAAGTAAAACTGGGTTCCCTACCATATAGTTAGGAGCGAATACCCGAACAACCTGATAATAAGGGAAATTCCAAGGTTCTACTGACATAATTACACCAGTTGGACGCGAAATAATCTGTGCTTCACCCATAACTGACTTAACAGTGCGTGGTTGTAAAACGCGTTCAGCATTATCGGCATAGTATCTTGCAATCATGGCTGTTAATGCGACTTCCCCCTTAGCTTCAACAATGCGTTTTCCCATTTCCTTTGTTAAAACTTCTGCTAATTCTTGTTCGTGTGCTTCAAAATAATCTGCAAGCTTGTACAAAATATCTGCGCGGCTACTTACTGGATCATTACGCCATTTTTTGTAAAGAGCGTGTGCTGAAGCAATTGCTACTTCAACTTCTTCATCAGTTGTATCCGTGTAGGTATGCAATACTTCATTATTGTAAGGATTAATAGATGCATATGCCATAAAATAAACCTCTTTTCTAATTATAAAGATATAGCAACCTTCGCTATATCCATTATTATACACTTTTTGTAAGCGTTTTCTGATAAATATCAAAAGTTTTTATTCACATTGATTGATTGTTACAATAACAAATTCACAAAGTTTAGGAATGTTTTATAGAAGTTATTTTATATGACGATGATTAGTAAGTAAGCCACTTGTGATAATTAGTACTTTTTTCATAGTTTGTGCAAAATAAAATAATTAAGAAATTCTTAAATCAGTATTTAAGATTTCGAATCTACCGGTATTTCAGTTTTAACGCACTTATTTTTAGTCATACTGCCGTAAAAAAGCAGAAATTTTTGCTAAACCTGTTTTTAAGGTTACTAAGTCTGTACAGTATCCTAAACGAACATGTCCAGGTAAATCAAATGCTTCACCAGGAACAAGTAAAACGCCAGTTTCCTCTAATAGTTTTTGGCAAAATTCTTGAGTTGAAATTGGCAGCTTAATTTTTGGAAATGAGGTTGATATACCATTTGGTAAAACAGCACTAACACGTGGTTCTTGATTCAACCATTCTTGGTAAACTGCTAAATTTGTCAGGACTATTTTTTTATTTCTCGCTAAAATTGCTGCTTTATGTTCTAAAACATGTACAGCCATAATATCATTAAAGACCCCTGCACAAATCATTGTGTAATCTCGATATTTACGTAGCTTATTAATAATCTTGGTACTGCTAACTAGCCATCCGACTCGAATACCGGGCATTGAATATGTCTTTGACAACGAATTGGTTGCAATACCTTTATCATATAAATCTACAATTGAAGCCACTTGAACTTGATCAGCAAAAGGTTGATAAACTTCGTCGACTAAAACATAGGCATCTACTGTTTTAGCAATTTCCACAACTTTTTTAAGAAATGCTACATTTAATACAGTACCTGTTGGATTATTAGCATTATTTAAACAAATCATTTTTGTATTTGGATTGACAAGTTGTTTTAATTCATCTAAATGCGGATACCAAGCTTGTTTTTCATTAATATGCCAATATTTTACTTTTGCTCCAAAAGATTTAGGAATATCATATAACTGTTGATAAGAGGGATACTCTGCAATAACTTCATCCCCCGGTTCCAGTAAACCATATAACGCTAAATGATTGCCACCAGTTGCCCCGTTAGTTTGTAATACATTATCAACAGCTGCTCGTTTATATAACTTAGCGACCTCTTGTTTAAATTCCGGTGAACCCTCAATCCAACCATAATCAAAACGCATGGTTGCTAATTTTGCCTGTAACTGGTTACTATCTGGTATCAGCTCGCTTAATTCACGATTGTCTAATGCGGCAATTGTACTTTGTGCTAAATCATATTTTGCCATTTTTTCCCACTTATTTAACCACTCTTCAACACCAAAGGCTGCAATTTTCATTATAAACTCCCTTTACTTTTCATTAATTTTAGGATGTCATCATGTGAGTAGTGCCCAATGCCATCAAATTCCATTCTACTCATTGGTACTTTTTGCATATCAATATTCGCATATATGATTCCTGCTTGATGCCACAATGGTTCAACAACATAATGACCATAAGGATCAATAATACAACTTCCACCTATACACACATCTTCATCTATTTTTTTAAATCATTCTTCGTTACTAAATCTTGCGAGTAATCACTTTTTTTAAAAAATAGATTAGCATTAACAACATAACAATGTCCTTCTATAGCAATATGCTTAACTGTATCCTGCCATTCTGAATTATCATTTGTGTTCGGCGCTAAATATATAGTGAATCCCTTTTTGTATAACGCAACTCTCGCTAAGGGTATATAATTTTCCCAACAGATTAACCCACCAATTGGCCCCCAAGGTGATTCAGCAACTGGAAAAAAGCCCTTATTTCCATCTCCCCAAATTAATCTTTCAGAACCAGTCGGCTTTAATTTTCGATGAACTTTCATTATTCCTGAAGGTTTAAAAATTATATTTGTATTGTACAAGGTGCCGTTAATTGTCACGTTCTGAAACTCCTAAACTAATGTATACTTTATTTATTTTTGCTAATTTACTAATTTCATCAGTTTCATGTCCCGGAATTAAAATCGAATTATCATAATATCTTTTCCAATCGACACGCCCTTTTTCTGTCCGTTCACCAATACTAAAACCAAAATTCATACCATATGGGTAGCCTGGGACAAATAATTCTGGAAAAACAATTAACTCAGCCTGTGCCATAATTGCCTTTTGGACTAATTTTTTAACTTGTAACAATCCGGCTTTTTTATCAAATAGTTTTGGGGTATCTTGAATGACTGCTATTTTTAAATTATTCTTAATGTCCTGCATACGTCAGCTCCTATTCTAATCTACTTTTAATTTTAATTTTAATTATATAATACTATCAACTGTGCAACTAATCATTAAGTAAATTAGCACAAATAAAAAAAGTCCTAGACCTTGGTATAATTACCATTCCGTCTGGACTCTTTTTATCTAGCTATCTAACTTTTAAATATCTTGCTAAAACACTAATTAAACCAATACTTTGACTTGGAAACGCAAAAATAACACTTTGTAAATCTGTTGCTGTCATTTTTTGACTAATTATTAGTGCTAAGATATTAATTAACTCGGGCGCTTCATCACCAAAAACAGTTGCACCCACTAATAATTGTTCTTTATCAAAAATAAAGTTAACTTCTGCTTGATCTTCATTTTTAGTTGAAAATAAGAACATTTTACCATATGGTACTGTTTGAACAGTATATTCATCACTAACTTGCGCAACGTCCAATGCAACTCCCACTTGCGAAATTCGTGGCAACGTAAATAGGGTTTGCGCGATTGCTGGGTATCCAATTGGTCGCTTATTCATACCTAAAAATAATTGTGCTAGGTAATTAGATTCAAAAGTAGCAGTTGGTGTTAACTTAGGAATTGCGTTACTAACAACATCGCCACTAGCATAAATATTTGCAACAGTTGTTTGTAAAAATTCATTAACTACAATCCCGTGATTATTGGTTTGTACACCTATTTTAGCTAGCCCCATATTTTCAATATTAGGAATACGCCCAACAGCATTCAAAATATAATTAGTTTCAACCTTATTGTTATCACTTAAGTTAAGTGTCAAATGATCATCATTTATCTTCAACACATCAACAACTTCTGCATTAAAAATAAACTCAACCCCTGCATCAATTAATGATTGCTTAATTTTTGCAACATATTTCTGTGGATACTCTTTTAAAATATGTTCAGAACGATTGATGATGGTAACTTTAGCTCCTGCCATACTAGCTAAAGAAGCAAACTCCATACTTACGATTCCAGTACCTAAGAAAGTAATATGTGCTGGCATATTTGGCATATCAAGAAAATCACGACTATCATGTATATACTCACTGCCTGGAATATCTAGCGTTCGTGGCCGTAACCCAGTGCCTAATACGATTTTATCGGCCGTAAATGATTGATCCTTCACAGTAATCGTATGAGCATTAATGAACTGTGCGTGACCATTAATCAAATCAATTCCTGCTTGCTTGAACATACCTTCTAGTTCTAAATGACGATGATCAATATTAGCGTGTTTATAAGCCATCAACGCTGGCCAATCAATTTTAGTATTACCTACAAGACCATTATTTTCATAACTCTTAATCTGATGTAATACATCAGCTGGTCCATCTAGTAAAATTTTAGCATTACAGCCATAGTTAGTACATGTTCCACCAATTGTGTCTTTTTCAAAGATAGCAATCTTTAAACCTGCTTGACGTAAAGTCATGGCAGCATGCCAATTAGCATGCCCTCCACCGATAAACGCAACATCATAATTATAATTTGTCATAATAACCTTCTTTATAAATATTATTTCCTAAATTATATCGTATACGATTTATTTTTACCAGAATAAATAAGCAAAAATCATTTTATAATTAATTTTAATTTTTTTGGTACTTAAGCTTTATAAGACTAATTATTAAACTAGCAATTCCAATCCCTGTCACACCTCCACCCAACATAGGTTGGTCAAGAACTAAACTTAGTAACAATCCGCTTATTATCAAAGCACTACTAATAATTGTAAATTTATTTACTTGCAAACGTTGTTTTTGCAATTTACTTGCAATTTTATAGTTTATAAAACTGGCTTCGATTAAGGTAAAAGCATTTAAACAACCAAATCCAATTATAATTAACATACTAATTTGATCAATTCTCAATATTTTAGATATTTGCAAGCTAATTATTAGCAAAAAAATAATGTCACTTATTAGAAGTAAACAAATCATTGGTTTAATACTTCTAAATACGATTTGTTTTTCGACATGATTAACCATCTGATTATCTTCTTTAAGTAAAATATCTAATGAAATTGCATAATAATCACTTAATTTTATTAAATTGTCTATATCTGGATATGTTTTACCAGTTTCCCAATTAGAGATAGTTTGTCTAGTAATAAAAAATGCTTTTGCAACTTCTTCTTGAGTTACCTTTTTATCAGTTCGAGCCTTTTTTAATCTTTCACCAAATTGCATAACAGCTTCTCCTTTTTTTAATAATTTTGCCAATATTACCAATTTAGTGCAAGCAATGATTTCTTGCACAGCCAAGTTGAACAGCTTTATGATTGATAGCATTGTAGCCAATTATCTAAGATTAACCAGATACTAAAAAGCGGTGGTACTTAATACCCACCGCAAATAATATTTGTGCTCACCTAATCTTTTACAGTTTGAAACTTAATTTTAATACCATTAGGATCGCTTAACCATATCGTCCCAACTGTTTCTTTTTCAAAAATCGTTTTTTGTTCTACTAAGTGTTGCTCAATTCGCTCTAATTCATTTGAACTTGTTACAAAGAAAGTGTAGTAATCTAGCCCTAAATCATTTTCAGCCATTGCTGGTAAATTACGACCATTCCAAACATTGGATCCAATATGATGATGATACTTGCCAGTTGCAAAAAACTTAGCATGTTGACCAAAATTATTTTTTAATGATAACCCTAAAACTTCAGTATAAAATTTTTCAGTTATCTGTAAATTAGCAACTTTTAAATGCACATGACCAACATCCGACTGATTTGGAAAACCTTGCCAATTACCATTGGCCGCATCTACAACGCCTTGTGCGTCCATTTCAATGATAATACCTACAATTTCTCCGTCTTCACGAATATCCCAGTCGGTCATTGGTTTATCACGGTATACTTCAATGCCATTGCCTTCAGGATCTGTTAAATAAATTGCTTCACTATAGCCATGATCACTTGCTCCAATAATCGGTGCTTTAGTTTGTAAATAGTGAATCAAAGCATTACCCAAATCTTTTCGAGTAGGCATCCTAAATGCGACATGAAATAACCCAGTTTTTCGTGTTAGTGGTAATGGATTATCAATTTCACGTAAAATCAGTAATGGTGTTTTATTAATGCCTAAACTTGCCACTTTTTCTTCACGTTTTAAAAGATGTAAGCCAATAACATCTTGATAAAATACTATTTGCTTTGATAAATCAGCAACTTTTAAGGCTACGGTTCCGGTGTGGGTACTAGCTGCTAATCGAAATTCTGGATTAATTACTGTCATTTTTTTCTCCTCATTTAAGCTACTTAATATGTATTAAATTTTAGTCATCTACAATCGCATTAACATGAATTGTATGACCACTTGGATATTCTTTGTACTGCAAAGTACGCACATGGCTACCTAGATTTTTAGCAATTGCTTGCCCAACCTTTGGCTCAAATAATGGATCAATTAGTCCTTGTGATACAAAAACGTCAGTCTTTGTTTTAGTCGTTAATTTTTGACCACTCTCTGCAATAAACGTTGGCATGCGTCCACTAAACAACCATACTTTAGTTAAAAAGTCTGCATATAAATTAATTAGACCAGTGCCAATAATTGCTCCTTGACTAAAGCCAATCAAGTAAATTGGTTGTTGTTGTAAATTATTATCCGCAATAATCTTCGTAATAGTTGCGTATATTTTATCAATAACTAGTCGAATAATACTTTCTTCGGAATATTTAGTAAAATCTGGTATAAAGAAGGCATATCCTGCACCAAATGATAAATCTCCTTGTAAATGAATACTAACGGCATTACCAATAATTGCTGGTACTAACGTATTTAAATCATCATAATTTGAACCCATACCATGAATTGTTATTACAACTGGGGTCGTTATATTGATACTACTAGGTATGTCTATTTTATATTCATACATGTGCGGTTGACTCCTTTATATTTAACTTATTATTAATTAGTTAAATTATACTGTCTTACTTTTAATAAGTAAAATCCTTTAAAAAATAAAAAAAGAATTCCAATTAGAATTCTTTTTTTACAATAATTTAATCTATCAGATCTTCAAAAGACTTAATCCTTGTGGAGGTTGGTATTTCCCACAAAATTATTCTAACATTATATGAAAGCGTTTTCAATGTATATCTAAAATTTATTTTAATGGTACATCGACCGCCCATCCTGTTGGCCCTTGTTCTTCACCAAATTGAATCCCCGTTAATCGATCATACAATTTCTGTGTATATGGTCCAACTTCACTTTCTGAAAAGAAAACATGCTTATTACCATTATGAGTAATTGAGCCTACGGGACTAATTACTGCAGCTGTTCCCATTGCCCCAGCTTCTTGAAATTGATCAAGATCATTTATGTTAATCACCGTTTCCTCTGCTTCTAATCCCAACTCTTTTGCTAGCTCAAGTAATGAGTACTTTGTAACTGATGGTAAAATTGACGGTGATTTTGGTGTTAAAAATCGTCCATCTTTGGTAATACCAAAAAAGTTTGCGGATCCTAACTCCTCAATTGACTCATGGAGACGGGGATCCAAATAAACGACATCTGAATATCCTGCTTTATGTGCTTGATCCCCTGGAAGCATTGATGCAGCATAATTCCCACCAACTTTGGCTTGTCCTGTACCACCATGAGCTGCGCGATCATACATACTAGTTACATAAGCAGTCGGTGTTAACCCACCTTTGTAATACGCCCCAACTGGGGTTGCATACACTGTAAATACATACTCATCTGCTGGATGCACACCTACTACTGCTCCTTGACCAACCATAAATGGCCGCAAGTATAACGTCGCACCTGTTCCATAGGGTGGTACAAATTCTTCATTAGCCGCAACTACTTGTTTTAACGCAGCGATAAATTGTTCTTCTGGAAGCTCAGGCATCATCAACCGACTAGCTGACCGATTGAACCGTGCGGCATTCCGATCTGGTCTAAATAAGTTAACACCACCATCTTTTCGACGATAAGCTTTTAATCCTTCAAATATTTGTTGACCATAATGTAGACTACTTGCCGCTTCATGCATTGGAATTGTTGCTTCAGTTTCTAGGCCACCAACACTCCATTGTCCATTTTTATAATATGCCCGATAACGATATGGCAAATCATGATACTCAAAACCTAAGTTATTCCAATCAAAATCTGTAGCTTTTGCTTTTTCAGTCATAATAATTATTCCCTTTCTACTGTAAACATAAATATTTAATAATTAAATCTCTTCTAAATATAAATCTTTTTCCATCGTTTTGCCACCTAATTTTAATAATTGGTAATAAAAAAATGATAAAACAACTGGCAATATGATCCCAAACACAACTAGTAACATGAAACTATGTGCATTATTTGACCACAACCAAAGCGGAGCAATTAGTGAATTAAGACCTAAACCAGCAATTGCGAATGGTACTTTAAAATCAAAACCGACAACAGCTACGACTGCCATTAGCATCGCAATAAGAACTGGCCCAAGCGCTAAAATAGGTCGTTTTAATAAATTTGGAAATTGAACTTTGGGTGTAACTAAGGTTTGCGCAATATTTGCCCCTAAATTATTTTGCCGAAATGACATTGCGGTAAATGCAACAAATCCTACAGTAGTAGCAATTAAGGCTGCACCTGCTGACATTGGATCTAGTTGTACGGCAATCGCTAATGCAGCTGATGAAGCTGGTGTCATTAAAAAAATGAACCATGTGGCTGCAACAACAGCTGATCCTAAGACTGGATTAACTGTCATTGTTTTAGCAAGTGTTTCACTAACTGCATTTAGCGCAGGTGTTGTAATAGCAGCTAACCCCAATCCGGCAACCGATCCTAAAAGACTTACAGCAAATGGAACTAATACCATATCTAATGGCGTTTTACCAGTTAACCACTTTCCGATTAGTGCTGCTAGGACACCAGCCAAAACAGCTGATACAGGTTGTCCAACTGTTAAAATTGCAGACCCAGCGGCTTGTGTACTAACCCAACCAGTTGCTGTAAAAGCATTATTTGCAGTACTTGTAGTAAAATATACTGCGTTAGCACCTACCGTTGACGCAATCATTGTTGCTCCGGTTACTAATGTAGTTGTTTTGAGCATTGTGGCAATTGACATACCTAAAGCTGGTGCTAGAAGCCTTTGTGCTAATGTTCCTGCTTGTGCTAAAGCTGGCCAATGGAAGGTTGTGCCTAACATATTTAAAAGTAAACCCATTCCTAAAACAACTAAAATTGTATTTGAAACACCTTGTGATACTAGATAGACCCACTCTTTAACCGATACTTTTTTATTTAGTTGATCAGTTGCATTAACTAATACTGTGGTTGATTGCTTGGTTTTCACTGCCGTTTGCATAATAATTACCTCTTTTTCTGATTTCAAAGTCTGAATATAAAATAAAAACCCGTATTAATTAGAAGTTACTCTAACTAATACGGGTTCACGATTGAAACAATTACGTACTAGTCAGCCTTTTACTTAGTAAATGGCTGACAAAATAATTCGCAGCCGCTAATTAATAATAATCACCGTGCGAATAATAATAGCTGATTTAGTTGTACGCATCGTTTCTTTCATAAATTTTTCCTCATTTCTTTGTTGTCCATTATTATGCCTTATAATAAATTTTTCGTCAAGCTTTAAAATTAAAAAAATATAATTTTTTAATAATTTCCCCATATCTTTTGTGCAACTGTTTTAACTAATTCGATTTTTGCCCATTGATCATCCTCAGTTAAAATATTTCCTTCCTCAGTAGAAGCAAAACCGCACTGGGTACTAAGACACAAGTACTCAAGTGGCACATACCTACTTGCCTCGTGAACCCGTTCAATAAGTTCATTTTGATCCTCTAACTCACCATTTTTTGAGGTGACTAATCCTAATACGACATATTTTCCTTGTGTTACTTTAGCCAATGGTTCAAATCCACCTGCACGATTAGAATCGTATTCTAAAAAGTAAGCATTAACGTTTTCTTGGTCAAATAATGGTGTTGCTACTGATTCATAACCACCTGCAGAAGCCCAGTGTGAATGATAATTACCTCGGCAAACATGTGTATTAACAACTAAATCATCAGGTTTCCCAACCAATGCTAAATTATTAACACGTACATAAACTGCTTTGCTTTTTTCAAGTGTTTCCTCATCAATTGCATTATTCAAATTAGCATTGTGTAAACCAGCTAACATTCCCCAAGTACAGTCATCAAATTGAATAGTACGACAACCTGCATCATATAAATCACTAATAACCTGTCGATAGCTAGTTGCAATCGCTTGAATTAACGCTTCTTCGTTATTATAAAACTTTTGGACATCTGCTTGATTCTCTGGTCGTTGTAGCTCAGCTAAAAATTGAGCCGGAGCAGGAATTGTTTGCTTAACATTTGTACCCTGACTAACGTGCTCATTTGCAAATTTAAAATCAGCAACAAATGGATGATTAGTTCCAGAGATAAGCCCACTTAAAGTTGCAGTTTCAGCACGAGTTATTTCACCTTCAAATTCATAGCCTTTACTTGAAGCTACTTTCTTAACGCCATTTAATCCCCAAAAGAAATCTAAATGCCACCAACTACGTCTAAATTCACCATCAGTAACAGATTTTAACCCGTGTTTTTCTTGTTTGGCTAGTAAATCAATAATAGCCTGATCTTCAACTACCCGTAAACTTGTTGCATCAATTTCATTATCAATAAATTTTTGTCGTGCTTCTTTTAATTCACTTGGTCGTAAAAAACTACCAACAATGTCAAAACGATATGGTGCTTTTGTTAACTCTTTAAATGCGACTGTCATATGATTACCTACTTTCCTAAATAAAAAATTAAACAAAAAGTCCCATACTTACTAAAATTAATTAGTAAGTATGGGACGACATTAACCGTGTTACCACCCAAATTTATGATTTCTAAAGAAACCATCTCAACCATAATCTATCAATTATGTAGCAAAGTAACGCTTGCTAAACGATTGGCTAGCTTGCACCAACCAATGGCTCTGAGTTCATCTTCAACTAATCATTCTTATCTACCCTTACACCAACAGTAGTCGCTTAAAAAATACTAAATTAGCTTACTCTTCTCATCATTGCCTTCGTTAATTAGTATAGTAAGCCAAAATATTAAAATAGTCAACATTAAAATTAAATTTTTTTAATTTATTTTTGTGCAGTAATTATTAACTCATCATCTATCACATCTGCTTGTAGCTGATGTGCGTTGAGATGATCAAGATAAAAATCAGTGACTTTATCGCGAATTTGTTGTTCAATCACACGGCGCAATGGACGTGCACCCATCGCTTCATCATAACCTTGAGTAGTTAACCATGCTTTTGCTGCTGGTGTGACAGTCAAGGTAATATCCTTTTTAGCAAGTGTTGTATTAACCTCAGCTAACATTAAATCAACAATTTTAGTTAAATCTTCTTTAGACAAATGACTAAATTCAACAATTCCGTTAAAGCGGTTCAAAAACTCTGGCCTAAAATATGGTGCTAATTTTGCTAATAATTTTTCATTATCATTTTCATCAGCTTTAAATTTTTCATTTCCAAAACCAGCATTTGATGTAGCAATTATAACCGTATTTTTAAAATTAACGACATTCCCTTGACCATCAGTTAAACGCCCATCATCCATTAATTGTAATAAAAGCGTTAACACTTGGGGATTTGCTTTTTCAATTTCATCTAATAAAACGATTGAGTATGGATTGCGTCGCACCTTTTCAGTTAAAGTATTGTTATTATCTTCATAACCTACGTAGCCAGCGGTCGTTCCGATCAATTTAGAAACAGCTGTTACATCAGCATATTCAGACATATCTAAGCGAATAATATTCTCTTTGCTCCCAAACATGTCTAATGCTAATTGTTTAGCTAATTCAGTTTTACCAACCCCGGTAGGCCCAACAAATAAAAAGCTTCCTATTGGTCGATTTCCTTCATCAAATCCTGCTCGATTACGCCGAATTGCTTTCGCAACTAAGTCAACAGCTTCATCTTGTCCAATTACTTTACCACGCAACCGTTGCCCGATTGTTTTTAAGCGCTCAATATCAGATGCTCCCATTTGAGAAACCGGAATACCAGTTAATCGTTCAGTGGCTTGCGCCACGTCATTTACAGTTGCTACCGTATCAGTATCAGGATTATCTTTTATTGTAGCTAATTTTTTTTCTAATTTAGCGACTTTTTCCTTCATTTGACTCGCTAATTCATACTTTTCACTTTTTGCTGCGCTTTGTTGTTGCTCTTTGGCATCTATCAACTGTTTTTCTAACGCTACTTTGTCAGTAACCGGATGTTTAGCTGATAAATGTGCCGCTGTAATATCTAGTAGGTCAATTGCTTTATCAGGTAATGACCGTTGTGGAATATATTGAACAGCATAATCAACTGCAGCTTTTAAAACCTCATCATTTAATTTAACATGATGGTGTTTTTCATATAAATCACGAATACCTTGTAGAATTTTAAAAGTATCAGTTGCACTTGGAGCATTAACTGTTACTTCATTAAAACGACGGGCCAACGCTGCATTTTTCATAATTGTATTTCGATATTCATCTTGAGTTGTTGCTCCGATAACTGTTAACTCGCCACGACTTAAAGCAGGTTTAATAATGTCAGCCAACCCCTTTGATCCACTAGCATCACCGGTTGCACCAGTTCCCAAAATTTGATGAATTTCATCAAAAAATAAGATAACATTACCTAATGATTTTACTGTTTTAATTAATTCTTGAATATTTTCTTCAAAACTTCCTCGATATTGTGTGCCTGCTTCTAAACTAGATAAATCAATACTAATTATTTGCTTATCTTTAATTGCTGCTGGCACATTACCAGCCACAATTGCTTGCGCTAATCCTTCAATTACCGCCGTTTTACCAACACCAGCATCCCCTACTAGTACAGGATTATTTTTAGTCCGTCGGCTTAAAATTTCGGCAGTTTCTTGAATCTCTGCATTCCGACCTATTACTGGATCTAGTTTACCTAACTTAGCTTCTTCAGTTAAATTTCGGCCTAATTTAGTTAAGATATTTTCTTGATTATTTGCAATATCTGTTTGCTTAGGATTACTCTTTTGTCCAGGCATTATTGGTTGTTGTTTTTTACTAGCAGCCGCTTTTAACTGTGCAAATTGTTCTGGTGTTACTTCTTGACCATTAACTAGATAGCGATTCTCTGAATTAATGCCATTGACCCCACGCATCAATTGATTAAAGATATCATCCATATCTTGATTATTAAAGAATGGATCATTACTAAAAAATGAATTTGCCATAATTAATTTCCCCCTAATTAATTTTTCCTTAGCTATGAAAGCACTTATCATAAATTTGATTATTATAAGTTTAATGATTTTTAATCATTTCTCTGCTCTACATGAATACTATATTACATTGGTTAATAAAGGTCAAACATTTTAACTTGGCATCATTTTTTTATTTTAGCTTTATATCTCATAATAAATTAAATCTTACTACTTATTCAAAGTACCTTATCAATCTTAAAATACCTATTTCTTCACATCTAATATTTTAAAATTAATAAAAAGTGATGCTACCCAAACTGATAATAAACCAGCCAGTGACAACACACTAGTTAACGTTGTCCATGAAAGTAGGGTTTCTTTTTAGTGTTAACCCAAAATATTCCTTTATCATCCAAAATCCCGCATCATTAACATGATCAGCAAAGACTGAACCAGCACCAATTGCTCATACCATTAAAGCAGGATTAACGTTAGTTGAACTAACAATTGGTGCAACAAGACCCGCCGCTGTAATTCCTGAAACAGTTGATGATCCTAAACTTACCCTTAATATAGCTGCAATTAACCATGCCGCAAAAATTGGTGAAATATTAGTGTGAACAAACATTTCTGAAACGTATTGAGAAATACCCCCATCAACTAGTACTTGCTTTAAAGCACCACCACCAATGATTAAAAGCATCATTGCAATTTGTTTAATTGCATCTGTCATAATCTGACCAATCTGCGCCATGGCTAGTTTTTGTTTAAGTCCCATTGTATATATTGCAAAAATTAATGAAATAAGCATTGCAATATCAGGTGATCCAACAAATTCAACTGCCTTTGTCAAAACATGTTTAGCTGGTAAGACAAATGATAGAATTGTTGCCAGTCCTATCAAAATAACTGGCATCATTGATGTTAAAATACTAATTCCAAATTTTGGTGTTTCTTCAAGTTTAAATTCCTTAAATTCACCAAAAACACTCGGCTTTGAATCACGATAAACCTTGGGATAAACTCTTTGTAAAACATAGTTAAAAATTGGGCCAGAAATAATAATTGTTGGAATTGAAACGATAATTCCAATTAATAAAACGCTACCAATATTCGCATTAAATACTCCAGCAACTGCAGTTGGTGCTGGATGAGGTGATAAAAATACATGAGCTGTATTTAATATCGCCGCCATAGGGATTTCCAAATATAGCAACGACATATTTAATTCCTTAGCTACAACAAACAAAATAGGTAGTAATACAACCAAGCCGACTTCAAAGAATAATGCAATACCAACAATAAATGAAGCAATAATAATGGCAATTTGAATGCGTTTGCGGCCAAATTTCTCAATTAACGTATGTGCAATTCGATAGCCACCACCAGTATCCGAAACTAATTTACCAATCATTGAACCTAAACCAAATACGATAGCTAAATGGCCTAGTTGTGAGCCAATTCCTGTTTCAATTGTCGTTGCAATTTTATCGGTTGGAATTTCTAGCATTAATGCCAAAAAAACTGCAGTAATTAGTAATGAAATGTATGTATTTAATTTCACTTTAACAATCAAGAATATTAATAAAATAATTCCTAGTAGTACAATAAATAACGACATAAGCAATTTTCCTATAATATATACTTTATATTATAGGAAAATGTTTTCCTTAATAACTGTAAAAACATTATAACGTACATTTCTCTTTTTTGGTAGCGCTTTCATAAAAATAAAATAGTATAAAAAATTATTCCGATCTCCATAAATTAAAAATATCTAAAAATTATGAATAAAAAAAGTCGTATATCCCTAGGGATATACGACTTTTCACGAGCTTTTAACTATTTAGCAATGATTTCGTTGTATTGTTCACGAGTGTAAACAGATACTTGACGCTTATCACGACCCTTACGTTCAAACTTAACAACACCATCAGCAACAGCGTATAAAGTATCATCATTTCCACGACGTACATTTACACCAGGATAGATGTGAGTTCCACGTTGGCGATAAATAATTGAACCAGCAGTCAATGATTGACCGTCAGCAACTTTAGTTCCAAGACGACGACCAGCAGAGTCACGTCCATTGGCAGATGATCCACCCCCTTTGTGGTGGGCGAACATTGTAAGGCTTTCCATGTTCAACAACATTTTGAGCACCTCCATAAATTATTAATTAAATTGATATTTTTGAATATATTATTCAGCAATGATATCGTCAATAACAACCTTAGTGTATGGTTGACGGTGACCTTGCTTAGTATGCATGTGTTTCTTAGGTTTGTATTTGAAAGTAACAACCTTCTTTTGCTTACCTTGTTTTTCAACAGTAGCTTCTACTTTTACACCGGCAACAAATGGTTCACCAATTTTTGCAGTACGGTTCTTGTAAAGAACAACCTTGTCGAAAGTAACCTTTTCACCTGCTTCAGCAGCAAGCTTTTCAATGTAGATGGCATCACCTTTTTCTACTTTGTATTGCTTGCCGCCTGTTTCAATAATTGCGTACACAGCCATGTTTTGTGCACCTCCTTTGTGTTTTTTCTTAGACTCGCCATAACACGTGCTCGCTATAATCGAGCTTAATACGTGATCCGTGCGGTTGCAGTAACACGTAACGATTACGTGAAACACAACAAAGTACATACTATCAAATAATAGACACTTAGTCAATGTATTTAATTACATTTATAGTTGTACATCCATATTATCCGGCGATTTTAATAAATCTTCAATTGCTTCATTTTTATGAATCCGTTCAATTGCAGCAGCTAAAAGCGGTCCAATTGAAAGTTGTGTTAGGCGTGGAAATTGTTTTGCTACAGCTAAATTAATTGAATCAGTCGTTACGTACTCCTTAATTGGTGCTTCTTTTAAAATCGTCACTGCATCGCCAGACAAGACCGCATGTGTAGCCACACCATAAATTTCAGTAGCGCCAGCAAAATGGAGCGCCTGGGCTGATGCAGACATTGACAAACCAGTATCAATAATATCATCAACAATAATTGCTCTTTTATTAGCAACTTCACCAATAATTTCTGAAGGACCTGCTGTATCCTTCTCATTATCCCGATTATCAATGATAGCAATAGGGGCCTTTAGTAATTCAGCAAATTTTCTTGCCCGACTTACGCCTGAATGGGACGGCGAAACAACCACAACATCTTCTCCAACAAGATGGCGTGTAAAAAAATAATTAGCTAATAAGGGGGCTCCTAATAAGTGATCAATAGGAATATCAAAAAATCCTTGTACTTGATCAGCATGTAAGTCAATTGTAATAACGCGATCTACCCCATTCATTTCAAGCATCGAAGCAATTAACTTAGCAGTAATCGGCTCACGTGAGCGTGCCTTGCGATCTTGTCGTGCATAACCATAATAAGGCATTACTACATTAATTTTGGCCGCACTAGCTCGTCTAAGCGCATCAACCATAATCATTAATTCCATTAAGGAAGTATTTACTGGATCAGCAACTGCTTGAATTACATAAATTTCAGCACCACGAACTGACTCTCCAATTGAAATTTGAATTTCACCATCAGCAAAATGCTTTACTTCAGCTTCACTAATTGTCAAGCTTAATTCGTCAGCAATTTTTTGTGCCAATGGTAAATTTGAATTAAGTGCGAACAACTTAATATTTTTATTTTCTGCCATTTTTTTACCTCATCTAGCTTTTTATGTCCTTTTAATTGTCGCAAGAAATCTCAATTCTTGCAACAAACAAATCAGCTTTACTTCATAAAATCAAACGGACTTAAGTCATTTAAACCAATTAAAGGATCAATATCTTGATCATCTACGTTTTTAATAGTTAATCGATAATTAGTTGTCCAAGCTAGTTTATTATCATTATCAATGCGTTCTTCAATACCTTGATTTGGTTTTACAGTATATGCATTAACTGTTTCATCTAAACTTTTAGTTACGGTATCCGTTTTAGTGTTACTATTAGCTACTAGTCCTAGTTTTGCTTCCTCATTTAGTGTTGTTTTTTGATAAACTGCAGTTATTCTTTGGGCTAAGGTTGTTTGCCGATTAGCCCCTAACTGATTGACAGCCTTAGCAAACGCAGTTGGTTCCCCAATAATTACTAATTTTTTACTGGCACGTGTTAGTCCTGTATATAATAAATTACGTTGGAGCATCACTGAATATGCATTTACCAGTGGTAAAATAACTACTTCAAATTCGCTACCTTGAGCCTTATGAATAGATATTGCATATGCCAAGGTGAGCCGTTGCCAATCGGAACGTGGATAAGTAACTTCACCAGACTCAAACGAAATTATTAATTCATCTGTCTTGGTATCATTCCCAACATCTTTTGCTAAATTGATTGCTACAATTTTGCCAATATCACCATTAAATATATTACTTTCTGGGCTATTAACCAATTGTAAAACTTTATCACCAACACGAAAAACTTGATTATTAAATTCCACTTGGCGTCCTTTATGTACATTTAATGGATTCACTACATCTTGTACAAGTCTATTTAAATGATCAATTCCTGCTACTCCTCGATACATTGGGGCTAATATTTGAATATCAGTATCTTTGAACCCTTTTTCGTAAGCCTTTTGGATAACCTGTTTGACTATTTGACTAACTTGATTGGTCCGCGCAAATAAAAATGATCTATCCGTTTTATTATTAACTAAATCTTCTGGAATTTTACCCTGTTTAACGGCATGTGCCAAGGGAATAATCGAACTTTCTTGTGCTTGCCGATGAATGTGTGTTAATTCCATTTGCATAAAAGCTTTGCTTTGTAATAAATCAGCAAACACTTGTCCTGGTCCTACTGAAGGTAGTTGGTCTTTATCACCCACTAATAAAATTTGCATTTTTAAAGGTACCGCAGCCACTAAAATATCAAATAACTGTGTATCAATCATCGACATTTCATCAATAATCAGCAACCTTCCCTTTAAATCTTCTACTTCTGGTACTTTATTTTTTTCACGGCCAGTCATCCCTAAAAGACGATGAACTGTTTTAGCTGGTAATTTAGTTGACTCACTCAACCGTTTAGCTGCTCGACCAGTTGGTGCTGCTAGTAATATTGGCAACTCTGGCTCTTTTTTGTAAGCGTTTGTATCCAAATCCACTTCATTTAATAGAGCAAACGTACCTACAAAGCCATTAATAATCGTTGTTTTCCCAGTACCCGGTCCTCCTGTTAAAATAAATAATGGTTCATTAATTGCTGCTATAATTGCTTTCCTTTGACTAAGGTCATACTTAACATTTAACATTTTTTCAACACTAGTTAGCGCTTCTGTAATTTCACTAGTACTAAATTTTTTAGAAACACCAGCCTTAGTTAACCGTTTTAAATGCTCAGCAATATTCCACTCTGCATGATACAAATCAGCTAAATAAACATGTGTGCCCTCGGCAATAATTTTTTTAGATTGAGCAAATTCAAGTAAAACCATTTGAATATTCTCTTGATCAATGACGATTTTGTTATTTCTAAGTAATTTTTGACTTTCTTTTAAGACCAAATTAACATCTTGATAAGTATCCCCACTACTAAAACTTTGACTAGTTAAAACACTAATTATACTAGCACCAATTCTAATATCCGCATCTAGTGGAATTCCCACAAGTTGTGCAATTTGATCAGCTTTTTGAAAACTAATCCCCTCAATATCTTCAACTAACTGATAAGGATTGTCTTTAATTATTTTCAATGCATCATCCCGATAAGTTTCATAAATAGTTGTAGCCATATTAGCGGTAAAGCCAAATTGTGCTAAGCCAATAATTATTTGTTCAATTCCATTATTTTTTTGCAATTGCTCAACAAAACTGGTTAATTTATCTTTTTTTAATTTAAGTGGCGTTAAGACACTCGGATCAGCTAAAATTAAAGAAATTGCCTCTACCCCTAATAATTCAACAATTTTTTGAGCAGTTTTTTTGCCAATACCTTGAAAAAGTGGGCTCGATAAATAATTAATTAGGCCATTTTCAGTACTAGTACCTTGATTTTGATAACTAGTAACTTGAAATTGTTGTCCATAACGTGCATGTTTTACTAAATGGCCAATAATTCGATAAGTCATTCCTTCTTGAAGATCACCAAAACTTCCAGTTACGACAATTTCTGGTTCGTGCCATTCAAAATTATTTTCTTCAACTGAAAAGGCTCCTACTTTATAAAAGCTATCCTGAGCTTCAAAAAAAATTGAATGCATTTTACCAACAAAATAAAATTCTGTCGTCATGGATTGTTGCTCTTGCACCTGAATGTCTCCTCCTAACTCTTTTGATTAATCATCTTGATTAGATCATCTACCCGTTGTTTATTTTTAGTAAAATACTCTATATCAGATTGCTTAAGCGTTTTAAAATAGTCTTGTGAATCTTGGCCTAAAACTAACGCGACCAATCCACTCCCAAAAAGGGCAATGCTGTTTTTAGCGTCTAAATTTAGCACTTTTTGATAATAAGTTTGGGCTTGCTTAAAATCACCAAGTGCAAGTAACATATCAGCTATCAAATTATTCAACGCAACATCATTTGGGTTTATCTCTAGAGCAGTTATTGCATATACCAACCCATGTTGAAAATCTCCCATTTGTTGCATTGTTTGGGCTAGCATAATTAAAGCTTCACCTTTCAAATCTGCATCTGTTAACTGATTAAAAATCCCCCATGCCTTTTGATATTCACCTGCTGAATAGTAGACAGTACCTAAAGTATATTGTAAATTTTCATGGCCATTGTTATCATTTTTCTCAACTTGACCAAAAGATTTCATAAGTAATTCTTCCGCTTCCGGATAATTTCCCATCTTAGTCAATAAAATAGCTAAATCATTATAGTTACGCCAATCACGTGGATTTTTATCAATCGCTCCAATTAATATATGTATCTCTTGTTTGATTTTTTTTTCTAAAATTTCTCTTTGCTTTTTCATATTTAATTCCTAACTAATTTAAATTGTATCATTAGCCGTTTGTTCAGCAGTTAAATAATTTGTTTGATTTCTAACTATTTCTGTAAAAATTTGATTATCAGTGGTTTCTAAAACAGTCAATGATGTATTACTAATGCCCCCTCGTGCACGAATATCTGCTAATGGGGTTCCTAAAAGTGAACCAATACCTGCTGTAATTGCTGCTCCATGTGAAATAAATAATAGATTAGCATCATTATCATGATTATTGACTGCTAGTTTAACCGTATCACCAAAGCGTTGCATAACACTTTCAAAAGATTCAGCACCAATTTTTGAACCATCCCATAATTGTGGATTATACCGAAATCCTTCATATAATATCGGATATTTATCCTTAACCCATTCAAAAGATTGGCCTTCCCAACTCCCCAATGCAAATTCTTTTAAACCACTTCTAAGTGATAAATTAGGATTTCCATTTAAATATGGCCATAGTCCTAAAGCTGTTTGCCGAGCTCGTTTAATCGGGCTAGCATAAACATGGTTAAATTTTATTTTACTTGTTTTTAAATATTGGCCTAATTGACTAATTTGACTGTAGCTTTCTGGCAATAAATTTGAATCCCCATTAGCACCTTGGTATCGTCCTTCCAAGTTCCACTCAGTTTTGCCATGTCTTACAAAATATACCTTTGTCATAAGTGTCCTCCGCCATAATATGTACAACTAAGTATAGCATAATAAACTAGCACTCTAATTGCCAATTAATTAATCAAACATATTTAAAATCGCAGTAAATCGGCTAATTTATTATCAGATGAAGATACAAAAAAAGGGGTATACTACAACCCCTTAGCAAATATTTATTCAAATTTCACTGGAATCTCAATTTCATCAATTGGTTGATTATCAACAATCAATAAAGCTATCATAACATATAAAATTGAATTATATTTTGAATATGAAGTATAGCGCGGTTCCCAACTATCCGCATATTTACTTTTAAAATTGCGCAATCCTTGAAATGAGTAAAAATTAGAACCAAACTGGTAAACTAAATTAGCAATTCGTTCCTCTGAAAAACTTTGGTAATATTGCCCAACATTAGCTAATGGAGCCATTCCTAAGTTAAATGTTTTATACCCTTGAACTTGCATTTTTTCAAATAAGTTAATAAACATGTAATCCATCGTACTACCTGGTGCATCATAACCAAAACGCATTAAGTCGACTGATATTTCACAATGGTCATCACTTGACATGATAGAAGCAAAAGCACATATCTTATTATTTTCATCAACTATAACTGCAATTGGTGCTTTTTGTAAATAATCGCGCTTGAAAAAACCTAGTGAGAAACCCTTTTCTCGCCGTCCTTGTAACCATTGATCAGAAATTTTATTCAATTGATCCAAGAATTCTTCCGAATATGGTGGTTTAATAATTTCAAAGTGATAGTTATCACGTTTGAAGCGATTAACAATCGTTCTTTGTGTCCGTCGTTTGCCGCCTTGCAAGCTAAACGATGGTAAATCAACGTGGGCTTCCTCGCCCATTTTAATAAAATTGTAACCATATTCATGTGCTAGCATTGCAATTTCTTGCGATACTTCATAAAATACTGGCGTATAGCCTAAATGATCAGAATCGTGGATAAATGCTTGCATTGCTGCTGGAAAATCAGGGGCGTTACCAAATGGATCACCCATTACTAATAATTTACTATTTAATCGTCTAAATTGAATTACAACTGTGTCTTCACCATTATTATTTTGATAAAAAAACAATCTCTTATCTCCTAGATAGGCTAATTGACTAGTTGCATTTCCCTTAAACTGGTTAAGAAGATTAGCTAATCTGGTTTTTCCACTTAAATAATCAACACCCACTATAATTCGATGACCTTCCAAATAACGTTCTAATATGAAGACAAAACTTGTCACAATTAAAATGGCTAACAAACCGCTTAACCAAATTTTGGCATTTGGAAATAAAATAAATTCAATATGATGGCGAATATGCGAATGATGATGTTTTATCCCTGGTAAACTGTACACGCCCAAAAAAATATACAAAACAACTAGCAATGCCCAAATAAAACTATCAACAGTACGAGCTTCCCAAGAATATATAAATTGTTGCCGAAATAATCGCTTACGAACTAATAATACTAAAATTAAAAGGACCATAGTAAAGGTAACAGATACATATGCTGCTTCTCGTACAAACATATAAACCATAGTTACTAATAGAACAATCACAGTTGGTATCAAAGCACGTTTAACCTTTGATGCTATCCCACGAGCTACCATCAATAACATAAAACCCAACAAAATATTTGGAAATTCGTAAATTAAATTAGCCGACCATGGATTTACTGCACTCAACCAATGCCATCGTTCAAAGGCATTCGGTATGGTTGCATATACAATCATCATAACGCCTGAGAAGTATAGTAATACCGTAACAATACCATGGCCAATAGTCATTATCATCTGCTTTGGTACATCATTATAACGTTCGCTAAAAGTAGCTCCAAAATTATGAATTAGTAATACTAGGCCAATAATAAAAGGAATAATATAATACGCAATGCGATACAGTAATAACCACGCAATTGCTGTTTCTCGTGGCAAGCCTAAGTCACTCAATCCTAAAATCATAATCACATCAAAACTACCAATTGATCCGGGAATTAATGATGCAATTCCAATGATGGTCGCAGCAATTAAAATTGGTAACATTTGAACAATATTAATTGGAATTCCTAAGGCCCAACCGGCAGTAAAAAAAGTTAACACCACACCAGTCCATTCAAGAACTGAAATTCCTGTTATTTTTAACTTAAAACTCTTTGTAATAACATTTTTTTTAAGGCTAGATGTCAACCATACTACTGGAATGTATAAACTACCGCCTACCAACCAAATCCAGTATTGTTGAACATAATGATTAGCATAACCGCAAATAACTAATAATAGTGCGATAGCACTATAAATTGATAAGCCTGACATAATAAACATGAATAGACGTGTTAAAGTTTTTGCGAATAATTTATTATTATTTTTTTTACCATAAAACTCTGTTCGTAATCCGACACTTACAAAACCACCAAAGCCGGCCAAATTATTAATTGTATTAATAACCCAACTTGTTTCAAATAAATATCTCAAGTTTAACTTATTGTTAAGTGTTTTATTTAATAACATATCATAACCAAGCATGGGCGAAACGCCAATTAGCCCAATCATTACTACAGCCACTAACTTGATAAACGAAACATCACCAAACTTATCTACTAAGATGGCTGGTGATATTGTCTTACTAATTGAAATAACTTCAACTAAAATGGCAATTGAAACTGCAATTAAAAATATTCCCTCAAATACTTTAGCATATCTTTGTAATAACACCTTCATCTTTTGCATAAAATCCCTATCTACTCCTGTATAAAATCCATAACCATAATTGCAAATCTGATTGGAAATTTAGCGCCAAATGTATGTCCAACACCCGGAACAATTCTTAAATTACTATCTGGAATATTCGCAGCAATTTGTTTAGTATGTTGTTTTTTGATAATATCCAATGAACCAGCTACAACTAGGGTTGGTACTGAAATTTGTGCTAAATCCTCCCAAGACATCTTTGGTGATTGTACCAATAATTGCTTTTGTTGTGCAACTCTTCTTAAACTAGTAAATAGTAAGCTAAAGATTTTTAACATAAAGTAAGCTACATAATCAACAAGCAAGCCACTAAGTCGTACACCTTGTAAATTAATATTGCCTGCATTCAATACTAATTTTTCAACCATATTCGGAAAATGCTTCGTAAAAAGCATCGCTAAATTTGCACCATCACTAAAACCGACGATAATTACTTTTTCGATTTTTAAGGTTAATAGTAGTGTATGAATGTCATTGACAATTTGCATAAATGTCAGCTTAGATTGCGTATTTGTTGAGCCCCCATGCCCCCGACTATCTGGTACTAACACTTGTAAATTTGTACGATATATTTGTAACTGTTGCTCAAAATAATGGCGTGATCCACCATTGCCATGAAGTAACAAAATTATTTTTGCTCCACGTTTTGGATAAAAATCATATGTGATAGTTGTTCCATCTGCCATCTTAATATTATTAGTCATTAAGCCCACCCTTCCTCATTCTATGATTTCTTAATTATCAATTATTATACACGTTTAATTAAAAAGACAACATATCTCTAATCCTGGCCTTAACAAAATAAAAAAGGCTGGGGTGCACTGACCCCAACCGCTTTTTGCATAGCACAATTATCCATTTTTATTTGCTTTTTTACCGGTCCATCCAGTAAATCCACCCTTTAAAATCACAATATCCTGATATCCTGCCTTTTTCAAAGTAATCGCAGCACGCGTTGACATACGGGTTGTTGTATCATACAACAATACTGATTTATCTTTACGAATTCCATTATAACTTTGTTTAAAAATTGAAAAAGGAATATTACGAGCCCCCATAATATGACTGCGTCGGTATTCATCCTTTTCCCTTAAATCAATAATTTGACTGGTATGCATAAGGCCAACATATTCTTCTTGTTTTACATATTTAGCAGCATTTCTCCCTGCTAAATACCAGTACAAAATATATCCACCCCATGCAAGCAAAATTATAATTGCAATAATATTCAATGTCATTATTATATTCCTCATTTTCTAAAAACTATTTTATAATCAAAAAGGAACAAATCACAAGTGTCATTGTTCCTTTATATTTTTATTTACGTGCTAATGATGCAGCACCAATTACACCTGCATCATTGCCAAGTTTAGCTAACTTGATTTTAGTTGTAGTTCTAACCGTTGGAAAAGCAAATTTAGCAAAATGTTTTTCAACACGTGAACGCAAAAATTCACCAGCTGCCGAAACACCGCCACCAATAACTACTGATGCGGGATTTAAAATATTGGAAATATTTGCAGAAGCAAAGCCTAAGTAGTAAGCAACCTTATTAACGACTTCATTAGCTAAGTAATCACCCTCTTTAGCTAAATCAAACACAATTTTTGAAGTAACCTCTTCACCATTGTCAGCTAAAGCCTTTAATTTTGAATCACCTGCGTATGCTTCAGCAAAGTCATGTGCTAAATGTACAACTCCGGTAGCTGATGCATATTGTTCTAAACAGCCATGATTACCACAAGTACATAAATAACCATTTGGCTCAACAATCATGTGACCAACCTCTCCACCAGCACCGACACCGTGAATCAGCTCACTGTTAGCAATTAGGCCACCACCAACACCGGTTCCAAGAGTAATAAAGGCCACATCTGCCGCATTATCACCGGCACCACGCCACTGTTCACCTAGCCCAGCAACATTAGCATCATTATCAATGACTAATGTTAACCCTGTGGCTGCTTCAATATCTGCTTTAACATTTTGCTTAACATCAGTACCCCAACTTAGATTAAAGGCTCCTGAAACAGTACCAGCCTCAATATCAACAGTTCCTGGTGTTCCCATTCCAATTCCAATAATGCGTTCTTTGTCTAATTTATATAAATCTAAATGATGATTAATTGATTCAATAATATCTGGTACAATATGTGAACCATTATCTAAAATATTAGTTTTAAGACTCCATTTTTGTTGAATCTCACCATTATCTGTTAAGATTGCAAATTTAATAGTTGTACCACCAAGGTCAACTCCAATAAGTTTGTCTTTCGCCATGCTAAAAAAATTCCCTTCTCTCTCAAATGTTTTCTTCTAAATATGAAGAACTCAATAATTCTATATTGCATTAATGAAAGCGCTTTTGCAAGCTTTTTTTTGATATTTTTTAATTTTTTTTACTTGTCTCTACAGTTAACTTTTTCATATTATAAGTTAATAAATACGTAATCATTATTGAAATTATTACACCCATTATTGGACTTGGAATTATTATAAAACTCAATCCAAAAATCATTATAACAATCAATAGATGATATGTAATTCCTAGCATAGTTGCCAATGTAGATCGATGCTTAGCCCAGCGTCCCATTTTAAATAGTTTCAAAATATCGGTGGCTTCGGAGTTTAATAGTGCTACATCAGCCTTTATATTATCCATTTGATAGTCAAGGCCCATTATGACTCGCATATCAGCTTGATTAAATGCGACTTGGTCATTTTGACCGTCTCCAATTATTAGCACTCGACCTTTTTTTTGAACTGTTTCGACAAATTTAAGCTTGTCTTGTGGCTTTAATTGCGCATTAAACTGTTTAATTCCCAATGTTTTAGCCACAATTTGTGCCATAGTATTATTATCCCCTGTTAACATGATAGGAATGATGGATAATTGTTTTAAACCATTGACCAATTTTGTGGCGGTTGGTTTTATCACATCACCTTGTGCAACAATCCCAATTACTTTTTCATTTGTTATTAAATAACTAACTGAATTCCCTGCGGCAGTTAATTTATCAAAATAATTTTGATCAAACGCTAATGCATGTTCCTTCAAATAATCAACAGCCACGATTGCGAACCGTTCATTATTAATTACCCCTGCAATACCAATCCCCGGTAATCCTACTAGTTCTGTTGCGTGCATTAAATTAACGTTGGTTTCTTTAGCTCGCCTTAAAATTGATTTGGCCAATGGATGCTTTGAATGAACTTCAAGTGTTGCCATTATTGCTAAAATATCATTGTCACTATAATCATCGCTAACGGCTCTAAGTGAACGAATTTTAAATGTTCCTTCAGTTAACGTCCCTGTTTTATCAATTAATGCATAATCAATATCTTCTAAAAGTTTAAAAACATCACTGTTAAAGATCATAATTCCTTGCTCAAATAAATTCTTTAAAACTTTATAATTAGTTACCTGTTTAAGCTCATAAATTATATTAGGTAATCCTAGTAATAAAACCGTAGTCATTACACTTAAAGATTGTTCAACACTAGTGTTGAATTTGCTCATGATAAATGAAATAACACTGATTAGAATTTGCCAGTAAAATAAACCTTTACACCAAAACGGTGGCAATGGTTTTATAGTTTTTTGTGTTTTCAATAATTCATATTGTAATTGATAATAATAGCTCATATTTTGTGGACGTATAACTTGAATTTCAACCTTACCAATACCGTTGACGGTGCCAGCCAATAGTGTATGATTGCTTTTCTTAATTACTTGTAAATTATTATTAGTAATATTACTTTCATCAACGATTGTTTCTCCACTAATAATAACTCCATCAATGGGGACTATTTGATGAGGCTCTATTTCAATTACATCACCAATTCTAGCTGCGTGACTATCTATCTCAATTAAAGTTTGTTGTGGCGTCTTTTTAAACATCTTTTCTGGTAATATAACTTGTTTATTACGGTAAGAATCTAATTGTTTTTTGTGTTTTACTTTAAGTAACACGTTATATAAGCTAATGACAATGATCAAGGCTAACTGCCAAAATAAAGCAATTTGATAAGTATCACCTATAATTGCATAGTAACTTACAAAAAGATTATAGCCAAATAGAATTACTAAGCTTAAGCTAAGTAATAACATTGTACTTGGTTGGCTATTTTTGATTTCAAGAAATGCTTTTTTAAAAAAAATTGATCCACAGTATACAATTAAAATTGTGCTAAAAAACATTAATGCTATCTGTTGATATTGATTAGGCAACATATTAATTGGTAAGTATTGCTTAACCTGGGGTATTAACAAAATAATTGGTAAACTACATAACATAGCCACCTTCAATTTAAAACTAATTTTTATTATTTGCGATTCGTGATTCTCAGCATTAGTATTTTTAAATGCTAATTTTTCTTTATAATCAATGAATTTAAAATTTGATAGCTCTTCATGCTCAAAATTCTTCTCATGCTGCAGGTTCGCTTTAGTAACATCATGTCCGCTCAAATCATTAATTAATGCTTTTAACTCGGCTTTAGATAATTTGTTCTTAGCCATTTAAACTCTCTTTCATTTTTAAATTAATCACAATTCATATGACAATGTTCCGGTAAGCAATCACAAGCAATCGTTTTAGGGGCCTTAATTGCTTTTTCTTGTAGTAGATTAATCAAATTTTTAATATCTGTTTGACTTAATTCACACTTAGTAAGTGCAGTAACTAAACTATCACCAACCTTCATCGAACACATATCATGCAATAAATTACTTAAATTACTAGCCATCATTACTTTTTCCTCAACACATGGTGTATAAATGCGATTGCGGTTCTCACCATTATGTGTGACTAAACCTTTATCTTGTAAACGTTTTAAAATTGTTTTAGTAGTGGACGAACTCCATTCTTTTTTTTGAAACATGATATTAGTTAATTGCTTACTTGTTGCACTACTAATTGTCCAAAGTACTCGCATCAAACTCCATTCACTTTCAGCCATTAAGTTATTCATATCATCCTCCACTGAACTTTTTAATTTAGTTTACGATTGTAAATTAAAAATGTAAAGATAAAGACTCAACAAAAAAATTCTCTTGTTATTAATCTCATCTTTACATTTTAGAAATTTTAGTTATTAATTATCAGAAAAATTAAATTGTTAATAACTCTTCTTCCTTTACCTTAGCAATTGCATCAACATTTTTAGTTGCTACATCAGTTGCCTTTTGTACCTGTTCCTCTAAATGCCGTAATTCATCTTCAGTGATATCACTAGCTTTTTGTTGCTTCTTTAATGTATCCATAGCATCCCGACGAATATTTCTAACTGCAACCTTTGCATTTTCTGCTTGACCTTTAACTTCTTTGGCTAATTCTTTACGACGTTCTTCAGTTAACTGTGGAATTACTAAACGGATGGCTGAGCCATCATTTGATGGTGTTAAACCCAAATCCGAAGCATAGATAGCATGTTCAATTGCATCAAGCGAACTTTTATCATATGGTGTAATTAAAAGTACTCGTGCTTCAGGAATTTGAATTGCAGCCATTTGGTTGATCGGTGTCATAACACCATAGTAATCTGCTTCAACTCGATTTAAAATACTAACATTAGCACGCCCTGCACGAATATTTTGTAACTCACGTTGAAGTGCTTCACCTGCTTTTTCCATCCGTTCTTTTGCATCATTAATAATAGCATTTACCATTTTTTACTCTCCTTTAACCGTAGTTCCGATGTTTTCTCCTTCAACAACTCGTTTAATATTGCCTGTTTCATTAAAATTAAACACAATTAATGGCATATCAGTATCCATTGATAACGAACTAGCAGTCGAATCCATTACTTGTAAGCCTTTATTTAAAATATCCAAATGTGTTAATGTCTCAAACTTTTCAGC
The DNA here is from genome assembly GCF_016908275.1 of Periweissella beninensis. GTDB lineage: Bacteria > Bacillota > Bacilli > Lactobacillales > Lactobacillaceae > Periweissella > Periweissella beninensis. Next base: position 104,941 of record NZ_JAFBDN010000002.1, on the reverse strand, counting down.
ATCTGGATTTGTTTTAGGATCAGCTGAATATACACCATCAACACCATTTTTCGCCATCAATATCGCATCTGCATTTATTTCGGCAGCTCGCAATGCAGCAGTTGTATCTGTTGAAAAATATGGAGAACCTGTTCCCGCAGCAAATATCACTATTCGATTTTTTTCCAAGTGGCGAACAGCCTTACGGCGAATATACGGTTCAGCAATTTGGCGCATTTCAATTGATGTTTGTACCCGAGTTGGTACCCCAACGTTTTCCAAACTATCTTGTAATGCTAAAGCATTCATAACTGTCCCTAACATACCAATATAATCAGCTTGTGAACGTTCCATTCCAAGTTCAGCACCGGCTTCACCACGCCACATATTGCCACCACCAACTACAATTGCTATTTCTACACCTAAATCATGCACTTCTTTAATTTCTTCAGCTACTTGCTTAACAAAAATAGGGTTAATACCTCGACCTTGATCACCAGCGAGTGCTTCACCACTTAATTTCATTAAAACCCGCTTGTATTTAATATCTGCCATTTATTTTTAATGCTCCTTTGGTGTATCGACTTGAATATTTTATATTTTTTAAAAAAAAGAGGTGCGCCACTGCGCGCCTCTTGGCAATACCAAAAATTAGTTAATTTGACCCATAACCTCAGCAACGAAGTCAGTATTTTTCTTTTCAATACCTTCACCAACTTCGTAGCGGACGAATGATTTAAGCACTCCATTCTTAGAAGCAACAAACTTGGCAACAGTTTGGTCACCATCTTTAACAAAAGCTTGATCAGCTAATGAAATTTCTGAAAGGAACTTGTTCAAACGACCTTCAACAATTTTTTCTTTAATATTGTCTGGCTTACCAGCCATATCTTCAGCATTCATTTGAACTTCTTTTTCATGAGCAACAACTTCAGCTGGAACTTCTTCACGTGAAACAAATTGTGGGTTAATAGCAGCAACGTGCATCGCAACATCCTTAGCAGTTTCAGCATCAGCCCCATCAATTAAAACAAGTGATGAAATTCGGCCACCCATGTGTGAATATGCACCAAAGTTTTGAGTATCGTTCTTTTCAACGATTGCAAAACGACGAAGAGTAATTTTTTCACCAGTAATTTGAGTTGTATGAATAATCATTTCATTAAGCGTTTCATTTTCTGAAACTTGTAAAGCTAAAGCAGCTTCAACATTGGCTGGCCGGAATTCAACAATTGCATTCGCAACAGCATGTAGTAAATCATTAAATTCTTTGTTACCAGCAACAAAATCAGTTTCTGAATTTAATTCAACGATTGCGGCAAAGTTATCCTTAACAGTAACATAAGTCATTCCTTCAGCAGCAATGCGATCGCCCTTTTTAGCAGCCTTTGCCATTCCCTTTTCACGCAATACATCGATTGCTTTTTGCATGTCACCATCAACTTCAACTAAGGCTTTCTTAGCATCCATCATACCAACACCAGTTTTTTCACGTAATTCTTTAACTTGAGCAGCAGTAATAGCCATGAGTAGTTAAATCTCCTTAAGTTTTATTTATCTTTATATATTGTACCTTAAATTTTAAAAAATAGCAGTTTAAATTTATCAACACACACTATTTTTTCTCAAAAAAAGCCACCACGATTGGTTCGGCCAAAATTAACCGGCAACTAATGTGGCAGCCTAATTAGCTACTAAATATTACTTAGCTTGGTTGTCGCCTTCTACTACAGCGGCAATTTCTTCAATTGATTCGACTGAATCATCAGCACCAAATGAACTTTCATCAACTTGGTCTTCACCTTGATTACCTTCAATGATAGCATCAGCCATCTTAGCAGTTATTAAACGAACCGCACGAATAGCATCATCATTTGATGGAATCTTAACATCAATATCATCTGGATCAGCATTAGTATCAACCATTGCCACGATTGGAATGTTAAGTTTGTGAGCTTCTTGAACTGCAAGTTGTTCCTTACGAGGATCAACTACAAACAATAAATCAGGAATCTTAGGCATATCAGCAATACCACCCAAGAATTTTTCTAATTTAGCAGTTTGCTTAATAAGTAAAGCGACTTCTTTCTTAGGAAGACGATCAAAAGTACCATCTTCAGCCATAGCTTTTAATTCTTTTAAACGGTCAATTCTTAATTGGATTGTCTTCCAGTTAGTTAAAGTACCACCCAACCAACGGTGGTTGACAAAATATTGACCTGCACGAGTTGCTTCTTCAGCAATCGCATCTTGCGCTTGCTTCTTAGTTCCTACAAAAAGAACGACAGCACCATCACGTGCTGCATCGCGTACATAATTATACGCTTGGTCAACTAGCTTAACAGTCTTTTGTAAATCAATAATGTAAATACCGTTACGTTCAGTAAAGATAAATTCTTTCATCTTTGGGTTCCAACGGCGTGTTTGGTGACCAAAGTGGACACCAGCTTCAAGTAATTGTTTCATTGAGATAACTGACATGAGTTATTTCCTCCAAAAAAGTGTTTATTCCTCCCTAACCCGCATTTACTGCTAGACGATCGCTCGCAACCTAGTCAGTATTGGCTTAGGTGTGAATTGGCATTTAACAACCGATAATTATTTTATCAAAATTTAAAGTTCTATACAAGACTTAATTTTTGTTTTAGATATAAACTTCTTTACTTGCTAAATAGGCGACCTTTTGTTGCCGTGTTTGGTGTTTAAAATGCCATTCAGCTGATAAAGCAGCTTCTTTCGTTGCAAATTGTTCACTATAGATTAACTTTAAGGGGTGTTTGCGCTTAATTTTAGTAAATTTAGCTCCCCTAAATTCTTGATGTGCTTTAAATCTCTTGGCTACATCATCTGTAAAACCAGTATATAAAGTATTATCAGCTGTCAATAACACATACATATAATATGATTTATTTAGTTTTTCCATAAAGTGCCTCATGAACTTCGCTTGTGTATTGGCCATCATCTTCATAAACTATCAACGGCTTTATAATTCGTAGGCCAGTTTGTTGGCCATTTTTGATAGCTTCAATCAAAACGATATTAGCCTCTTTATTTTTTTTTGAATGTACAAATTGAATTTGTTTAGGAGCCAAGTTGAATTTTTGCATAGTTGTAATAATATCAAGCAACCGGTCTGGTCGATGCACCATGTAAATTTTACCGTTAGTTTTCAATAATTGACTAGTAACCTTACATATCATTTCTAAATTAGTTTTAATTTCATGTCGTGCAATTGCTAAGAATTGATTCGGATTCTTAACAGATTTAGGCAAATCCGTAAAATAAGGTGGATTACATAGAACGGTATCGATACTATCATGGTGCAAGTATTTTAATGAATCAGCTAAATCAATATTTAAAACTTGCATTTTACTTTCAAGATGATTTAAACTGATTGAGCGTTTCGCCATATCTGCTAAGCGTGGTTGAATCTCAACTTCAACTATCTGACCATTTGTTTTATGCGCAAAAAAAAGGCCCACAGCTCCATTGCCTGCACACAAATCAACCGTTAAGCTTTTTGTACTTTTACTAGCTTTTGCAAACATAGCCAATAATACCGCATCTAGAGAAAACGCAAAGACACTAGAACTTTGGATGATTTTCACTGTCTGACTATATAATTGATCAATTCGTTCATCTGGTAATAATTGGATATCTGTCATACGTTACCTACTTGCTTTAATTTAATAAATTTTGCATACTTAACACAGTATATGGAATCAAATATAAGGAGTACTTTTATATGTTTTATTCATTCATTCGAGTCGTAGCTCGTTGGATTCTTTATTTAATCAATGGTAAGCCAATGGTTAAAAATTACCAAAAACTACCATCTGGTAGCTTCATTTTAGCTGGTCCACATCGAACCTGGTGGGATCCTATTTATTTTGCTTTAGCAGCAGCTCCATTAAAATTTAGCTTTATGGCTAAAATCGAATTATTTAAAAATCCCATCTTACGTTGGATCTTAGTCCATGCAAATGCTTTTCCAGTTGATCGTAGTAATCCTGGACCTTCAGTGATTAAAACACCCACCAAAAATCTGAAACACGGTTTGGGTCTAATTATGTTTCCTTCAGGTTCAAGACACAGTAGCGAATTAAAATCAGGAGTTATGATGATTGCTAAACTATCAGGTAAACCAGTGGTCCCTATCGTATATCAAGGCCCAGTTAAATTTCGTAACTTATTCAAAAGAAATAATGTTAGTCTTAATTTTGGTGAACCTATTTATGTTAATCGTGGTGAAAAACTAACTGAGGAAAACATCGAAGAATTTACTAACAAATTACAAACATCCTTTGATGCACTAGATCACGAACTCGATCCTAATTATATCTATATTGATCCCAAACCAAAAAATTAAATTTTATTATAGCATATATTTAAAATAGTATGCGGGCACTACAAAGAGAACGTGTTATCATTTCTTCTTTTTTGTGGTGCTTTTATGGTAGCGCTATTTAACCAAAAGCTACAATCTGTCGATCGTAAGTTTAGTTTCTAATAAAAAAATGGCGAAATTTATTAAAATTTCGTCATTCATTTTCTTTGTTTAATGCTATTAACTAGCATTTTATTCCACTAATCTTTCCGATTACGCATTGATGCCATAACTTGGTTTAAACGTTTTTGTGAAGGTGTTTGCCCCATCGAAATCATCATGGAACGAATCATTTCTTCAGAAATAGGTGGATTTTTTTTCAAATATGTTTCCATATATTTGCGAGCCATAAAAAAACCACCCACAACACCAATAACGAGTGCAATAATCACTGCTAATACCATAATTCCAGTTGATACCATGTACTATTCTCCTAAATAAAAAACTTCATCTTTCAGTGTACTTTATTATTCATAATAAAAAAAGAGTTAATCGTCACGAAGCCCCTTCTTTCTTTGAATTTCTCGTACTTTTTCTGGGGTAACTTCTTTTCCAGCCTTATCAAAAACTTGCATCATTTCAACTTGTGATCGAAAAGCTTGGCGGAAATTAGCTAAAAATTCTGCTCTTAACGCGGCACGTTCCACTTCCTCTGTTTCAGACAAACCTTCTTTTTTCTTCTTAGCAGCTAATTCATTTATCCGTTTTCTTAATTTTTCTGGTTCCATCAATCATATCCTCCACTTTATTCAAGTAGTAATTAATATACTTCGCTTCGATATAACCCAACAACTTTACCTAAAATAGTAACTGTTTCTAAAATAATTGGGGCCATATCATCATTTTCTGGTTGTAATCTAAAATAGTTGTTTTCTTTAAAGAAACGCTTAACAGTTGCCTCATCATCATTAGTCATCGCAACTACAATTTCACCATTTTCAGCGTAGTCTTGCTTTTTAACAATTACTTGATCACCATCTAAAATGCCAATATTAATCATCGATGTCCCATGAACATTCAGCATAAATAGGTCACCATCATAAGGTATTAAATTATCAGGTAATGGAAAATAATCATCAGCTTGGTTTTCAACAGCAAGAATTGGTGTCCCAGCAGTCACAACACCGATAACCGGAATTTTCCCCTGATTATTAGAAATCCCTAAAAGCGTTAGTCCTTCATCAGTAATTTCAATTGCTCGTGGTTTAGTTGGATCCTTTTTAAGATACCCTTTTTTCTGCAATCGATCTAGATGCCCATGAACTGTTGAAGTCGAAGATAAGCCGACAGCTTCACCAATTTCACGCACAGTTGGTGGATATCCTTGATTGGTTTGTTTTTCATAAATCACTCGTAAAACATCAACTTGCTTACTTTCACGCGCCATTAAGCCACCTCTTAATCATTTTTACCATAAAATTCGTCCTATGTTTAAGGTAAGTATACTTTAAAAACTAATTTTTTTCAAACTAACGTTCGTATCATTCATCTTCAAGAACAAAATCGCCAAAATAAGTTGATAAAAACTCGTCTAACTTTATGGCTTTTGGTGGTACGATTTGGCGGCTATTAACCTCTGGATACTCGTCATCACCAAAGCTAATTTGATCAACTAATTCGTATATATCAATGACCTTCATCACTTTTTCAATAACACGCTCATTACCAATTGAGTATGCTGGGGTAATTTGTGTCCTAGTTGCCAATTCTTTTAAGAAGTGCACATCTTGACTTTGCGTATTTGTTAACTTAGCTAAAAAAGTTATTACATCAAAAAATGGTTCTGACGTTTCATCAATAAAGGTCTGATTAACAATTGTAATTGCATAAACGTTCATTATTATCCTCCTAAAAATAAAAAGAAAGCTAGCGCAATTACTTTGCCTAGCTTTCTTAAGTTTAACCATTAAAAATTACGAATGAACGCTAATTAAGCCTCAAAATTATTATCGTCGGCTAAAAAAGTATTTAAAACTTCTTCCACCATAGCCCACTCTTCATCATCTTCAATTGGTTCTAATTCACCTTCAGTAGCTTCGCCATCTTCATTAGGATTAAACGAAAATGCCTGAATATCAACTTCTTCATCTTCTTCAGTTCCTTCAGGATAAAGTAAGATATATGATTTTTTATAATCATCTGAATCAAAAGTAAACAACACATTAAAAAGTTGTTCATTTCCTTGTTCATCAACTAATGTGATTAATTGTTCTTTTGGTTCTTCTGCCATGTTATTTCCTCATGCTTTCGTTAATTTTCCGCCGGCATCCAAATAATTTTGTAAAATTAGGCTAGCTGCCAGTTTATCGATTACTTTTTTCCGTTTCTTACGTGATGTATCCGCTTCTTCAACTAACATCCGTTCCGCTTCAACAGTCGTTAATCGTTCGTCAATAAAATCAATTGGTAAGTCAAATGTTTTAACTAACAAATCGCCATAGTCCTGCGCTGCTTGTGCACGTGGCCCAAGTGTATTATTCATATTTTTAGGTAATCCTAACACAAACCCAGTTGGCTGATACTGTGTAACTAGCTCCTTCATACGATCAATACCAAATTCTTTTTCTTCTTCATTAATCTGGATAATTTCAACAGCTTGCGCAGTCCATCCCATTATATCACTAACTGCCACTCCAACTGTTTTCGAACCCACATCTAAACCTAATAATCGTGTCATTTTTTTAAATAACTCTTCACAAGCTCTTCTATAATTTCATCACGCTCATGCTTTCTTATTAAATTACGGGCATCGTTTAAACGAGGGATGTAAGCCGGATCACCAGAAATTAAATAACCAACAATTTGATTAATTGGATCGTACCCTTTGCTTTCTAGTGCCGCATATACTGTTTCTAATGTTTCATGCACATCTTTAGGTTGCGCATTTCCAAAATTAAACAATGTTGTTTCATCTAATGAACTCATATTGGCTACCTCCAGACATATATTTTAATACTAGTAATTGTATACGTAAATAGCAATAAAGTATAGCTTAAACCCTAAAATTAAATCAAATATTTACAGTTTTGTAAAACTACCGTGCTAACCAGTCAGCAGCTGCTATTAAGGCCTCATTAATCCCAGATGGGTTTTTACCACCTGCTTGTGCTAAATCAGGGCGACCGCCACCATTGCCACCAATAATAGGAGCAATCGCTTTTACCAAATCACCAGCTTTCAGATTCTTATCAACTGCAGTCTTACTCATTGCTACAATTAAATTAACTTTTTCTGCACCAGTTTGCGCCATTAAAACCAATACATCAGATGCTTCCTTAGATTTCCAGTCGTCAGCAATTGCACGTAATTGATCCATGCCAGTTACGTCTATCTTAGCAGCAATTAAAGTATGCTCATTAATTGTTTTTACATCATCAAAAATGGCATTAGCGGCTTGACTAGCTAGTTTGGTAGCTAAGCTCGTATTTTGCCGTTCAAGTTCTTTAAGTTGCTCTTGCAGCATTTGGACTTTACTTACAGTATCCGTTAATTGAGGCGCTTTCGTTAATTGTGCAACTTGCACTAGCATTCTCTCATGTTGTTTCATAAGCTTAAACGCTGCATTTCCTGTTACTGCTTCAATTCGACGTATACCAGCCCCGATACCAGATTCACTTACAATTTTAAACAAACCTAATTCACTTGTATTTTTGGCATGTGTTCCTCCATCAAACTCAGCATTAAAGTCACCAATTGAAACAACTCGAACAGTTTCTCCATATTTTTCAGTAAAGACCGCAACTGCACCTAATTTTTGTGCAGATTCAATGTCAGTTTCAATCCATTCAATTGGTAAGCTTGCATTAATTTTTTCGTTGATTAATGCTTCAATCTCATCTAATTTCTTTTGTGGTACAGCACCATTGAAAGAAAAATCATATCTTAAATATTCCGGTGTAACCAAAGAACCTGCTTGACTAGTATGTTTACCTAATATATTACGCAAAGCCTGATCTAACATATGCGTTGCTGTATGGTTTTTAGATACTTGCGCATGAAATGTTTGATCCACCCTTAATTGATAATCTGTATCAATTGATAATTCTTTTAATACCTTAACGGTATGTAAGTTTTGCCCATTTGGTGCATGTTGAACATCAACAACTTCACCAAATATTTCATTATCATTTTCAATCGTTCCTCGATCAGCAATTTGTCCACCCATTTCCGCATAAAATGGTGTTTGATCAAAAATAACTTGCACAACTTTGCCAGTTGTTGCTTTTTTTACTAGTTCGCCATTTTCGATAATATTTAGTAATTTAGCCTTATTAACATTTAACTCAGTCCAACCAACGTATTTTGAAGGTGTATGTAAATCTGTAAGTAATTTACTTTGGACACCCATTGATTTATTATCACTACGGGCTGCTCGGGCCCGATTACGTTGTTCGTTCATTTCAACATCAAAGCCAGTGCGATCAACAGTTAATGCTTCATCTTGCGCATATTCTTCTGTTAACTCATACGGAAATCCATAAGTATCATAAAGCTTAAAAGCCACTAATCCGCTAATTTCTTTAGCATTCTTAGCCTTCGTATCAGAAATAACTTCATTTAACATCTTTAATCCATCAGTAAGTGTTTCGTTAAATCGTTTTTCTTCCGCTGCCACAACACTAATAATGTAGTCACTATTTTCTAAAACCTCTGGATAATATGACGCCATGATTTTACCAACAACCGGTACCAATTTAGTTAAAAACTCACCATTGATTCCTAATTTACGACCATGTAACACGGCACGTCGTAGTAAGCGCCGAATAACATAGCCTCGTCCTTCATTTGAAGGTAATGCACCATCAGAAATAGCAAAAGTAACTGCACGGGCATGATCTGCAATAACTTTAAATGAAACGTCTGTCACTGCACTATCGCCATATTTAACACCTGATCCTAGTTTTTCCGCAGTATGAATAATTGGCAAAAATAGATCTGTTTCAAAATTAGTTTTAGCATTTTGAAACACTGAAACAACTCGTTCCAAGCCCATTCCCGTATCAATGTTTTTATGAGGTAATTCTTCATAAGTGTCTTCTGGTGTATGATTAAATTGTGAAAATACAATATTCCAAATTTCTAAATAACGCTCATTCTCACCGCCTGGATAATTTTCAGGATCATCAGCTGCTAAATTATCAAATTCAACACCACGATCGTAAAAAATTTCTGTATCTGGACCTGAAGGCCCTTGTCCTATATCCCAAAAATTATCTTCTACTTCAAAAATATGATCTAATGGCACCCCAGTCTTAAGCCAAATATCCTTTGCGTCAGTATCCTTTGGATAAACTGTCACGTAAAGTTTTTCCGGATCCATAGCAAACCATTCTTTTGCCGTCAAAAGTTCCCATGCCCAAGGAATCGCATTTTCTTTAAAATAATCGCCAATTGAAAAATTACCCATCATTTCAAATAGTGTATGATGGCGGGCTGTATGACCTACATTTTCAATATCATTAGTTCTGATTGATTTTTGTGCATTTGTAATCCGTTTATTTTGTGGGACAACTGAACCATCAAAATATTTTTTTAAAGTTGCAACACCAGAATTAATCCAAAGTAAAGTTGGATCATCATGAGGAATCAATGATTGTGAGGGTTCAATGCTATGCCCCTTTGATTCAAAAAACTTTAAAAACATTGACCTAATTTCGGCTGAAGTTAATTCTTTCATCAATTTACTCGCTTTCTTATAAATAAAAATATATAAAAAAAGTCCTTGCACACAGAGACGCGCTACACGTGGTACCACTCTGCTTGCAACGACTTTCCATCGTAACCGCTTAATTCTCATTAACGCTGAGTAACGGTGCAATACGCACATTGTCTGAGAGCATTGTTACGTTAATTTTGTACTTTTTACACCAACCAAAGTATCTCTATCCCCACCAACGTACAATATATTCATACCTTATATCATAACATTTTTTAACTATTATAAAAGTAACTCTTTTTAATTTTTTTAATTAATTTCAAGTAAAATTTCACGATTTACTAATTCATTTAAATAATAATCAAGTTGTTCAACCATTTTTATTTGGCGGTCATGCTTAAATACATTGACCACTGTATTGCCTAAACTATTAACTGTTTTAAGTTTAAATCCTGATAAATCTTTCGCAAAAACAATTTTTAGCTTAAATGATTCCTCAAAAGACTTATCTGGTTCAAGTTGTCGAAGTAGTTGAAATGAACCATTCTTTTGTTGCAAAAATCCTGTATCCATTAAAGCATATTTTTTAACTTTAGGATGCACTGCAAATATCCGTGTATCTCCTACTAACTGTGCTTGTTTTTCAAATGCCATTATTTATTACTCCTTAATTTTTCACCTAATTATAACCTAAACTGGGTGCTAATGAATATCAAAAATAATAACTCTTTGGAATTATTAAACAAGAATTACAGCTTTTGATTATCATAATCATCTTATCAAAAACATAATATGTTTTATTACTGAATAACTGAATTGAAGTGCCCCCTGATATTGGGTTTAATCCAATATCAGGGGGCACTTCAATTCAGTTATTTTATTAATTTATTAAAATTCCTCTTAAAACACGTAGTTACATACCATCAAAAATTAATTTTTAATAGCAATAATTTGTGGTAAAAAACGGTAATTCCCATCTAAATCCATACCATATCCCAATAAATATTCATTAGGTACGATTGCACCAACATAATTCGCTTCAATATCAACTTTTCGCCCAGCCTTTTTATCAACCGCCACTACCGATGCAACAGTTTTTGCACCATATTTTTTAAACTCTGCTTGTAAAAAATCGAGTGTTAATCCGGTATCAATAATTTCGTCAATTAAGATTACATCACGTCCAGTAATATCTTTTTTTACATTAACTTCAACTTGCAAATCCCCAGTTGATGCACCATGTGCATAACTTGATACATCAACATAATCAAAATCAAATTTCATATCGCTTAGCTCACGCAATAAATCAGCAGTAAAAACAATAGCACCTTTCATAATTGGCACCATAATAGGTTGCCGATTTACATAATCGCGTCGAATCTCATCTGCTAAACGCTTAACTAAACTTTTAATTTCACTTTCCGTAAGCACTACATGATTCATTTTTATTGTCATTAAATTAATTCCCTATCTTTACTATTTGGCAACCAACCCCAAACGCGCAAAAATTGCATCAACATTTTTTAAATGATAACTATAATCAAAAGCATCAGCGATATCAGCAGATGTTAAATATTGCTGAATAATTTTATTTTTTTCAACTAATGGTCTAAATTGAATTTGTTCATCCCATGATTTTGCAGTTAATGGTTGTACTGTGTCATAAGCGAGTTCACGACTTAAACCTGCATCAATTAACTTAAGTAAAAGCCGCTGACTATAAATCAAGCCATATGTTCGTTGCATATTGCGTTGCATTGTTTCTGGAAAAACAGCTAAGTTTTCCAGAATATTTGTAAATCGATGTAACATATAATCAACTAGTATCGTTGTATCAGGTAAAATAATTCGTTCTGCTCCTGAGTGTGAAATATCTCGTTCATGCCAAAGAGTAATATCTTCCATTGCTGTTTGCATATGTCCTCTAACTACCCGCGCCAATCCAGTAATATTTTCAGAACCAATTGGATTTCGTTTATGGGGCATTGCTGATGATCCTTTTTGTCCTTTACCAAAATTTTCTTCAACTTCATGAATTTCAGAACGTTGTAAACTTCTAATCTCAGTTGCAAAATTTTCTAGGCTAGTTGCAATTAGGCCCAAAGAATTAATATAATCAGCATGTAAGTCACGCGGTAAAATTTGAGAACCAATTGGTTGCAAGTTTAATCCTAACTTATTCATAACAAATTCTTCAACCTCCATGGGAACATTGGCAAATGTTCCCACTGCGCCTGACAATTTACCTGTTTCAACGGCCTTAGCTGTTCGCTTAAAGCGTTCAATATTACGTAATGCTTCAGCATAAAAACGTGCAATTTTTAAACCAAATGTCGTTGGTTCAGCGTGAACACCGTGTGTTCTTCCCATCATTACTGTATTTTTATAAGTAACTGCCATTTCCCCAATAACGTCTCGGTATTTTTCTAAGTCTGCTAGGATAATTTTATTTGCTTGTTTTAGACGTAACCCTTGCGCAGTATCTACAACATCAGTACTAGTTAATCCATAATGAATCCATTTTTTTTCAGCACCCAAGCTTTCAGAAACGTTCCGTGTAAACGCAACCATGTCATGCCGTGTGGTCGCTTCAATCTCTGCAATGCGTGCTACGTTGAAGTTAGCATTATTCGCTATAAGTTGATAGTCTGCATCTGGCACATGCCCTTGCTTATTCCAAGCAGCCACAACTGCAATTTCAACCTCAAGCCAACTAGCATATTGGTTCTCTAGCGACCAAATTTGAGTCATTTTAGAGCGTGCATACCGTTTAATCATAACTGTTCTCCTGTCCAAACATCTTGTAAAACATTTGTTTGTTGTCGATCTGGCCCAACTGAAAATGTTGCAATTTCAACACCGATTAACGCTTCAATTCTTTTTAAATAATTTTGTGCATTGATTGGTAAATCTTCGCGCCGTTTGATATTAGTAATATCTTCATTCCAACCAGGTAATTCTTCATAAATTGGAGTAACTCGCTCTAAGTCTTTAAAACTTGCTGGATAGTACTTAATCTCTTTGCCATCCAATTCATAAGCAGTTGCAATTTTTAAAACTTCAATCCCAGTTAACACATCAATACAATTAACTGCTAACTTAGTAATTCCTGCTACACGCGCTGAATGCCGCATAACCACAGAATCAAACCAACCTATTCTTCGTGGTCGATGGGTAACAACACCATATTCATGTCCTACTTCACGAATATGATCCCCAATTTCATTAACTAATTCAGTTGGGAAAGGCCCCTCACCTACTCGCGAAGTATATGCTTTGGCTACCCCCACAACTTCGGTTACCTTATTTGGTCCAATTCCAACGCCAGTTGTTACACCACCTGCAATGGGATTAGATGAAGTTACATATGGATAAGTGCCGTGATCAATGTCTAACATAACACCTTGAGCACCTTCAAATAATACACGTTTATTTGCTTTAAAAGCTTCATCAACAAGATATGCAGTATCAGTTACATATGGCGCTAATTGTTGACCGTAGGCATAATATTCTTCAAGTAACGCATCCGCGTCCAAAGGCGCATGATTATAAATTTTAGTTAATAATTCATTTTTATTAGCAACAACAGTTTTAATTCTTTGCTCCAAGACTTCATAGTCTAATAAATCACACATTCTAATTCCTGTTCGTGCCATTTTATCGGCATACGCTGGACCAATACCATTACCAGTAGTACCAATTTTATTTTCTTTTTTTGCTGTTTCTTGTAAGATATCAAATAACTTATGGTAAGAGAAAAGCACTTGTGCCCGATCAGAAATTTTTAAATTAGTAGTTTCTACCCCACGAGATCGTAAATATGCTAATTCTTCAAGTAACGATTTCGGATTTAAAACTGTCCCATTACCAATTACTGCTAATTTATTAATGTCAAAAATCCCTGAAGGCACCGAACGTAGTTCAAATTTTTGATTATTAAATACAATAGTATGTCCAGCATTATCACCGCCTTGATAACGCACAATAACATCTGCATCTTGAGCTAAAAAGTTAGTTATTTTACCCTTCCCTTCATCACCCCATTGACTACCGACCACTACTATTCCTGCCATATGTTTAAAAATCCTCCATTTATAAAAATAAACCTTTAATAGAATACCGCATTATTTCAAAAAAATCAATATTATAGTTCGTATTTTAACTCAAATAAACTTAAGCAATAATTAAAAATAACCAAAAATACGTACTATTTTTATAGTATTCATATTTTTGGTTATTTTTTTAAATAATTTTAAATGTATCTCGAGCAATCATCAATTCTTCATTAGTAGGTATCAATAAAACGGTTGCTGTTGAATCGTCAGTTGAAATAACTTGCTCAACACCTCGAACTTGATTTAATTCAGGTGCTAATTTTATTCCTAAAAAACTTAATCGGTCAATAATCATTTGCCTTACAATTGCTGAATTTTCACCAATTCCTGCTGTAAATACCAAAACATCAACGCCACCCATTTTTGCATAGTATGAACCAATATAGCCAATAATGCGATCCACAAAAATATCCATAGCTAATTTTGCACGATCATCTGTAGCCATCGCATCTTCAATCTCACGAGAATCTGAAGAAATTCCTGATAAACCAAGTAAACCTGATTTTTTATTCAATATTTCAAAAACTTCCTTCTCTGAGATTTTTAGTTTTTCCGCTAAATAAGTAATGATCGAAATATCAATATCGCCTGCTCGTGTTCCCATAGTTAATCCAGCAATCGGTGTAAAGCCCATTGATGTATCAAATGATTTACCATTTTTAATCGCTGTCATTGACGCACCAGCACCTAAATGTAATGTAATAATTTTTAAATCCTCATATTGTTTGTCCAACATCTCCGCCGCTCGATGACTAACATAATCATGAGATGTACCATGAGCCCCATATTTCCTAATTGCATATTTTTGCGATAATTCTAAGGGAATACTATACAGATATGCCACTTCAGCTAAAGACTGATGAAAAGCCGTATCGAATACTCCTACAGAAATAATATCAGGTAATATAGCATTAAGGGCTTTAATAACAATTACTGCAACTGGATTATGTAGTGGTGCCAATTCTCCTAATGACTCAATTTTTTTAAGTACATTAGCATCAATAACTACTGATTTATTGAAGTAAGTCCCACCTTGAACAATTCGATGGCCAGCCCCTTTGATTTCAGCATAATCAGTAATTACTGCTAGTTCAACCAAAGCTTTTAACAGAATGTCAATGGCTTTTGTGTGATCTTTAATAGCCATAATTTTTTTAATTTTTTTATCGGCGGATTTAACTGTAACAATGGCATCGTTAAAGCCAATTCGTTCAACCTGTCCTTTACATAATAGTTTCTCCGCGGGCATTTCCATTAATTGCATTTTTAATGATGAGGAACCAGCATTTAGCGCTAAAACTTTTGTCATAATGTATACTCCTGTATTTTTCTGGTATTGACTATCTCTAATTTTAAAGTAAGCGTTTTCAAAAAGCTATCATTTTTTTATTAATTTTGTCAAAAATTGTACAAAAAGTGGTAGTCAACTTTCAAAAAGTTGACTACCACTTAAAAAATATTTTTAATCTTGTAAACTACATTCAATCCTCATCAGTTTTCACAACAGGTAAAACTTTTACTGCAAATTCATTAATGTATGCATTATCATAATCTAACGCTTTTAATTCGAATTGTGCAACTTGCATAATATCACCAGTTCTAAACTCTGGTTCTTGATTTAAGACATATCCTGTCAATGTTACAGCTTCATCTTCTTCAAGTTCTTTAACAGTCACGCCAAAATACCGTTCAAAATCATATAGCGTTATTTTACCACTAACTTTATATTTACCATTACCCAACTTTTCGACATAATCATCTGAAACATCATCAATTTCGTCACGAACAGAGCCAAATAGTTCTTCATAAATATCTTTATCAGTAATTAATCCAGACGTTCCACCATATTCATCAACAACAATCGTTATTGGGGCACGTTTTGCGACCATTAATTTGAGGACATCATGAACATCCATATTTTCAGGTACAGCAGGAATATCCCGCATAACACGTACCACTGGTACACTATCATCGATTCTCCCTTGACGAATTAAATCATATGTATAAATATAACCAATCACTTTATCTTTATCACCGTCAGCGATAACCGGAAAACGTGAATATCTTTCTTGTAAATAAAGATCTAAAGCTTCTTTGATAGTAGTATCAACATCAACAACACACATTGATGTTCGATCAATCATAATATCAACCGCCACCTTATCATTCATATCAAAAGCGCGTTCCATAAATGTCAAATCTTCTTGATCCAATGTTCCAGCTTTAGCAGCATTTTTAGATAAAGATAAAATTTCATTTTGAGAATAAATATCTTCATCTGTTGCTGTTGGATATCCCAATAAATGCGTAAAAATGTTAGCCGTGCGGTCTAACAAGAAAATTAATGGGTAAAGAACAATATGAAAAAAGCGAATTGGCCGGACAATAAATAACATCATTTTCAACGGATCCGCAATCGCAATATTTTTTGGTACTAAATCAGTAAATACTGCGTGAATTACTGTAAATAGTAAAATTGCAACAATCGACGATATCCCCTTAGCAACGTCGGCTGGCAGTAAGTTACTAGCAATAATTGCATCGGCAATTGTTTCTTCACCAATCCAACCTAAAATCAAACTAGTTAAGGTGATTCCAACCTGTGCTGTTGATAAATATTCAGTTAAATTTTCGGCCATATGAATAGCTGAATCAATCAACTTACTCGAGCGTGGGCGTTCTTCCTTCAATGCTCTAAGCGCACTAATTCGTACTCGCACCAATGAATACTCAGTTAAAGTAAATAAAACAGCCAATAACAAAATAACAATAATTATCGTCACATTTGCTAAATAATTAGACGGACCAGGTTCCAAAATGGTAGACCTCTTTTCATAAAAATTTTGTAACATTAATTATAGCACGGTCCTCTAAGTTTAAAAAGCCAATTACTTCAAAATTCTACTAAAAAAATAACACTAGGCTAATTTACTAGCTTAGTGTTATTTAATCTAATCAAAATTACTTAGTTTCACGGTGTAAAGTCACTTTACGGTCACGTGGGCAATACTTATTAACTTCAATTCGATCGGGGTTGTTCCGACGATTCTTAGTTGATAAGTAATTGCGTTCGCCGCATTCTGTACATTCTAATGTAATATGTACGCGCATTTTAAAAGCCCTCCAATATTTTTTTGTCTGTAATTCATCGGGCTGGCTATAGCGCACGCGCCCTCAACTCAGACTATATTACCAGAAAATTAACATAAATGCTAGTAAAAATTTAAGGTTTTTAATTTCCTAATGATGTTGTTTTCAGTGTGCTCTTAACACTAGCCTTGGGTTGAATATACTTAAAATAAGCTTTATAGATATCAATTGCCATATCTAAATTTTTATTTGAACCAAAGTTTGACTGTGGTCCACTAGGCATTGCCAACGCAATTGCTATTTTTGAACCTGGAATATACGTTATCAAACTTAATGTTAAAGTTGACTTACCATTCGTGTACGTTTCGGCTGTCCCAGTCTTAGCAGATGGTGTCGGTGTAATTTCTGCTAGTTTTTGACCAGTTCGTCGAGCATTAGAGCCAGCGACCACTTGATGCATTCCCTCTGTTATCACTTTACGTTGTGCTGCTGTCCAGCCAACACTATTTAACACTTGTGTCTTGACCGTACTTTGAATATTACTTAATTTTCCATTTGCATCGGATGACTGGATAGCCTGAACAACATGTGGCTTTAATCGATACCCACCATTTACAATTGCTGATACATATTGAGCTAACTGTAAAACTGTATACGCATCATATTGACCATAGGCTTCCATTAATGCTTTCCCTAGGTTAGCTCGCCCAGAGGCCCCTTCAATACCTGATGATTCACCAGGTAAATCAATCCCGGTCTTAACACCCAATCCAAATTGATTAAAGTTATTTCGCATAATTGAAAATACATTTGAATTTAAAGAACTCAATCCCATTCCTGGTGTATAGCTAGTACCCCCTTCTTTAAGAGCTAACTGCATCATATATGAGTTTGAAGACACTGCTAACGCAGTCTGAGCTGTAATAGGAATCACGCTACTCTTATTCCAGTCAGAACTCATCGTATTTGTTCCGGCAATTTTAATAGGACGATCACTAATAACATTATTAGTCGGCGTAATAACACCTCGTTTAAGGCCACCAGCCACCATTGCGGGCTTAACAACAGATCCCATCACTATCGATTGATTTAAAGCTCCCAGTGCATTGCTAGTAATCTTACCAGTTTTGGCATTACGATCAATCCCAGCAATCCCATAAATACCACCAGTATATGGATTTATCGCAACTGCATAGGCACCAGAGGTTAAACCACCAGAAATATGGGCGCGTAATGCTTTTTCCATAGCGGCTTGAAATTTAGCATTGATTGTAAGAACTAAATTATCACCCTTACGACCACTATATTGCTCTACGGCTTTAACAATTTTATTATTTGAACTCATTTCATACTGTGTCTGAGCCTTGGTACCTTTTAGAGCTGATTCATATTGCTCTTCGATATAGCTTTGGCCAACTGAATCATTTCGTGAATACCCTTTTGCTAATAGCGTATTTACTTGACTATCAGGTAACCCGACTTTTTCAGAAGAAACGGTCCCAATAATACCTTGAACAGATTTACCCTGTGGGTAATTACGCGTCCATGCAGTACTAATTTTAACCCCTGACATCTCATTTAAATGCTCTCCAATTTCAGCAATTTCTTTATTAGTAACCCCACTCTCTTTAATATATGTCGTAGATAATTGATATGCACCGGTCATTCTTTGGTAAATCATGGCTGCGTTTTTTTGACGTTTAGTTAATTTATATTTTTTTAAATTATTAGTAATTTCGGCAAGTTCTGCTTTATATTTACCATCATCACTCAAGGAACTATAGTTACTAATATTAGCTTGTACTTTAGCTACCCGCTTATCATCTTCTAATATATAATCAGCAACTGTTCTTGTTGATAATTGAGAGGTGCTAACCGTTAAATACTTAGCTAAACGATTAGCAGTTTGATACATTTCACTACTTAATACATTAACCCCCTTAGTATAAGAAATAGCTTTACTTGCTTTATTCCCTACCAAAACACGTCCTGTTGAATCATAAATCATCCCCCGTTGAACATTTGATGTTTCAACTAAAGTATCGGTCCGATTAACGTCCGCTACAAAGTAAGATCCCTTTTTTATCTGTAGGTAGTACAGTTGCGCGATTAATGCCATAAATAGCAAAAAAACAATAATGACAATTAAGTTTAAACGAAAAGGTAAATCTGAACGATATGCTTTCTTTTTACGTGTTTTGCGAGTAAAACGATTTTCCATGGAAACTCCCTACCATTTACTAATTTAACTAATTTATGTAAATTATTTAAAAATTAATATTTTTATCTTTAATTATGTTAGCGCTTATTTAGGTAAACACTCAATGATATTCATTGTAACACACCGATATAAAACTGTGACGGTGTTATATTTAGTTTTAATTTTTTGTGGTAAAGTTATGTTAAATTTAAAACTTAGAGAAATGATAGGCACACTTAATTATGCATAAATTTTTTAATAAAAATTCATTACCATTATGGTTATCTTTTTTATTACCAATCATTATTATGGGAACATATTTTGGTATTCGTGGCATGATGCCATTTGGTAATTCTTCTATTTTAACTGTTGATTTAGGGCAACAATATGTCGATATGTTCGCGTTATATCGTAATACCCTATTACATCACACCTCCACATTCTTCTATTCATTTAGTAACGCCTTAGGTGGTGATATGTTTGGCTTATGGACTTATTATCTAATGAGCCCACTTAATTTAATTCTCCTATTTTTCAAACCAACTAATCTTCCTATAGGTATCCTAATACTAACACTTCTTAAATATGGTTTAACAGGTCTTAGTATGGCCTATAGTTTAAAAAAGCTAAAATGGCAACATGGCTGGCTCTTAACTTCTTTTGGTGTTATATATGCGCTAATGGGATGGATGATTTCTTATGAGTTAAATTTATTATGGTTAGATGCTGCCATCTTATTACCGCTCATTATTCTTGGCTTAGAGTATTTATTTAATATGAAGCGAGTATGGCCATATATTATAAGTCTAACTGCCTTATTTATCATTAACTATTATATGGCATATATGGTCACTATTTTTTTAGTTATATATACAATATGGCGTTTAACATGGGAAACCGGTAGTCTAAAAGACATATTAAAGCAGAGTGGTTTATTTATTAGTAGTTCCCTAATTAGTACATTATTAGCGGCAATCACTCTCTTACCAACCGCTTATGCCCTAACTCAAGGTAAAGGACAATACATGACTGAAAAAATAGGTAATTGGCTTGAGTACAATCCATTACTATTTTTTAGTAAATTTTTTGTCGGTAGTTTTAATTTCGAACAAATGCCTAGTGGTCAACCTAATATTTTCATAGGTAGTTTGGGACTAATCACCGCTATGCTCTTTTTCACAGATAAGCGTCCTAAAGTGATAACTAAAGTCCTTACATTGTTAATTACTTTGTTTTTATTTGCCTCAATGTTTTTGGCACCACTTGACTTATTTTGGCATGGCTTTCAATTCCCAGTATGGTATCCTTATCGATTCAGTTTTATTTGGTCATTTTGGTTATTATGGTTAGGTGCCTATACTTTTAAACCTGAGACGATACAACAAAAAAAACAAATTATTACTATGTTAACTACTTTCATTGTCGTTTTTATCATTGTTGCTTTTACGCTGACTAAGACTAATTTTATGACTTGGCCACAAGTTCTTATTGGTAGTGCTTTTTATCTAATAACTTGTTGTTTAATTATTGCCCCACGTTTTAAATATTGGAGCTGGCTTGTTTTATTACTGGTAATTACTGAAACAGCCACTAATGTTGCTTGGACCCTAAATAACTTTAGTTATCTAACTAAGTCAGAATATCAAACCAATGTTGCTGCTACAACTTCAGCATTAACTACCCTACCAAAAACTAATAATACCTTTTATCGAATTGGCCAAACTTATGAACGAACCAAAGGTGATGCATTTATGCAAGATTATTTTGGTGGTAGTGCATTTAGTTCATCATTTGCAAAAAAAACGAGTGACTTTATGGGTTATATCGGTAATCCCGATGGCGATAATTATGCGGTCTATGCTAATGGAACATTACTAACTGATAATCTTTTGAATTTTAAATATTATCTTGATGCCAAAAATCATTTCTCAACTATTGCCGGTGCTCCTGCTAATATGTTAATTTCACAACGCCCTGATTTAAGAAAGATGCAAGCTTTAAAACAAACATTGGATGTTTCAACGTACCAAAATAACAATGTAATTGGGTTAGGATTTGCCGCTAGTCAAGCAGCAACCAACCTAAAATTCCAATTAAACAATCCCATTCGTAACCAAGAATTACTGTGGAATAAACTTTCTAATAATACTAAAAAGTTGTTTACAGTCCAAAACTTTGATCACGTTACCGGAACAAACACAACGGTTCCAACAACCATTACGGGTGCATATATCACACGCAAAAAAGTTTTAGGAACAACTAGTTTGACACTGTACTTTACACCTAAAACTAACGATTCTTATTATTTAACACTAGGTAGCTCCCTGGTGCCTGATAATGCAACAATCACCTTAAATGGACAAACAATTCATACAAATGATTCATTTAGACATACCATTGTTATTAACGTTGCTGCCAATGCCAAAAATCAACAACAACAACTAAAAATAACTCTGAAAAAAGCGACCCTCTGGCTTCAAAATGTCTCACTATACAAGTTAAATAATACTAGACTTGCACAAGAAACTGCTACTTTGCAACAAAATACTTTAAAAATCACTAAGTTTAACCAACGTACAATTAGTGGTAAAATTACTACTACTGCGCAAAAAAGCTTAATAATGACAAGCATTCCTCAAAGTAAAGGGTGGCATGCGTATGTCGATAATAAAAAGGCTAAAACGGTTACTATTGCTAATATGTTTTTAGCCATTAAAACCTCACCAGGTAAACATACGCTTAAATTAGTATATACACCGCCCTACTTAATTATTGGCACTATCATAACGATAACTACAATATTTATGATTGGTCTTTACTACGTTCTGTTACGGTATTATCAAAAAATAAAATCCCAAAAATAACTATCATAAAAAGGCGGTCTCCAACAATTTAAATAAGTTGTTGGAGACCGCCTTTTTATTTTTAATAATTCATACCCTTTTGAAATTATCATTAAATCCCGTAACGCCCTTTTTTTCAATGGACACTATTGGAAAGCGATACCCTAAGTTAATTGGGTTACGTGCAAATGAGCCACTTTTTTGGGTACCTTTATTATCAAATTTACTATTAATCCAGCTACCATCACTACTACAACAAACTTTTAATTCATCACAATTTTCTAAAAGTTGCGCCAAAGTTTTTTGGTATAAAGCTAATCCTAGGCCATGTTTCAACTCACCTGTAGCTAACAATAAATCATAGCTATCAGGCATTATTTTATTAATTTGGCGCAAATTCTGATTGAAAATTTCGCCTAATTTTTGCCAATTTTCGTCAATTGCTTGATTTATATATGCTGCTAACTCATTACTTGTTCCCCCCCGAATAGGTGTTAAATTAACAAAAATTAATTTGCTATACTCAGGATGACCTATTTCACTAATTAATAAACGCTTAGTAACATTGTCTGTTGTGCGTGTTAAATTTTGTTTGTTATCAAAGCCAGTCCCTGTAGGGTTAAACCCTAATATCACTAAATTTTTTTCAGTGGTACTTAGTTTTTTTTTGATTATCAAGGCATATCTAACAATATTTTGTAGTGCTTGCTGTCTGTCAAAATAACACTGAACCTTAAATGACTTACTTTTCCATTTATATTTAGTTGTTTTCATAACACACCCCCTTAATAAACTTATTTTACAATAGATTTATGAAAGAGTGGTAATAATGTCTTATTACTTAAAAATCAAATAATGATAATTGATTTTCATCAGGTAGATCATCAAGTGCATGTTGTTGTGTCATAAATTCAATTAAGGTATTTGACACCTTACCACGGCGTTTTAAATCTTCCTTGGAAATAAATGCCTGTTCCGCCCGTGCCGCAATAATTTGTTTGGCAACATTATCACCTAATCCCGGTAAAACATTAAACGGTGCCAATAACGTATTATCTTCGATTAACCAAGTCGTTGCATCCGATTTTTCAATATCAACCATTTTAAAAATGATTCCTCGCTCTAACGCTTCATTAGCTAACTCCAATACGGTCATCAATTCTTTATCTTTAGCAGTATTATCGCCTTGTTTATTCAATTCATTAATTGCAGCTTTAACGCTATCCTTACCATTCGCCATTGCTACGACATCAAAATTATCCGCTCGAACTGAAAAATATGCACTATAGTAAAGCATTGGAAAATATACTTTAAAATAAGCAACACGCAATGCCATTAAGACATATGCCGCAGCATGGGCTCGCGGAAACATATATTTTATTTTCAAACAGGAATCAATATACCACTGAGGTACCCCAACTGCGTGCATTTCTTCTTGATATTCAGGTGAAATTCCTTTTCCTTTACGTACTTTTTCCATAATTTGAAAAGCAGATTCGGATTCCATACCATAATTAATTAAGTCAGTCATAATTTTATCCCGCGTTCCAATTACATTGGCAATCGTGGCTGTTCCATCTTTAATTAATTCATCAGCATTCCCTAACCATACATCAGTACCATGTGATAGACCTGAAATTTGTAGTAATTCTGAATAGTTTTTAGGATGTGTTTGCTCCAACATTCCGCGCACAAAACGCGTTCCAAATTCTGGAATACCCAATGTACCAGTTTTAGAATAAATCGCATCTGATGTCACCCCTAATACTTCCGGGCTAGAAAACAAACTCATAACACCAGGGTCATCAGTTGGAATGGTTTGTGGATCAATCCCTGATAAATCCTGTAGCGTCCGAATCATCGTTGGGTCATCATGGCCTAAAATATCAATTTTTAGGATGTTATCATGAATTGAGTGAAAATCAAAATGAGTTGTTTTCCAAGTAGCCGTAACGTCATCAGCAGGATATTGAATTGGCGTAAAGTCATAAATATCCATATAATCAGGTACAACTAAAATTCCTGCTGGGTGTTGTCCAGTAGTCCTCTTAACCCCCGTTGCCCCCTTGGCTAGACGTTCTTCTTCGGCTGAACGTAACTCTATTTCTGCTTCCCGTTCATAAGCCTTTACATATCCATATGCTGTTTTATCAGCTACCGTGCCAATTGTTCCAGCTCGAAAAACATTATTTTCACCAAACATAACTTTTGTATAATTATGTGCAATTGGTTGATAATCACCTGAAAAATTTAGGTCAATATCAGGAACTTTATTTCCCTTAAATCCAAGGAAAGTTTCGAATGGAATATTTTGCCCATCCCCAACCAACGGCGCTTCACAATTAGGACATATTTTATCTGGTAAATCATAGCCAGATTCATATTCTCCCTTCGTAAAAAATTCACTATACTGACATTTTGGGCATCGATAATGTGGCGGTAATGGATTAACCTCAGTGATACCAATAAATGTGGCAACAACAGATGAACCTACCGATCCTCGTGATCCAACCAAATAACCATCTTTATTTGATTTAGCAACTAAACGTTGTGAAATTAAATAAATTACTGAAAAACCATTACCTATAATTGATTTTAATTCCTTTTCAATTCGTTTAGTAACAACATCTGGTAATGTTTGACCATACAGTTGACGGGCTGTTTCATATGTCCGTCGTTCGATTTCCGCTTCAGCACCCTCCATATTTGGCGTATAAAGTTTTTCTTTTAACGGTTTCACCTCTTGAATCGTTGTTGCTAATTTTTTTGGATTGTCAACTACAATTTTTTGTGCTAATTCAGCACCTAAAAACGAAAACTCTGCTAACAATTCATCAGTTGTTTTAAAATGTAAATCAGGTAGGTTAGTTCGATTTAATGGATTGGCCCCCCCTTGTGACTTAACCAAAACTTTACGATAAATTGCATCTTCGGGGTTTAAATAATGCACATCACCAGTTGCAATAACCGGTATTTTTAATTCGTCACCAATTTGGATAATATTTTGAATAATTTCTTCTAATTTACTTTCATTTGCAATCAGTTCACTATCAATTAAACTTTGATAAGCAGCTTTTGGTTGTACCTCTAAATAATCATAAAATTTTGCTTTGGCCTTAGCTTCCGCGTAGCCTTTTTGCATAATCGCTTCAAATATATCACTTGTACTATCAGCACTACCAATAAGTAGCCCCTCACGATAATGTTCTAAAACTGAACGTGGCGTGCGGGGAACTCGATAAAAGTAATTAATATTAGCCTCTGAAATCAGTTTAAATATATTTTTTAAACCAGTTTGATTTTGGGCTAAGATGGTCACATGGTTAGGTCGCGCATGTTTCCATGCTTCTCCTTCGTTCATATACTTATTAAGATCATCATGAAATTCAATCTTGAAACGATCTTTAGCATCCTTTAAGAAAATATCATTTAGTTTACCTGTTGTTTCAGAATCAAATATAGCTCGATGATGGTGCTCTAAAACGACACCAAACTTTTTAGCCAATGTGTTCAGGCGATAACTACGCAAATCAGGATATAAAAACCGTGCTAATGTTAACGTATCAATGACAGGATTATCAATTTTAGCCATGTTATGTCTTCTATAGCCAGTATTCATAAATCCTAAGTCAAAAGTCACATTATGCCCGACTAAAATTGCATCACCATAAAACTGACGAAATTCACGAAACACTTCAGCTTCTGTTTTTGAACCTTGGACCATTGAATCAGTTATGGATGTTAGTTTCGTAGTAGTTTCTGATAAATGAAATCCCGGATCAATAAATTGCTCAAATTCTGCTACAACATTACCTTTCACAACTTTCACAGCTGATAGCTCAATCACTTTATCATAAATTGCCGATAAGCCAGTGGTTTCGACATCAAAAATGACATACTCAGTATCATTATCATGTAACGATATATGTTTTTCATTAATACCAATTTCATTACCATCATTAACTAGATTAGCCTCAACACCGTATATCATTTTAACATTATATTTTTGACTAGCAGCATATGCTTCTGGAAATGCTTGTACGCCAGTTGTATCAGTAATTGCAATTGCAGTATGCCCCCACTGGCTTGCTGTTTTTACATAATCACTAATACTATTAGTTGCATCCATGGTTGACATATTAGAATGTGTATGAAATTCGATCCGCTTATTGCTTTCATCTGCCTTGTCTTGACGACTAGCATGCTCCGTTACTTGAATATCATAAATATTCAAAACTAAATCATGTTGAAATGTATCTTCTTGAATAGAACCTCTGATTTTAACCCACATTCCTGCTTGAATATTTTCAAAAAAGCTTTCATCATTATCATCCCGTGAAAACTTCTTCGCAATATATGAACTAGAATAGTCCGTTATTTTTAATGTTAAAAGTTGTCGTTCGGATCTTAAAATTCGAACTTCTTTATCAAAGATATATCCTTCAACTACAATTGATCGTTCTTCTTGATTAATGTCAATCATTTGTGTAATGGGGCTGTCAGCTGCAATTTTACGTCCTAACGACAAAATACTCCCATTTACTTTTTTTTCGTTTTGCATTTTTTGTTGTGCCTGTTGCACCAAAATACGTTCTTTTTCTTTTTGCTCCGTTTGTAACCTTTGCTGCATTGCATCTTCAATTGTTCGATCTACTTGTACACTAATTTTAAACGGTGCAAAACCCAGTTTTTGATATTCCAACATAATTTGTGGCACGATATTTTTAACCAAATGTTGTCTGGTAATTTCATTTGGCGCATTAAAATTCAAAGTGTTATCAAATACAGTTGGCTTTTGTTGCTGTAATACTTGATTTAAGCCATTTTTGGTAATCCTAGTTAAAATAAACTGCCAATATTTTTGAACTTGTTCTAGACTTATTTTTTCGTCATCGATGAACGTAAAATTATAATCAACCGTTGCAATTTCTTGAAATGTTTGCTGCAGTTGAGTAATAAATTGAATTAATTTATCATACTCAACAAATTTTTCCAATTGAAAGTTAAATTCCCATGTTTTTGATATTTCATGTACAATCACTTTTTCAACTTTTGCATTAGCAAAAGCATTTGCAATTGATGTATTATTCAACTGCAAATGCTGCAATAACTTATCAAATAATTCTTGTTTATCTAAAGCCACTAAATAACCCCTTCTTCTTTACCGATATTCTATAATTTTACACTAATCTCACA
The DNA here is from genome assembly GCF_016908275.1 of Periweissella beninensis. Classification (GTDB taxonomy): domain Bacteria; phylum Bacillota; class Bacilli; order Lactobacillales; family Lactobacillaceae; genus Periweissella; species Periweissella beninensis. The sequence continues at coordinate 77,475 of NZ_JAFBDN010000002.1, read as the reverse complement.
AGTATGCCATAAAAATAAAATAGGCGTGTATTCGTCATTAATAATCTAGCTATAGTATCAATGCTAAACAAGGCTGGAGCAAAAAATAATTTTGCTCCAGCCTTGTTTTTTCACCACATTCTTGGTACTTAAAATGTACACCTATTGCTACCTATTTCATGTTTTAGCAACAATACGTGTGTTACCTTAATTTAAGCTAAAATATCATCAATTATTTTTAACTCTTCAACTGATAACTCCATATTATCGCTAAATTTCAAATTATCTAGTAAATGTTCTGTTCGTGATGCACCAATAACAACTGAAGCAACCCTTGAATCACGTAAAAGCCAAGCTAAAGCCATTTGTGACAATTTTTGTCCTCGTTGCTTAGCAAGATCATTTAATTTATTTAATTTAGCTATGACTACATCATTTCCATTTTCCAACATAACTTTGTTAGACCAATGAAGAGGTAAATCACTTGGTATACCATCTAAATACCGATCAGTTAATAGCCCCTCAGCTAATGGGCCATAGGCAACCAATCCTGCCTTCTGTTCTCCAACCGCTTGAACTAATCCTGTCGTTTCAGCTTCGCGGTTTAACATATTATAAGAAACTTGATTACCAATAAAAGGTGTTTTTAATTCAGCAAAAATTTCTGCAATCGCATTAAATTGCTCAGTGGTATAATTTGACACACCCACGTACAAAGCTTTTCCCTGGCGAACTAATAAATCCATGGCCTCTGCAGTTTCTCGCAAATTAGTATTTGGATCCCAACGATGTGCATAAAAAATATCAACATAATCCAAATTCATCCGCTGTAATGAAAGATCCAACGCTTGGACCAATGTTTTCTTTGATGAAAATTCACCAAATGGACCAGGCCACATATGAAACCCAGCTTTTGTCGTAATGACAAGCTCATTTCGATATGGTTTTAAATCTTTGGCATAAACTGCACCAAACGTTTCCTCAGCAGTTCCATTCGATGGACCATAATTTGAAGCATTATCAAATGAAAAGATTCCATTATCAAATGCGTTTAAAATTACTTCTCTTGAATTACTTAATGGCTTTTGATCACCCAAGTTACGCCATAAACCAAAAGATAAACTTGGAAGTATCATTCCTGTGTCTGCGACACGACGATAAGGTAGTTTTTCATAACGATTTTCTGCAGCTGCAAATACCATTGTTAAATTATCCCTTCAAATATAATCATTTATTATTTTAATCTATTGATTTTCTTTAACGAGTTCTTTATCTAGTAATTTAATTAATAATCGCTTACGCGCACGAGGTTGTTCAATGGCACGCTGATATATTTTATGCTTTGCTTCAACACGCTTAAGTTCATTCTTAAAATTTGGATTATTTTCTGCTTGTAAAGCGATATATTCTTCAAATGTCATCTTAAATTCTCCTAAATCTGACTTAATTACATAATTACTACATCATAATTATTTTGACACTATTCATTTTACCAATAAATGTCACAAAAAAATATATATATCAACATTAATTTAATTAACTAAAATTATATTCTGGGCCTACTTCGCTATCATTAACTGTTACTGTCAAATGATAATCACTAAAAAGCCATTCATCTCGTTCATTTACATAATAGCGAATACCATCCTTTTCGACCATAATAATCGGCTCTTTTGGCACATCATCGCGCATTAAAGCCACTGAAAAACCTTTATGAACATTGGTTTTACCATAAGTTTTACCATAAAATCGAATTCCTGCACCAACGGTTACACCCATTTCAGTTTGGAACCACTTACTAGCTTGATCAGTAATAGTTAATTGCATTCGTCTATCCTGCTTTCTTGAACTATTTTGCTTTCTCTCGTTTATTAGTATAGCACAAAGTTTCATTTAAAAATTGCATTTTCACTTGTATCATCCCTTATAGCATGATACATTTATCATGCTATATTTTAATAAAAAGGACGTGAAACAATGGCTGAAGAAAAACAATTTCCAATGACGCAAGAAGGAAAAGAAAAGCTTGAAGCTGAATTAAACAACATGATCACTGTAAAACGTGGTGAAATTACAAAACGTATTCAAATTGCGCGCTCATTCGGGGATCTATCAGAAAATTCAGAATATCAATCTGCTAAGGATGAGCAAGCATTCGTCGAAGGACGTATTAAAACACTTCAAAACATGTTACAATATGCGGTTATTATTGATAGTGATGCAATTGCTAGTGATGAAGTTTCAATTGGTAAAAATGTTACTTTCAAAGAGCTTCCTGATGAAGAACCTGAAACATATGCCATCGTCGGTGCTGTTGAAGCAGATCCTTTGAATGGTAAAATTTCAAATGAATCACCTATAGCCAAAGCACTTAATGGTCATCATGTTAATGATGAAGTTGAAGTGCCATTACCTAATGGGGCCTCAATGAATATCAAAATTTTAGCAGTTGAAACGAACTAAATAGCGCAATTCGTTTTACTTAAAGTAACTTACTAACGTTCATAAAATGGCTTTTTTAAAAAATTACCATTATCAATAAATCGCTATACTAGCTCCTCCATAAATTGGAGGGATGCTTTAACCAATTATTGGAGGGCATGAGTTTGGAACTAAACCAGACTCATACCCTCCAATTTTTTCTTTAAATCACCTATTATTTTAGTACTTTATAAAAGCAGGACTATCGATCTTTAATTCAGTTAACATTTGGTATTACTCTCAATGTACCTCTAATTTTTTAAAATTATACAGCACTCAATTACCACATTGTCTAAACATGGGGTCTTACGACTCATCCTTTGAATAATGCTTTTTTGACAAAAATACATTATAAAACCCCCTTGATTGGATTTACTCCAATTCAAGGGGGTCCGTGCAAATACTCATTTTCATTTAAGAGGTCGTGATGCTCAACCCTTCAACGCGTACATTATTAATGACACTCTTTTAGCTAAAGAAACTTACTTAACTGTATCAAGCAAAATTAATTAAAATTTTGCAAAAGCATCTTCAGCCACTTTTTTCAAAGTGGTTGCTGAATCACTCATTTGCTTAAGTTCTTTTTCTGAAAGTGGTGTTTCAATAACACTAGCTACTCCTTGGTTATTAATAACAGCAGGCGTACCGATATAAATGTCATTCAACCCATATTCACCTTGCATGTATGCACCAACTGGTAATACAGCATTTTCATTACGTAAAATGGCTTTACTAATTCGCATTAAAGCCGTTGCAATACCATAAAAAGTTGCACCTTTACGATTGATAATCTCATATGCTTTATGTGCAGTTTCATATAAAATTTGATCTAAGTCTGCATCAGTAATACCAGCTTCTTCCGCAAATACTTTTACAGGACGGCCGCCAATTGTTGCCTCATCAAAATTCGCAAATTCAGAGTCACCATGTTCACCCAAAATATAAGCATCAACTGAACGTGGATCAACATTGAACTTCTTACCTAAAGCAGCACGTAGCCGAGCTGTATCTAATGATGTTCCTGAACCAAATACACGTGATGTTGGCAAACCAGAAAATTTTTGTGCTGCATATGTTAACACATCAACTGGATTAGCAGCAACTAAAATAATTCCATCAAATCCTGATGCCATTAAAGGATCAATTATTGATTTCATAATTTTCATATTTTTATCAACTAATTCTAAACGAGTTTCACCTGGTTTTTGTGGTGCTCCAGCTGTGATAACTACTAAATCTGCATCGCCAGCATCGTTGTAATCACCACTGTAGATATTCTTTGGTGCAGTGAATGCTTGGGCATCTTCTAAGTCCATCGCATCCCCTTCAGTACGTTCTTTAAACACATCAACAATTACAAATTCCTCTGCTAAACCTTGTTGAGCCATTGCAAATGCATATGATGAACCAACTGCTCCATCACCAACTAAAACTACTTTTTGCCGTTGTAAAGTCATTTTAACTTCCTCCAATTATTATCAAAGACACGACGAATATTGTTCGCCTATTCACTTATATTTATACCATTAATTTCACAAATTAGCTAGCAATAAAATACTAATTTCACAATATACTAATACTTTATCAGTATTTTTAATCTATGTGTAATTCAATCGTTTCATTTAAAGCTAGCGAAACTAAAATCACATGTTTAATTGGCTTTTTCTCAATTTTTTGTAAAGCTGTAGCATACAATTTTAACTGTCCTTGATATTTATCACTTAATGTTTGTATATGACCATCTTTAACAAAATCTGTCTTATAATCAAACAATGTTATCTCGTTCTTTTCATCAAAAAAATAACCGTCCATAATGCCATGAATTAATACACGTTCATCTTGCCCATGATAATCTTCATATAGGTCATGCGCAAACATTAACATACTAAAAGGCTGTTCTCTTTTTAGCCGATCATGATTAGCCTGGATTTTTTGCCCAAATTCACTCATGAAAAAGGCTAAAATATTAGTTTGCTTAATTTTTTGAGCGATTATTGGTTCAATTAATTCATCATTAACTAATTTGGTAATCGTTGCTTGAATATGATCATCATTAATAACTTGTGTTAAATCTAAATTCTGTAACACCAAATGAGTTGCAGTACCAATTATTTGTGCTTGTGAATTGCTATTATTTATCTGCTTTTCAATAAAACGTGGCTGGGCTAATGTTTCGGTAACATAGCGATTAGCATGTCCTTTCCCACTTTGATCGATTACTAATTTATCGAACCCCTGATCATCAGGATCCTCAAATAAGCGTTTAACTTCACTAACACTTTGATAGGCTGTCGTTTTTACTGCACTAGGATATTCATATTCATAATTAAGAATGGCTTTTAACGAATTAAACTCTATCTGATATTGTTCATTTGAACTTGCCTTAATTGGCATTGCTTTTTTCTGTAAATTTTCCTGTTGATTCACAATAACATCCGTTTGATCATAAAATGATACAGAAAAATCAATATTGCTAGTTTTAAAGAAATTAACAACTTCTAAGCTTAATACATCAACCGGTTCTTCAATTAATTCATCATATAGCTTTTGATCACGAATTATACTTTGACCTAGCCAATCCATAAAATTATTAGTTGCTAGACGCCTATTTGTTCTTAAAATTACGGTATTTTCTACTAAGGCTTTTTGCCAACGCGCAACCGCCATTTTTTTAGAATTATAACTACCAACAATATATAATTGTTGCTTAGCCCGTGTTAATGCAACATATAATACACGTAATTGTTCCGCCCAATTTTTTATACGAGCTTGTCGCCTAAAAAATGCCTGTTGAGGTAATTCAATTAATAACCTACTAGTTATATCAAAATATGGCATTGCGATACCAGTATCATTCATTAATAATGTATTTCTTAAATCTAATTCATTAAATTTATGAGTGGCATCAGCTAAAAATACAATTGGATACTCTAAACCCTTAGATCCATGTATTGTCATAACTTGAACCGCATTTTCTGTAATGCTTGCCGCAGCTGCACCTAAATCTTTATCTTTTTTTTGTAGTTGTTCGATGTACTTAATAAAACTAAACAGGCCAATGTAACTACTATTTTCGTAACTTTGTGCTCTTTGATACAAGGCATGTAAATTTGCTCGTCGTTGTTCACCTGCTGGCAGTGCACCAACATATTCTAAATAGTCCGTGTCTTCATAAATTGCCCAAATCAATTCTACTAGTCGATTTTGTTTTGCAATTTTACGCCACTTATCTAACTGGGCTAATAAATTTACTAATTTTCGATAAACAATTTTTTCGCGTTGTTCATCAATAATAATCCACGTTTGATCTAAATAGCGTTCAATAAATGTTTTAATGGCCCGATAATAATTTTCTTGTCGATTTGCTAGTCTAATCAAGGCTAAATCATTTTCATCAAAGCCCACAATTGGTGATTTTAAAACTGCAACCAAGGGAATGTCTTGATATGGATTATCCAAAATTTCAAATAAACTTAGCATGGTACTTACTTCCGTTGTTTGAAAATAATTATCAGTATCATTAACAACAACTGGAATATTAGCAGTCTTAAAAACATCTAATAAAACCATATTTATATTACGTGTTGGTTCTAAAATGACAATATCTGACCATTGAATTTCACGAAAGACACCTTGATCTCGATCATAGATTTTCTGATTAGCTTTTAACGCCTTAATTTTTTTGGCAATTAAGGCAAGCTGTCCGTGTATCTTATTTGGTTGTGCCTCTTGTGCTTCGGTCTCTTCTAAATTTAGTTCATCTACTTGATCATCCGTATATACTAATAATTCAACTGTTTGTGTCGTTTCATTGGGATAATCCTTTGCTCCGGCAATTAATTTTGCTGGCCCACGATATTCAATATCGCCAACTTTTTCATCCATTAATTGACTAAATATCAAATTAATAAAGTCAATCACATTATTAGTAGAGCGAAAATTTTCAGCAAGAACAATAAGTTCATTGGCCTTATGATCATTTTTACCGTATGATTTAAATTTTTTGGTAAATAAACTGGGATCTGCCAATCTAAAGCCATAAATTGATTGCTTAACATCACCAACCATAAACATATTATGGCCATTACTTAAGCTTGTTAGTAAAGTTTCTTGTAACGGATTAATGTCTTGGTATTCATCAACCATTATTTCACGATATTGACTTTGAATAGTAGCAGCAATGGTTGGTACTTTCACAATTGCTAACGCTAAATGCTCTAAATCACTAAAGTCTAGCAACTGTTTTTGCCTTTTAATTGTAGTAAATTTAGTAGCAAATTGACTTGTTATCATAACCAAATGATCCACTTGATCTGCCATTTTTGTCATAATTGCTTGCAAATTAACTTCATTTAGTAAAAAGTAATTATCTTTAAGTTCATTTATCGTGTCTTTAACTTCCGCACGAATATCTTTAGCTTCATCAAAAGCACGGCGCAAATCAGGATCTTCCATTTTAACTGCTGATCCTTTAATCCGTTCAAAACTTAATTGATTAATCAAATTACGTAAATTATCCCATGAAGCAGTCAAAATACTATTTTCAATAATTTTTACTTGCGCATACTCTGCTTGTATTTGCTTCAATCTTTTTTTTACATTTTTGTCATCATCATAGTTTGATAAACTTTTGATAGTATTCGCCAACATATCACTTAGCTCAGTAAATTTTTCTAGTAACAATGGTGCTAAATCTTGTTTAAAAAATTTTGATTCGGTAAATATATCAGTCACTACATATTCACTACTTAATTTCGCTAACCATTCATCAAAATTAGGCCGTGCATTTGCAAAATTATATAAGCGTAAAATTGCATTTTTCATCCCATCATCATTTCGATCATTCGCAAATAAGCCTACCAACTGCTTAAACTGATCATCAGTTTGATATAACTGATCAAATAAATCATCTAGAATATCTGATTGTAGTAATTCAACCTCAGCAGTATCTGCTAATAATCTAAATTGGGGATCTAAGTCAATAACATGATAATAATTTTCAATTAATTTCAGGGCATATGCATGTAATGTTGAAATATTGGCCGTTGGTAAAATCAATAATTGTTGCTGTAAGAAAGCAATACGTTGTCTATCCGTAGCTGTAAGTAAGGCTTTTTGTAACGCTTTTTCAATTCGTTCACGCATTTCTTTCGCAGCGGCTTCTGTAAAGGTTACAATTAATAGTTCATCAATACGCATCGGATTTTTATCTGCAATTATTTTTTGAATAACTCGCTCAACAAGAACTGTCGTTTTACCTGAACCTGCTGAAGCTGATACTAAAATATTATGATCTTTTGCTAAAATAGCTTGCGTTTGACTTTTTGTAAATATTGGCACTATTTATTTCGCTCCTTCATCACTATTTTCATTAATTTCTGCCATAATTTTATTAACTACTTCTTCTGGCCTTAATGGTGGTAAATCTTTATAGTTATCGCCTAACATTGCATCAAATTTCATAATCGCTTTATATGGTGAATATTGTAACGCTGTATCTTGATTACTATGTCGAATTGGACGTAATTTAAAATCACCATTCATAATTTGTTGCCCAGTTTTTTGTATAATTGATAAATTGTGTTTTAATAGTAATTCTAAATTTTCATAACTTATTACATCCCCAACTTTGCTAATATCACCATTTTTTTTAATTTTATAATTATAAAAGCGTGCTTGGCCCCGTTCGTTTACTTCATCATCTAAACTCAAAAGATAATCCTTATTGTCAACTAAGATACCACTATATTTAAATAAGTTTGAGCGATAATCCGCGATTAACCCTATTTGATCTGCTGCCAAGACATCTCCTAATACATAACGATTAGGTAAATCTTTTAACCGAATTTTCGGATTTGCGATATGTGCAAAGAATGCTCCACCTATTTTGGGACTTTTTTTAAAATGCTTCGTATTCAACCTAACAACTGATAAATATGTTAATAACTGTAATGCTACACCATAATATGCATCCACATAACTAAACTTTTTTGCACCTGATTTATAATCAATTACCGCGGCGAATAATTCATCATTAACAATTTGTGTATCAATTCGATCAATTTTACCACGAACATTTAACACATGTTTTTCATCTAACGGTAAAATTAATGGTTGCCATCCATCCATACTATTAACACGTCCAAATTGAACCTCAGTAGCAATTGGCTGTGTATTATCAACACGGTTAGCATTAACCACGTTTTGAAAAGTATTATTAAGTGTTAATACTAATTGTTGCGTAATATATGCTAAACGTGGTGAACTTTTTAATATTTTAAATACAGGCTCTTCTAATATTTCATTAGTAACTTGCTCTACTAACTGATGTACGGCTTGATTACTTAACTTGCTAGGATTAATATCTTCTTTAATCACTTTTTTTAATAATTGATCTAAAACTGCATGAAAAAACTGACCAGTATCAGCGGGTTTTAGTTCAAAAACAATTCTTTCTTGTAGCTTTAACCCATAACGCAAATAATACTCATAAGGATTTAAATTATAGGTTTCTAATTGCGAAATTGATGTATTTAATTGATTACCAAATAACTTTTCAACGTATATTGGCTGCAATTGCACAATTTTATTTTCATAATTTAAAGCTGCTTTAATTTGTTGCGCCTTTACATTTTGAGTTAATAAAAATTGCCAACTTTCTTGCCAAATTTTAGGTAATGCTACTTGTTCATTGATACTCTCACGTTGTAAAATTGCTAAATGATTGAGTAGCGTATCCGGTGTACCAATATATTGATTAATGGCTAACGATTCTTGATTATATAGTGACGGATATCCTCGCCAACGTTTAACATTTAAGTCAAATAATTTTTGAATTTGTGCATAGTAAGGTGACATTTTTTGTAATTTATCATCACTATCACTCAGAGGATATGTCAAAATTAATTCATCATTTGCATGTAGCCAACTTAAATATGCTAATAAGGGTTCAATAGCCATTTGTTGTCGACTGGTATCCCGTAAAAAATACGGTAATTCTAAGTCTTCAAAAACTTCCGCAATCGTTTGCCGATCATTATCATTTAATAAAGCATGATTTTGAAGCTGTGCTGGTAAGTTATTTCTAGTCCCCCCTAACATAATTACAATTTTATAGCGATCAAGTTGTACAATTCCAGTTTCAGAAACTTGTACATTATCGATTGCCGCAGGAATACCTGAAAATTTTGCGCCACTAAAACCAGCTAACAAATTATCTAAAAAATCATTTTTTTCAAATTTTTCTGCACCTAAAAGCTCAACACACTCATCTAACGTCATCATTAGCATTTGCCAAACTTCTTCTGGGTACTTTGCTTTAACTAATTCACCATTGTCTAATAGTTCATTTCGCCAATTAATTAATACCTGATCAATTCCAAAATCTAACAACCATTGGTATAGAACATTCACAGCCATTGTAAATGTTGTGGCTAACTTAAGTTTATTTCTAAATGTCTTTAATGCCATCACAATAAATTTTCGTAACTCATTAACTTGCTGCGTTAATAAAAAATTAGCCTCATCAATTTGCCAATCATCATCTTGTCCACTCGTTTTAATTAATTGCCAATCTGCCCCTTCCCAATCCTGTATTTGTGGATTATTAGCTAAAATATAATTTTCCATATTATCTAAAACATCCCGAAAAGTAGTAACCTCAAATGTTTTAGGTACTAATAATTCTGTTTTTAATAACCGCATTAATGGTTGATAACGATAGCCATTATTAAGCTCAAATAATGCTTTAATAAACTCCACTAATGGATGATGCAGCATTTGATAATCTAAATCAGTAAAAATAGGCACTTTATACTTATTAAAAATTGGTTGCAGCATTGTTTGATACTGAGTTAAATCTCGAGTTAAGACTAAAAAATCGCGATAACGTAATTTACCCTTACTTGCGGCCACCTTTTGACGTATAATTCGTGCAACCTGTTCTAATTCAGTTTGTTTATTAACGGCTTGATACATTGTTATACTTGCTTGTGCTACTTTTTTTTCACTATCGGTCGGCTGTTGCTTCTGTGTTGTTCGTTGGTTTTTTATCCAATATTTTTCTAAAAATACTAAACCTTGTTTGATATTACGTTCTTTAGTGACACTTTTGGTTATAACTTTAACACCATTTATTTTAGCAAAGTCAGTTAATTCTTTTTTTAACTTTTTGGGTCTTAAAAAAATATCATTAGCAATCATCGGCAATTCATCGGTTGTTAATCCTATCGTGATATCAATATCTTTACTAATTAGTTCTTCAATAATTTGTCGTTCCTGAATCGTAAATGATGTAAAATTAGCAAAATAAAATTTATAATTACTAATTTCCGCATCTTTTAGCCAATATTTAAATGCATTTAAAATATCTGTATTAGTAAGTAACTTATCAGCCAAAGCACTTTGCAAGCCATCAACTAGCAATAATAAATCATGTAATTTTGCTTTTAATTCATTTTTATGTTTAATTGATGGTAATATTTCATTTAAATTAATTGCTGTAATTTCTGATAACCGTAATTCGCTAATTTGTTGTGCCAATTGTTCAATAAACCCTGGTTTTTGCACTAATCGTTGAAAAATAGTTAATTCATTTTTTTTCTCTCTTAGAACTTTTTTTACTAACATATAAAATCCGGCTGTTCCTAAGCGTTGCCGTTTATATATTTTAGTATTTGCCATGAAGTACCATACTAACCGTGATAACGAAAATACTTGTAATTTATTTTCAGCAATTATTTTCTGCTTTGTAGATGTTAAATCATGATAGGCTGCTAAAACATTTATTTCTGTTTCAAACTTAATATGATTTGGCACAATATAAAAAAAATTCGTTTCTGGTATGTCAGTAGCTAGCTCTTTTATGTTTTTTAATAAAGCAGCTTGATGGTCACTACTTGCTACCCCTGTATAAAATGTTAATGTCATAAATTAGTTACCTCATTTATTTTTAACCCATATAAAAACTCAAGTCATGTTCTTAACCGCTTAGCATGACTTGAGTTTTTTAGCGTGAAAATTTAGTTGTTAACTCATTAAGCAACGTTAAATCTCGATCAAAATATTCAACTATATAACTTTCTGGAGTTACCGTTAATAACGCAAATGTCCCACCATATTTAGCATAAGTTCCTCGCGGTTGACTTATTGATCCAGGATTAATGATCAATAGATCTTCAATTTTTTCCACCCCTAATTGATGCGTATGTCCAAATGTTACAATTTGGGCATTATTTTTTTTAGCAGTTTTAATTAATTCAGCTAGCGTCCAGTTTACATCATATAAATGTCCATGTGTTTGAAAAATGGTAACCTCAGTCCCTACATAAATATTTTTCTTTGCATACTGTGAATCAAAATCCATATTCCCTTTAACAGTTAAAACATTTAAAAATACCGGATCATTTGCGGCCAATTCCGAATCACCGTTATAAAATATTTGCGTACTTCGAACATTAAACGCCTTAAAAATTTTTTTTAAAATTTTTATATCTCCATGGGCATCACTAATAAATAAATATTGCATTAATTAATCCTCATTCCACCATTGATCAAAGGCAAGCATTAATTTTTCAATAGCTCGACTACGATGACTAATTCTATTTTTCTCATTAGCTGTTGCTTGTGCAAAAGTTTTTTCAAGTTCTGGTGAATAAAAGATGGGATCATACCCAAAGCCATTTTTACCTAGTTGTTGCTTCGTAATATAACCTTGTACCTCACCAGAAACAACTAATTGCTTACCATTTGGTTTAACAGCTGCAATAGTTGTATGAAATTTGGCTTTACGATCACTAATTGGTAAATCACCTAATTTAGCTAAAACTTTATCAATATTTGCTTGATCATTATGATCACTAGCATACCTTGCCGAATAAATTCCTGGTTCATTGTGTAGTGCGGCTACCATTAACCCAGAATCATCAGCAATAACTGGTACATCTAATGTCGTCTTAGCGATTGTTTGAGCTTTAATTAATGCATTTTCAGCGAATGAGTTACCATTTTCTACTATCTCAATTTTGGTAGTTAAATCGGTTAAGCCAATAACTGCAATCCCTTTAGGTTCTAAAATTGCCTTAAACTCATTTAATTTACCAACATTATTAGTCGCAATAATAATTTTAGCTGCTTGCATAATATACCTCCCTTTTTTATTTACAAAACAAGTCCTTTTTTTGTTATTTCCAAATGCGACACGTCTAAGTTTTGATTATTTAACCAATGCCCTGCCATTTGTTTAAATGAATTAGCATCCCCAGTAGTAAAATACTCGTCTGGTAAGCTTTTTTTACCACTATTATTTAACTGTAATTCATCCAACATTGCAGAAACATTTTCAACTGCAACGGCTCCAGAATTAACCAGACTAACCTGTGAACCCATAGCATTCTTAATTACATCCGCTAATAATGGGAAATGTGTACATCCTAATACTAAGGTATCGATATTTTTATCATTGAAAAATGCCAGTTTTTTAGTCACTACTTCTTGTGTAGTTACTGTTGCATATTGATTTGCTTCCACAATTTTCACAAATTCGGGACAAGCAAGTTGACTAGTTACAATATTTGGATTTTTAGCCTTTAAGCGATTCACATAAGCATTTGACTTAACCGTTCCCTCAGTAGCAATTATCCCAATATGTTTATTCACTGTTGCTTTTAATGCCCCTCTAACACCTGGTGCGATTACGCCAATCACCGGAATAGCCAATTTTTTCTGTAAACTAGGGAGTGCCGCTGCGGTTGCTGTATTGCAAGCAATTACTAACATTTTGATATTTTTAGTTAATAAAAACTTGACCATCTGCCATGTATATTCAATAACTTCATCAACTGGACGTGGACCATATGGCATTCGAGCAGTATCACCAACATAATATACAGTTTCATTCGGTAATTGGCGCAATGCTTCACGTACTACTGTTATGCCTCCAATTCCTGAATCAATAAATCCTATCGCTTGATTTACCATTTTATATCCCTGCCTAACTTACTTTCTTATTATTTATATTATACGTAAAGCATGAAATGTTATCAAATTTTGTCTTAAAACTTGAAAATAAGTTACAATTATTTAACTACCCTCTGAAATTTTCTCCAACTACCTTTAAATATTTATTTAAATAGTTAAATGATTAATTATTTATAACAAAGTTTCTTAAAAATTTGATAGAATAATTATATTAGACATTGGAGATATAGTACATGAATAATGATATTTATAAACAACTAGTGGCTAGTCCAAGTCAACCTAGTCCCTTTGCATTATCTGTTTTACGCGATAGTTTAATACCTGATATTTTACAAGAGGATACCGCAAGTATTTTATATTGGGCCGGTAAAAATTTAGCTCGTCAATATTCTCTATCTAATATGGATGATATTATTATTTTCTTTTTAAATGCCGGTTTTGGTGAATTAACTCTAACTAAACAAACTAATCATCAATTATCATGGAATTTAGCTGGTTCTTTTGTTGATAACCGATTTTTGGCAAGTAAGACACCTGATTTTAATCTTGAAGCAGGCTTTTTAGCCCAACAACTAGAACAAATGTTAGAAAAAGTTGCTGAAGCAAATTTTGTGATTAATAAGCGTAAACACATTATCACCATTAATGTTCAAGTTGAAGCAAAAACCGACCTAGCCATTAGTAATCTTGCTTAATTAGTATTTTTAATTATTACATAAAAAGGCATGACCAATTTATTTGAATTAGTCCTGCCTTTTTATGTGTGGAATTTTCTTACTTAAATCACTTTACGTTCAAAAGGATCAGTTGAAATACCACGTGACAAAATCAACTTAGCCCATTCTTTAGCACTAAACAAACTATGGTTTTTATAATTACCACAACTTTCAATTGTTGTCCCAGGAACATCCTCCCAAGTAACGGCTTGAGCTATTTCAGTCAATGCTCCCTTCAATGCTTTTGCAATCTCGGTATTATCCTGTTCACCCCAAGTAATTAAATGAAAACCAGTTTGACAACCAAATGGTGAACAATCAATTACTCCTGTTAATCTGGTGCGTAAAAGACCTGCTAATAAATGCTCAATTGTATGTAATCCAGCCATTCCAATTGCTTCTTCGTTCGGTTGTACTAAACGTAAATCAAAATTAGTGATCTTATCACCTAATGGTCCTTCTTCAATCGTTATTTTACGTACATAAGGTGCTTTAACAGCAGTATGATCTAATTGAAAACTTTCAACTTCTACTTGTGGCATATCTGATAATCCTCCTCAATTCTTTATCTCTCAATCATAGTAGATTTTCTATTAAAAAAGAAGACTTAAATGAAAAAAATTTAATTTTTCTAAAATTTACAGAAACGTTCGCGTCGGTTCTCAACTAACTCTTGCGATGATTGTTCCATTAATTGTGCTAATTCCGTTACAAGGGCTTGTTTTAACCATTCAAATAACCGTTCTACTTTTTTATGCTCGGGGACGATTTTCTCAATAATTCCCTTATTTAATAACTCAGCTGGTGTTAATCCCAGCAATTGGGCTGCTTCATCACTACGGCTAGCATCTTTCCATAAAATTGCTGCAAATCCTTCTGGTGACAATACCGAATATGTTGAGTGTTCAAACATCCAAACCTGGTCAGCAGTTGCAAGTGCCAATGCGCCACCTGATCCACCTTCACCATAAATAATTGCAATTATTGGTACTGTTAAACTCATACTTTGTAAAATACTTTCAGCAATCGCTTGTCCTTGCCCTAATTCTTCAGCTTCTTTCCCTGGATAAGCACCGGGTGTATTAATCAGCGTAATAATTGGTCGGTTAAATTTTGCTGCTTGTTGCATTAAGCGTTGGGCTTTTCGATAACCGCTAGGTAATGGTGACCCATTATGTTTTTGCACTTTTTCTTGAAATGTAATTCCTTTATCAATTGCAATAACTGTAACTGGTCTGCCAGCTAGGTATCCTAACCCACCAATAATGGCACAGTCATCATTATTTTGTCGATCACCATGTAATTCAAAAAAATCATCAACAATTCCATCAATTAATTGTTGCGCGGTGAATCGATCAACACGTGCTAGTTTAACAATTTGTTCAGGTGATAATTCTTTTTTAAAAATCTTCACGTCATTTTACCTCATTTAGTCTTACTAACAGTGCTAATTTTGTTGGTAATTCTGGTCTTTGGATAATTGCATCTAAAAATCCAGATGTTTGCAATAATTCAGCACGTTGAAAATCTGCTGGTAATTTTTCATGTAAAGTTTGTTCTATTACCCGCCGACCAGCAAATCCAATTAAAGCATGCGGTTCTGCCACAATAATATCCGCTTGCATCGCAAAACTAGCCATGACACCACCAGTTGTTGGATCCGTCAATACACTAATATACAACAGCCCTGCTTCACTGTGACGTGCAATAGCGGCTGATACTTTAGCCATCTGCATTAAAGAATTAATTCCCTCTTGCATGCGGGCACCACCTGAAGCCGTAAATAAAATTACTGGTAAATGTTGCTCAGTAGCTATATCAAATAATTTAGCAATTTTAGCACCAGTTTTAGCACCTAATGAACCCATGATAAAATATGAATCCATGATTCCTAATGCCACTTTTTGTTCATCAATTATGGCAATACCTGTCAAAACTGATTCATTAAGCTGAGTGGTTGTTTTGGCGCGTTGTAATTTATCTGCATAGCCCGGAAAATCAGTTTTTTCAACCATTATATCTTTATTAATTTCTGTAAAATTAGTTGTTAATAATGCTAAGCGATTACGCGCTTTTAACCGAAAACCATATTTACATTCAGGACAAACCTTTAATGTACCTAATTCGTTACGATAAATTGATTGATGACAAATTGGACAAGCGATCCACATACCATCAGGAATTTGTTCATTAATACTTTTACTATCACGTTGCGGTAACGTATGCTCTTTATTAAAGATTTTCATCATTAACCTCCCGTTTCCAAGTTGGCATGAAATGTTGTTCTAAATATTTCGTATTAAAAATGCCATTTTGTACGTGCTGATCTGCTAATAATGCTTGGTGAAACTTAATGTTAGTTTTGATACCTTGAATAATTAGTTCATCACTTAATCTTTGCAATCGTTCTAACGCTTCTTGTCGATTACGACCATGCGCAATGACTTTTCCAATCATTGAGTCATAAAAGGGTTGTACTTTAGCTCCCTGATACAAATCTGTATCAATTCTGACACCATTCCCCCCAACTGGCAGATATAAATAATCAATTTTACCAGCACTTGGTTTGAAATTGTATTCAGGTTCTTCTGCATTCAATCGAACTTCAATGGCATGACCGTTTATTTTAATATCATTCTGCGTTAGCATTAATTGTTCATTTGCTGCTATTTTAATTTGTAATGCTAATAAGTCCAAGTTAGTGACCATTTCTGTTACCGGATGCTCTACTTGAATTCGAGTATTCATTTCCATGAAATAGAAATTTTGATCGTGATCCATTAAAAATTCAATAGTCCCTGTTCCACAATAATCAAGTGCATCGGCTGCTTTCACTGCTAGCTCGCCTAAATAAGTGCGCTGTTTTACTGAAATTCCGACTGCTGGACTTTCTTCTAATACCTTTTGATTACTTCGTTGCAAAGAACAATTTCTTTCTGGTAAATACACCGCATTACCAAAATTATCCCGTAAAATTTGGACTTCAATATGCTCAACATCAGTTAAAACTTTTTCAAGATACATGGCTTTATTGCCAAAAGATTTTTGTGCTTCAGTTTGTGCCTCTAAAAATTTTTCATTCAAATCAGAAGCAGCATTAATCAGACGCATTCCCTTGCCACCACCACCAGCTGCTGCTTTTAATAGTACAGGATAGCCAACTTCATTAGCTACGCTTAATGCTTCATTAGCATCATGTAAAAATCCAATCGATCCTGGAATAACAGGAATTCCATTTTTTCGCATATATTCTCGAGCATTAGCTTTATTCCCCATCAAATTGATAGTTTTAGGTTTAGGGCCAATAAATGTTAAATTTAAATCTGCAACCATTTGCGCAAATAATGCATTTTCTGATAAAAAACCGTACCCCGGATAAATGGCCTCCGCCCCCGTAATTACTGCCGCACTCAAAATATTTTGCATGTTTAAATACGAATCGGCTGGTCGTGGACCACCGATGCAGATTGCTTCATCAGCTAGTTGTACATGTAAACTATCATGATCTACCGTTGAATATACCGCTACTGATGCAATATGCATTTCTCTTAGCACACGAACCATGCGGGTTGCAATATCCCCACGATTTGCAATTAAAACTTTTTTAAACATATTATAAATACCTTTCAGTTATCCAATCATAAAGGTTAATTGTGCATCAACTGCTTTTTTATCACCGATGTATGCAATTCCTTTTCCTGAACCAATATTACCACGAATTTTTTCCATTGTGACTTCTAATCGTAGTTGTGTTCCTGGCTGTGTCATTTTACGAAATTTAGCTGATTTAATACCACCAAAATAGACTGTTTTACCTTCAAATTCAGGTAAACTTAATAAAGCAACGGCACCTGTTTGTGCTAATGCTTCAATTACTAGCGCACCAGGTAAAACGGGATCACCAGGAAAGTGACCTTTAAAAATTTCTTCATTAATTGAAACATTTTTAAGTGCGGTTGCACTTTTACCAGGTTCTAAGCCAATCACTTGATCAATCATTAGCATTGGATAACGGTGTGGTAATATCTTTTGAATTGCTACTGTATCTAATAAAACTTCTGCCATTTTAAATTTCCTCCGGTTTAATAAAAATAGGTTGTCCGTTTCCGATCAACCCATCCATAATTTAAGCTGTTATAATCTTGAAGAGTGGTGTATCAAATTCAACAATTTCTTCATTACTAACTAAAATTTCTGTTAATTTGCCGGCCACGGGGCTTTTTATTTCAGTTAACATTTTCATTGCTTCAATGATAGCCACCGTTTGCCCTTTTTTGACGTTATCTCCTACCTCAACATATGGGCGAGCTCCTTCATTTGCTTGTAAGTAAACACTACCAACCAATGGGGCTTTAATCAACGTTGCTTGCTCATCATCCGTACTTGCTTCTAATGGGGGCTGCTCCATACTTGCTACATTAGTATTAGTAAAAGAAATTTCCTTAGCTACATGCTCATTACTTAATTCAGCACTTTCATTTTTACTTAATTTTAAATGAAAGTCACCATCGTCGATTATTAAATCACGAATACTACCATCTTCAAAATTTTTAATTAAATCTTTTAAATCTTGTAATTCCATTAATTATTCCACCGTTTAAATATTACAACTGCGTTATGTCCCCCAAAACCAAACGAATTAGACATTGCAATTTGTGCTGTGCGTTGCTTATTTTCTTCTGTAACAAGCGGAATTTTTACTTCAGGATCTATATTTTTTAATCCAACATTAACTGGTAATTGATGACCCATTAACGTCATTGTCGTAATTACCGCTTCAATACCTCCAGCTGCGCCCAATAAATGTCCAGTCATTGACTTGGTTGAACTAGTTAATACATGCTCTGTACCAAAAATTGTCTCAATAGCTTTGGCTTCAGCACTGTCATTAGCACCAGTTGCCGTTCCATGTGCATTAATGTAATCAACTTGTTTTGGTTCAATTGCGGCATCACGTAAAGCTTCTAAAATTGCTCTTTTAGCTCCTTGACCATTTGGTTCAGGTGATGTCATATGATAAGCATCAGTTGTAGCGCCAAAACCAATCATTTCACCTAAAATTTTAGCACCACGCTTTTTAGCATGTTCAAGTTCCTCTAAAACTAGAATACCAGCTCCCTCACCCATTACAAAACCATGACGCTCAGCATCAAATGGAATAGATGCTTCCTCAACCTTATCAGCACGTGATAAAGTACTTAACGCATCAAAACCAGCAATACCAATATTATTAATTGAAGCTTCCGCCCCACCAGTAATCATCGCATCAGCATGTCCTAGTCGGATTCGATTAAATGCATCACCTAAGGCATTAGTTGCGCTCGCACAAGCAGTTACCACAACCGTTGAAATATTTTGTGCTTTAAAACGTAATGCAACATTTCCGGCAGCCATATTAACAATTGACTGTGGTACAAACATTGGTGATACTCTTTGCATCCCTTTATCATTCATTTTAGTAACTTGTTCTTGAATAGTTGTCAGACCACCAATTCCTGAACCAAGAATTACGCCTAAGCGGGTACTATCAATATTATTTTCGTTCAACCCACTTTGATTATAGGCTTCAGTTGCTGCATGCACTGCATATTGTGAAAATAAATCCATGCGCTTAGCTTCTTTTTTACCAACATACTGACTAGGATCAAAATTTTTAACTTCACCAACAAAGTTAACATCAGTTGTATTATCGTTAAATTTTGTAATCGGACCAAATCCTAATTTACTAGCAAAAATTCCATCAGCAAATTCTTTAGCACTGTTTCCTAAAGGTGTAACAGCTCCAAGTCCTGTAATTACTACTCGTTTCATTTTCTTACCTCTATTCAATCATTCCACCATCAACAACAATTGTTTGATTTGTTATGTAGTCATTTTGTGCCAAAAAGATAGCTGTTTGAGCTACCTCACTTGGTTGCCCTAATCGTTTCAGTGGAATCCGTTCTAAAATATCTGCGCGAACTTTCTCACTCAAAACTGCCGTCATAGCTGTATCAATCATTCCTGGAGCAATGGCATTAACACGTACTCCACGCATAGCACCTTCTTTAGCTAATGATTTAGTTAAACCAATAATACCCGCTTTACTTGCTGCGTAATTAGCTTGACCAATATTTCCAGTAATACCAACCACACTACTAAGATTAATAATTAGGCCTTGACGTCGCTTCAGCATCCGCTTAAAAATAGGTTGAGTAATATTAAATGTTCCATTTAAGTTTGTTGCAATTAATTCAGCAAATTTAGCAGGCTTCATTCCCATCACTAAACTATCTGCCGTTATTCCTGCGTTATTTACTAAAATATCAATATCACCAACTTGATCATTAATAGCCTTTAATAGTTCAGCAACACTTACTTCACTTGTTATATCACCAGAGAAAAATATTGGCTGATATTTAAAATTATTGAAGATCTGCATAACTTCGCTACTTGGGGTATTCCGTCCATGTAAAATAACTTGCGCATCCAACTGACTAAACTGTTTCGCAATTTCCAGACCTATTCCCCGAGTAGATCCTGTTACTAGCACAACTTTATCTTTAATTTCCATTAGTAAATTCTCCTTGAACTTTAGCAAATGAACTTTGATTAAAAATACTGTAACGTTTAATATCTTTAGCTACTGTTTTTCTCGCAAATTTCGTTAAAGTACTATCTGGTCCAAATTCAATTAATTGATTAATATCTTGCGTATTAACACTATCTTCTAATGCTTGAGCAAAAAAGGTGGGACTAATTAACTGTTTAACCAGAGTGTCAGTAAGTGTATTGGCTTTAAAAGGTTGTTGTGTCGTATTACTATACACTGTAAACTTTGGTTCTTTAAATACTACTTTCTTAAGATAGTTATTAAACTCAGTTTGTGCACTTACTAATAATGGTGTATGGAAAGCACCTGCAACATTTAATTTAACGACCCGACAAAGCTTAAGTTCTTCTAAAATTAAAATAGCTTGTTCTAAATCACTAGGGACCCCACCAATTACTAATTGTTGTGAACTATTATAGTTAGCTGGATAAATGCTTAAACCCTGTGCTTGTAGTTCCCGTAATTTATGATTAATAGGTCGCAAGTCATCAGCAATAAGCGCAGCCATTGCTCCTTTAGTAGTTGCAACGGCTTCTTGCATTAATTTTCCACGCTTGGCAACTATTTTTAAGCCGGTTTCAAAATCAATACTTTCAGCAGCAATTAGCGCGGTATATTCACCCAAACTTAGCCCTAATCCCATCATGGGGGTTGGTATAAATTTTTGTGCCGATTTATATAAACCATAACTATGAGCAACAACAATTGGCTGCGTATATTTAGTAGTCTGTAGTGCTTGCTCATCGATCATTTTAAGTTGCATATCATAACCCAAGATTTGACTTGCTTGGTCAATAACTTGTCGATACTCAGATAATGTTTGATACAAATGCTGCACCATATTTATATTTTGGCCACCTTGGCCACCAAATAAGACTCCTGTTTGCATTTAAAACTCCTATAATTATTGCACAATCAACGATGTTGTCTGTGTCCAGATTTGTTCCAACACTTCACTAGCAGTTAATTCGTCATTAACTAAACCCGCAATTTCTCCAGCCATAAATGAACCGTGTTCAGGATCACCCTCTAGTACTGCTCGGCGTAGCGCACCGTTACCAATCTTTTCTAATGTTTCCATATCTGGTTGCGCTTTAACTGACTCAGCTTTTTCAAGTTTAATGAAGTTTTTAGCCATTCGATTTTTCAAGACTCGTGCGGCATGACCAAGATAGGCACCGGTAACTAGAGTATCAACATCTTTCGCTTTTAATACCGCATTTTTATAATTTTGATGAATACCTGACTCTTTAACTGTTAAAAAACGAGTTCCCATTTGCACACCAATTGCCCCTAACATTAACGCTGCCGCCACGCCGCGACCATCAGCAATTCCACCAGCTGCAATTACTGGAATCTTTAAGGCATCAACTACTTGTGGTACTAGTGCTAATGTCGTCAACTTACCTATATGTCCACCGGATTCGAGTCCCTCTGCAATTACCGCATCAACACCTATCCGTTCCATCATTTTAGCTAATCCAACTGAAGGAACTACTGGAATTACCTTAATATGCGCTTTATGTAAGCGTTCAACATACTGTGCAGGATTACCGGCACCAGTAGTAACTACCGCAACACCTTCTTCAATAATCACATCCAAAACATCCTCAACATGGCGATTAAGTAACATTACATTCACACCAAATGGTTTGTTCGTTATTTTTTTAGCAATTTTTATTTGTTCCCGTGTTTGCTCACCAGTAAAATGACCTGAACCAATAATACCAAGACCACCAGCTTTAGAAACCGCCGCAGCTAATTTCCCATCAGCCGCCCAAGCCATACCACCTTGAAATATTGGATACATCAACCCTAGTTCTTGATAAAACGGATGTAACTCCATTAACTTTTTACCCTCGTTTCCTCTAAAACTAGCTTTTTATTTAGCTGCCAATCTTTGGTTAATGATATTAACTAATTCTTGAACAGTATTAATGCCATCTTCAACCTCTAATTTGATATCAAATTCATCTTCAACTTGGTTCATTAATTCAAAGATATCTAAAGAATCAGATTCAATATCATTACGTAAATCAGTTGTTAATTTAATTTCAGTTACTTCTAAATCAAATTGGTCTGCCAAAATTGCTTGTACTTTTTCAAAAATTTGTGCTTCAGTCATAATATAAATTCCTCTTTTTTTCTGTTTTGTATTTAATATTTTATAATCATTGTGCCAACTGTTAAGCCGCCACCAAATCCAACCATTACAATCGTATCACCAATAGTAATTTCGTTGGCTTGAACTAACTCATCTAATAAAATTGGTATTGACGCTGCTGAAGTATTACCATACTTTGCCACATTTGTTGGGAATAACGTCTTTGCTAATCCTAACTCTTTAGCTAATTTCTCAATAATGCGGCCATTAGCTTGATGAATAACAAATTTATCAATATCATTTACTGTTAAATTTGCTCTTGCTAAAGCGCGTTTAATTGATTTTGGTACTTCTCTTGTTGCAAACGCATAAATATCGCGCCCTACCATCTCAAAGTAACCTGTTTGGGTATCATTTTTATCACTAAATATGTTTTCATTCAAGCGATACCCAGCTTTTAAAGAATTACTTTTTTCGCCAAGTGTAACTAAATCTTCAGCCAATACCTGTTGGTTTCCTTCAGCCTGGCCTTGAATTAAAACACCACCAGCTCCATCACCAAATAAAACTGCTGTCGTTCGATCTTGCCAATCTACTAATTTTGATAATACTTCTGCGCCCACTACGATGCCATATTGACTGGGTTTACTTAACATTCGATTAGCGATACTCAGCGCATAAGTAAAGCCCGAGCAAGCAGCATTAACGTCAAAAGCAAACGCATTACTAGCCTGCAATGCACCTTGGACCTGTGCTGCCACACTAGGTGTTGTGTAATCAGGTGACATTGTTGCTACAATGATAAAACTAATTTGTTCAGCAGACACGTTACTTTTGATTAATAAAGTCTGTGCTACTTTAATTGCTAAATCACTTGTATTTTCACTAGTAACAATATGTCTATTCTCAATACCTGTTCGTGTTTTTATCCACTCATCACTCGTATCCATATACATTGTTAAATCGTCATTATTAACAACTCTTTTAGGAATATAATGCGCAGTTTCTTTTATTACCATTCTAATCATTTATCATTCAACCTTATTACTCATATGTAATTTTTCTAAAAAATCATTCAAATTGTCGACTGCTTGTAAAATAATTTCAACTTCAATATCTGAAAGACCCCTTAGTAAAAATTCACACATTTTTAAGTGAAAGTTTTTATGAGCCGTGTAAATTTCTGCACCTTTAACAGTTAACGCTAATTTAACTAAACGACGGTCACTTGTACTTTGTAACCTTATTACATATTCATTTTTTACTAATTTGTCAATAACACTTGTCATTGAACTAGGAGTCAATTGCATTAATTGTGCAACCTGTGAAACCGTCTTATTACGGCCCAACGAAATTGCGTCAATCGCATGTATATCACGTAAATTCAAATTACTAGATAATTCAAATTTCAATTCCTTTTCTTCAATTGATCTGACATCATTAAAAATCTGTACTAATTTTGTATTAAGTGTCTTAATTTGATTGTCCATTAATTTACCTTTTTTGTGAAATACACCTTGTCTAGTTAGTTTGTGGTGCCACAATAAACATCAACTCTGCACTTGTTGCCACTTTTCCATCAACAATCGCCTTTGTGGCAACCACGCCCATATTAGCACGCTGTTTTATAAATTCAACGTGTAATTTTAAGACATCACCAGGTCGAACCATTTTTCTAAATTTAGCATTTGTAATACCACCTAGATAAGCCGTTTTACCTTGAAAATCAGGCGACGATAAAATTAAAATCGATGCTGCTTGTGCTAACGATTCGATAATTAACACGCCTGGCATAACCGGGTTCCCGGGAAAATGACCTTGAAAAAACTGCTCATTAATTGTGACATTCTTTGTTGCCACAATTGATTTACCAGGAACCATTTCATCAACGTAGTCCATATATAAGATTGGATAACGATTTGGAATAAGTTCCATAATTTCTTGCGCATTTAAAACTGGCAAAAGCTCGACCTCCAAATTTATTTCGAATATCAAATTATTCGATACCCAAAGGATATAATACACGTTATTAATTGTCAACGGTATTAACTATATTTTTTTGTTGCTTACTTTAAGTAAAAACCACTAAAACTTATACGGCCGCAGTTTAAACTCAATTCCAATAAGTAAATTTTTTTAACAAGTTTAAACGATATTCCTAAAAAGCATTAAAAAAAGTAATTAATATCTCGCTGAATAATATAAAAAAAGTCAATTTATCGGTTCAATTAATTCATTACAGTTAGTATCATTACATATCTGATATTAAAAAAAGGTCAGGACTTTTATTTATCCCGAACCCT
Source organism: Periweissella beninensis (assembly GCF_016908275.1). Taxonomy (GTDB): domain Bacteria; phylum Bacillota; class Bacilli; order Lactobacillales; family Lactobacillaceae; genus Periweissella; species Periweissella beninensis. The sequence continues at coordinate 52,323 of NZ_JAFBDN010000002.1, read as the reverse complement.
TCAAAAATTGTGTTTAAACTACGCTTAGTCATCTATTTTTGACCATAGTGCGCAGCAGCTGCGCCTAAATTAAATCTTTGCCAATTAACATTCTTAAAGCCAACTGCTTCCATACTATCTGCTAATTCTTGATAACTCATAAACTTTTTTGTTGTTTCTTGTAAATAATTATACTCTGATTTTTGCTTTGTTAATACTTTACCAAATAAAGGCATAATTTTACCAAAATAAAACCGCCAAAATGGGACTACTAACTTATTATCTGGTTGGGATGTTTCTAAAATAATTACTTTTCCGCCTGGTTTTAAAATACGATACATTTCACGTAAACCACCTAGTTTATCTGGTAAATTACGTAACCCAAAACCAATTGTTACATAATCAAAAGTATTATCTTCATATGGGGTATGTAAGGCATCCCCTTGAACTAACGTAATATTATCTAACCCACTTGCAGTCACTTTTTTTTGAGCAACATCTAACATATTTTGACTAAAATCAAGCCCTATTACATGGCCTTTACTCCCTACTGCCTTGCCATGCATAATCGTCCAATCAGCAGTGCCACAACATAAGTCTAAAACATAACTATTTAATTTAATGGCTTCATGTTGAGCAACTTTTTTGCGCCATTGCCAATGCGTTCTTAAGCTAATGACATTGTTCATTTGATCATAGTTTGGTGCAATTTCATCAAAAATTTCCTTTGGTGTTAATTTTTCTTTCCCCACTAATTCTCTCCTAAAATTATTAATTTAGTCCTTAACAAGGTCTATTTTATCTTCTTGAACGGTATTAAATAATTCAACAAAGGCTACCATTTGTTCCCGTGTTGCATATTTTTGAACATAGTCGCTAGAGCCCTTAAATAATTTGGTCACTGCATCTTCTACTTGTGGTTTTTGTTGATCTTTGAAATTTTTAAGTAACTTTTTCTTAGAATTTTTCATGCGCTTATTTTATTTTAATCTCCTCAACATCGTTACGGTTATTAAACATTTCAATTAATGCAAGCATTTCTTCTTTATTTGCATAATCTCTAATGAATTTTTTCATTGTCCTTTTGGCCATTTCGCGACTGTCTTCGTCACGCTTTTTTTGGGAAAACTTAACATTATTATACTTTTGTCGTTCATCAATTTGATACATTAGCTATCTCCTAGTTTATTTCTTAAATTATTGTACATTAAATAAGTAAAGATACCAACCCATGTCCACTTAACCCATAAATTTAATTATTAATTAATCACGATTAACCGCTAATTTATTATTATTAAATCATCATTTACTAAAAGCTCAATTGACACTATTATCATGGTCGCTTAGAATGAAAATTATAAATTCAATGTTAATGAGGAGATTTGTAATGTTTAATAGCCTTAAACGCTTTTTTAGTAAGTCCCAAACTCAAGTGTATCTTACCCTAATCTTTTTAATGGTGATTTTATACTTAGTCCGTAGCTTTTTAACAACGATTCTCTTAATTACAATTTTTTCTTATTTTGGAGTGCACGGTTCGCGGGTAATTAAACGTTTTACAAAAATACCATACTTACTCTCGGTAATATTTTTTTATATTCTTGTTATATTTGGAGTAGTAATGATTTTTCGTTTCGTTATCCCGGTATTTACTAATGAGGGGCAACATCTCTACGATGCAATTGTCACTGGCCTAAAGGAATACCCCCAAGTTGATCAATATCTTGGTCACTACGTTGATAAACTTAATATGTGGGATAAAATTTCAACTAACTGGCAAAAAATTGTACTCAATGGGTTAACAGCTATTACTACTGTTAGTGATATAGTTATGAAAGTTGCACTGTCATTTTTTCTCAGTTTAATTTTCACATTAACCTTACCTAAATTAAAAAATTTTGGCCATCAATTTGAGCAATCTGATTTTCCTAAATTTTTTAAAATTATCTATGAGTTAGGCACCAAATTTATTTATATTCTTGGTCAAATTATCGAAGTACAATTAGTCATTGATTTTATCAATACTATCCTAATGATGATTGGCCTAACAGTGTTAGGAATGCCAAGTGCGTTTGTTCTGGGATTAATGGTTTTTATTTTTGGTTTAATTCCCGTCGCTGGTGTCCTTATTTCAAGTATTCCATTAGCCTTAATCGCACTTTCAATGGGGGGGCTTAAAACAATGCTTGAACTAATTATTTTAATTATCGTTATTCATGCCTTTGAAGCCTATGTATTACATCCTAAATTAATGTCTTCTCGTGCCGATTTACCCATTTTTGTCACATTTACTACTTTAATTATTATGGAACATATTTTAGGTACTTGGGGATTAATAGTTGGTGTCCCAATTGTGGCGTTCTTAATGGATCTCATGGAAATTCATCATTTTGATAAAAATTGGCATCAAACTAAGGATAACAATCTAGATAATAGTAATAACACAAATTAATTAAATATCTAAATCGTTTAATTTTCATTTAATCATCCTTCGGTATAGTTAATCTATTCAGTTAATCAATTAGCTTTTGGAGGATTACCCAAGTTTGGTTAAGGGGCTTATAATTATTTATAAGTAGGTCAAGTTAAGTTGATGCGGAAGTTCAAATCTTTCATCCTCCTTATGTGCACCATCATAGCAAAAACAATAAACAAACTAATTTAGTAGTTTGTTGCTAGTACGCAAAAAGGGTCGAATTTTTACAAATTCGACCCTTTTTGCGTACTTATCTATTAGCGTAATTATACCCAACTGAATGAACATTTTTTTACTTAATTCTGTAAATATGCTTGTAAACTTGTTACTAATTTATCCCCTTCCTCATCGCTTAATGTAACTCCTTTTCCCATTCGTTCATGACTTGGGGACCATGAACGAATATCTAATTTGGGTAGATGTTCATTCCATGATACTAAGTTTAGCTCAACCGTCCAACCATGCTCTGTTGTTGATAATGTAGCAATGTGTTTCGTAATTTCATATTTAATATCTACCATTTTGGACTTCCTTTATTAACATTTTAGTGAATAACTTGTTAAATAATAAACAAACCTTTGGCTAGGATAACTGATTAATTAACATATTACTCTTAATAATATATTACGAAGTACTTCTAGCCATAAACAATTTTGCTAACATCTTTAATTACTCTATTCAAAATGCACCTAGAATTTTAATTAAAAAAAGCCAAAATATATTACTGTGTCGGTACCACTACTATTTGGTTTGTAATTCTGCAATAATTGTTGTATTAAAAGCCGGTAAATCATCCGGTGTTCGACTAGTAATAATTTTATACTTTTCATCAACAACCACCGGTTCATCACTAACCTTGGCTCCTGCATATGCTAAATCAGGTCGCACTGTCGTATAAGCCGTTAATTTTAAGTCACTAGTTAAACCAGTTTGAATAAATAATTGTGGTCCGTGACAAATTGCAAATATCGGTTTGTCACTTTTGATAAAATCTTTGACTAAATCAACATACCGCTTGTCGGCCCGTAACTGATCTGGTGAAAAACCACCCGGAATTAACAATGCATCATAGTCCGCGATTTTAGTATCATCAATTCCTTGATCAACTTTAAATTCCGTACCATTTTTCCCTTTAATTATCTTATTAGCTGTATTTTCGATAATATCAACAGTGTGTCCGGCTTGTTCTAAAGCTACTTTCGGTGAACTTAATTCAATGTCTTCTACGTAATTTGTCACGATTGATGCTATTTTAGCCATATAAACTGCCTCCAATTAATTGATACCTTAATTGTATCTAACTTAAGCGATCTTTTCTAATAACTTGCTTATCATCTAACCAATTTTAAGTATAAAAAAAGCATCCCAAAGGATGCTTTTTTTATTAACGGCGTGCTTCTTTAATACGAGCAGCTTTACCGTGTAATGCGCGTAAGTAGTATAACTTAGCACGACGTACACGACCGTGACGAATTACTTCAATTTTATCAACTCGTGGTGAATGTAATGGGAAAGTACGTTCAACGCCCACACCGTTTGAGATTTTACGAACAGTGTAAGTTGCTTGAATTCCAGTACCCTTACGTTTGATAACAACACCTTCAAAGATTTGCACACGTTCACGAGTACCTTCAACGATACGAGCATGTACACGGACACTATCACCAGCGCGAAATTCTGGAAGGTCGGCACGTAATTGATCTTTTGTAACTAATTCTAGCAATTGGTTTTGCTTCATAATATATTTCTCCTGTTTTCGAAATTGTTACCTACTCTAGGCAGCGCAATATCGTTAATATATCGGCTAACAGCCAGAATTAATAATACAACATATTATCCTTAGACGCAACTAATTTATTTACACTTAATACTAATCATTTTTTCACTTAACAACTCGTACTAGATCCCGGGCAACTAAACATTCGCCAATTTGAATTGCATTCCATGCGGCACCTTTAAGTAAATTATCTGCAACAACCCACATATGAAATGCACCTTTTTCTTCTTGGTCAGCACGGACACGCCCAACAAATGTTTCTCTATGTCCTACTGCTGATAAAGGTGTTGGATAGGTTTGTGTTGTCGGATCATCAATTAATTCTAACCCATCCCCATTCGCAATTACTTTTTGAATATCTTCAACATTAATTTCTTCATTACCAGTTTCAAAATACACCGTTTCGCCATGCCCAATTTCAACTGGGACCCGGACACATGTAGCAGTTACCTTTAATGTCGTATCATTCATATCACCAACCATAATCTTCTTAGTTTCATGAATCATTTTCCACTCTTCATGCGTATACCCATCATCTTCAAAAACATCAATTTGCGGTAATAAATTAAATGCTAATGGAAAATGCCGCTTCTCTCCTTTAACAGGCAACATTTCTGTCGTAACTGTCTGCTTAGCTAACATTTGTTTTGCTTGCATGTTTAATTCATTCAATGCACTTTGCCCGGCTCCACTTGCTGCTTGATATGTTGAAACAATAATTCTATTTAAGCCAAATTTTCGTCTAATTGGGTTTAAAGCGACAACCATTTGAATAGTTGAACAATTAGGATTAGCAATAATACCATGATGCCAAGCCAAATCATCAGGATTAACTTCTGGTACAACTAGTGGTACTCGTGGCTCCATTCTAAAAGCACTAGTATTATCAACACAGACTGCTCCTCGTTTAACAGCTTCTGGCAATAATTTTTTGGAAACGCTCCCACCAGCTGATGAAAAGACTAAATCAATATTATCAAAACTAGCCGGTGTGGCTTCTTCAATCACAATAGCAGTCCCATTAAAGTATCGCTTTTGACCAACGGATTTTTTAGATGCTAATAGTTTTAGCTTCTTAACCGGTATATTTGATTGAGCTAATTGTTCAATCATTCTAGTTCCGACTGCACCTGTGGCACCTAAAATTGCTACATTGTATTCTCGCATTTGCTAATCTCCTTTAATTATTTAATATAAATTTTTCAATACGTTTGATGGCTTCTTCTAATTTTTTTTGACTCGCCGCATATGATAATCTAACAAATCCCTCACCACCAGGACCAAAAACAGAGCCTGGTACTAAAGCAACATGCCCTTTTTTAGCTAAATCCAGAGCAAATTTAAAATCGTCTGTTTGATAATTAGCAGGAATCTTAATAAACAAGTAAAAAGCACCCTTGGGTAGCAAATAACTTAGCCCTAAATTATCTAGCGCTTCCATAAGATAATTACGTCTTTGTAAGTAAGATTGTTTCATTTTTTCACTATCAATATCGCCTGCTAAAAATGCAGTCGTAGCTGCAGCCATTGAACTATTAACTGGTGTCGTGATAGTAAACTGATGCATCTTTGTAATTTCTGTAATTAACTCAGCTGGGCCAGCTATTAAGCCAATGCGATAGCCAGTCATTGCGAATGCTTTTGAAGCACCATTAATTAAAATTGTCTGATTTGGTAGATATTTAGCAATTGAAGTATGTTTATGATCATATGTTAATTCACTATAAATTTCATCTGTTAAAACAAAAACATCCTTTTCCTTAAGAACACTACTAATCTCCGATAATTGTGGTTCAGTGTATGTTACCCCTGTTGGATTACTAGGAAAATTAAGCACCACCAATTTAATTTGTGGATGTTTAGCTAATTCCTGTGCCAATCTATTAGCTGTCAGTATAAAATTATCAGTTGCTGTATTTACTAAAACTGGAATTCCTCCATAGGTTTTAACAATTGCTTCATACAAGGGAAACGTCGGTGTTGGTATCAAAACTTCATCACCAGGATTAATTGTTGTAGCAATTGTTGCGGCCAATGCCTCTGTCGCTCCAATCGTTACGATTATTTCGTTTAATGCATCATATGTTAAGTGATACTTACGTTGTAAAAAAGCCTTAATTGCGTTTCTTAGCGCAGTGGTTCCGCGCGAAGCTGCATAATGTGAGTCATTCTCCTTGATTGACGTGATAGCAGCATTTTTTATTATTTCCGGAACATCAAAATCAGGTTCTCCTAACGTTAACTTTAAAATATCTGGTATATTTGATACTTGTTCGTCAAAAGCTCTTATGGCTGATGGTCTAATCGCCAAGAGTTTTTCATTAGTCTTTTTTGAGAGACTGGCTTTTAATTTTGGCATTATCTTTCCTCTAAATATTTATTCTAAAATATTTTCTAACCCAGTTACAAATTGATTAATATGCATTATTTTGCGAATTGCTAGTGCGACACCTGGCATAAACGAACTTCGATCAAACGAATCTTGCCTTATTGTCAGTGCCTCACCTATGCCACCAAATAAAATTTCCTGATGAGCGATATAGCCTGGCAATCGTACTGAATGAATTGGAATTTCCTTATCTCCTGCTAACTGTGTTGCCGTGTACTTAGCTGTTCCAGATGGTGCATCGACCTTCCGAGCATTATGTAGTTCAATTATTTCAACTTCTGGAAAATATTGAACAGCTTGTTTTGCTAATTTGATCATGAGAACAGCTGATAAACTAAAGTTTGGCACAAGTAATGCGCCAAGTTTCTGTTGATTAGCTATTTTTTGTAAACTACTAATTTGTTCAGGTTGTAAGCCAGTCGTTCCAATAACTGGACGAATACCCTTTTCTAAAGCAGTTAAACTATTTTGATAAACACTTGTTGGTAAACTAAAATCAATCCAAACATCAGCAACTTTTTTGGGAATTGCTGCTAGTTCATTATAAACCTTTACCGATAAAGCATTTGTTTGTGCATGTGGTGCATACCCTGCGACTAATTCAAAATCGTCACTTTTATTAATTAAATCTAAAACTTGCCTACCCATTTTACCTTCAAACCCGGCCACAATTACTTTTATCATACTAATTATCTCCTGCTAATACTTGATGAAGTTGAGCTAATTCAACCGTATTCAACGGTAAGATTGGTAAACGAACACTTCCTGTTTCGAACCCTTGTTCATTTAACAATGCCTTAACTGGTGCAGGGGATGGATACATAAATAAAGCATTCATCCGTGGTGTTAAAAATCTTTGCAATGTCCCTGCTTTAGTAATATTACCAGTTGCCAATGCTTGGTACATTTGATAGATTTCATCGCCATAAATGTGGCTTGCAACTGATATAACCCCACGAGCACCGATCGTTTTGGCTACCAAGGCCTGAGCATCTTCACCCGTATAAACCGCAAAATTACTTGGTGCATGCTCAACTAAATACGCTAAATCATCAATTGTAGTACATTGTTTGACTCCCATTATATTTGGGTGCGTTGCTAATGTTAAAACTGTTTGATTAGTCATAGTAGTCCCTGTTCGCCCTGGAATATTATAAATAATTACTGGTAACTCAATTTGTTCAGCAACTGCCGTAAAGTGCGCAATCATCCCCTTTTGATTAGGCTTATTATAGTAAGGAACTACAACTAGGGCCCCATCAATACCTGGAATTGAACTAACTTTTTCCCCAAAGTCAATCGTAGTCGCAGTATTATTACTACCAATCCCTGCAATCACTGGTACTCGGCCTGCCACAATTTCTGCAAATCTACGATATAACTCTAGTTTTTCACTTTCGCTTAAGGTCGGTGCTTCACCGGTTGTGCCTCCTACCACAAATCCTTGACTACCATGTAATAGGAGATGATTAATTAACTTGTCCAACGCTTGATAGTTAATTAATCCTTCGTCATCAAATGGCGTTACAATTGCCGTAATAATTGATGCATTTTTTAAATTTGTCATTTATATTCTCCTATGATTATGCCATTTTATATTCTAAAAATTTAGTTATTGCATTAACTCCGGTATTTAACGCATTTGATGAAGGTGCTAAATACTCTGAGTGTAATGAGTATGGACTATCCACTCCTAGCCAAAACATAACCCCAGGAATTTTTGATAACAGATATCCAAAGTCTTCGCCCGTCATTGCCGGGTTGGTTTCAACAAAATCAATTTTTGCTTGTCCTTTCATGTATTTTATAAATTCTGTCGTTAACTTATCATTATTTTCAACAGGTAAATAACCATCCTGTTGTAAAATTAACTGTGCTTGACAATCAAATGCTTGTGCAATACCATCAGTTATCGTTTTAACTCGATCTTGAATCGCTAAAATCGTACTTTGTTTTAAGGCACGGATTGTTCCGTGGGCGCTTGCTTCACCTGCAATTACATTATTTGCACTACCAGCTTCAATTGCTCCAATTGTAACAACACCACCAATAATTGGATCGACATTTCTAGCAACAATTGTTTGTAGCAAATTAACCCACTGACTAAGTGCAACTATCATATCATTGGCATCTTGTGGAAATGCTGCGTGACCACTTTTTCCAACTAATTTTAAATGAATCTCTGTTGTCCCAGCAAATAATGTTCCTTGCCGGCAACCAATTGTACCGGCAGGTAAGCTCGGATTAATATGTAGGCCATAGATGGCATCAATTTTCCAATCACCAACTAACACATTACTATCATATAATTGCATCCCACCGGCAAAATTTTCTTCCGCTGGTTGAAAAATAAAAATTAAGTTATCATTAGGTTGATGTTTAGCAAAATGATCAAGGATTCCCAGCGCTACCGTCATATGCATATCATGTCCACAGGCATGCATAATACCTATATTTTTTGATTTAAAAGCTAAATTAGTTTTTTCCGTAACTGCTAAACCATCAAGATCCGTTCGATATCCTAACGTTTGTGTCGGATTTTTACCGATTACTTTTACTAACCAACCAGTTGGTAAATTGGGAATATCTTTTGTTACAAGATATTCCTGTGGCAATTGAGCCACAAACTGGCGAATATATTTAATTGTTTGAAACTCATTTAAAGCTAATTCTGGAATCTGGTGAAGATCCTGTCGAATTTTAAGTAAAGTAGTTTCTGTAATATCTTTCATAACTATAACTTCCTTAAACTGGCCATTATTTGTGTCTTACTACCAGTTTTTGCATCAACATCTTTTAATTTACGAGCGGGGATGCCACCAACGACAGTATATGGTGCAACATCCTCAATAACAATCGCCCCCGCAGCCACAATTGCTCCCTTTCCAACCTTAACACCTTCAATTACAACGGCATTGGCACCAATTAAAACATCATCTTCTATAATAACTGGCATTGCCGAAGGTGGTTCAACAACCCCGGCTAATACTGCATTGGCACCAATATGAGCATTATTACCAACAATTGCTCGTCCACCTAGCACAGCTCCCATGTCAATCATCGTTCCTGTACCAATTTTTGCACCAATATTAATTATTGCCCCCATCATAATAACAGCATTGGCGCCAATTTCTACTTTGTCACGAATAATTGCCCCGGGTTCAATCCGCGCATCAACTTGTTTTAAATCTAACAGTGGTACAGCCGAATTACGCGTCATATTTTCTAGTTCATAGTCCGTAATGGATGATGCATTATCTATTAGAAATTGCTTAATAATTGACCAATCACCAAAAGCAACCCCCATATTTTTTTCAGTAAACAGACGAATTCCAGCTACTGACTTTAAGGTACTTAGTTGCCCTTTTAAATAAACCTTAACCGGTGTTTGTTTTTTTGCATTACTAATAAAATCAATAATCTCTTGAGCATTCATTTCTGTATTCATATTTTTACCTCATTTTTAATTTTTATATGGTAAATCTAACTTAATTAAATCCGCGTAGGTTTCCCGTTTTACTACCAATTTAGCTCTTTGATTTTCAACAAAAACCACCGCAGGACGGGGATTACGATTATAATTTGATGCCATTGAATAACCATAAGCACCAGTCGCAAGGACTGCAACGACATCGCCTTGCCTTAGTAATGGCATTGGTTGATTTTCAATTAATATATCACCAGATTCACAATATTTGCCTGCTAATCGTACTTCTTCAGCTACTGCTGCATTGACATTGTTAGCTTTAACAGCGGTATATTCAGCTTGATATAACGCCGGTCGAATATTATCACCCATACCTCCATCAACTGTCACATAAGGTTTCAATCCAGCAACTCTTTTTTGTGTTCCCACCGTATATAATGTGTACCCCGCCGGTCCGACAATCGAACGTCCAGGTTCAATCCAAATACTAGCATTAGGTAAATCGTATTGATTTAAGGTTACTTTTACAATGTCTAATAAACTTTTTAATAATTCAGCGGGATCTTTAGGATCATCTTTATCTGTGTATTTAATCCCAAAACCACCACCTAAATTAATAATTTTTGCTGTAAAATTAAGCAATGTGCGCCAATTTGCTAATGTTTTTAATAATTTTTTAATAGCTAATTCAAAACCGGCTTCTTCAAAAATTTGGGAACCTATATGGATATGTACCCCATCAACAATTAAAAATTCACTTGCTAACGCAATTTTTAAAGCATCAAGCGCTTGACCACTATCAATATCAAAGCCAAATTTACTATCGCTTTGTCCTGTTTGAATATAGGCATGTGTATGAGCACTAACTCCTGGGGTTAATCTCAAGATAATACTGACTTTTTGCTGCCGTTCTTTAGCTAACTGTGTAAGCGTTGCTAACTCATTGAAATTATCAACCACAATTTCACCAACATTTAAATCTAATGCCATTTTTAATTCTTCTAATGATTTATTATTGCCATGAAAGCTAACATCTTCCATTGGAAAATTAGCTTCCATAGCTGTATAGAGCTCACCACCTGAAACCACATCAATGTGAATACGTTCTTCTTTTATAACCTGATACATCGCAATTGTTGCAAAAGCCTTTGAAGCATAACTAATAGCATATGGGAGACTGGCCTCATCAAAAACTTGTTTCAAACTGCGAATTGTTTTTCTTATCATACCAACATCATATGTAATTAAGGGTGTTTGGTATTTTTCAACTAAATCTATTGCTTTACAACCACCAATTAATAAATTATCTTCACTGTCTACACTCACTCGATTCATGCTTTTCTCCTTAATCTAATCAACTAATATCCTAGGTAAACGCTCCGTCAAGCGATTTGTAAATTCCCATGGTTCCAAATGACAATAATGAGCTACGTCCCAAATATCTATATTTTCACTGCCATTACTCCCTAATATAGTTACTTCAGTGCCAACTGGCATTTGATATGGTAATTTAACCATTAGTTGATCCATCGCAATTTTACCTATAATTGGGCACCATTCATGACCAACGAGTATTTTATAGCCTGTTAACTCACGATCAATTCCATCACCATATCCTAGTGGAACAGTCCCAATCCATTCGTTTTCAGTTGTTTCATAGATATGAGAATAACTAATACCTTCACCACTAGGAAGTTGTTTAACATATGATAGTGCTGATTTAATATTCATTGCTGGTTTTAAATTTTTACCATCAGCTAATTCCATTCCCGAAGGTTCCCAACCATACACAACCGTCCCTACCCGAATATAATCAGTTGGTACTTCATCTGCATGATACATGGCTGCTCCAGAATTAGCGACATGAATCATTTCCGGCAAGTATGGTAATTGCTTTATTATTACATTGAAACGATGTAATTGCTTATTGAAGTACGCAACATCGCTCGAATCAGCTGTAGCAAAATGGGTCATAATTCCAACCCAATTAAAAAGATTGCGATGATTGGACATAAAATCAATTGATTCCAAGACTTCTGTTTCATTACGCATACCTAATCGATTCATACCACTATCAACTGCTAAAGATGCTTGCAATGGGGCAACCCCAGTTAAGAATCCCTGTGCTTGGTTTAACCAATCAAGTGACACAACATTTACGATTAAATTATTTTGCACCAAAATTTCCGCATACTGAGGTTCGGTATAACCTAAAATCATAATGGGAATAGTTATTCCAGCTTGTCTTAAGGCTAATCCTTCATCAACAACAGCCACTGCTAATCCATAAACGCCCAATTCCACTGCTGCTTGAGCCATTGTCAGTAGGCCATGCCCATAGCCATTCGCTTTAACTGCCAAAAACATATGTTTAGCATGACTTGTTTGCATCGTTACTGCAATGTTATTTGCAAGCGCTTGCTTAGAGATTTCAATTCTACTCGTTCTTAAATTTGCTACTACCATTGACACAATTCCTCTCTTTAAACACACTGCGTCATTTCATAAATATGCCAAATATTGCTAATAATCAAAAAACAGCAAACAAAATGGTTGCACTTGCCCACATTTTGTTTGCTGTTAGAAAATTATCTACAGTCAAAAACATATCGTCGAAAGCGCCCCGTAGCCGACAATTTTTGCTACGACAGTCTACTAGTTATTAACTAGTATCCCAAGAAAATATAACTCACTCTTTATACTTTCTTTCGGCAACCGCCCCTTTCAACTAATATCACTGTTTGTGAAAACTCCATTAGTTTAATCTTGTTAGTTGCAACCTCTTTTAATATTAAGTTGTTATTAGAATAGAGTATTTTATTAAAAAAAGCAACCACTTAATCACTATTTTTTAATAAAAAAACTTTTTTTTAATTTTATCTTGTATTTTCTCATGCATTATGGTTAAAATTTCAGTCAATTGAAACAATTAATGGTGGAGGAAATATAATGAAAATTGTTAAATTTGGTGGTAGTTCACTTGCCAATGGTGAGCAACTAAGTAAAGTAATTGATATTATGCAAGCAGACCCAACACGCCAAGTACTAGTTGTGTCTGCACCAGGTAAACGCTCAAATGATGATATCAAAGTCACTGATTTACTAATAAAATACGCCAATAATATCGATAATACTAAATTAGAAAATCAAATCATCAATCGATACCGGGAAATAGCTAATTATTTCACTTTACCGGCTAATAAATTCAGTCATATTGCTGATGAAATAGCCAATTTAAAATATAAAAAATACCCTAATGACGAATATCGTTTGGCTGCCTTTAAAGCACATGGTGAAAAGCTTAATGCTATGCTAATTGCGCTTATTTTTAATCATTTACATCTGCCAGCCATCTATGGTGATCCATTGGCGTTAGGTATTACCGTAACTGGCACCCCAGGTGCTGCATCAATTCATCCAAGCACCTATCAAAATATTTCCCGTTTCCCATTCCAAGGTCATTATTTAATCGTCCCTGGTTTTTATGGTTATACTACTAGTCACAATATTGCTACATTTGCGAGAGGTGGGTCTGACATTACGGGATCAATCTTAGCTCGTGGCTTAAAGGCTGAGCTGTATGAAAATTTTACTGATGTTAGTGCTATTTATGCTGCTAATCCACAAATCATTAAGAATCCTCAGCCAATTAATCAAATGAGCTATAAAGAAATGCGTGAATTAGCATATGCTGGTTTTCAAGTATTTAATGATGAAGCTATCATACCCGTTATTGAAGGAAATATTCCTATCAATGTTAAAAATACAAATCAACCAACTGATCCTGGCACTTTAATCGTCCCTCCTACACAGCTTAAAGTGACTAATGAAATTACTGGTGTTGCTAGCTCAAAAAGATTTGCTGCTATTTACTTGCATCGCTATCTTTTAAATAAAGAAGTAGGTTTTACTTTAAAAATTTTAAAAATTCTTCTAAAATATAATATTAGTTATGAACATATGCCATCTGGAATCGACGATTTAACAATCATTTTTGACAAAAGTCAAACAACCCCTAAACAAATCAAGCAACTTCTACATGATATTCAAACAACAATCAAACCTGATATTTTAAATTTCTTAGATAATTATACCATTATCATGATAGTGGGCGAGGGTATGCGAAATAAATCAGGTGTTTTAGCTCATATTCTGGCACCCTTAGCTGCTGCAAATATTGGCATTCAAATGATTAATCAAGGAGCGTCTCGTATCTCTGTCATGCTTGGTGTTACACAAGAAAATGCTAATCGAGCCGTACAAGTTATTTATGATGCTTATTTTGATTAATGAACTACTAATTTATCGTAAGGTGTAAACTTCCATGTGCAAAGTACTTTATAGTAGCTCTTAATAAATCATGCTTTCGGACCTTTCAAACCTTATTAAAATTATGACAGACTACCGAAACTTTTTTCTTTTGATTATCACCAAAGACCACCCAGTGAAATTGGAAAATTCACCGGGTGGTCTTTTTGTTGTATAAGGTGCTGGCACAACTTCTTTTTTAACAGCTTTAGTTTCAAAAAATAAAGTAACTCGCTATATTAAATTAAATCGTTATTAGTTTCCTCAATTTTTACTTCTGCTAGTAACTTGGCTTGTTGTTCATTTAACTTTATATCTTTTAGTAAATCTGGTCGACGCAAATAAGTACGCCGCAAAGATTCTTTTATCCGCCATTCCGCAATTTTAGCATGGTTGCCACTTACTAAAACCGGTGGTACTTCACGGCCCCTAAAATCAGCTGGGCGTGTATATTGGGGATATTCTAATAAACCTGTTGAAAATGAATCTCCTGATGCAGATTCGTGATTTCCTAGTACATCTGGAATTAATCGTACGGTTGCATCAATGATTACCATTGCCCCTAATTCACCACCAGTCAGGACATAGTCACCCAATGAAATTTCATCAGTTACTAATTCACGTATCCGTTCATCATACCCTTCATAGTGACCAGCAATGAATGTTAAGTGTTCTTCCTTGCTTAATTCCTCAGCAACTTTTTGATTAAAAGTTCGACCAGCTGGATCTAGTAAGATCACCCGTCCCCGATTACCAGCTTTTTTCTCAACAGCCGCCATGGCATCAAAAATTGGTTGTGGTGTCAAAAGCATTCCTGCTCCGCCACCAAAAGGTGTATCATCAACATTATTATGTTTATTATTAGTAAAATCACGAAAATCAGTAACTGAAAAATCAACTAATCCTTTTTGGACTGCTTTACCAATTATTGACTCTGTCATTGGTTTAAACATGTCTGGAAAAATACTTAAAACATCAATTTTCATTAATCATCTAGCCCTTCTAAAATATCAACTATTATTTTGTTATTATTAATATCCACCGATTTGATAACGTCATCAATCATTGGTAATAACAAATCGTCCTTACCAACTCGCTGAACTACCCAAACATCGTTAGCTCCAGTTTCAAATATTTCTTTTACACTTCCAATTGTTTGACCAGCTTGATCAATGACAATTGCACCAATAATATCTTTATAGTAATATTCACCTTCATCCAATGGTGCTAAGGCAACTTCATCAACTAATAAGTCCAATCCTTTAAATCTTTCAACAAAGTTTATATTTGCCATATCCAAAAACGATACTAATATAAATTGTTTATGTTTTCGAACTGTTGCTATAACTAATGGTGTTTTAGCTTGATTATCAAGATAAACTTTTTGATTTTTTTTAAATCTTTCATCAATAAAGTCTGTTGTTGCAATTACTCGTACTTCTCCTTTAATTCCATGAGTGTTGACAATTGTTCCTATTTTGTAGAAATTCATATCATAAATGCCCCTTTAAAATTTTTACTATTTCTTTATTATTCCTGTCTAAAACATGCCTTTTAATTCTAACATATTTAGTAAATATTAAAAAGAGATGTGCGAGTTTCATATAGCACTTATGGCTCGGCAACAATTATGAGGATACTTATGTTTCATAGTTTTTCGAATATTTCTGAATAATTACAATCTTTCATTAAATCATTTGTGAAACATATTTTTGTTGTTGATTACAACAGATAAAAAATAGAGTAAGTAACCAAAATTCGTCGATTTTGGTCACTTACTCTTCAATTTAACCTATAAAACTGTTAAATATACATAGACAATGTTTATTGTAAATGCCCATACAATATGTCCTAAAAACTCAGATATATGTTCTTGCCACGGTTGTTGCATCATTGAAGGAATAGTCTTCATAGCCGGCATAATAATAATATGGAATAAGATCCAAACAAAAATACCAAATACGGTGCCTTGTCCCCAAGCAACTTCTGGAAAGTTTAAACTCAATAAAGCATAAATACCTGCCCATACAATTGAAAAACCAAAGTGAATGATTAATGATACATATGGAATTTTATTACCTAAATAATTAATAGTTGCCTGTGTTACCTGTTCTGAAATTCCAATTTGCTGTAATAATTTTTGTGGGGGATTGGTTTCATTACGTTGTGGCGATCTTGGTGGCAATAATATTTCCCAACCCAATTTAACAAATCCTGAAATAGTTCCCCCAATTAAAGCTGTTAATATAACAATATTTAACATAATCTCTCCTCCTGTTATTTTATTATAGGCATCAACGTACTTATTAGCAAATCATGTTATCATTTTTAATCTTAAGGAAATATTTAACATTATGACTAAAATATGATAAACTGTATTAATATTATGGATTAATAAAGCTATTTATCCATATTGTAAAGGAGCTAAAAAATGCAACATAGATGGATTATTATACTCCTAGTAATTATTGATTTTGGCGCATTATTTTTATTAATTTCTCCAATTTCTGATCTTATAACAAATGGCTTACAATCAGATAGTGCATTTAAAGTTGGCCTCATTATTTCACTAACAGGCCTATTAAATTTACAGTATGTTCGTCATCGGTAACGTTTTTTTGAAGATAGTTTATCTATTAATAATAATATATGCTACAATCCTTAAAGTTAAAATATTTGTAGCTAACAAAACTACAATGCCTGTGTTTAAGAGCCTTATCTTTAAGCACAAGCCACTATAAAAAAGGGTTGTGCCAATCACCCTATAAATTAAAAAGCCCATCTAGTGAATTTTGTAATTTCACTAGATGGGCTTTTAACGATAGTCATCCCTACTTTTAACCTTTAATTAATATTTAAAAACCAATAATTTTTGCAAAAATTGGAACAACAATATCTACAACTAGTCCAACAACAACCACTGAAATAGCTGCCATCGCTCCTTCAACAGATCCATACTCTAACGCTTTAGCAGAACCAATTGTATGACCTGCCGTTCCGAACCCTAATCCTAAACCGATTGGGTTTTTTTCTAATTTAAATAACTTAACTAATTTATCACCTAGGGCCATAATGATAACCGCATTTAGAATAACCGTCATTGCCGTAATTGCCGATGCGGTTAGACCGTTAGTTCTACCGACAATATTGGCAGAAATTGGCATTGCAATCGCCGTTGTAGCGGCTTGTGGCAACATAGCACCCAGCGATGTATGTGTTAATCCAATAAGCTTACTAATTATAAATATGAGAATAAGGGAAATTATCATCCCAATAATTAATGATAAGAAAATTTGAATCCAATATTTGTGCAATAAATCACGTCGCTTATATAAGGGAACCGCAAAAGCAACAGTTGCCATATTTAAGAACCAAAAAATAATATCGCCACCTAATTTATAATCTGCATAAGATTCCGCAATTGTAATATTGGCAATCTTACTTATAATAATTAAGACAATTACCCCTAAAACCATTGCTACAAATAGCGGTTGAAATAAAAAGAAACCATTTGATTTTTTAAATAAAATTTGTCCAATCATAAATGTCGTAATCGATAGAAAAATGCCCCAAAAAGGCGTTTGTAATAATAATGCCATTATCCTACTCCTTTACTGCTATATCGTTATCAACACTAAGTTGATCACCTTTTTTAGTTAAGTATTTAAAGACATATTTCGTTGTCCATGCCACACTTACCAACATAATTATTGTTGACAAAATAATAACTAAAATTAATTTAACCCCTTCTGACTTCAAAATATCTAACGATGTAATAATTGAAATTCCTGAAGGAACAAATAATAAACCAATTAAGCCAATTAGTAATGATGATAATCCATCAATATCTTCTACTTTAACTAACTTGACTTCTAACGCTACATACAATAATACTAAGCCAATTAATGGCGTTGGTATTGGAAATGTTGGAAATATTTTTGCTAACGTAAATGACATGATGTATGAAATAAATAATACTATCAAATAAATACAAATCGCTTTTAAAATCTTATAAATTTGTGCACCACTCATGGTATAACCTCTTTTCTATTTGCAATAAAGTATATTTAACCTATTACGTCTTATATTATACCAAATTTTTCACAATATTCGTACTTAAACGCTTACATTTTATAATTATTTTTTTAATTTTATTTCTAATTATTTTTAAAATCCAAATATTTTTGGTCTATAGATTACATAATACTGTAAAATGTTAACATTTTAATAAAAAAACTAAGAATATTAATCATCATAATTTTGTGAATAAATATATTAAATATTATATATTTGGTTCTTGGTTATACCAAAAATAACCGGTAATTGAAGATTATTTACAGTCAATTACCGGTTATTTTCAAGTTGTTAAAAATATCTATTATTTACTATAATAGTAATTCACTAATTGGATAAAACTTGTCATCGTATAATTAGTATTAAAATATGTTTTGGCATTTGTAGTCCAATAAGTATCTGGATCCGTATGATCAGACCCACCCAAATAAGAAGACACATTATGATGTGACCAAACTGTCCCCTTGCCATCACTACTTGCTAAACTAGGGGTTAGTCCATATTTCTTTAAAATATATGCTGTATAGTAAGCGGCATTATTTAACTCTTTAGCAAAAGCTTTTTTTGAATGAACACGTACTTGTTCAAATTGAACAAATCGTTGATTACCCGCATACCCCGAGCCCCAACTCAAATAATTAGTATTCGCAATATTAATAATATGTGCATCATCAACAAAAGTATGGACAAATGCATCTTTATAATTATTTTCCATATAAGTTATTTCATTATAGATTGTCGAGCTTGGATTAGCAGTTTCATGAACAACAACACCTTCTGGTTGCTTGTTACGATAACTATTCTTTGGTAAGCTACTGTCAATGGCGGAGGTAATTACGCTATACCTATACAGATAATTATTTTTGATATATTTATTAATTGGATTTGCTGCTAAATTATAACTCACTGTCACCGTACTTTTAGTTTTAACTTTTGCCTTATTAGCAGTTACATATAAATTATCAGTTGTTAAAAGTCTTGGTGTTCCACCATCTGACCACCTAATTCCTTTGATGGTAAGTGTGCTATTAACGTTATATGCAGAAACTTTATATGCTAAAGCCGTATCAACATAGTCATATACTTTTGATAACACCACAAACTTAGTCTTGGAACTTGGTAAAGTATAATAATAGTTAGCAAGTTTTGTGTTGGTTCCCACAACATAATCTTTATTCGCAGTAATATAAGTATTATCACTTGTTAATAAACGTGGTGTACCATTATCTGACCAACGTACACCAGAAATTTTTTGCATACTACCTACTTTAAGCTTAGTTTTTCTTTCGGTGAATGCTGTGTTTATATATGTATTAGAAACTTTTTTGAGACCTATGCTTCCTGATTTTGGTACTTCAGTTAAATAATTACTAATATTACTTGTTGCTGCTACAACATAGTCTTTGTTAGCAGTTATGTACCCACCATTAACTATAAAGCGGTTTCCTTTAATTCCTTCAATTTTAATACTTTCACCAATCTGATACGTTTTTACAGTCGTACCAGATGAAAATTTGGGTGATGAATGGACATTAATTATTTTTTTAGCACCAACAATATTAGATATTGGTACCTGATTATAGTAATTACTATCCGCACTAATATTAGTTAAAAATGTTCCAGTGCCTAAAGTAGTGCTAATAACACCTAAAAATAGTATTTCTTTTTTATTTATCATGTTTTTCTCCTAAAACTTAGTTCCGATTAAGTTTTAGGATAACAGTTTAACTTTACATAACAATTACAAATTACATATTTTACGACTACAATATTAATAATTTTTTTATTCACTAAAGTCACTTTGTAATAGCCCCATTATATAGCTATCATGATACTTACCTTCCGCAAAGAAATGTTGGCGTAGGCATCCTTCTTTAATAAAACCTAACTTGTTGTAAATATGAATAGCAGCCTTATTTTCAACATCCACATAAAGATGAACCTTGTGCATATTTAAAACCTTGAAGGCATACTCTAATCCCTTATTCATGGCCATTTGAGCTAATCCTTGGCCCTGATACTTTGAATCAACAATAATTTGTATTTCTGTGTTACGATGTAAATAATCAATATACATTAATTCAACAACACCAGCAAATTGCTTATCTACATCTATTACAAAGCGCCTTTCGGTTTGATCTAAAACATGCTTATCATATAAAATTTCAAGTTCATCAATTGATGTATAAGGTTCTTGAAACCACAGAGCCATTACATTACGTGCATTTTGTTGCTTATAAATAAATTTTAAATCTCTCTTTTCTAACGGTCTTATAATCATTAAACATCCCCACTTTATATTTAATCAAGGAGTGCTTTAACACCGGCAACCAAATTCATCATGAAAAATATCAACGACGCTAAACAAATGACACCTACTAATATAATAGCTACCATATTTAACTGATAACCATTTTTGTTAATCAATCCAAACATGCCAAGTGCAATTACAAATAAAATACCTGCTAAAAACGGAAAGGCTTGCCATACTGTTGCTCGCAAGGCATGCTTTTTTATTAACTGATCATGTGTCACTAACCAGATAATTAGTGGTAAAATAACCGGAGCAATAAATACTGCAAAATACCCTAACGCGATTATTATTTTATTATTTGTATTCATTTTAATACCTCCATTGTTTATATATTTTAACATGTATCGATTATTAATTTATAAATAATGTTTTTTTATCGATAAATTAAGGAGAAACTTATGAAAATTGTGATTTTTGGTGGATCTGGTTTTGTAGGTCAAGGCCTAACGCAACATCTTGCTCAAGACAAAAATAACGAAATAATAATTATTTCACGCTATGCACACACACATAATATATCGAATACTAATATCAGGTGGTTTATTTCTGATATTAGTAATGATTTTAAATGGCATGATGCCATTAGTGAGGCAGATTGGGTAATTGATTGTATCGGAATCTTATTACCCAATCCCCTTAAGAAGCAAAATTATTATACTGCTAGTACTAGACCTGCTCAAATTATAGTTAATTACTTAGCGAGTTTAAAAATGCAGCAACCGCAGTTTATTTTTGTTTCTGCTAAAAAAATACCTTGGTTTATGTATGGTTATGCTAAAAGTAAACTTACTATTGAAAGGGACATTCGTGATAAGTTATTAGTTTCCAAAACAACTATTATTTACCCAACTATTATTTATGATAAATCACGTAGCTACAGTATTTGGTTAGCTAATTTGATTCACTTAACTCGTCATATTCCTTGGATCAATCAACTTACTAAAGATTATCAACCCATTAATCGTTCTTTATTGGCTAGCCAGATTGCAACCATCATGCAAAAAAAAGCGTCATTTCTTACAACGCGCAGTTACAATCCTTACAAAGAACTTTTTTAAACTAACTAAATAAAATTTAAAATAATAAATAGCAGTATCTTCAATTCTAGAAATAGTCTGGTTTAAACTACTTAGCTTAAGTTGTTTAAACCAGACTATTTCTCATTTTATTATTTTTACTAACTGATGTCGGTCTCGGCTTTGAATTCTTAGCAACTATAACTATATTAACCTAGTATTACTTAAAAATCACAAACATAAAAAGGATTAATTACACTTATGAACTAGCCTCCATAAATTGACCACTATTGTTTTGATCATTTAAATGTACTAATAGTACTTATTATCGCTGTACAAAAATACAAAAAAACAGGTTAACCGAGTTAACCTGTTTTTTTTGTGACACTACTTATTACTAAGTAACTAGTTCACTTTAGAAATATGGCAAAATAATTATTTGCTATACTTAGCATTATGGAATTTTTCCATGATACCAGCTTTTGAAAGAATATTCTTAACTGTATCAGATGGTTGCGCACCATTACTTAACCAATTCAAGATATTTTCTTCTTCCAACTTAACTTCTGCGGGTTCTACAAGTGGGTTATAAGTACCCACTATTTCGATGAAACGACCATCACGTGGTGAGCGTGAATCTGCAACAACGACACGATAGAATGGGCGTTTTTTTGAACCCATACGTTTAAGGCGAATTTTAACTGCCATAGTATTAATTTCCTCCAAATATTTATCTACAATTAATAATATACCAAGAAATCAAACTGGTGTAAAGCTTTTTTACTTTACACTTCTATTTTTCTTCAAATTTGACCATAATCTACCATTTTAGGAAATATCCATTTTAATAAATGATATGTCCCATAGCCAATTACTAATCCACCAGTACTATTAGTAATGATATCCATAATATCAAAGGTGCGTGCATTCATATAAAAATATGTCAAAAGTAATTGCGTCATCTCAATTACTCCTGAAACTAATATACTAACGAGCAACATAGTTAACCAGTGACTAAATTTTTGATAAAGTAATGCTAATAAGGATGTTAACGGTGCGAGCATAACAGTATTTCCTAAAATATTATACATTGCATTCTCATTTACAAACATGTATTGCATCATCTTTAATGGTTGCTGCTCATAAAACATAATATGTCCATAACCAATTGTTGCAAAAGTAGCAAAACTCTGTTTGAAAATTGCGATTGGAAAAATAGTCAATTTTAATAGCCAATACAAATAAAAGTAAAAACAACTCCACATTATTAATCGAGTTATATTAGCATATTTTTTTTGTTGATAGCTTAACGTAATTGCTGCTAAACTAATAATTAACCAAAATAGAGTACCATTACTAAGAATAATATCTGGCTGATAAGTATGGTGTTTTATTACAAAACTCATGTACTATCCTATCCTCCATATAATATATAATTAATGATACTTTAAACACGCTTGCAATTCTACACTATGTAAATAGTTTTATCATTTTTACTTTAACGAATCCCGAAACTTGTTGTTTCAGCTAAAGTGAAAAAATTTTTTTCTAAATCGCTAATATTATTGCCACCAGCTCCTGCAGTATTTAATTTTTGTGCTAACACTACCATGGGTGTATTGCTCACAAGGCGTGTGTTTTTAATAAACTGATTACTTACTTGATCAGTTATTACTTTATCCGAGCTATCTGTTATTTTAAATGGATCCACTATTTTCTCCCTATTATTTGTTTCTTCTTTTAATGATTTATTAACTACTCTTCTTTTTACCCTTATTTGATATTTTTGATTGTGTCTTATTTTAGTTTGTCCAGCCCAATTTGAGCTAACTTCTTCATACCCCATCCTATTTAAAACTTTCATCAACTGATTAGTATTATACTCAACCTTTTGGCCAACATTCCCATATATAAGTTGCTGTCTAATTACTTGATTGGTTATAGTATCAATAATTTCAATTTTAATTGTTTTATTATCTTTTTTTATAGTACTGCTATTAGATGGCTCTGTAACAGAACTATTGTTTATTTGACGTTGCTGCTTTGAAGATTTTTTACGGATGTTAGTAGCATTTACACTTAAGTTATCTGAACTAGCTGAACTTGAACTCTCCGAGCTAGCCGAACTAGCGGATTTATAGCTAAATTCTTCTAATTTAAATTTTTGTAAATTAGACAGACTACCAGTTGAACCTGCTAATACCAAAGTCATTGGAGTACGTGCCGATTACATGCTTATTTTTTCAATAAAAGTCTTATTCTCATAATTAATCGTTAACTGCTGACTTTGAGCATTATACTTAATTGTAATTTCTTTAAATGTTTCATCTGGATCATCAATTTGTTGTGCATTAATTGAGCTACTAGTCTCTCCAGTGGCATCAGTTGTTAAAAATGCACCGAATGATTTATTTTTAAATATTACGGGATCAACATCACCATTAAAATAGATATCTAATTTAAATCCAACTGCATTTGGGATACCACTAATTCCAATTTGATCACCATCTTTACTAATTATATTTTGATCATTCGGATGTAAAATAAAACTAACACCATCAGCACCATCTCTTTTCCCCAAATATATTTGTCCAGCAAACTTAAAGTCATAGTTCATGTTTATTTTATCATTAAAGACTATATAACCAACTTGACTAGCTATATCATTTGTTAAAATAGCTTCATTACTACTTTGGAAAGTTGCGTTGCCTTTTGCGGTAAAATTATTTTCAAATTCATCACTGCTAATAGTAGTTTCATCATAACTATTAACAACATTAGCTTGAATTTTAGGAATTATTTATAAAGATTTTACAGTAGTTGTATTTGTCGTTCCAAATGCACTAGCCAAAATAACTAATGTAATCATTTTTTTCATAGTAGGAATTTCTTTACTCATCAATCAATCCTCCTAGTTCAAATTTTTGCTGTTTTATTTTCGCAATTAATTTTCCTAAAGTTGCCCAATCTACTGGAGCTGGTGGCTTAACCCATATTATTTCTTCAACTCCTAAATTTGGTATATACTTATCACCCAAATAAATATCAGTAGTCTTTGTTAAAATATTTGATACTTCAACATTCACATTAATATAACTGTTCATCGTTGTTTGCATAAATTGATTAACATAGGAACCACCAGAAAAATCAATACAAATCTCAATTCGATCTAGTTTTTTCATGTCAAATCCAAACGATAGTGCTTGACTAATAATTTTAAATAATAATCTTTGTGCTTGTGCTGGATCAGTTATTTGTAACTTTACCCCTAATTCATCAATTAATTTTTTAGCCGCATGATACAAAGTCGGATAAATTTCTTTAAAATATTTGGTTCTTTCAAAACTTAAATTTTTAATTTTATTTTTCAAGATTAATTCGGCCAAAATGATTGGTGTGACCTGAATCACAAATGCATCTAATTTAATTATTTCTTGTTTAAAATATGGTAATACCGTTTTTTGTGTGATTATCATGATTTGTTCATAAATTGATTTCCAAGTATTAGTAATCTCATTTTTTGTCAGTCTATTAACAATAATCCCATTTGTATACAAAAATTGATTTAAAAATTGGCTTTCTAAAATAGCACGTTCTCTGCTAATTTTAAAAGTCTCCATTAAATAGACGGTTAATGTTTCTTTTGGTGACATCCACAATAATCCATTAGTGAAATTTAATTCAGCCATTTGGATTCTTTTAACTAAGATAGCCGCTAATAATGCCATTTGTTGCTTTTGACTCGGTGTTTTAAGCTCATCGTCAAAATAGGCAATCACTTTTTGTTGTAATTGTTGGTCAACATTATTATTAAATGCTATTTCAGAACAAAAATAGTTATATATATCAAATAAAAAATAGCGCATAGTTACTTCATCAACCTCTTGAATATATTTATCAATGATTGTTTTTAATATTTTTTTGCTTAAAAAAATAACTACGACTCCAACCATAATTTTGTTCCATTTTAATTGGCTTAGGAAATTTATTTATCGCTAAAATTTCACTAATCAGCGCAGCTAATGGTGCCATTTCAAAATAGTAATTTCTCAATTGCTGTAATAAATCGCGACTAACAACATGTCCGAAAATGAGCCAATTATCACGAATCTCAAAGCCATTCATCATAGTTAAAAATTCAATATCAGTATTTAAGCCAAATAACGTATCTTCAAATTTGTAATCAGATATTTGCAAATTATCTTTCACAGTTTGTACAGGGACTTCTGATCCAACTAACGTTAACAGATACTCAATTAATTGTAGTTTTAAACCATCCTGTTCTGGTAAAATATTTAAAAAATCCATGTTATTATCCCCCAAAAGTTCCATTCATATAAAAGCATACGCTATTATAGATTTTTTATCACTAGAAAAAACTATCTGGTTTAATTAATGTTCTCAGACATTAATTAAACCAGATAATTTCCCCCTCATTTGAATCTCTTAGCGTGTCCCCCAACAATACTAAAAAATTTAAATGCCATTATATAAATTAATCCTAGACTACCACATTGTTGATTATCATCAACTTATTACAATCACTATAATAGCCGATATTCTTTATAATTTAGTTTTATTTTTTTCCTGATTTTGAAAAAAACAAAAACTGTCTCAACATAATTAGCATACTATTGCAAAAAAGCAAGTCGCTCAAATCATGAGTTACTTGCTTAACATAGCAAATTTAATTTATTTGTAATTCCGTTAATAATAATGACCTAAATTTAAAAATTTAGCATTATTTACGCTTTTTTTTCGCTTTTTTTAATCTTCGTGCCATTTGTTTCATAGCTAAATTGCCTAATCCACTACTAATTTTACCACCTAAACCGCTACCCATATTTGGCATTCCAGGCATATTACCACCAGACATCATATCCATCATTCCTTGCATTTGTGGTGAAACTTTACCATTCATTAAGCCGTTCATCATTTTTTTCATTTCATTAAATTGCTTAATCATTCGATTAACTTCTACGATTGGGCGGCCTGCACCACTTGCTAATCTTCTACGACGACTTGGATTTAATAAATCTGGGTTTTGTCGTTCAGCGGGGGTCATTGAATAAACAATTGCTTTAATATGTTCCATATCTTTTGGATTAACATTAATATTCTTTAAAGCTGGATTATTAGCCATTCCTGGAATCATCTTTAACATATCTTCAATGGGACCCATATTTTGAACTTGTTGTAATTGTTCAAGAAAATCATTGAAATCAAATGTATTTTCTCGCATTTTCTTGATTTGTTCTTCAGCTTGTTTCTCATCAAAATCCTTTTGGGCTTTTTCAATTAAGGTCAACATATCTCCCATGCCCAAAATTCGTGAACTCATACGATCTGGATAAAAAACATCCAAATCATTCATTTTTTCACCTTGACCAACAAACTTAATTGGTTTACCAGTAACTGCTCGAATTGATAAAGCCGCACCACCACGGGTATCCCCATCTAACTTAGTCAAGACGACCCCTGTAACATTTAGCCGTTCATCAAATCCTTCAGCAGTTTGCACAGCATTTTGTCCTGTCATAGCATCAATAACTAACAATATTTCATCTGGTTGCGCAATATCTTTAATATCAGCTAATTCATTCATTAAGTCTTGATCAATCTGTAGCCGACCGGCTGTATCAATAAAGACATAATCATTATGCTGTTCGTGTGCTAAAGCGAGCCCTTGTTTAACAATTTCACGGGGGTTGACATCTGTCCCTAAACTGAAAACGGGAATCTTCATATCATCGCCCAATTTTTCTAATTGATCAATAGCAGCAGGCCGATAGATATCAGCAGCGATTAACAGTGGTCGAGCATTTTCTTCATTCTTTAACTTTAAAGCTAATTTACCAACAGTTGTTGTTTTACCAGCCCCTTGTAAACCAGACATCATAATAACTGTTGGAATTTTAGCACTTTTATTTAAGGGCGTTGCTTCTTCACCCATCATTTTAGTTAATTCTTCATCAACAATTTTAACGATTTGTTGTGCGGGATTTAGTCCTTCTAAAACTTTAGCACCTGTTGCGCGTTCTCGCACAGTTTTAATAAATGTTTTAACAACATCAAAATTAACATCAGCTTCTAATAAGGCTAGCCGAATTTCACGCATAGTTTCTCTTAAATCAGCATCAGTAACCTTACCTTTACGCCGTAAACCGGCAATTGCATTTTGTAATCGTTCTGTAAGACCTTCAAAAGCCATAACTTCTACCTCACTTTATTCCTCATCATTATTAATGACCGTAGCTAACTCTAATAAGTATTTATCTTCTGGATACGTTATCTTAATGTAGGCTAATAAATTTTCATTTAATTTTTGTCGCTTCTCAAAATCATTAAATAAATGAATTTTTTGCTCGTACATTTCTAATAATTTTTCAGTACGCTTTAGATTATCATAGACAGCTTGCCGACTAACCGCAAACTCTTCAGCAATTTCACCTAAAGAATAATCGTCACCATAATATAATTCCATATATTCATATTGTTTTTTAGTTAATAATGGTTGATAAAATTCAAACAATGAATTAATTCGATTATTTTTTTCAATTTCCATGCTTTAACTCCAAATATTAGTCAATTAAGCCTTTATACAGCCCCTTAACAAATTCTTCTGGCATAAATGGACGTAAATCACTCGCTTTCTCACCAAGCCCAACCCATTTTACTGGTAAATGCATCTCATCTCGAATTGCTAAGACGATCCCACCCTTAGCAGTTCCATCTAATTTAGTTAATACGATTCCTGTAACATCCGTTGATTCTTTAAATAACTTAGCTTGTTGAATAGCATTTTGGCCAGTCGTTGCATCAAGAACAATCAGGACTTCATGTGGTGCTTGTGGTAATTCTCTGGTAATAATACGCTTCATTTTAGCAAGTTCTTGCATTAAGTTCACGTTGTTTTGTAGTCGACCAGCTGTATCGACAAACAAAATATCATAATTTTCATTTTTAGCTTTTTTAACAGCATCAAAAACAACGGAAGCTGGGTCAACACGGGCTGCTCCTGTAACAATATCAACATGATCACGATTAGCCCATTCTATAAGTTGCTCTGTTGCTCCAGCTCTGAATGTATCAGCAGCAGCCAATAAAACTTTTTTGTCTTGTTGATGATATAGATTAGCTAATTTACCAATCGTTGTTGTTTTACCAACACCGTTAACCCCTACAAATAAGATAATTGTTGGCCCTTCTGGCGCAAAATGCATTGTGTTATCTTCACCATTACCACTACTTTGATAAATCTCAATTAATTTATCAACAATTACTCGTTTTAAATCATTTTTATTTTTAGCCTTTTGTAACTTAGCTTCATTTCTTAATTCATCGGAAATTCGCATTGCAACTTGGTAGCCAACATCAGCTTGAATTAAAGTGTCTTCCAATTCTTCAAAAAAATCTTCATCAACTGTTCTAAATTTAGCAAAAAAAGCATTTAATTTTTCGCCAAACGATTGTCGCGATTTTTCAAGACCTTTTTCATAGTGATCTGTCTCTGTTATGTCCTCAGAAACATCAGTAACTGATATTTCTTTTGTTTCGGGTTTTAATTCATTCTTTGTTTGTCCCTCTACATCTGAATTTTTTGGTACTAAATCAACCTGATCCTTTAATTCATTCGTTTGTTGTATGTTATTTGGTGCTTTTTTTACTATTTCAGCTGTTTCATTGTCTGTAATAGGTGCAGTTTCACCCTGTGGGTATAAAATTTCAACATTTACTTCTGTCTTAGTATCTTTCTTTTTCCGAAAAATATCAAATAAGCCCATTATTTATTACCTCTACTTATATCTACTCTATATTAGTTAATTCAACTGATACCATTTTTGAAATACCCGACTCCTGCATCGTTATTCCATATAATACATCCGCATTAATCATTGTCCCTTTACGATGTGTTATAACAATAAACTGAGTCTTAGCTTGAAAGTTATGCAAATATTGTGCAAAACGGGCAACATTTGCATCATCAAGGGCAGCTTCAGTTTCATCTAAAATGGCAAATGGTACTGGTCGTACGTCTAAGATTGCAAATAGTAATGTAATTGCTGTTAACGCGCGTTCACCACCAGATAAAAGTGACATTTGTTGAAATTTTTTACCTGGTGGCTGTGCCATTATATCAATTCCTGTAGTTAATAAATCGTGTTCATCTGTTAGCCTTAGTTGCGCCTTACCCCCACCAAACATTTGTTCAAAAATTCGTTCAAATGAATTAGCAATCTGTTTGAAAGTAATTTTAAAACGTTCTTTTACGGTACTATCCATCTCTTGCATCGTTGTAAACAAATTATTACGAGCAACTAATAAATCATCTTGCTGTTGTTTTAAAAATTCATAACGCTCTTTGATTTGTATATACTCTCCAATTGCATTTACATTGACTTCACCTAATTCATCAATGCCTAGCTTTAAAAGTTTTAACTTCTGCTGTAACTCTAATTGTGTTAATGTATTATCCTTGAGGTAAATATCAGATGCTTGCAGTTGATATTCATCACTTAACCGCATTGTTCTTTCTTTAATTAAATTAATTAAAGTTTTATCCTTACCTTTTAAAGCAATTAATGCAGCCCGTTTATCTTGATACGTAGCTTCAAACTGCCTTAAATTATTTTCAAGCTGGACAATACTATGTCGAACTTCCTTAAGTATAGCATCTAATCTTACAATTTCACTTTTAGTGCTTGCCTGTTTTTCAACAATTAATGCTAACTTTTTAGTAGCCTGTACTTTGGTTAATGCAATCTCATCAACTGTTTTGGCTAACAGTACTAGCTTTTCTTGCCAATTATTAATTTGATTTATTACTAATTGTTGTTCCTCATTTAGATTAGCAGTTTGCTTGGTTAACTCTTTTTTTTGCATCATCGCACTTGCTAATGCTTCACGCTTATTCTGTAACTGTTCTTCAAGAGCGCCTCGATTTGCATGTAACTGCTGTAATTGCGTTTGTAAGTTATTTACTGCTTCTTGATTTTTAATAATATTTTCTTTAACACTAGTCAATTTTTCGTTTATTTGGAATTGCATTAGTTTTAAATCTTTAATATTTTCACTTTGACTTGCACTTTTTTCAGTTAATGCACTCTCTTGCAATTTTAATTGTTCAAGAAGCCCTTTTTTTGTTGAAATTTTAGCACCTAATTGGCTTTGATATGCTTGTCGCTTAACAAAATTGCTCTGTAATTTTGCTAACTCAATTTGCTGTTCCTTATTTTGGCTTGTTAACCTACTTAATTTTTCTTCACGCTTAGCTGATTCAAATTTCATTGTTTTTAAAGCATCTGCTAGTCTTACTACTTCTGCTTTTTGGGCCAATAACCCTGTTTGTTCATTCCGTTGTCTACCACCAGTAATTGCTCCACCCGAATTAATTACTTGACCGTCCAATGTAACTACTTTTGACCGATAATTTATCACCTGAGCAATTATTAAAGCTGTTTCAATATCAGTAGCAATTAGCGTTGTTCCTAACAAATTATCAATAACTTTTTGATATTCTTGTTGGGTCACGACAAGTTGATTAGCAACCGCAATAAATCCTGGTGTTGTTTGCAATTTTTGTAATTGACTATCACTCAAACTCCGCCCTTGAATAACATTTAAAGGTAATAAGGTTACTCTTCCTAAACGATTATGGGTTAAATATTTAACAATTTTGGTTGCACTAACATCATCTTCTACTAAGATATGTTGTAGTGTAGGCCCTAGACTAGTTTCAATTGCTTTACTATACTTTGAATCAACTTTAATAACCTCTGCAACTGGTCCAATTAAATTTGCAAATTTATCTCGCTTGTTTAATAAATTTTTAACACCTTGAAAAAAGTCACTATAATCATCGTCTAATTGTTTTAGTGCCTCTAAACGTACTTGTGCTTGTTTCATTATAGCTAGTCCATCATACCAACTATTTCTCAACTCATATTCTTGTTGGGTATTATTCTTAATATTGTTTTTTAACACAGCTAATTGTGCTTCGATTTGTGTATTTTCATTGATAACATCCTGTATCTTTAATGATAGCTCTCCCAGCTGCTTTTTATTTAGTATTATTTTGGGTCCTAGGATTGCTAATTGATCGAAAGCATCTTTTGTATCTGTTTGTGAAAAATTGGCTACCTTACTTAATTCTTCTTTTTTAGCCAATAAAGTTGCCTGTTGTTTTATTAATTCAACATATTCACTTTGCCGTTGGGATAAATTTTCGTTTAACATTGTGATACGTGTCGCCGGTGTTTGGCTTGTTAACGTTGCAATTTCATTAGTCAAATTAGCAATACTATCTGTTAAATCATTAATTTTATTTTGATTATCGTCAATTATAATGCGCTTATTTTTCAATTGGTCCTTTGCTTCTTTAAGTTGTTCTTGTAACTGCTGTTGAGTTTCATGTTGGTTTTCATCCCGTTGTGCATTAACGTTCTGTAATCCATGTAATCTTTCAATTTGCTGGCTATATTCAAAATACTGTTGTTGTTGTTGCTCTTTAGTTCTCTGAGTTTGTACTAAAATTTCTTTTTGATTTTTTAAATCAAATTTTACTTTTTCAATTTCAATTTGCTTAGCAGTGCTTTCACTATTTATCCGCTGTAATGTTTGTTGTACGTCTTTTAATTCTTGCTTGGCATTTAAAATATCAGTTGCTACGTAAATCTTATCTAATTGTTCAAACTGTTCTTTTTGTTGCAAATAATCTTTAGCAATAGTTGCTTGTTGTTCGAGTGGTTCAATTCGTTGACTAACTTCCATGAAGATGTCTTGAATACGTTCTAAATTTGCTTGAGTTTGCTTGAGTTCTTTTTCAGCACGTTCTTTATTTTGTTTATACTTGTAAACACCAGCTACTTCTTCAACAATGGCACGCCGGTCACTTGGTTTAGAATTAAAAATTTCTTCTACGCGACCTTGTGAAATAATTGAAAAACTTTCTTTACCCAACCCTGTATCCATAAACAAATCAATAATATCGCGTAAGCGAGCATCTTGACCATTTAATTGATAAAGTGATTCACCCGTACGATACAATTTACGAGTTATTTTAATTTCTGACCAATTAGCTTTTAAGTAATGATCAGTATTATCAAAAACGACTGAAACTTCAGCTCGATTGAGAGGATTTCGCTTATCTGTTCCCCCAAAGATAACATCTTGCATCTTTTCGCCACGAAGCCCCTTTGCTGACTGTTCTCCCATCGCCCAACGAAGCGCTTCAATAATATTAGACTTACCAACACCATTTGGTCCGACAATACCTGTCATTCCTGGCTTAAATTCAATTTTTGTTTTATCAGCAAATGATTTAAATCCACTGATTTCCAAAGATTTGAGCTTCATTAGTTATCCTACTTTTGTGTTAATTTTTGATATGCAACTCGTGCTGCTGCTTTTTCAGCATTTTTAATAGATGTCCCCTCGCCAATTCCTAAAACATTTTCGTTATATTCAACTGCTATTTTAAATACTTGTTTATTATCGGATTGCTTAATTGTTTCACTTAACTTTTGATATTTAATTATTACACTACCTTTTTTTTGCAATAATTCCTGTAGCTTAGTTTTATAATCTACAAATTGATCATAAAAGCCAGTCTCTATTTTGGCAAACATTTGTTGGCTTAAAAAGATCTCTACTTTTGCTTGGCCTTGGTCAAGATACAATGCTCCTATGAATGCTTCCCATACATCTTCAAGTAATGAATCACGATTACGTGCACCACTTATTTCTTCACCATGACCCAGCAAAATATATTCATTAAATTTTAGTTCACGTGCTAAAGCAGCAAACGAACGAGTTTGTACCATTGTAATTCTCAGTTCAGTTAACTGCCCTTCATCCCAATTTGGATAGTGACGATATAAATAATCAGCAGTTGCTAGTTGCATAACCGAATCACCTAAGAACTCAAGTCGTTGATAATCACGTCCTTTAAAGGTAGGATGTTCATTTAAATAATTACCTTGCGTAAATGCTTCTAGTAACAGCTTTGGTTGGCTAAATTCAATTTTAAATCTTTCCTTTAATTCTCTTTGTAATTTTTTTAACAAATATTTTACCTCTTACTTACTAACGTCCTTTTTTATCATCTTACTAACTTTAGCCCACTCTCAATTAGACAATAGTTTCCATAGATAATATAAATTATACCATTTAAAAAATGATAACGGCCTAAAAAATATGGCTTCTGCCTATTTTATTGAATAATGATGCCTACACCTAAAAGCCGTGGTCAATTCAAATGAATCAATCACGACTTTTAGCAATACTTTTTTTAATGATATTTTTAGTCAACTTGTTTTTTTTCAGCAATATAATCAACTGTATTTTGAAGCGTGACTAGCTTTTCAGCATCTTCATCTGGAATTTCAATTTCAAAGTGATCTTCTAAATCTAGAACCAACTCTACAAAATCGATTGAGTCAGCATCAATGTCTTTCAAAAAATTTAGTTCTGGTTTAATATCGCTTGCTTTTAGGTTAAACTGTTCAGTAATTGAACTAGCAATTGTATTATAAATATCTTCTTTTGTCATTTGGTTCCTAACCCCTATTCATTATCATTTGATGTTCTTAATTCATCACTATTTTGCTCAATATATTCTTGAATTGCTGGTATGAGCTCAGCCACTAACATCGTTCTTATTTGCATAAATGTATTTGCTACTTCTTGGGCTTTCGCTGAGCCATGAGTTTTAACAACAGGGGCTTTTACACCTAATAAAACGGCCCCACCAGCTTTAGTATAATCCAATCGATCACGCATTCCGCGTAACGAATCTTTTAATAATAGTGCTCCTAGTTTTCCTTTAATCCCAGCAGATAAGATACTTGTCTTAATTAATTTTAACATGGTTAAAGCAGTTCCTTCAATCGCTTTTAATGCTGTATTGCCATTTGAACCATCTGTAATTACAACATCAGCTGCACCATTAAGTAATTCTCGAGCCTCAACATTTCCTATAAAATTAAGTTTGTTGCTTGCATTTAATAGCTGCCAAGCTTCTTTATGAACAGCATCACCTTTATCTTCCTCTGTTCCTAAGTTCAACAACCCAACACGAGGCGTTTTATATCCCATAACTTTTTCTGCGTAAAAATCACCTAAAAAACCATATTGATACAAGTGTGATGCTTTTGATTCAGCATTTGCTCCCATATCCATCATAACAAAGTTACTATGTTCGCCTTCAACGGTTGGTAATACCGTAGCTAATCCTGGCCTTTCAATTCCTTTAATACGACCAATAATAAAAATCCCAGCTGCTAAAATTGCACCAGTATTGCCTGCTGAAAAAAAAGCATCTGCTTGTCCATTTTTTACTGCCGTCGCGGCGAGCACCATTGATGCATCCTTTTTGCGACGAATTGCTCGTACGGGTTCTTCACCCATTTCAATCATCACGTCAGTATGAATAACGGTAATTCGCTCTGAATTATTTAATATGTCATTAATTTTTTCTTGTACCCCATACAAAATAAATTCAAGATCTTTAAATTTATCACGAGCTTGTTCAACACCCTTAACGATTTCAAGTGGGGCATAATCACCACCCATAGCATCTACTGCGATTTTCATATTTTTCCTCACAATCATTAATCTAAATTTCGATAACGTGCCATTCGTTCTGATAAATATTGTACCAAAGCTTGATTACTTTTAACACTATCCCAATTAGGCGTATCGATTAGTTGAATAGCTTCTTGCTGGGCAATTTCCATCATTTTTAAATCTGCAATTGGATCACCAATTCTAAAATCAGGTATGCCCGATTGCTTATTACCCAAAATATCGCCTTGCCCACGCAATTCTAAATCCTTTTGAGCCAACACAAACCCATTGGTTGTTTCTGTCATGATAGCCATCCGTTGCTTTCCATATTGGCTTTTGGGATCAGCTAATAACAAAGTGTAAGACTGCTTGGCACCACGTCCAACTCTTCCCCGTAATTGATGCAATTGTGCTAACCCAAAACGATCAGCATCTAAAATCAACATAACGGTTGCATTTGGGACATCAACACCCACCTCAATTACCGTTGTTGCTACTAAGACCTGAAACATATTTGCCTTAAATTCTGCCATTACATGCTCTTTTTCACTATTTTTCATGCGCCCATGTAATAAACCAACTTTAATTTTAGGCGCTAAGTATGCGTTTAAATTTTCATAAATTGCCGTTGCGTTTTGTACATCTAAGTTTTCTGATTCTTCAATAAGTGGTGCCACAATATAAGCTTGTGCGCCCTTATTTATTTGCGTCCGCATAAATTCAATGGCTTGCTCAAAATCTTCATTTTTTAACCATTTAGTTTTAATAGGTTGCCGGCCAGCAGGTAATTCATCAATTAATGATACATCCATTTCCCCATATGCCGTTATTGCTAATGTTCTAGGAATTGGCGTCGCTGTCATTGCTAAGATATCAGGATTCATTCCCTTTTCCCGTAATATTGCTCGTTGCTTTACCCCAAAACGATGTTGCTCATCAATAATAGCTAAACCAAGATTATGGAATTCGATATCATTTTGAATTAAAGCATGTGTCCCTATAATGACATCAATTTCACCAGTTAATAAATCTGCTAATATTTGACGTCGTTCTTTTGTTTTAGTTGCACTCGTTAATAATTCAACGCGAATATCATTACTTTTAGCAAAAAAATTACCAAAACTTTTCGCGTGTTGTTGTGCTAAAATTTCTGTTGGCGCCATAATTGCAACTTGCATATTTGCGGTGATTGTAGCATATGCTT
Organism: Periweissella beninensis; assembly: GCF_016908275.1. Classification (GTDB taxonomy): domain Bacteria; phylum Bacillota; class Bacilli; order Lactobacillales; family Lactobacillaceae; genus Periweissella; species Periweissella beninensis. Next base: position 15,793 of record NZ_JAFBDN010000002.1, on the reverse strand, counting down.
CAATTACCGCTACAACTGTTTTCCCAGAGCCAACGTCACCTTGTAAAAGCCGGTTCATATGAATTGGTCGCTTTAAATCATACGCAATTTCATTAACAACTTTCTTTTGTGCTGTTGTTAATTCAAATGGTAGCTTAGCAATAAAATCTTTTACTGCTAAATTATCATAGTTAATTATACGTCCATTTTTTTTAGTTTTTGTTAACTTAATTAATTGTAAATTAACTTGAAAAATAAAAAATTCTTCAAACGCAGCTGTTCTTTTGGCTTTACTAACTGCCATGCTCGATTGTGGAAAATGCATATCATGAATCATTGTTCGCCGATCGACTAGTCGATATTTTGTTTGAATTATTGCTGGAATTAGATTTGTAATTTGATCGCTATATTTCGCAAAGGCTTGCTCAATCAAGTCCTGAATAGTTTTTGCCTTAATCGCTTTAGACGTTGGATAGATACCATTTAAACCATCTACTTGAGTCGTTAATACTTTGATACCAGCTAAACTTGCACGATTAGCATCATATACACCATATACTGCAATTGGATCCTCACGTTTAATTTCTTTTTGTAACCATGGCTGATTAAAAAAAGTTACTTTAATATTTTCATGACCAATTAAGACATTAAAGTTTAAGCGCGTTTTCTTATACCCAAAACGTGTTAGCACTGGTTCAGATGAGACAATGCCGCTAAATGTCACTTTCTCACCATCTTTAGTTGTTGATGGTATTCGAGTTTGCATATCATCATATCTAAAGGGAAAGTATTCTAACAAATCACCAACATTAAAAATTCCTAAATTATTTAATGCGCTTAACCGTTTAGGCCCAACACCATCTAATTCATTAATATTAGTTGTTAATCCGCTATTTTCCATAGTAGCTCCTTTCCAATTTATAACGACTTAGCTAGACAAAAGGGATTATGATATAAGTTAAATTACATCACAATCCCTTTTCATATTAAACTTCATTCAAGTTTGTCCATTACAATGTAGTAACTATAAAACAGCCTACTCAACTGAAATTAAAAATGGATATACGGGCTGACCACCTTGATGAATTTCAATTTCTAAATCAGCATCAATTTCGGAAATAGCATCTGCTAATGTTTGTGCATCAAGTTCATTAGCTGTTTCTCCATATAAAATCGTTACAATTTCAGAATCTTCATTTAACATTTTTTCCAATACTTGAATACTAGCAGCTTGTAGGTCAGCAGCTGCAATTTTTAGCTTACCATCGATAATACCAATGTAATCCCCTTGGTGAATTTCTAAACCATCAATAGTTGTATCCCTAACAGCTGTGGTTACTTGGCCAGAAACCACCAATGATTTGTTTTCTTCCATCGCTGTTACATTAGTAGTTAAATCATTATCTGGATTAAAGGCAAACAGAGCAGTAATTCCTTGTTGAATTGTCTTTGTATGAACAACTGCAACTGGAATTTGCGCAATTTCAGCAGCTTGAGTAGCTGCCATAAAAATATTTCCGTTGTTTGGTAATATTATTGCTTCTTTAGCACCACTTTTTTCTATTGCCGCAACAATATCTGCCGTTGACGGATTATTTGTTTGACCACCATCAATAATGGCCGTTGCTCCTGATGCTAAATATAGTTTAGCAATTCCAGCCCCTGCCGTTACTGCTAAAACCGCAGTTTCTGGTACTTCTTTTGTATCATTGGTTTGCGCATCTTCACTTCTTTGAGCATCTATTACAGCTTGTTGTTGATCACGCATATTATCAACTTTAACTTTAACTAATGAACCATATTCAGTGCCCCAACTAATTACTGCCCCAGGATTTTCAGTATGAACGTGTACCTTAACAATCTCATCATCATTAATTACTAATAATGAATCACCTAATTTTGCTAAATAATCATAAAATTCATCATAGTTAAATTGTTTTGAAAACGTAGTACCCTTACCAATTTGAACCATCACTTCCGTACAATAGCCATATTGAATATCTGTTGGATCTAGTTGTGCTTGTGCTCCTGCATGTAAGTTTTGAACCATTTCTTCAAGCTCAGCATTATCAGGAATATGCATATCACTTTCAGCTATTTTTCCAGATAATGCTTCATAAAAAGCTTGTAAGACAAAAACTAATCCTTGTCCACCTGAATCAACCACCCCGACCTCTTTTAAAACTGGCAATAAATCAGGCGTCGATGCTAACGCTTTTTGCGCAGCTATGACCGTTTTATCCATTACTGCAATTACATCATAGGTCTTATTAGCACTTTTATTAGCTGCACTAGCGGCTTCTCTAATAACTGTTAAAATAGTTCCTTCAGTAGGCTTCATAACCGCCTTATAAGCAGTTTCAGCTCCACCCATCAAGGCATCTGCTAAATCACGTGCTGATAAAGTATCTTTATTCTCAACACTTTTCGCAAAGCCTCTAAAAATTTGTGATAAAATGACCCCTGAATTTCCACGAGCTCCCATTAATAATCCCTTAGCTGTTGCTTGTGCTAACGAACCAATGGATGTATCCAACGAATCACGTTCATATTGAGCACCACTGTTCATTGATAATGACATGTTTGTTCCTGTGTCACCATCTGGTACTGGAAAAACATTTAATTTATTTATTTTTTCGGCATTTTCGGTTAATTTATGTGCGGCTGCATTAACCATTGACCCGAATTCAACATTCGTAATCTTCGTTACAACTTCCAAACTCTTATCCTCCTAGAGGGTAAACGAATATTAGTCAGCTAATACTCGCACTCCTTGTACAATAACATTCACTTCATTTGCGTCAATCCCTAACATTGCATTCAAGTTATACTTAACTTTAGATTGCACACTTTTTGAGACTTCAGAAATTTTTGTACCGTATCCAACAACAATATAGACATCAACAGAAATTCCATTTTCTTCTTGACGTACTACGACACCACGTGTGTAATCCTCACGCTTTAAAATTTGGTTCAACCCATCTCGAAAACCTTTTTTCGAAGCCATTCCCACAACACCATATTGTTCAGTTGCTGATCCTCCAACAACAGTTGCAATCACGGCATTAGTTATATCAATTGTTCCATGTTGCGATTTAATCTTTACAGCCATTAGAAATCCTCCACGTTTAGTTAATTACTATGCTGCTTAATATTTACTTATTTTTTATATAATTCTAGTGGACTTTTTAATTTTACCATAAATTACGATTTTCCACTAATAAGCTCACTATACTATATATCGATATTTGTAAAACAAAAAAGCCACCATATCGGTGACTAAATTGTAACTTGCTTAAACACGTTCAATTGAACCGTTTTTCAAGCCCGCCTTTAGTGTACGTGCAGAAAGATAAACCTTCTTAGGTGCTGCTCCGTTTATACGGACATTAACCTTTTGTAAGTTTGGCTTCCAGCTACGACGACTTGAGTTAAGGGCGTGTGAACGTTGGTTACCAAAGCTAGTGTGCTTGCCAGTAATTGCATCTTTTGCCATTTTGAATAACCCTCCTGTCTATCTATCGATTTTCGAAATTAAAATTTCATTACTCAAACATATTACCAAAACCACGCCAACATTGCAATACAAAAGTGTAAAGTAAAATAACTTTACAGGTAATTTAATAAAAACTATCAGTAATATCAACTTTTACTATCGTAATTTAAGTTACATTACTATATTTTTTGAGTATCTTTTGATTGAATCACTAAAATAATTCCTGTCTCAAACTTAAAGTGATTAGTTGTCCCCACAAACTCATTTGATGACCATGAAAATGGTACATTAGAATGCCAATTTTTTAGGTGATACTTTTCATCAATTAATGTTAAGCCACTAACCGGTGTCAAATTCATAAATCCTAGATATCTTTTATCAGTTTCCTTTTGGATACTGTGTTCCCCAGGTAAATAAAAACTTAATGTATTTCCTCGGTCATAAAATTTTATTTTACCGATTAAAGAAGTAAATTTAGTTTGTGTTAACACCCAAATGTTAGATAAAAAATGATCTAAACGACCACCTGTTGCCCCATACACATGTAATTCCTCAAATGAAAATTTAGCTAGTGCAATTTTTAAAGCTAATTCAAAATCAGTTTCATCTTTTTCAGGTTTAACTTGCCGAATATCTCGTAGTTGTGTCAAAATTTCAGCGTGCTCCATAGTTGAAACGGAGTCAAAATCCCCCACTGCAATTTGGGGATAAATTCCGTGTTTTAATAATCTTAAAGCACCTCGGTCAACACCTAACCAAAGATTATCATGTAGTTTTTCAAAGATTTTATCTGGTAATAATTCGATTGGACCGCCTAGTAAAATATTTAAAGATTTCATATATTAGTCAAAAAGAGGCATATTATCACATCATTTTTGTTTTTAATAAGTACCTCTTTCCTTTCTATTTTATCTTATCCTATTTTGTTGCTTCCTTTAATGCATTGACCTTTGCAACTGGATCAACTTTATCAAATAAATATGAGCCTGCAACAGCAACAGTAGCACCAGCTTCATAAGCTGCTTTAACTGTTTCATTATTAACCCCACCATCAATTTCAATATCAAACTCTAAACCTAGTTCTGATTTTAGTTCAGCTAATTCCTTAATTTTCTCAACTGTTTCGGGTAAAAATTTTTGACCACCAAAACCAGGATTAACTGTCATAACCAATACTTGATCAACCATATGTAAGACTGGTTTAATTAATTCGACGGCAGTCCCTGGGTTAATAACCACTTCGGCTTTCACACCGGCATTTTTAATCATTTGTAACGCACGATGAATATGTGGGGTGGCCTCATAGTGTACCCCTATAATATCAGAACCTGCATTTGCAAATTCTTCAATAAAACGTTCTGGATTTTGAACCATCAAATGAACATCTAAAACCATATCAGTGATCTTTTTAAAACCTTTTACCCAACCAGCACCATAAGCAATATCTGGGACAAATTGACCATCCATAACATCAATATGTAAATATTCCGCACCAGCATTAGATACAATTTCCACATCTTTTTGTAAATTCATATAATCTGCCGCTAAGACAGATGGGGCAACTTTAATAGCCATTAGTAAATCTCCTTATTTTTTTACTTTTTTGATTTTCCGATAATCTGGTTTCTGATTAATAATCAAATTATAGAAATCACAATAATTATTATACCGCGTTTTCATAAATTCGCCGCTATCAACTTTGGCTTTAACCACACAACCTGGTTCATTAATATGCACACATCCTCTAAAACGACATGCCTCACTGGCTTGCCAAAATTCTGGAAAAAACTGTGTTAACTCTTGCGCCGGCATATTAAAAACCTCATATGATGAAAAACCTGGTGTGTCAGCTACAAGCCCACCATTAATCTCATGTAGTCCAACCATTCGTGTTGTATGTTTACCACGATTAAGTGCCTGTGAAATTTCACCAGTCGCTAACGCTAATTCTGGTAGAATATGATTTAATAGTGTACTTTTACCCGCACCAGTTTGTCCCATAAAAACTGATAAATTACCAGTAAACTCAGAACTTAATGCAGTCAAACTCTCAACCGAAAAAGCTTCTTTTGGGATAAAAGTGGGATAACCAATAGCTCGATAGCCACTCGCAATTGCTTCTAACTTTAAAAACTGCTCGGCCGAAAGTAAATCAGTTTTAGTAAAATATATAATCGGTTTTATTCGCATTTCTTCCACTGCAACTAGCTGACGATCCAATAAATTATCCGAAAAATCAGGTTCAACTGCCGCGGTTACCATAATCGCCAAATCAATATTAGCTACTGGTGGCCGTACTAAACTATTAGTCCGTTTATGAACTGCCAAAATATATCCTTCATCTTGATTATCATCTTGAAAATCAACAATATCACCAACTAGCGGTGATATTCCCTTTTTTCTGAAATTTCCTCTAGCACGAGTCCGATATATTTTTCCGTCATCGGTAACAACATCATAAAAGCCGGCTAAAAGTTGTCGAATTTGTCCTGTTTTCAAATACTATTCTCCTTACTATAATTATCTAGTTGCCTATATTCTAACTGATATTTTAATAGATAGCCACAAAAGTCTGCTAGCTGCTAATGAAATACCTTAAATTATTAATTAACAAAAACTATATTATCAAGCGTTTAAAATTAATAGTTAGCTCATGATTTCAACGTTATAAAGCCTTTGTCTATATATATCGACTAATAAAACATTTGATGACTCATTTAAAATGAATATTTTTAAGTTGTATGAAAACGAATAAGGCTTCTTATGAAAACTGAAGCTTTCTATCAAAAAGAAACCGATAATTATGAAACGCTAGTTTCACAAATATCGGTTTGGATTGATGATTATAACTTTTCAAAAATTAAAACAAAGTTGGGCTATAAATGATTGAATACCGATTTTTTACAACCCAGAACACTAGTGAAAATTTCAGCCAATATTTTGGGGGCCACTTCAAACTAAGCATACTTCCTTAACTTTTTTAGTCTAAGAGCGCCTTCACAGTTTCATTTACTACTTTACCGTCAGCTTTACCTTTAACCTTTGGCATCAAAGCTCCCATCACTTTACCAAAATCACTTTTATCAGTTGCCCCAACTTCATTAATTGTCGTTGCCACAACTGCTTTGATTTCTTCATTACTCATTTGTTTAGGCATGTATTTACTTACTACTTCAATTTCACCGCTAAGTTGTTGCACTAAATCATCACGATTTGCTGCTTTAAATTCAGCCAATGAATCTTTTCTTTGCTTCATTTCTCGTGAAATAACTGTTAATTCTTCCGCTTCATCCAAATCATGGCCCACTTTAATTTGTTCATTTTGAATAGCTGATTTAAGCATCCGCACTGTTGTGAGCGTAGCTTTATCCCGAGCCTTCATAGCTGTTTTCATATCTTCAGTAAGTTGTGTCAGAGTAGTCATTTTATTCACCTCTTAGTTTAATTGATAATCTCAGTTTAGCTTAAACATTATTACTACGCAAGCCTCTTTAAAAGGACAACCATTAACCAAATATCGTAAATGGTGTATTACTTTATTCGAGGATTAATCGGCTTATTTTAAGGTTACAATGGTTGCCCCATCACCACCAGCATTCGCATTAGCATAATTATACGTTTTTACACGCGGGTGTGAGCGTAATAATTCTTGAACCCCTTTCCGCAATGCACCGGTCCCTTTTCCGTGAATTATTTCAATTGTGCCCAAGTTACTAAGTACCGCACTATCAATATACCGATCAACTTCTGCCATTGCTGTTTCATACCGTTTTCCACGTAAATCAAGAGATGCACTAATTCTTTGTCGTGAATTTGCTTTAACTGTCGTTCGTTGCCTTGATGTTATTTTATTTTTAGTAGTTTTAGGTAAATTTTGCTTCTCTAAATCACTAACTTCAACAACCATCTTCAAAAGCCCCATTTGAACCTCCCAAGCATCATCCCCATGTTTACGTAGTAAAACACCTTGTTGTCCATACGACTTTACCAAAACATCATCATTTTCTTTAAACTCATGTTTACGTTTTTCTCGCGCTAAAACTCGATTTTTTTTAATCCTAGTATCTTGCTCTAAACTATTAATTGCCCCCTTAGCATCTATTAACTCATGCTCCTTAATTATTTGATGTTCAGCATTTATTTGCTTTTTTCGTAAATCAGTAATAATTTTATCAGCTTTTTTTCGGGTCTCCGCCACAATATGATTAGCTTCTTTTTTAGCTTCACCTAATGTATGCTCTTTAGTTTTTTCAAATTTAACCAGCTTATCTTCTAGTTGCGATTGTTCTTGAGTAACCTTAGCCAATCTTTGCTTCAAATCTACTGCGTAATCAGTTGCCATTTTTCGTTGATAAACCAAATCTTTAATCATTTCATTTAGGTCTTGTGAATCTTGCTTAGTTAAAGCTTGAGCTTCATTAATAATGGCGGTACTCATTCCCAATCTTTTTGAAATTTCAAACGCATTTGATTGGCCAGGGATTCCCATCATAAAACGATAGGTTGGTTGTAATGAATCAACATCAAACTCCATTGATGCATTAATTGTTTTAGCACGATTAAAGCCATATGCTTTTAATTCAGGATAGTGTGTGGTTGCTACCACATAACTCCCCTTAGCACCAATGGCATCTAAAATTGCAACTGCTAGTGCTGCTCCTTCTTGTGGATCAGTTCCTGCTCCCAATTCATCAACGATTACCAATGAGCTTTCATCCGTTTTTTTAATAATATCAATAATATTAACCATATGTGAGCTAAATGTTGACAATGACTGTTCTATTGATTGTTCATCACCAATGTCTGCATATATTTCATCAAAAACCCCCACAACCGAATATTCATCAGCTGGAATAAACAATCCAGATTGTGCCATAATTTGAATTAAAGCTAATGTTTTAATCGTAATTGTTTTACCACCTGTGTTAGGTCCAGTAATAATAATTGCTTGATAATCTTCACCAATCACGATATCATTTGCTACCACCTTTTTAGCATCAATCAAAGGATGTCGTGCTTGCCGCAAATTAACATAATTTTTATCACTAATCTCTGGTCGGCTAGCTTTTAGTTGATATGCTAGCCTTGCTTTTGCATTAATAAAATCTAATCTTCCTAAAATATTGGCATTGTTTAAAATTGCTGCTGCTTCTGGCCGTAATAAATTAGATAGCTCTAATAAAATACGTTGCTCTTCATGCAATTGTGCTACCTGTGCTTGACGTAATCGGTTATTCATATCAACAACAGCCTGTGGCTCGATATACAACGTCTGCCCTGTTTGTGATTGGTCATGAACTACACCACCAAATTTATTCCGATATTCAGCCTTAACGGGAATAACGTAACGTTCATTTCGCATTGTAATAAGTGTTTCTGTTAAAAAATCTGCTGTCTTTCCCCGTGTATATGCTTGCATTTTCTCACGAATTGTTTGCTCAGTTAGCCTAATCTTTTGCCTAATTTGTTTTAGCTCCGATGATGCTTCATCCGTAATACGTCCATCGGTTTCGATAGCGATTGCTATTTTTTGCGTTAATTTTGGCATTGTTACAATTTTAGCAACCAGCTCTGGTAATCGTTCTAACTGTAATTCTTTACTATCAGCTAATTCTTCAAAAAAATTAACTATACTTGCAGCTGCCTGTAAAATCTTACTAACTTGTGCTAACTCAGTGCCACTCAATGCTGCTTGCATTTCCAATCTTTTCATATGTGGTGTGATATCTACCAATTGTGGTAGAATAATGCCACCTTTCACACGATAAATTTCTACCGCATCATTAGTATCTGCTAACTGTTTGGCCATTAAATGCCTATCACTAGTTGGTTGTAACCGCTCCATTTCCTTTTGACCAGCAATTGAAGTCAAAAAAGGTTGCAACATGTGTTTTACTTTACTGTATTCAAGCGTTTCTAAAACCTTATTATTCATTTTTTCTCCTTAGTGTTCCACTAAAAACTTTGCTTTAACCACCATTGATAAATTTTATTTGAAATTATTGGTGTTTTATCTAAAAGTGTTTCAATTATCGGTGCTTGTAAAAACTGTTGATGTAGCCACTCAATATTTAATACCGAAAGAAACTGTAAAATGAAAAACAAAATTATATACGTAAATGCTAAGTTTATCATCCCACCCAAAATCGCATTAAACGTGCTTACAACAGGAATTTTCTTAATAAATTTTAAACCACCTAGTAGCGTGTGAATAACATAACCACCAATGGCATAAATTATGATAAATGCTAAGCCAGAACCCAAAAATTGACTACCACGATTCAATAGTACACTAGGTACATTGGGCCGATATGTCGTACTAGTAGATGTAATAAAATTCGTAATAATTGTGCCTAATGGATGTGCTAATAACATCGCAATCACTGCTAAAAAAGCATATCCTATTAAACGTGCTAACGTATTTAATAAGCCTTGCCGATAACCATTAATAAAAGCCCATACTAATATTAATATCAAAATTGTTTCTAATATCATTTAAACTCCTTATTATTCATTATCCTTAGGTCGAGTCATTTCATCAAGCATCGTATCTAACTCAACTTGCTTTTTTAATTGATCTGAAATTGCATTAAATGCCAATAATAAAGCTTGATCTTGTTTTGAAAGTTTAGGTGCTAATTTTTCAATTTGATTTAACTGTTCATTTAAAATTTTTACCACTGCTTCCATATGTGCAACACTACTTTTACCAACAATGGTAAATTCTCGATCACCTAATTTAGCACGATATCGTCTTTTTTCTTCTGTCATTCTATTGACACCCTTCTTAATCTCGTAGAGCTATTTATTGGCTCTGTCTATATTACATTATAACTAACATTTACTAGTAACCCATACTATTTATTTGTTAAAATAAGAACTACATAATTACCTTAATAAATTTTTCAGGAAAGTAGATATATATGGCAATTGTTATAACACCCTCAATGGATACATTAAAACAAATATTAGCAACTTATCCTAACAATATGACGCTCCCAGCTGGGGCCATATTACGTAGCAAATCTTTTGATGTAATTGTAACTGTTTACAAAAAATCAGGTAAGGTTATGTTTCAGGGAAAAAATGAACTGATAGAGGCCACGCGTTGGGATATGACAATTCAAGATTCACATCATTTAAATACCACTTCTTCTAATAAAAAAGCAATTGTAGCTAATCGTTTACCTAATAACCTATCCCAAATGTCTATTATTGGTTCTGATGAAGTAGGTACTGGGGCCTATTTTGGTCCCTTAACAGTTGCTTCCGCGTATGTTGAGACCCAAAATATTCAATGGTTAACCCAAATGGGTGTGATGGATTCAAAAAAGCTCACTGATCATCAGATAATGACCTTAGTTCCCAAAATAATTGAAAAAATTCCATACCATGTGGTTAATATTTTACCAAAAAAATATAATGAACTTAACAAAAATTATAATGCTAATGCGATTAAAGCCTTAGGCCATAATTTTGCACTAATTAAGCTTTTAGATAAAATCAAACCAATTCAACCTGAGTTGATTTTAATCGATCAATTTACGCGACCACAAACTTATTGGCGTTACTTAAGGCAACAGAAATTAATTATCAACGAAAATGTACACTTTATAGTTCGTGGTGAACAAGCTCATATTGCAGTTGCAACCGCTTCACTAATTGCGCGCTACATCGAGTTGAAAACACTCCATGACTTGAGTTTAGAAGTAAATATTAAGTTACCAATTGGTGCTGGTTCTAACGTAGATCAAGTGGCTGCTCGTTTACTCCAGCAAAACATTGACCTAACAAATTATGCTAAACTTCATTTTGCTAACACTAAAAAAGCGGAAAAATTAGACAATCACTACTAATTTTTCCGCTTTTTTAGTGTTACTTATTTAAAAACTATCGTACTACTAATACTGTAACTGGGGAATATTTTGCCACATACCCAGCTTGACTACCCATTAATTTACCAAGGCCAGTCTTAGCTGCCGCACCGACAACAACCATATCTGGTTGAACTTTTGGAATCACATCTTTGACAATTGTTTCACCGGGTTCTCCTTGAGCTAATACAATATGCACTTCCTTCACACCAGCATCTTGTGCTTGTTTTTGATAATCTTGTAGTCTTTTTTCTAACGTAGCTCGTTTTTCTTGCAACATCGTTTTATCAAGTGCTTGAAAAACATTTAATGAGTCTGATTCTAACACTGTCACTATATGCAATAAAGAGTCATCCTCTAATGCATGGCTAACCGCATTTAAAAATGCTAATTGGGCATCAGCTGAATCATCAACACCCACCAATATATTTTTATGTTTTGGTAACTTGTATGCAAATGTCATTAATTTTTACCTCTTTTAATTATTAAAATAGTGCAATAAATTGTTTTACAATATTAACAACTAACTGAACATTTAATACTGTTAAAAATATAGCTGATAGCCACGCAATAATACTAATCCATTTAGGATTTTTGTGTTCCCCCATTAATTTTTCAGAATCCGTAAACCAAATTAATGGAATCATCGTAAATGGTAATGCAATCGATAAAAATACTTGTGAATACACTAATAATTGATCCAAAGCACCCTCAGTACTCCCCCAAACCAACGCCGCAATCATTACTGGCACAACTGCGATTAACCGTGTAATCAATCGACGTGCCCACATTGGAATCTTTAAATGAATAAATCCTTCCATAATAATTTGCCCAGTTAATGTGCCTGTAATCGTCGAATTTTGGCCTGAAGCCAATAAAGCAACAGCAAATAATGTTGATAAAACTGGCGATGCAATACCTTTAGCGATATTATTATCACTAAGTGCACGATATAAATCACCAAATGCTTGTAGCTGATCGCCATACCCAAAAAAGAGAGCAGCTCCTAAAATTAACAATAAAGCATTAATAAATGTTGCTCCAATCAACTGGATATTAGAATCCCATGTTGTAAATTTTAATGCATTCTTTATTTCAACAGGATCATCATGATTAATGTCACGTGTTTGTGAAATTGAGGAATGTAAATATAAATTATGTGGCATAACGGTTGCACCAATAATACCTAAAGCCAATGTTAACTGATCATGCTTTAATATTGAAGCATGCGGTACTAAACCACTGACAATTCCTGAAAAACTTGGCTTTGAAAGAATTACTAAATACATAAAAATACCTAAGATAGATAAAATTAATGTAATAACGATTGCTTCAATTTTTCTAAAACCTAGTTTTGTAAGTAATAACAACAAAAATACATCAAGGATAGTTAACATCACACCTACAGTTAATGGAATGCCAAATAATAATTGCAACGCAATAGCACCACCAATTACTTCAGCAATATCTGTTGCCATAATTGCTAATTCTGTCATAATCCATAAAACGAAACCAATCGGTTTATTGGTATGATCTCTAATCGCCTGCGCCAAATCCATACGCGTAACAATTCCTAGTTTGGCGGCCATATATTGCATAATCATTGCAATAATACCTGAAATCACCACAACTGAAAGTAGTAGGTAACGATACTGGGCACCTCCAACAATTGAGGTAATCCAATTACCCGGATCCATATACCCAACAGCCACTAGGGCTCCTGGTCCGCTAAAAGCCCACAAGGTACGCCAAAAGCCAGCATTTTGTGGTACTTCAACAGTCCCGTTTACCTCTTCCAAACTAGCTCCTTCAATATTTGCCCTGTTATGCTGTTTTTTTACTTCTTCTGCCATTATTTTCTCCCTGGTAAAAGACTAATAATCTTAACCTTTAGCTAATTTTTATAAATTTGATTACAAAATTAATCTTAAAAAATATTCTCTAATCACAATTAGAACATATTCATTATACAGAGAATTAAGCATAAAGCCAACCTTCACGTTTTAGCAGTTGGTTGATATTAAAATAATTGGCCAATACCATAGTGAATTGCAATTGTAATCAAACCAATAATAATATTTCTAATAATTGCTTTTTTGACCAATCCTTTTCCTAATTTAGCACTTAAATAACCAGTTAACCCTACTGCAAATGCGGTCACAATAATCGTTCCCACAAACTTTAAATTAGTAGGTAAAAATGTCATTGCTAATAACGGAAAAATACCACCCAAACCAGCTGAAAATAATGAAGCAAAAGCTGCCTCCCAAGGATTCATATATTCATCTAACTCAATATCATATTTCACATTTACTAAAATTTTTAGCGGATTCTTTACCATTAATTCTTGCGCTATTGCTAATGCTGTCTGTTGTGTAACTCCTTTATCTACATAATAGTTTTGAACTAATACTAATTGTTGTTGATAGTTATTTTTTAAATCACGTCGTGCATTTTCAACAGCAGCTTTCTCAGTATCACTTTGTGAGCTCACTGACGCGTACTCTCCAGATGCCATTGAAAAAGCACATGCAAATAAATCTGCTAAACCAGCTATCAAAATTGTAAATTGATTATTAGTAGCTGCGGCAACACTAAAAAGCACCCCAACTACGGTTAAAATTCCATCATTTGAACCGAGGACCCCAGCTCGAATCGCATTTAGTTCCTGTTCCATATTTTTCTTCTTTTTAACTTGCATCGTTCAATCAGCTCCTTATCTTGCAAATAATGTACCAATAAAATAAGTTACTATCATTGTTAATAAACCTGAAATAACATTTCTTAGAATACCTTTTTTAATACTAGCATCCCCTAATTTAGCAGCACTGTATCCAGTAATAATCAAGGCAATTGTTACTGCTATTATCGTCGCGCGAATCTTAAAATTCTCTGGTACCAAAGTAATTGCTAATAACGGTAAAATTGATCCTAGTGGAAACGAAATCATCGATGACACTGCAGCGGCATACGGGCTAGTATACTCACCTAATTCAAATCCATAACGTTCTCTAACTAGTACTTTTAATGGATTATCCGCTAACATTTCACTCGCCGCTTTATTAGCTAAGTTTGCTGAAATACCCTGTTCACTAAACTGCTTAATAATATAATCAAATTCTTGTTGGTAATCTTTTTCTAATGCATTTTGTTCATTAGCAATAGCTGCTTCTTGTGCATCCTTTTGCGCATTAACTGAAACATATTCCCCCATTGCCATTGATACCGTACCAGCTATCATACCAGCAATTCCTGCAATAAATATCGCAAAATTATTCGTAGTTGCTCCAGCAACACCAATAACAATTGCCGCAACTGATAATATCCCATCATTTGCACCCATTACACTAGCTCGTAGAATATTTATTTTTTGAGCTAACGTCATTTTTTTAGTTATTTCTACTGTTTCTTTCACCTTTCTTCCTCCCTGAGTTATAATAGCAACAGTACCCTTAATCTCTTATTTAGAATTATTCTAAATAGCCTATTTTTAGTGTATCATTTTTTTAACAAACTGCAAGGAACAATTTATCTTTTAGGAGGTTTTAATGACGGTAACAAATTCGACAATTGAGGATGCCCTAGATTATTTGAGAACAATTGGGCTTCGTATTACACCACAACGTAAACTTATCCTCCAATACTTAATTTTAAAACGAAACCATCCGACTGCAGAAATTATTTTTAACGATATTAAGCAACAAGATAGTACAATTAGCTTAGCTACTGTTTACAATACATTAGAATTATTAGTTAAAAATAACTTAGTGATTGAAATCGCAGCACCAGATGAAAAACAGCACTTTGATTACTTTGCTCACCCACATTATCATGTTATTTGTACAAACTGCGGTAAAATTGAGGATGTCTTTGATTACTCTTTTACCACAGTTGAGGATGATGCTCATCAAAAGACTGGTTATAAAATTAGTCATAGTTTAATGGAAATTTATGGCTTATGTCCAGATTGCCAAATTCTTCTAAATATAAAGAAAAATTAGCGTGATTAATCGGGAAACTTACTTTTAGACAGATTATTGCATAGCATTTTGAGATAAACATTCTCAGTGTAACTTGTTTAGGCAATAATTACTCTAAAGATGAGGCCTTTACCTGATTCATAAGAAAGGTTTATGCCATAACTACCTCTTAAATAAAAATTCCAGATGAAAATGAATCTCATTTCCATCTGGAATTTTTTATTTTAAGCTGTTCCAATTTTGTTAGCGTAGCTGGCACAAGATTTTGTTAGCTCTACACTTTTTGGTACTGATAGACATGACGTCGTCATGTTAATCGGTATCTTTTTTTCTTGCATTTTTTAAAAAAAAGTGTAAAAAAAGAGATACCCCACCACCACCAAGCAGAAAGGAAATCTCCATGGATAATTATCTCAAAATATCACTCGCATTAAAAGACCCAAATTTAAAAATCGATAATACTT
>NZ_JAFBDN010000001.1 GCF_016908275.1 Periweissella beninensis | reverse complement strand
TTAGGGTTTTTGAAAGTATTATCGATTTTTAAATTTGGGTCTTTTAATGTGAGTGATATTTTGAGATAATTATCCATGGAGATTTCCTTTCTGCTTGGTGGTGGTGGGTTATCTCTTTTTTTACACCTTTTTTTACAAAATGCAAGAAAAAAAGATACCGATTAACATGACGACGTCATGTCTATCAGTACCAAAAAGTGTAGACCCAATATTTAAACCGAACTATTAAGGATGAAATATCCCTAATAGTTTATTTTTTTGGTTAATTTTGCAGTAAAAACAGTAATAGGTGAATTTTAATTAAAATTAAATTTAATTTAAATGAGTTTTTAATAATTTTTTATTGACTTAATCTAATCCTTTGCTCATAATACAAGCAATAGCTAAACAACATGCCAAGGATGAGTACTATTATTTATCAAAGACAGAGAGTCAACAAAGTGGTGGAAGTTGATTACGATAAAGATACGAAGATGGTCTATTGGTTTAAAATTAGTTAGTGAGCGTTCCTAGGGAAGCTAATTAAGCGTAAGCTAACTACGGTAACTGACCGATATCACAGCAATGAGTGAGTGCAAGCATTAGATGGACTTAATTAAGGTGGTACCGCGGCAAAAGTCGTCCTTTATTTTTTAATAAAGGACGACTTTTTGTTTAGTTTAATAAAAAATGGAGGAATTACAATGAAAAGAAATACAAAATGGTTAATAGGGGCTGGGATAATTATCATCTTATTAGGAGGTGTGTTTACCATTGGTCATTTAAATTCTAAGCAAGCAACGAGTCAAACTACTAAAACTGTGACAATTGGGGTTGCACCAGGCCCATATGGTGATATGGCTAAAAAAGTAATCGGTCCGTTGCTTAAAAAGAAAGGTTTCACAGTTAAGACTAAAGAATTTAATGACTACATTCAACCGAATAAAGCGCTTAGCACGGGTGAAATTGATGCAAATTTATTTCAACATACGGCATATTTAAAAACATTTTCGAAAGCTAATCATTTAAAACTAACCGCAATTGCAAAGACGCCAACGTTGGGGATGGGAATTTATTCGAAAAAAATTACTAAATTAAGTGCATTAAAGAACGGAGCAACTGTTTCATTAGCTAATGATCCCTCTAACTTAGCACGGTCATTACAGCTATTAGCAGCTAATAAATTGATCAAATTAAAGGCGAAGATTAATGTCGCACAAGCTAGTCTAGCAGATATTACAAGTAATCCAAAACATTTAAAATTTAAAACACTTGATGCAGCGCAATTACCACAATCGCAAAGTAATGTAACAATCGCACTAATTCCAGGTAATTATTCATGGAATGCTAATTTGGATCCAAGTAAAGCTTTGGCACTTGAAAACTTAAGTGCGGATTATCAAGAAGTATTTGTCGTAAAAACAAGTGCTAAAAACAGTAAATTTGCGAAGGCAGTTAAAAGTGTCTTAAATAGTCAAGCCTTTAAAGATGCAATTGCTAAGTCTAAGTTTAAGAATTTTCAAAAACCAGATACTTGGAAATAGGAGGGGACTATGAGTCAAATTGAACTTACCAATGTATCAGTCCTTTTTAAAGCAAAAAACCGGACGATTAGTGCCGTTAATGATGTTTCATTAGCAATTGAAGCGGGTGAAATATACGGAATTGTTGGCTTATCTGGGGCTGGTAAGTCAACACTCGTAAGAACGATTAATGGACTTCAAAAACCAAGTACCGGGTTAGTA
Source organism: Periweissella beninensis (assembly GCF_016908275.1). GTDB lineage: Bacteria > Bacillota > Bacilli > Lactobacillales > Lactobacillaceae > Periweissella > Periweissella beninensis. The sequence goes on along the minus strand of NZ_JAFBDN010000001.1, from coordinate 167,853 downwards.
AAAATAAATGGAATTGATATAACTAGTTTAACCAAGCAAAAATTAAAACAAGTTCGACAGAAAATTGGTTTCATTTTTCAGAATTTTAATTTAATTAGTAATCGAACAGTTGGTCAGAATATAGCTTTTGCTTTAACAGCTGGTGGGTATCCTGAAAAAGAGCAACCAGCTAAAATTAATGAACTATTGTCCTTGGTAGGATTAGCCGATCGAGTAGACAATTATCCTAATCAGCTATCTGGTGGTCAAAAGCAAAGAGTTGGCATTGCCCGGGCATTGGCAAATGAGCCAGAGATTTTATTATGTGATGAAGCAACAAGTGCGCTAGATGTCGCCACCGCTGAAGAAATCGTAAACTTATTAAAGGATATTAATAAACGTTTGAAAATTACAATCGTGTTTATTACCCACCAAATGGAAGTAGCCAAAAAACTATTCAATCGTATGGCCGTGATGGATAACGGGGTCGTAGTTGAAACAGGTAAAACATATGAAATCTTTGCTAATCCACAATCACCAATGGCCAAAAAATTAGTAAACCATGTGTTAGCAGTAGCGATTCCTAGTGAAATAAAGCAACAGTTAGCATTGCAAGCCACGCAAGGCCAAATTTTAACACTTAAATATCATGGTGAGGATTCATTGCATCCCCTAATAACAGCTATTGCACGAGAAACCAATGTTGATATTAGTATTTTACAAGGCCATATTGAATTTATTGAGGCGCGAGCAATTGGTATCTTATCAATTTACATTACTGGTGAGACACTAGCAATAAAAAAGGCCATTGCAGCGTTTAATAGCCAAGTAACGACATCTGCTGAGGTGGGAGAATGACAGAAACTTTACACATTTTACAGGAAAATTTAGGACAGGCATTATGGGAAACGTTTGAAATGGTACTAGTGTCAAGTATTATTGGTATTATTTTTGGTACATTGATTGGTTTGGCACTATATTATTATTCAAATCAACTATTTACACCACGTCCAGTTTTAAATAGTATTGTTGGATTTATTATTAATGCAACTCGTTCATTACCATTCTTGATTTTAATGGTAGTTTTAATTCCATTTGCTAAGTTAATTGCTGGCGATCCATATACCCCAATGGGAGGAGCTGTATCATTATCGGTAGCGGCCGTACCTTTTTTTGCAAGAATTGCGCAAAGTGCATTTGCTGAAGTTAATCAAGGGGTAATCGAGGCTGGTCAAGCGACTGGGGCTGGTTTTTGGTTGATTTTCCAAGACGTTTTATTTCCAGAGGCATTACCGGCATTAATTAGAGGAATTATCCTAACGATTATTAGTCTCATTGGCTATTCGGCCATGGTGGGAACAATTGGTGCGGGTGGTGTTGGTAATTTAGCAATTCAATATGGTTATAATCGTTATGAAACGGGTGTTTTAATAAGTGTCATTGTTATTTTAGTAGTAATTGTGCAGATTATTCAATGGATTGGTGATCGTTTGGCCAATCACTATACAAGATCATAACGGTTTAGCGTTAGGAGGCTAATGATATTATGGAATTTCAACAAGCAAATATTTTACAAAATTTACCTAAACAGTTTTTTGCTGATTTAGTCGCTAAAGTAAATAGCCAAATTGCTGCTGGAGTGGATGTAATTAATTTAGGACAAGGTAACCCTGATCAACCAACACCACAGTTTATTATTGATGCAATGAACAAAGCAATTATTAACCCAGAAAATCATAAGTATAGTAGTTTTCGGGGTGCTAGTGAATTAAAAGAAGCTATTGCTAATTTTTATCAACGCGAGTATGGGGTCAAGCTTGATCCAGAGCAAGAGGTTTGCATTTTAGGTGGCTCAAAAATTGGTTTAGTGGAACTACCATTAGCAATTTTAAATCCCGGGGATACGTTATTATTACCTAATCCTGGTTATCCTGATTATTTATCTAGTATTGCCCTAGCTAATTTAAAATTAGAATTATTACCATTACTAAAAAGTAATAATTTTTTACCAGATTATACCCAGTTAGATGAACAAGTTATTCAAGATGCTAAATTGTTATATTTAAATTATCCTAATAATCCAACTGGTGCGATAGCTACTGCTGATTTTTATCAAAAAACGGTTACCTTTGCTAAAGAAAATAAAATTGGTGTTGTACAGGATTTTGCATACGGCGCAATTGGTTTTGCAGAACAACCACCGAGAAGCTTTTTACAAACACCCGGGGCTAAGGACGTTGGGCTTGAATTTAATACCTTATCAAAATCATATAATATGGCAGGGTGGCGAATCGGTTTTGCAGTGGGTAATGCAGATATGATTGAAGCTTTAAACCTAATTCAGGATCATTTATTTGTTAGTGTATTTCCCGCAATACAACAGGCAGCAACGGAAGCTTTAAATAGTAATCAAAAAACCGTAAAAGAATTAGTTAATTTATATAAAGTACGAAGAGATGCCTTTTATCGGGCTGCTCGTAAAATTGGTTGGGAACCATATATTGGCGGTGGTAGTTTTTATGCTTGGATGCCGGTACCTAAAGGGTACACAAGTCAGCAATTTGCGGATACTTTATTAGCGAAAGCCGGTGTTGCAGTAGCCCCAGGAACTGGTTTTGGTTCAGGTGGGGAAGGTTTTGTGCGAGTAGGCTTACTAATCGATGAGCCAAGATATACAGAGGCTTGTGAAAGGATTGCACGATTAAACTTATTTTAGAAAGAATAAAGCAACAAAAAGTTATCCCCTTGTGGATAACTTTTTGTTTTTGGTGGATTTCTTGTTATTTTAAATAAAAAAGTTGATTATAGCAACCAAGAGACACAGCTGTGGATAAGTTTATTTTTATGTGGATAACTTAATTGTTCGTGGGAGTAAACACTAGTAACTTAGGCATAGTAGCTAATTAAAAAAATAATGTTCGTGTGGAAAACTGTGGATAAACTCCTAGATAAAATAATATAATATAGAATGAATAAAAGTAATAGGAGATATATATAATTAGATGAATATTAAAATTATTGGTGTTGGAAAATTAAAGGAAAAGTATTTAGCACAAGGAATTGCGGAATATGCTAAACGATTAAGTAAATTTGTCAATTTTTCAATTGTTGAAGTACCAGACGAAAAAGCGCCTGAGCAATTATCAGCAGCAGAAATGCAACAAGTGAAAGCAAAAGAAGGGGAGCGTATTTTAGCTAAGATTAAAGATCGCGAATATGTTTTTGCATTAGCCATTTTAGGAAATGAGCGAAGTAGTGAAGAACTTGCATCGGAGATCGATCATTTAGCTACATATGGGCATTCCGATATAACTTTTGTGATTGGTGGATCTTTGGGATTATCAAATGAGGTACTTAAGCGAGCTGATACACAAATTAGCTTTGGTAAGTTTACATTGCCGCATCAATTGATGCGGTTGATATTAGCAGAGCAAGTTTATCGGGCTTATATGATTAATGCTGGTAGCCCATACCACAAGTAAGTGTATTTTGATTAGTATAATAGCACTAATAAATTAGTGAAAAGTGAAGTGAACCCCCGATATTGGACCAAAATCCAATATCGGGGGTTTTTATTATATTAATTAAATATTCAAAATAAAAGCATTTAGGTATAACAACTTAAAACTTTTAGTATAGTTCTTCAGTAATAACCTTTAGGAGTTTTTGTTGGGCATCCGTTAGGACATGGTTACGTCGATAAGCTACACTAGCAAAAAATTCAGGTTGATCACTATCTAATAAAGGAATGCTGACAACATCATTGCGGTTCGGTTGGGCGACTTCAGCTAAGATGGTGATGCCAACATCTTCAGCAACCATATTCATCAAGAAATTTACATCATTTGATTTAAATAAAACATTTGGTTTAAAGTGGGCGTTTTGGGCAAAGATACGGGCTGCTTGCATATGAACAAAGCTTGGATTAAAAAAAACAAAAGTTTCATTTTTTAAATCAGCAAAATAAACACCTTTTTTTTGGGCTAAGGGATGTTGGGTACTAACAAAAATAGAAAATTTACTTGTAGCAAAGTCTTTAACAATGAACTCATCATGATGATGATGACTAATAGAACCAATAAGAGCAATATCAATTTCACCTTCTTTGAGTGCTTTGCGAAGATCGTTAGAACCCGCTTCATAAATTGCCACATTTGTAAGCAATGCTTTACGTTTTAAATTATGAGCTATTTTGGCAAAATAGGTATTTTCAATAATTGGCGCTAGGCCCAAAGTTAAGGTGTGCGTGTTAAGGCGATGAATTTCTTTTTTAGCAGTTTGTAATTCGTTAATAATGGTGATGGCGTGTTTATATAATTGCTCACCAGATGCGGTAATAATGAGTTCTTTTTGGGAAGTACCTCGAATCATAAGTTTTGTATCAAAAAAATCTTCTAATCTTTTAACCGCATTACTAATTGCTGGTTGACTTACGTTGTAAGATTTGGCAACTTTTGAGAAGTTTTTTTGTAAAAATAATTGTTGATAATATTCTAAGTCATGAAAGTACATTGAAAACCCCCTAGATAACAGCGTTTTGCGGCTGTATATAAATAATAGTTATCAGTTTTGATAGCTTTGATTATGTAACCATTAATGTATTATTGTAGTACAGTCAAGTTATTTTTCAATAAGTAACCAAGATTTGTATTAATTTTTAATAATTGAAGGTGATAGAGATAAGGCAAACGGCGTATCAAGTTAAGGAAGAGAAATTTGGAAGAGAGCATATGAGAAAGAATAGGAGAGTATGAATGACGGACGCGGCTAGGAGCGAAAAATTATTTAACAAGGGTTTTATCAGTATCACGATAATTAATTTTGTGGTGTATTTAGTTTATTATTTATTGATGGTAATTATTGCCGTTATTGCTCAGGATAATTTACATGCTAGTTTAAGCCAGGCAGGTTTAGCATCAGGAATTTATGTTATTGGCACGTTGTTAGCGCGATTATTTATAGGTAAAAAATTAGAATTATTTGGGCGCAAACAAGTGCTACGTTACGGAGCTATTTTTTATTTAATTACAACTTTAGCATATTTGTACATGCCATCAATCGCTGTGTTATACATAGTTAGGTTATTAAATGGCTTCTGTTATGGAACAGTGTCAACAGCGACAAATGCAATTGTTACAGAATATATTCCATTTAGCCGACGTGGAGAAGGCATTAATTATTACGGTTTGAGTACTAGTTTAGCAGCCGCGATAGGACCATTTGTAGGAATGCTGTTGCTTGACTATACTAATTTTTATTGGATTATCGGTATTTCAACAGTATTAATTGCATTAACAACAATTGGTTGTTTACTTACAAAAGTGGAAAATATTGAATTAAGTAAGGCCCAAGTTGCCGTTGCTAAAAGTTGGAAGATAAATACGTTTGTTGAAAGTAAAGTATTATTTATTGCATTGGTTGGTTTTTTAATGGGGTTAGCATACTCAAGTGTGTTATCATTTTTAGCTTCGTATGCGGAAGCAATTAATTTGGTAAGTGCTAGTTCATTTTTCTTTGTCATATATGCATTAGTTATTACCGTGACACGACCATTGTCAGGTAAAATCTTTGATGCACATGGTGAAAATGCAGTGATGTATCCAAGCTACATCTTTTTAACAATTGGCTTGTTGTTATTAAGTATGACGCAACAAAGTTGGCAATTGTTATTGGCCGGGGCGTTTGTTGGTTTAGGATATGGGACGTTTATGTCTAATGGACAAGCGGTAACTTTGAAGTTAATCAAAGATGGTACTCGGATTGGGGTCGCTTTGTCAACATACTTCATTGGTTTAGACTTAGGAATTGGTGTTGGACCTTACGCTTTAGGAACTTTACGGGCGTTTGTTAGTTTCAAACAAATGTATTTAGTAACAGCTATCTTACCAATAATTTGTTTAGTTTTATATAAGCTTTTTTATAAGGGTGCGCAAAATGAAAAAAGTATTGAAATGGAATTTTCAGATGCTCTTAAAGCTAAGGAAATAGACGTTGAAACAGATAAACAACCTAAATTAAATATAAAAAAGCAACAAGATCCTAAAAACATTTAATTTGATGAGCAATTAATTCGTAACTTGAATTAGTTGCTTTTTTGTATTGTAAGGTCAAACTATAATTTTTTGCTACCTATTAAGTGGTTATTAAAATAAACTTTTAAGCTAATTAGCAGTTTTATAATAGGTTATTTTAGAAATATCATGCTATGATTATTTTAAGATAGTACTTACTATAAGGAGTGTAAAAGAACATGAAAATTGTTGTCTTAGATAGTTATGCCTTAAACCCTGGTGATTTGGATTGGTCGCATTTAAAAGCGCTCGGGGAATGTACTTTTTATGATCGGACAGCTACTAGTGATGAAGCTGAAATAGTCAAGCGAATCGGTGACGCAACCGTTGTTTTAACTAATAAAACACCGATTAGTGAAAATGTGTTAAACAAAGTACCAACGCTAAAATATATTGGAGTTTTAGCGACTGGCTATGATGTTGTGGATGTTGAAGCTGCAAACAAGGCTGGAATTGTAGTAACCAATATTCCTACTTATGGAACTGACGCTGTGGCGCAATTTACCTTTGCATTATTATTAGAAATTACTAGTCAAGTTGGCTTACATAGCGAACTAGTTCATGCTGGTAAATGGAGTAGTAATCCTGATTTTACATTTTGGGCTAAACCGTTAATTGAATTAAAAGATAAGACAATCGGTATTGTTGGTTTTGGTCGAATTGCACAAGCAGTAGCTAAAATGGCACATGCCTTTTCAATGAATGTTATTTTCTATAATCATCGACCTAAAGACCATGCTGACTGGTTGAAACAAGTATCACTTGATGATTTGTTTAACCAGGCTGATATTATTAGTTTACATGTTCCACAAACACCGGAAACAACCCATTTAATTGATAAAAATGCGCTCGCCAAAATGCGGGATGGTGTTATTATTATTAATACATCACGTGGTAAACTGTTAAATGATGTTGACGTTGCCCAAGGTTTAAATAGTGGCAAAATTTTAGCAGCGGGGGTTGATGTAGCACCACAAGAACCAATTGCTGCTGATAGTCCGTTACTTACTGCTAAGAATTGTTTTATTACGCCACATATTGCATGGGCTCCTAAAGAAGCGCGCGCAAGATTGTTAGATATCGCAGTTAAGAATATTCAGGCTTTTAATGATGGCAAACCACAGAATACTGTTAATAAATAAAATATCTGACTAGCATGATTTCAGGACTAGACTGAAGTTATGTTAGTTTTTTTATTTAGTAAGACTAAATAAACTAATATCATCTTGGCAGTCCGTGCTTAATAAATGGCTATCACGGTTTGGCGCGATCTAATGAAGAAAATTAGTTCGCTTTAAATTTATTTTGCGAAAATAAAACCCCCATGAGTTAATAGCTAACTCATGGGGTTTAGTTAATCATTTTATTGATGTTGCCACACTCTAATTTATTCTTCAACAAGTGGGGCTTGTTTTCTTACAGAACTACTACTTTTTTGTACATTATTAGACTTAATAGAATGGCGGATACCATAAACAACGTAAATAATTACACCAAAGAAGAACCAACCAGCTGCTAAGATTTTAGCATCAACATTTAGCTGCCAGAAAAGCATCATTGATGCTAAACCTGCAATAACTGGCAATACTGGATAAAGAGGCATCTTAAAACCAGAATGATCGATATCTTTACGCCGTCGTAAGATTAAAACACCGAATGAAATCATAATAAAGGCAATTAAAGTACCAGCTGATACTAAGTTAGTAAGCATGGTAATTGGGAAGATAGCTCCTAAGATAATACTTACAATTGCAAGAACGCTTAAAGCAATATGAGGGGTACCAGCTTTATTTACTTGCCCCATTTGCTTAGGAAGTAAACCATCACGCCCAAGGGCATACATTAACCGTGAACCACCTAAAGAAACACCAATTAACATTGAAAAAATACCAACTAAAGCAACAATTGAAAGCAAGTTAGCCACAAAAACATGGCCAGTTTGGCGTAAAGCCCACGCAGCAGGATCGGTTATAGTGGCATATTTAGTATATTTAAACATACCGACCATAACTAAAGAGGCACCAATGAATAATGCTGTAGCAAGACCTAATGTTGCAAAAATAGCTCGGGGAACAGTTTTTTGAGCATTTTTAGCTTCAGCAGCATTGGAAGTCATCATATCAAATCCAATATAAGCAAAGAAAATTTGTGAAGCACCAGCGACAATCCCAGACCAACCAAAGCGAGTTCCACCTTCATTTTTAGGAATAAATGGATGGAAGTTATCAGGATGAATAGCTGTCATACCAACAGCAATAAATAAAATAATAACAATAATTTTACCAACAACTAGCCAATTTTCAACTTTAGCGGTATCGCGAATTCCACGAGATAATAAGAACCAAACCAAAAGCACGGCAATGATAGCAAATAAATCAATGTATGTGCCGGCTTTTGGCGCAAAAGTACTAGTTAAGGCTTTTGGAATGGTGATACCAAAGGTTGAAAGGAAACCACGAATATAGGCCGACCAAGCTGAGGCGGAGTATGCTAAAGCAATTAAGTATTCTGCTAATAAAGCCCAGCCAGCAACCCAACCAAAGAATTCCCCATAAATGATATTAGACCAAGTATAGGCTGAACCAGCAAAAGGAAGTGCTGATGAAAATTCAGCATACGCAAGTGCCGAAAGACCGGCGACAATGGCAGCAATAATAAATGAAATAGCAACGGCAGGACCGGCGTAATTAGCTGCAACGACCCCGGGAATAATGAAAATAGCAGCACCCACAACTGTTCCAACACCAATAGCAGTTAACTCTTTGGTACCTAGTGCATTACCATCAAGTCGCTTATCAAGCTTTTGATAGTTACTAGGTGATTCTTTACGAATGAATTTTGCCCAAAAGGCGTTTTGATTAAACATGGTAATACCTCGATTAATTTTTTTGTAAAACTTTAAAGATGGTTTTATAAGACTAAATCATTTCCAAATGTAATTGTTCAGCCTTAGCCCATCCCATTTTCCGCATAATTCGATAGCCAATAAATGAAACTATGATTGGTACGATTACACCAATTACCATATAAGCAATGAAAGATCCAAAATTAGAACCAGCCAAGGCCAAGGGAACGATGAATGAGTTGAAACCAATACCAGCCATTGTAAAGGGGGCTGTTACATGAAATACAATAGTAGCAATTGGGGCCGCAATAGCAGCACCAATCATTGGTGGAATGATCAATGCAGGGTTTTGGGTAAGGTTTGGAAATTGAATTTTTGGTGTCACAATTCCTTGGGCAATTGTTGCACCAATCTTATTTTCTTGGAATGACATAGCAGGGAAACCTACAAAAACAGCGGTAGTCCCGATTAAAATAGCACCGGCTGCTTGTGGTGAAGTAATACCGGTTGCACCAATAGCAACGGCTAAAGCAGCAGCTGACGCAGGTGTCATTGTTAAAGCACCAAAGGTCATTGCGACAATTGCGGTACCCATAATCGGATTGACAGCAACACTTGAGGCAATAATTTTACCCATTGCCACCAAAACGGGTGTCGTCACCATTGCTAAGTAATAACCAGAAACTGTTCCAACAATCGTTGTGGCTGCAGGAACAATAACCATGTCTAAGGGTGTTTTACCACTAAGCCATTTACCAAACAACACAGCAATTAAACCCGCTAAGACTGCTGAAATTGGTTGGCCAGTAGTAATAATTGCTGATCCAGCGACTTGCGCACCCGCATAACCAGTAGCAGTAACACCTTGAACAGCTTTTTCACTGAAGAAAACAGCATTAGCACCTACGGTTGAAGCGGCCATTGCAGCAAACATAACCATCGTATTTGTTTTCATTTGGGATGCAATGGCTGCACCAAAGGCCGCGGGTAACATTACTTTAGTTATAGCACCCATTTGGACCATGGGGGCCCAATTAATAAAACCGGCAATTGTTTGTAATAAAAGGCCCATACCTAGTGTAACTAAGATTGCATTGGAAACCGCTGCACTAACGTTATAAACGGTTTCTTTAATTGATGTTTTGGTTTGCGTAACCTCATCCGTAATTGCTTTTTTGTCAATAATCATTGGTTGGTGCGAAACTGAATTTTGAGCCATAATCTTATTCTCCTATTTTTACTGTGTGATTAGTCCTAGGTAAACAATCGCGAGAGTAAATAAAAAACGCCCTGACGATTGCTCGTTAGGACGTTTGTGAAAGACGTTTTCCTAACCAGCTACTAAACTTACATTAAGTCTAGTAGCTGGGACAAACCAAAAGGTCAACCTACTAGACTCTAGATGAGTAGAAGGTTGAGGAGGAGGGCGTTATTAATGATATTAGTATTAAAGTTAGTCATAATAAAAATCTCCTTTTTGTTTTGTTATTTTATGAGTATTACTTTACATAAATGAGAAAAGAATGTCAATATCTTTTTTTATTTAATTTATTTTTTAATCAATATTAATCAAGAATAAGCATAAATTATGCCATTAAAAATGGTTTGAGTAGCAATTAATAATTTGTGAAGAAAGTAGTAAATAGAGTGGTTTTAAATAATTATTATAAAAAATTAGTATAATATAATTAGAGCTTGACATAGGGTTTTTAGCGGCGTAATCTAACGGCAATCACTAGTGATGAATGTAACATTTGATTAGAAGGACGCTAAAATATGTCAATTAAGATTAATGCAAAAACCACTTTACTAAACCTATTACTATAATTGACGGGCCTGACACATGTTAAGCCCTATTTTGATGTAAGTAATGAGGCGCTTACTTAAAGAAGTCTCCAAGTAGGAGGTTTTTTTATTAGAGAAGGAGTTTTTTAAATGAGAAAAGTATAATTTTTGGATACCACTTTGCGGGATGGCGAGCAGACAATTGGGGTTAATTTTAGTGTTGAAGATAAGATCAAAATTGCAAATAACCTTGAAAAATGGGGAATTGATGTTATTGAGGCCGGTTTTCCAATTGCATCAACAGCTGATTTTGCCGCAGTTCAAGCAGTTGAATTTTATGGTGATATAATTGAAAAAATGGGTATGGAAGAGCGGATGACTCTTTGCAATATGGCTATTGAGGGTGGTGCAAAGATGGGAAGCGTACAACCAGATGCAATAACTTTTGAATATGTTAACGGACGGAAATATGCGCCAAAAAATATGGATAAAGCAATCACATATTGGCAACAATTTAAAACGGATAGTCCCGATGCTTTTGATCAGATCATTGAAATGAACGTGGCTCAGTTGGCACCCCAAATATCATGGGGAACTAATCCGGGAATGTCGGTGGGGGTTGATGAAGTATTACCAGCAATTAAAAATGAGGACGATAAAAAAGCCTATGCTTATGTCGATTTGGTACCAGGTCAAAAGGCAATGGATATTCCTATTAATTGGGCTTTTTTTGGTTCATGTACTAATGGGCGTTTATCGGATTTAAAAGAGGCAGCTAAAATATTAGCAGGTAAACACATTAATGAGAAAGTGACGGCTTGGGTTGTCCCTGGCTCGCAATTGATTAAACAGCAAGCCGAAGCGCTTGGGTTAGATCAAATTTTTAAGACAGCTGGTTGTGAATGGCGTGAACCAGGTTGCTCGGCATGCTTAGGAATGAATCCTGATCAGGTTCCTAGTGGTATACATTGTGCATCAACGTCTAATCGTAACTTTGAAGGACGGCAAGGCGTAGGTTCAAGGACTCATTTAGCTAGTCCTGCGATGGTAGCCGCTGCCGCAATTAATGGTCATTTTATTGATATAAGAAAGGAAGTTGGCTAATATGCAACCAATTACAATTATTAAAGCGACAACGGTACCGTTAATGAAAGAAAATATTGATACTGATCAAATTATTCCTAAACAATTTTTGAAAAATATTCTAAAAACTGGTTTTGGGAAAGACTTATTTTTTGATTGGCGTTATGATGAAAATGGGCAGATTAATCAAGACTTTGTTTTAAATAAACCTTTATATAAATCGGCAGAAATTTTAATTACAGGTAATAATTTTGGCTGTGAGTCATCGCGTGAGCATGCAGTCTGGGCACTTAAAGATTATGGTTTCAAAGCAATAATTGCAGGCGGCTATAGTGATATCTTTTATATGAACAGTACTAAAAATGGTTTGTTAGCAATTGTTTTACCAGAAGAAGATCGGCAAAAACTTGCTAAGCTTGCTGCTACGCAAAAAGTAGCAATTCATTTACCTAATCAAAATGTTTCATGTGGAACATTTTCTGCCAATTTTTTGATTAATAAACTGTGGAAAGATAAATTAATTAAAGGACAAGACGACATTGATTTAACCTTGCAGTACGCGGCCCAAATTACCGCCTTTGAACAACAAATACCTAACTTTGATTAAATATAAGGAGCTTACTATGTCAACCTTAGTAATTCGCCAATTACATGTGGCAATTGTCGACAATGAAACAAAAAAACAAACAGAAATTATTAAAGGACTAGATTTAACGATTAACACCGGTGAAACACATGCGATTATGGGGCCAAATGGAACTGGTAAGTCAACACTTTCGCAAGCCATCATGGGTCATCCTAATTATATAGTAACTAGTGGCGATATCCTAGTTGATAACGTTAGCTTGCTAGCAAAAACAGTTGATGAAAGAGCACGGCTTGGTCTGTTTTTAGCAATGCAATATCCAGTTGAGATTAGTGGTATTACAAACTTTGAATTTATGCGGGCAGCAATGAATGCCCAAAGATCACCAAAAGAGCAATTATCAATTGGTAATTTCATGGCAGAACTCCAACGAAATTTAAAAATGTTAAATATGTCAGAAGCAATGCTTGAAAGATATTTAAACGAAGGATTTTCTGGTGGTGAAAAAAAGCGGAATGAAATTTTACAAATGATGATGTTACGGCCAAAGTTTGCAATTTTAGATGAAATTGATTCAGGATTGGATATTGATGCACTTCAAGTTGTAGCCCAAGGTGTAAATGCTTTAGCGGGACCAAAGTTTGCAACCTTGATGATTACCCACTATCAAAGATTATTGGACTATATAAAACCAGATTACGTACATATTATGATGGATGGACGGATTGTTAAAACTGGAACAGGGGCCTTAGCCCAAGAATTGGAACAGACAGGCTATGCTCATTTACGTGATGAGCTAGGTTTGGATATTAAGCTTGTTGATGAAGACTAAATTAGTGGGGAATTAAATGAATGGTAGAAAAGGTAGAGAAACAAGCATTAGCTACCGCAATGGAGCGTATTTTAAAACAGGTAGAGCCACAATGGTTAAAAGAAATTAGAATACAAGCATGGCAACGGGCTAACCAACTAGAGTTACCACGGGTTGATAAAATCGCATATAAAGACTGGCCGCAATTTATTACCAGTAAGACGATAATTAAACAACAAAAGGATATAGATGCCCAGCAACAAATTGAGTATCAACTAAGTAACTATGCGGATCACTATAGTAAAAAGCTTGCTAAAAGCATGCAAGAAAAAGGACTTAAAACTTATACATTCAAAGAAGCAATTCAATTAGTGCCTCAAATTTTAAAAGATCAACTAATAAAAATGTTAAAACAGGCTAATACTAAAACTGAAGCTTATCAAATTGCACTAATGACTAGTGGTTGGCTTATTAAGGTGCCAGATAATGTTGAAATTGACGAAGTATTAACAATTTTAACAGACCAAGCCTCTGATCAACAGACTGATTATTGCAATCAAACAATCGTTATTCTTGGTAAAAATAGTAAATTAAAAATTATGCATGAAATAGCTTCAACACCACAGTCAGCAAGCCCAACGCATATCGGTGTTAATATTACGTTACATGCAAATGCGCAACTTCAATATATTGGTCTTGATCAATTAGCAAGTAATTTTGGCTATCTTAAACGCACAGCGCATTTAGCTACTGCTAGTCAGTTAAATTGGCAATTAGTTGATTTAAGTAAAGGTAACCTAATCAGTGAGTGTACTAGTCATCTGATTGGTGCTGGATCCGAGTCAAAAATAAACGTGATTAGTATTACTAGTCAACAGCAACAACATGGGTTTAATACTAAGCTGCTAAACTATGGGCATCATTCTAAGGGCGAAATAAATCAACGAGGCGTTTTGCTAGATGCTTCAAAATTAGTTTTTAATGGTATTGGTAAAATATATCATGGGGCACATGGAACTTATGCTAATCAAGAAAATCGTTTAATGATGTTATCAAGCCATGCTAGTGGTGATGCTAATCCAATTCTATTAATTGAAGAAAATGATGTTGTAGCAGGGCATGCCGCTAGTGTAGGGCAAATTGATAAGCAACAACTTTACTATTTAATGAGTCGTGGTTTATCAAAAGCAATGGCACAAAAATTGGTTGTCACTGGTTTTTTAAGTAAAACGATTGATAGTAGTATCGATCAGGCATTAGCTCAGCGGATATTAGGAAAAATTGAGGAAAAGTTAGTTAATGGATAATTCTAAAAAAACAGTTAATGTTCGACAAGATTTTGCGATTTTAGCAACACAAATGAATCAGCAACCACTTATATATTTAGATAATGCGGCAACCACGCAAAAGCCACAGCAAGTAATTGAGGCGATTATGGCCTATTACAACACTGCTAATGCCAATGTTCATCGGGGAACATATACCTTAGCGAATAATGCAACAAACCAATATGAGCAGGCTCGAACAACAGTGGCTAAGTTTATTCAGGCGACTGCCGAAGAAATTATATTTACACGTTCAACAACGGAAAGTTTAAATTGGATTGCTAAAAGTTATGAAAGTAAATTACAAACAGGTGATGAAATTGTATTAACGGTCGCTGAGCATCATAGTAATATTGTTCCATGGCAACAATTAGCGCAAAAGACTGGTGCTGTGTTAAGGTTCATCAAGTTGGATCAAACCGGAAAAGTATCATTAACGGATGCTCAACAAAAGATTACTAATAAGACAAAAATTGTTACGTTTGCATATGTTTCAAATGTTTTAGGCATGCGCGCCCCAATTTTAGAATTAATTAAACTTGCACATGCAAAAAACGCCATTACCGTGATTGATGGGGCTCAGGCAATGGCTCATTTTCCAATTGATGTCATGCAATTAGATATTGATTTTTTAGCTTTTTCTGGTCATAAAATGTATGGTCCGACTGGTATTGGTGTCCTGTATGGTAAAAAGGCATTATTAGAGGATATGGAACCACTTCAATTTGGGGGTGAAATGATTGATGAAGTAACCCAAGATACCGCAACATGGCAAAAAATACCGTGGAAATTTGAGGCTGGGACACCGAACATTGCAGGAGCCATTGGCTTAGCCGCCGCCATCGATTATTTAAAGAAAATTGGGTGGCAAAAAATCATAAGTCATGAACAAGCCTTAATGCAAGCTACTTTTAAGAATTTAAAAACAATTCCCAATTTAATAATTTATGGTTCGCAAGTACCTGAGGATCACTATGGTGTTATCTCATTTAATCTTGCAGATTTGCATCCGCATGATATTGCCACTGGTTTGGATTTAGCAGGTATCGCAATTCGAGCTGGACAGCATTGTGCGCAACCATTAATGGATTATTTACACGTTTTAGCAACGTTAAGAATTAGTACCAGTATTTATAATCAAAGTAGTGAAGTACGTAAGGTAGCTAAGATCCTAAAAGAACTCGAGGCCTTTTTTAAATCATGACTTTATTAAAACTAGAACAACTTTATAAACAAGTAGTTCTTGAGCATGCACAAAATCCGCATAACCAAGGACAACTAGTAATGCCAACTGCCCAGATTAGGTTAAAAAATCCAACTTGTGGTGATGTTATTGAGCTTCAAGTTATGATTGAAAATAAAATAATAACCAATATTAAATTTACCGGTCATGGTTGTACTATTTCACAAGCATCAGCGAGTATGTTAACTAACACGGTTAAGGGGCTAGAGATTAAAACTGCCCAGAAAGTTATTACTAACTTTTTGGCAAAAATTAGTGGTCAAGTAATTACCCAAGCTGATAATCAGCAATTGAAAGATGCTGCCGTATTAAGTAGTATTGCGCAGTTTCCAACCCGAATTAAATGTGCTACCTTGGCGTGGCATGGCTTAGCTGAAATTTTGGAAAACGAAGGTAAGTAAATGAGTGAATTAGAAAGTATCATGACAGATGAAGATTATGAATATGGCTTTCATGATGATGTAAAACCAGTATTTTCAACAGGGCGGGGGTTGAGTGAAGCAGTCATCCGCCAAATATCAGCGGCTAAAAATGAACCAGCGTGGATGTTAACGTATCGGCTAGCAGCCTATCAAACCTATCTTAAAATGAATGAAGCTAATTTTGGGCCGGATTTAAGTAAACTAGATTTAGCAAATATGAAATTTTATCAAAAGGCGACGGATAAAAAATATCGTGATTGGGAAGACGTCCCAGCAAAAATAAAAACAACTTTTGATCGTTTGGGCGTCCCAGAAGCAGAACGCAAGTATTTAGCCGGTTCATCTGCACAGTATGAATCAGAGGTTGTGTATCACAATATCCAAAAGCAATTAGCAACAATGGGAATTATATTTACTGATACTGATAGTGCGTTAAAAGAATACCCAGAGTTGTTTAAAAAATGGTTTGGCAAATTAGTTAAACCAGATAATAATAAATATGCAGCCTTAAATAGTGCCGTTTGGTCAGGAGGGAGTTTTATCTATGTACCTGCTGGGGTGACCGTACCAATGCCAATTCAAGCGTATTTTCGCTTAAATGCTGAGAACACTGGGCAGTTTGAAAGAACCCTAATTATTGTTGATGAAGGTGCACATCTGGAATATGTTGAGGGTTGTACGGCGCCACAATACGACTCAGATAGTCTACATGCTGCTGTGGTCGAGGTTAACGTATTAGCTAATGGGTATTGTCGCTATACGACGATTCAAAATTGGTCAGATAATGTGTATAGCTTAGAAACTAAGCGTGCACAAGCATTGGATAATGCAATTATGGAATGGGTGGATGGTAATCTTGGCTCAAAAGTGACAATGAAGTATCCCTCCGTTTATCTTAATGGTTATGGTGCCAGAGGAACAATGTTATCAATTGCCTTAGCTAGTAATGGCATTATTTCGGATACGGGTGCGCAAATGATTCATAATGCCCCCAATACATCATCATCAATTGTTTCAAAATCAATTGCGCGAACTGGTGGCAGTGTTAACTATCGTGGTAATGTAAAATTTGCTAGGAATAGTGCAGGATCCTTAGCACATGTTGAGTGTGACACGATCATTATGGATGATCAATCAAAAAGTGATACAATTCCATATAATGAAATTTTGAATAGTGATGTAGCGATGGAACATGAGGCTAAAGTTTCTAAAATTTCTGAAGACCAATTGTATTACTTAATGTCACGTGGAATTAGTCAAAGTAAAGCAACTGAAATGATTGTAATGAGCTTTGTTGAACCCTTTACAAAAGAGTTACCAATGGAATACGCAGTTGAATTAAATCGGTTGATTGCGTTTGAAATGGAAGGATCAATTGGTTAAACAAAACAATGAATTTATGCCTATCGCGTTAAACCTTTTAACACAAGTTGTTGATTTAGAATTATAAATTGATGTGGTTAATTTGGGTTTGATATATGACGTTAAACTTGATAATCAAGGTAGTTGTTTAGTCGTCATGACTTTAACAATGTTAGGGTGCCCATTGACCGATTATTTAAAAGAACAAATTGAAGAAACTTTACTTAGGCATTCTAGGGTTAAGAAAGTAAACTTTGAAATTGTTTTTGAACCACGTTGGTCCGTGCAAAAAATGAGTCAACTAGCTCGTTTGGCCTTAGGTATTCATGTGTAAAGCGCGGTTCAATCGATTTATGGTCAAGCGGGTTTCAGAGTTAATGTTAAAAAACAAAAACAGAGATTAATCACCAATAATAAACGGTGATTAATCTCTGTTTTATTATTTAAGTAAGCACCTTAAATGAAGCTGGTAGGGCTAGTTTATTATGCTAATCGCACATATTACCAACCAATTTCGCTAGCGTTATTTGGGAGTTCCAAGGTGCCAGCTGCTAGTTCAGTAAAGGCTTGATGGAGAATACTAAAGGCTTGTGTTAGTTCATCTTCTGTAATAACTAATGGTGGTTGGAACCGTAAGACATTACCACGGAGACTAATAATAATTGCGCCTAGTTCAAAAACCCGGTAGATTAATTTAGTGGTAGCAGTGGCATCACTCAACCCAGTGATTGGATCGACAATATCAATCCCACCGTTCAAGCCATACATCCGTACATCACCAATAAATGCAAATTGTTTTTGCTCATTTTCAAAAAAGGCTTGCGCTCTTTGACCTAAAAGCGCTGAGCGTTCAATTAAATGTTCATTTTCAATAACATCTAGGGTAGCTAAGGCCGCTGCTGTGGTAACTGGATTACCTGCAGCAGTAAAAGTATGCGCAGGTGACCCCAAGGCATCCATAATCGGTGCTTTACCCATAACAACACTTAGGGGTAAGCCAGAAGCTAATGATTTACCAACCGACATTAAATCAGGTTCAAGCCCTTCAAAGTTTTCAATTGACCACCATTTACCAGTACGGCCGAGTCCTTGATTAACCTCATCAACGGCAAATAAAATACCATGTTCATGGGCGAAATCATAAACTTTTTTTAAATAACTAGTTGGTGCTTTAACAATCCCACCATCTCCTTGAATTGGCTCAATTAAAATAACGGCAACTTCTTCTGCTGGTAGATAGGTTTCAAAGGGTTGTTTAAAGGCCCTAAACAACCGGTCAACAAATGCATCTTCGCTTTCGTTAGCAAGTCGTTGCCAGGGATCGGGATAAGGTACTTTAACAACACCTGGTAATAGGGGACCAATTTTGCGGCTCATATTTAGACTAACAGCAGAGGTAGTTAAAGAACCGTAAGTTGAACCATGATAAGCCCCCGTAAAGCTAACAACATACTGACGATTAGTATAGGCACGCGCAAATTTAATGATGGCATCATTTGCATCTGAACCGGAATTACCCCAGGCAAGTTTGACTGGACCACTTATGGGAGCCAAGGCGGCTAACCGTGGAGCTAATTTAGCGGCAGGTTCATTGGCAAAATAGGCTGGTGTATATTGAATTAATTTTTGAGCCTGCTTGGTAATTGCTGCAACAATGTGGGGATGAGCGTGGCCAGTGTTTGTTGAAGAGGCACTAGCTAGTAAATCAATATATGTTTTACCATCAGCATCGGTAATTGTGGCACCGTTACCATGGTCAATAACAATATCATAATATTTAACACGTGTTGCCGGGGATAGGGCAGCAGCTTCTTTAGTTAATAAGGAACGATTTGTATCTTCAACCATGTGACTCACCTACTTTTGTTTATTAAGATACGAGTTTCTTGAACCATAGGTAAAGTAAATAATGACACCGACGATAAACCAGATACCAGCGTAAAGTTTAGCATCGTTACCTAAGCCCCAAAAGACAACTAAAACACCAATGAAACTAAGGGCGGGCATAACTGGATAGAAAGGCATTTTAAAAGCAGGTACGTCAATATCCTTACCTTCACGAGAACGTAGACCATAAATACCAAGCGTTACAAACATAAAGGCAATTAACGTGCCGGCCGAGATTAATTGGGCCAGAAAGGCGAAAGGAAACATCGAACCGATAACTAGACCAATAATAGTGAGGAGCCAAAGTGAGCGATTTGGGCGGTTTGCTTTATCTAATTGGCCAAGCCATTTAGGAAGCATGCCATCACGACCAAATGAGTAAAGCAGACGAGAACCAGCTAGCATCATACCAATCAGTGCGGTAAACATCCCAATAACACTAATTGATTGGACAATGGTTGCAACAACTGCATGGCCACTTTGTCGTAAAGCCCAACCAACTGGTTCAGCATTATTAGCATAACTTGAATATTTAAACATGCCGACCAAGACTAAGGAAACACCCATGAATAAGACAACGGCAATGGCTAATGAGCCTAAAATACCACGAGGCATCGTTTTTTGCGGATTGATTGCTTCAGCAGAATTAGCAGCAATTGAATCAAAACCAATGTATGCTAGAAAAATCATGGATACGCCAGCATATACGCCTTGCCAACCACCAAAGTCCCCATTTGCTGTCATGTGATATTTAGGGATAAAGGGGAAGTAGTTACTGGTACGAATGGCAGTTAAACCAACGACAATAAATAAAAGAATGGCTAAAACTTTTAAAATAACTAAGACGTTTTCAATCTTAGCAGCGGTTGAAACACCGTGTGATAGTAATAGGGCAACACCTAAAATAACAACGGCAGCAACAATATCAATAACGCCACCATTAGTGCCAAAGGCATTACTTAAACTAGCAGGGAGTGAAATACCTAATGGTTCAAGTAACCCACGGAAGTTAGCTGATAAACCAGATGCGACAAAGGCAACGGCGATAAAGTATTCTGCTAGTAAGGCCCATCCGGCGACCCAACCAAAAAATTCACCAAAGATAACATTAATCCATGAGTATGCTGAACCGGCAAAGGGCATGGCTGATGCCATTTCAGCATATGCAAAGGAAACCATCCCAGCAACAATTGCCGCGACTAAAAATGACAATGCGACAGCAGGACCAGCATGTTCAGCGGCAACGACACCGGGTAGGGTGAAGATTGAAGTTGAAACAATGGTTCCCACGCCAAGAGCTAAAAAATCACGAACACGCAGTGATCGAACAAGATGGGCATCCTTGCTCTCATAAACGCTGGGATCTTCTTTACGAAAAATCTTTTCTTTGAAACTTGACATAAACTACCTCCTAATCGATAGGCAAAATAAATGGATGATAAAAGGAATAACTATATATTAATCAATCTTAAATGTTAAAAAAATTAAAATTATTAATATGTTCTAACATTTATAAGCAATTGTCAATGGCTTTTTAAAATTAGCTTCTTTTTTCACGAAGTTTTTACGCTAACCTTGTCTGCTGTTAAAATTAATGATAAATTTGTTTATTTTATCATAACGAGGTCACAATGCTAATATTTAAAAGTTAATAGCGGTAAATTAATAATTTAACATATACAATAAAAAAGGGTAGAAAAAATAAATTTTCTGCTCTTTTTTAATATCTACGTAACCTTGAGTTACTAACACAAATTGCTTAACAGATTAGCAAAGGCATACTCGATGATTAGGTGATAATGCATGCAAGACTATGGATTAAAATGGTACTTAACTAAGTTCAGCTAAGAATGTTTTTAACGTATCAAGATCTAACTGACCGGGTGCAGATGCATCTTCTAAGGCTGCAAAGGTTAAGCAGGAATGAAAAACGGGTCCACTAAAACGGGTTAATTTACCAAGTTCACCCATGGAAATGGTGATGATTGGTTTATCAAAAATCTGATTAGCCATTGTCGATAGTTGTAAAACGGTTAACACATCCATCGTGCTATTGGGCATACTAGCAATTTTTAAAACATCTGCATCTAAACGATCCATTGCAGTTAATAAGCTAAGACCATCAGTTAGTGAAGGTGTTTTAACAAAATCGTGATTACTCATAATGACTGGAATATTCGCAGCATGAGTATTCGTAACTAAGGTTTTAATCGTAGCAAAATCATGAGTAAGTTCAATATCAATTGAATCAGCTAAATTATTATCAATAATCGTTGCTAATAATTTAAAATAACTAGTATCATCAAGGGGCAGATTACCTCCTTCTCCATAGGTTCTAAATGTTATTAAAACGGGAATAGGGGCTAAGATTGCTCGTAAATCATGACTAGTTTTAATTAATTTAGTGTCATTTAGAACAGCCTCAAAGAAATCAATGCGCCATTCAACCAAATCTGGGTTTACCGTTTTAATCGCTTGCGCATATTCTAAAATAGAACTAGTAGTATCTTTAGTAATTGGGATAGCAATACTTGTTTTATCAGTTGCTAAGGTTAAATTTTTAATTGTTACATTGGCCATTTTGAAATACTTCACAAAGAATATAATTTAATAACACATTTAGTTTACCTTTGTGATTAACTGATCAAAAATAGGAAATATTTTTAATTTATAAAAAAATATCAATACTTCAATGGAAAGCCAGTCAACATTTAAAACCTAAGCGGTAACTGTCACCGTAACACTAGCCAAACCATGCGTAAAATCAACGTGCCAAGTACCAGTAGTAAGAGCTGGTGGTAAAACAAAGGTCCCTGCTGAAACCATTTGTCCGGCCTTAAAGGTTTTACCTTGGTCAGCTAATTGAGCAACGAGCCAGTGAAGCGAGTTTAGCGGATTACCCAGAACTTCGCTTGCTTGCCCACTAGCAACTGTTTCATTATCATGGGTTAATTCACAGGCAACTTTGGTTACTTGATCAACATCTTTAAATAGACTAGTAGTTGGTCTTGGTTGACTGTATACAACTAACCCACCAACAGCAGCATCAGCCATTACCATATACTTGGATAGCTGTGGGAACCAATCTGCAAAGCGAGAATCAGGTAATTCTAAAGCTCCCGCGACGTTAGTCTTAGCCATTAGATCACTTAATGAGTCAGTAGGTAGTAAATCAGCGGTTGCTTCAAAGGCTAACTCAACTTCAACTAAGGGTTCCATTAATGTTTGTAGACTAACTGTTGCTGGACTAGTTAAAAAGTGACTTTTAACTTGTGCACCGTATAGAGGGCTTGTTGCAGCAAACATTGCTTGTGTTTTAGCGCTCGTTAAGGATACTTTATAGCCACCAACTGCTTCACGTTTTAAGGCAGTCAGTTTATCTTGAACAGCATAGGCTCGTTCATCCGTGGTAACAGTATCTTGCCAATCTTTTTCAGTCAGTGGTTTCCGTGTTTGATAAGCATCAAATAAGGCGTGGGCAAATTTAAGTTCATTTTCAGTCAAGGTAGTAGGTTCGGTTGTTACTAAAGTCATAATCAATTCCTCCATAAAATACTTTAAAATTTAGGTAAAGGGTGTTTAATAGTAAATTTAATGTTATTAATATCTGAAATATCGCTTGAGTCCGACATAGCACTTACCACCTTTATTAAAAATTTCAATTAAATCAACAAAAAAGCCCTTCAACAGCCAACTGGCTATTAAAGGGCGTCATTACGCGGTACCACCTTATTTTTATTCACTAAACAAATAGTGAATCTCAATTCGCAAGCTACAACTGTAATTTGCTAGCTCTATAATGGGAGCTCCCAATCCTGACTACGACATAAAAGTTCGCCGGATAACTCATAGGTGATTTTCAAATTTAAATTATTATCGTTTTGCACCAACCAACGACTCGCTAAAAATAATAAAAAGCCTACTTTCCTACTCAACGTTTCTCATTAAAATTTAATTGTTGGATGTATATTAACAATTTAAAAATAACTTGTCAATGATTTTTAAAAATTTTTTTACAAACTAACGTCAATGTTGAAAGAATTTAGATCGCCACGATATTTAGCAATAGAATATTCAATAGCGCCAGAGTCCTGTGTGTGACCGATCGTATGAAAATAAAAAAGGGGTTCGTTTTGTTGAACATTGAGTAGATTAGCAACAGTCTCATCTGCCTTGATAACTTCTAGCCGGCGTTGTACACGGACAACTGCGGTATTATTGGCCGCTAAAGTTTCATAAAGGGAAACCGCCGTAAAGTCATAATCACTCAAATGTGGAACCACACTATAGGGAATATAGGTGGTAACAATCACAATTGGTTGATCATTAGCATAACGTAGCCGAACAAGCTTAAAAACAATTGAGTCTATGGGGAGATTTAAACGTTCACAGACTTCATTATCGGCCACTTCAGTGGTAAACATAATGACTTTGGTCATGGGAATTAGGCCATGATTATCCATTTCTTGATCGTAGCTAGCAATCACATGGGTAAATTCTTGCACAATTTTACGTTGGCGAACAATTGTGCCACGTTTTTTGCGACGGTCAAGATAACCATCGTTAACTAAGAGCTGAATAGCTTGACGAATAGTCGGCCGACTAACACCATAAAAAGTTGCAAGTTCAATTTCTTTGGGAATTAAGGCATTTATTGGATAAATCCCAGTTTGAATTTTTTTTAGCAAATCGTCAGCAATTTGGCGATATTTGGGCATTGGTATATCTGTCATTATTCGTATCCTTTCTTATTTTTTCGTCGGGGTGATAGAAATTGTTGTGGTATTTTGCGCAGTCAATCGTTGAGTTAATTCTGTAATAATAGCAATCCCAGCACTAGTTCCAATTCTAGTAGCTCCCGCTGCAAGCATTGCTAAAAAATCATTGGCATTTCTAATTCCTCCCGCCGCCTTAACCGCAACACTATTACCCACTGTTTTTTTCATTAGTTTGACATCTTCAATCGTGGCGCCACTTGGACCAAAACCAGTTGATGTTTTTATAAAGTCGGGTTTAATTTCCTTAGCGATTTCCGCTAGTTTAATAATTTCATTCGTCGTTAAATAACAATTTTCGAAAATAACTTTACTAATAACATTATTTTGACGACATAGAAAGACAATTTTTTGCATTTCATCAGCAACTAAGGACCACTGTTGATTTTTAACTGCTGTGAGATTAACAACGTAATCAATTTCATCGGCACCATTGGCGATTGCATCTTGGGTATCAAATAACTTACTGGCAAGGGTGGTTTGGCCTAATGGAAAACTAATTGCAGCCCCAACATGAACTTTACTAGTATTAAGTAACTTAGCACACAATGCAGTTTGACTTTGATTAATGGCAACCATTTTAAAGTGGTATTGGTTTGCTTGTTGGCATAGTAATTGGATATCTTGAGCTGTGGCATCTGGATGAAGATTAGTATGATCGATTAGGTTACTTAAGTCAGTAATGGAATAGTTCATAATAAAGGCCTCATTTCATATTATGTATTAACATATTAAAATTAGCAATAATTGGTATAGTTGTCAAATTATAAATGCTTATCGATTTAATTATACCTAACACTATATATTGTATAACAAAATTATATAAAATATATTGACTATATGAAAGCGGTTTCATATAATTAACATGTAAACGAAATATGTTAATACAAATATGGGTCCAAGGATGGTGATTACATGAAAGTTTTAGTTGTTTCGCATAGTGATTTGGCCAAGGGGGCAGTTGCGAGTTATGAATTTATTGCTAGTCAAGCACCAGAACTAAGTACATTGGTTTTGAATGATCAAGGTGTTACGGATTTTCGGAATCGCTTAGTGAATTGGCTAGATGAACAAGTAGAACCAGTCTTAGTTTTAGCTGATTTAAAAGGTGGTACTCCATTTAATGAGGCATATAATTATTTTTTGGGCCACCCAGATCGCATTAGGGTTGTTAGTGGGGTTAACTTACCAATGCTGTTAGAGTTGGTACCGCAAATTAGTGGTGTCGCTGACTTAGATCAAGCAGTATCAATTGTCGTGACAGCAGGTCAACAAGGGATTCAAGTTGCACAGAATAGTGATGATGATGCAGATGATGATTTAGATTTTTAACTGATAATTTAGGAGGAAAAAATTATGACAATTTCAGTAGTACGAGTTGATGATCGAGTAATTCATGGCCAAACAATGACGAGATGGACAAAAGCCCGACCAGTTGATGGCATTTTAGTAGTAGGGGATGCAATTGCACATAATGAATTAAGACGTAAGGTTTTAAAGGCAGCTGCGAATGAACTTAAAGTGGGAATTTATACAACTGCTGAAGCACCTGAAAAAATTGCTAAAGGAATTGAATCAAAGAAAAATTTCTTTTTAATTAGTGATTCACCACAAACCTTTTCACAATTAGTTGATATGGGAGTTGATTTTGGTGGGACATTGAACGTAGGACCAATGAATACTCGCCCAAATACCAAAATTTTAGGTCGAACCGTTGCGATTGACCAAAATGATTATGCTGCATTTGAAAATATTGCTAAGCATGGCGTTGATATTCAATTCCAATTGTTACCAGATGATGATATTCGCCATTGGGACACGATGAAAGCAAAATACGATTCAATGGATTAATTACAACACTAAAGGGGTGATTATTTATGTCGAGTTTATTTATACCTGCACTTTTAACAGGAATCTTTTGTTATTTAGGGGCGATTGAATCGCCTTGGCTTTTAGGAATGTCTGGTGGTTATTATATTGTTGGGCGTCCCTTAGTTGCTGGTCTTTTAATTGGATTAGCATTTGGTGACATTCAAGCTGGTGTTTTATGTGGTTTGGCTGTTCAAGGGGTTTTTATTGCGAACCTAAATACTGGTGGGGCAACGAATAGTGAAATCGTTTATGCCAGTTATGGTGGTATTGGTTTAGCCATGGCCACAACTAAGGATCCTGCAATCGCGGTAACTCTTGCGATTTTAATTGGTCAAACATTTGGTTTGATTTTTTACAATGGTCGGATGGCGTTATATTCATTTTGGAATACACGCGCTGAAAAAGCAGCCCATGAAAATGATACTCATGGAATTACCCTAAATCACTTAGTATATCCGCAAATTACCACGTTTATTCTGCGGGCAGTACCCGTGTTTCTTGCAATTTATTTTGGTAAGGGCTTAGTTGATTGGTTAATTCATAGTATCCCAGAAGAAGTCACCCATATTATTCAAGTCCTTGGTGGGGTATTACCAGCGTTAGGGATAGCCTTATTAATGAGTATTGTAATTAAAAATAAAACACACTTTATTTTCTTCTTTGCTGGTTTTGTATTATTAGCGTTTGCTAAGTTGAGTATGATTGCGATTGTCTTTATTGCAGCACTAGTTGCTTATATGTATTATTTCGCATCAATTAATAAAGGAAATGGTGGTGATGGTAATACCGCAACACAATCTTCAGCGGTCAATACAGCTGATGAATATGAAGATGATGATCTCTTTTAAGAATAGGAGGAGCAATTGACATGGATGCAAAGCAAACTGACAAATTATTAACAAAACATGATTTAAATCGACTATGGTATCGTTGGGGCTTTACTCACCTTAGTTCAATGAGTTATGAAAAATTACAAGGACATGCGTGGGCTTACTCATACATTCCTTTCGCTAAAAAATTCTATAAAGATGATCCAGAAAAACAACGCCGTTTACTTGAACGCCACTCGATGTTTTACAATACTGAACCACAAACTGGCCAGTTAATTAATGGGATTGTCGCGTCCCTAGAAGAACAAATTGCACTAGGCAATGATGTTTCAGAGGAAATGCCTGTTAATATAAAAGCGACATTAATGGGACCACTTGCCGGAATTGGTGATTCAATTATTCAAGGAATTATTGTACCTATTTTATTATCAATTGCTATGAGTTTAGCAGCTGGTGGGAGTGCGTTAGGACCAATCTTTTATATTGTCGCATATGGAATTTTAGGACCTTCGATTTCGTATTTTGCCTTTCATAGTGGATACAAATTAGGAGTTAGTGCAATTGATACTATTGTTGGTGAGAACTCAAAGCGGATTACAGATGCCTTTAATATCTTAGGGGTAATGGTTGTGGGGGCATTATCAGCTAAAACAATTGTGCTAGAAACGATTGCGAAAATTCCTCTTGGTGGTAAAACCCAAAATTTACAAGTCGTTTTAGATAACATTTTCCCAGGTATTTTACCATTAGGTATGGTTTTACTTGGTTGGTGGTTGGTTTCAAGTAAACAGATTTCAGCTACTAAAGTTATTCTAATTATGACAGCAATTATCACAGTAGGTTCGTTAATTGGCTTCTTTTAATCGATGAAAATTGAAAATTTTATAAAAAAGGTTAGCGTTAAACAACTTTTGTTGTTTAGCACTAACCTTTTTTTGATAATAATATCGTTAGACGATTATGTAATAGGTAAGCTAATCTAAAAAAACGTAAAATCTAATTTTAATAGGTATAAACCTTTCAACTAATGACTAATAAGTATTAAAATTAAAATTGGGGTAGTGTTAGCAAAATAATTTGTAAGATTATTTTGTGCTATCAATAACAACGATATTAGACTGAACAACATAGATTACCTATGTTTGCTAGGTAATGAGAAGGTATTATTAAATGAATTTTCCAAACGAGTTAGTATTACAAGAGCAATTTGCTGCAGCTAAAGTTGCTGTTTATTTTGCTAATCCAGCGAAGACAACGAGATATTATGGTTTTGAAGTTAAAAAGGAAATCTTTGAAGGTGATTTTCAAGCAGTTCAGCAATGGCGCGCTGAAGGACACACAAATCCTATTTTTGGCGGGTTCAAATTTGATAATCAAAAGACAGCCTTGTCAAAATTAATGAATGGCTATTTTTTTGAACCACAAACAGTTTATGAACTAGTAACCAAGCAAGTTTATGGAATAAAGCAAAAACTTCCTTTGGCTAAATCAACACCAACTTATAAGCAAAAAAATCAAATTATACAGCAACGCGATGAAACTACTTGGCCCAATAGAATTAATCGGGTTATTGATTCATTATTAACGCAAGCGGATAAACAAAAAGTGGTCTTGGGCCGGCAAAGATTATTGCAGTTAGCAACAGAGATTAATCTAGTTAGTTTAATTCAGCAATTACAGGAGCAACAACCAAATAGTTATCATTTTGTTTTAAAATATTATGATGAAGTTTTTGTTTCAGCAACACCTGAACGCTTGGTAGCAGTTAAAGATGGCCAGGTAGCGACGGCAGCAGTCGCTGGCAGCATCAAACGTGGGACCACACCCTTAGAGGATACAAAATTACAGACAGCACTATTAAATGATCATAAAAATTTACAAGAACATACATACGTAGTAGCAACAATTGTCAAAAAATTAGCGCACTTAGCTAAACTTGATACAATTAGTCAGCCGGGTATTCTAAAAACACCGCAAATTCAGCATTTATATACACCAATTACTGGTAACTTAAAAGCGACCAAAACGTTATTAGATGTTGCACAAAGGCTACATCCAACCCCGGCGCTCGGTGGCATTCCAGTTGAGTGGGCATTAGTAATAATTAAAGAAACCGAAACCTTTGCAAGAGGATTATTTGCTAGTCCAATAGGGATGATTATGCCCAATGGGGATGGTGAATTAGTAATTGGGATTCGTTCGATGTATGTAGTTGCAAAAACGGTACGTTTATTTGCCGGAGCTGGGATTTTAGCAGAGTCACAAGCCCAAAGTGAATATCAAGAAACGGCTTTAAAAATGGAACCGATGATGAGTTTATTGGAGAATTTAGCTTAATGGAGACTTTAACAACAAATATTAAACATATGCTCGGTGCACTAGTCGCACAAGGAGTTACAGATTTTGTCGTTTCACCGGGTTCGCGTTCGACACCGGTGGCATTATTATTAGCGGAATTAGCTGCTAACAAGCAAGCAGTAAAAGTATTAGTTGATGTTGATGAACGTTCCGCGGGTTTTTTAGCGTTAGGGATTGCGAAAAATACGAAAAAACCAGTGGTCTTACTAGCGACATCAGGCACTGCGACAGCTAACTATTTGCCAGCGGTGGCTGAAGCAAGTATTAGTCATATTCCCTTAATTATTTTAACGACTGATCGACCAACAGAACTTCAAGGAATTGGTGCACCGCAAACAATTAATCAAAATCAGTTATATGGGTCACATGCAAAACATTTTATACAATTAGATTTACAACTTCAACATCCGGATAATACGGAATATATTGACTATAGGATGCAACAGGTAGTTTATTTAGCAAGTAAAGCCCCCGCTGGTGTGATTCAAGTCAATCTGCCATTGCGTAAACCATTGATGCCAGCGTTACAGACAAGGTGGCCACAGATTTTACCGCAACGTTTCTTAACTGGTAAAAAAATGCTAACGATTGCTGATGTAACAGACCTAATTAAGGTGTTAACTCAACAAAAAGTATTAATATTAGTGGGACCGGATGAAGAACAGCTTAATCGTGATTTATTACTAAAACTTAGTGAAAAATATCAAATACCGGTAATTGCCGATGCCTTAAGTAGTGTACGGCCAGGTATAAATGTTATCAACGGCATCGATGTTTTACTTGAGGCTGATGTTATTCCGAAAGATTTAATTCCAGATGTTACGTTCCGATTTGGAGCAACTCCTGTTTCAGCCCGGGTATTACCTTGGTTAAAGCAAAATGATGTTAAGGTTTATCAAATTGGTGAAAATTTTGTTGGTAAAGACCATAGTCGCTTTGCACAAATATCAGTTGATGTGGATAGTAATCAGTTACTAGCGCAACTATTAGCCCAACCTGGCACGCCTACAAAAACCGAGAATGCTTATTTAGCAGGTTGGTTAGCATTAAGCGACAACTTTAAAAAATTAGTAACACAAAACACTGTATTAACAGAACCGACGATTGCCCAAGCTATGAAAAATTTACCATCTAAGGCGCAATTATTCGTAGCAAATTCCATGCCAATTCGGGATATTGATAACTACTTATGGCCGGAAAATGAGTTGAAAATAATTGGTAATCGGGGGGCAAATGGGATTGATGGTACTATTTCAAGTGCCGTTGGGATAGCGACAAATGGTCAACCAACGTATTTACTGATTGGTGATTTAACTTTATTTCATGATATGAATGGCTTGAAGTTAGTTGATTTATTAGGTATCAACTTAACAATTATCGTCATTAACAATAATGGCGGTGGCATCTTTTCATTTTTACCACAAGCGCAAGCTAAGGATTATTTTAATGAACTATTTGGGACACCGCTGAATTTAGAAATTGCTAAAATTGCGCAATTGTATGCGGGTGAATATAAGTGTATTTCAACCTTACCAAGTTTGACAGCTGAATTACAAAAGGTGCCAAAAGGGTTGAAACTGATTGAAATTGTTAGTCAACGTGACAAGAATGTATTGGTTCATCAAGCATTGGTCACCAAAATCAAGCAAGAATTAAATAATTAGGGAAGTAAGATGCTAAAGAAAATTATAATTAATAATTATCTGTATGAATATGAAGTACGTGGTCAAGGCCAACCATTTTGGCTCTTTTTACATGGTTTTATGGGAAGTCACGCTGACTTTGCTAACATCAAGCCACAAGGAACGTGCATATACTTAAATTTATTGGGCTTCGGTCAGAAGCAACCAATTATTGCCAAAACACGCATGACAATTCAAAGTCAAGTTCAAGATTTAGCCCAAATATTAACAGAATTAGCCATCGATAAAGTTAATTTGGTTGGTTATTCGATGGGTGGGCGATTAGCAATTGCATTTACGTTAACATATCCAACTATGATAGAACAATTGTTTTTAGAAAGTACCACGGCAGGGATTGGCTCAGCTATAAAACGGCAAGCGCGCCAAATAAGTGACCAACAAAAGGCGCAGCAGATTAGAAAACTTGGGCTTGAAAATTTTGTGACGAATTGGGAACAACTACCACTATTTGCAACGCAAACGATGCTAACAACTGAGCAACGCATTTTTATGCATCAACAACGCATTAGTCATAATAAGTTAAACGTTGCCAATTCATTAGAAATGATGGGAACGGGCCAACAACCAAACTATTGGCCAAAGTTAGCCAATTTACAAGTTAAAACGGTAATTATTGTGGGTGCATTTGATCAAAAATTTACGACGATTGGTAAACAAATGGCCGAGTTGTTACCAAATAGTCAATTAGTGGTGATGCAGGGGGCCGGGCATAATGTCCATTTTGAGCAACCTAATGCATATAGTGAGGTGTTAGCGCGTAGTGAAAATTGAACATATTACAGTCTATCCGATTGCGTTAACGCTAAAGCATCCGTTTAAAACCGCACACGGACTGACAACGCAACGGCCAATTACATTAATAAAGATTATGCTAAGTAATCATAATTGGGGGATCGGTGAGGTCCAGTCATTTGCAGATACGGCATATGTAGCAGAAACCCAAGCATTATCGCAACAGAACCTAACCCAGATTTTACCGAAATTAATCGGTTTAGAATTTAAGGAACCTAGTGAGCTTATTAAAAAGCTGGCAAACTTAACACCATATTCATTCGTTAAGGCCGCGATTGAAATGGCGATATATGATGTCTATGGCAAAATAACGGAACAATCGTTACAAATGATGATTGGTGGGCAAGGCCGCGCGGTTAAGGTTGGCCGCGCCATTGGCCTCCAAAGTGACAACCACATATTACAAAATAAAGTTGATGATTATGTTAATCAGGGGTATGAACGGATTAAATTAAAAATTGACAAGGCCACCGATTTAGCTAAGTTAGCCCAGCTCATTCAGCGCTACCCGCAAGTTTATTTCTCCCTAGATGCTAATGGTAGTTGGCATCAAAATGATATTAGTAAAATTATGTATTTAGATCAAATGGGTATTAGTTTACTTGAGCAACCTTTTGGTGAAAAGGAGTTAGCTTTACATTATCAAGTTCAAAATAATTTAAAACAGCTCAAACTTAGTTTAGATGAAAGTATTAATAGTTTAGCTGATGTAAATAACGTTTTAACAAAGTATCAACACCCAATTACCCGGGCCTTGACGATCAAGCAAGGAAAATTGGGCGGGATAACGGCTGCTAAAGCGGCAATAAACATGGCTGAGCAATATCAAACAATGGCATGGATTGGTGGCATGTTAACGACTGGGGTCGGTCGAGCGGTTAATTTAGCATTAAGTTCATTACCTACTGTGCATAATTTTCCTGGTGATAATGGTAGTAATGCTGATTATTTTGAAAATGATATTATTAATGAACCATTAAGTGTGATTGATGGTAAGATGCAAGTCCCAGACCAACCAGGATTAGGTGTTTCGCTGAATTGGTCACAAATTAATGAAGCCTTAGTTGCAGACATTAAAATGTATTAGCTAGAAATGAATTAAACGATATTGTGATAGTTATAATTTTTTGTTTTTTGTTTAAAATTTAAAAATAAATTAATTATAATTTTTTAATTAACAAAAACTAGCCTTAAAAATCTTGATATATTAACCTCATAAGTAAAAATTATAGCTTTATGGTAATTTGACTATAAAATATCAGAGCGTTTAAGATAAATTTGTTGATTAATTATAAAAACTTATGTGAAAATATTCACTAAAAATAAGGAGATAATCATGGTTGAATATCGTATTGAAGAAGATACATTAGGTGCTGTCAAAATTCCTAGTACTGCTCTTTGGGGTGCTCAAACTGAAAGAAGTCGTAATAATTTTCCAACTGGTGACCCAATGCCACTTGAAATTGTCAAAGCATTGTTGCAAATTAAAAAGGCAGCTGCAATTGCAAATAAGGAAGCTCAAGCAATAGAAGCTGATAAAGCTGATTTGATTGTCAAAGCAATTGATAGTCTTTTAGCATTAGAGGATGCTGAATTACGTAAAGATTTTCCTTTGGTAATTTATCAAACTGGTTCAGGAACACAAAGTAATATGAATGCCAACGAAGTGGTTGCGCATATGGCAGCAAAAATTGATGACAAAATTGAAATTTTACCTAATGATCACGTTAATCACGGTCAAAGTTCAAATGATATTTTCCCAACAGCTATGAATATTACTGCTGCGGTAGCCGTTGATAAGTTAATCACCGCTGCGCAACACTTAATTGACGAATTAAAAGTAAAACAAGAAAAATACTGGCGAACTGTAAAGGTCGGCCGGACACACTTACAAGATGCAACACCATTGACGTTTGGACAAGAGGTCAGTGGTTGGGTAAGTATGTTGGAACATGATGTTGATTACTTACAAAAATTAAATCCAACTTTAAGCGAATTAGCAATGGGTGGAACAGCTGTTGGTACAGGCTTAAATGCTGCCCCACATTTTGCGGATAAGATTGCTAGTTTGATGACTGACACATATCAGCATGCTTTCACAGCTGACTCAAATAAATTCTACGGTTTGGCTGCACACTCAGGCTTAAATGTGGTGCATGGTGCTATTAAAACCTTAGCAAGTGACTTAATGAAAATTGCAAATGATGTTCGTTTTCTAGCTAGTGGTCCACGTTCAGGATATGGTGAATTAAATATTCCAGCCAATGAACCTGGTTCATCAATCATGCCTGGTAAAGTTAACCCAACACAAGCTGAAGCAATCACAATGGCAGCTGTCCGCGTTATGGGAAATGATGTGGTTGTCAACGTGGCCTCAAGTCAAGGTAACTTTGAAATGAATGTTTATAAACCAGTTCTAATTAGTGCCTTTTTGGAATCTGCTGAATTAATGGCTGGTACAATTATGGGCTTTGCCGATAAAATGATTGCTGGGTTAACAGTAAATGCTGAACGCATGCAAGAATTAGTCGATCAATCATTAATGACAGTTACTGCATTATCACCACACATTGGTTACCATGATAGTGCCGTAATTGCGCAACAAGCTGAAAAAGAGGGGCTAACTTTACGGGAAGCAGCTGTAAAATCAGGCTTTGTAAGTGGCGAAGATTTCGATAAATGGGTTGTACCTTTGGCTATGACAAATATCGACAAAGCTTAATTTTAACTAGATAATGATAATTATGCTGCGCATTTATGGATATTAAATGGCGTAGCATAATTTGCTAACAATAGAAATTTAGAAAGTGTAATAAAATGGCAGATAAATTTAAATTTGAACCAACGCCTACGCAAAAAATGGCAGATAAATATGATGTAGTAATTATTGGTTCTGGTGGTACAGGCTTAACGGCAGCTTTACAAGCCCACGAATTAGGATTAAAACCCGTTGTTTTTGAAAAAATGGCCCGGCTTGGTGGTAATACTACACGGGCATCATCAGGGATGAATGCTGCTGAAACGACAGTACAACTTAAGCATCATGTCGTTGATAGCATGGCTGATTTTTACCATGAAACATTAGTTGGCGGTGGTAATCAAAATAACCAACAGTTGTTGGAATTTTTTACTAATCATAGTGCGTTAGCAATTGATTGGTTAGCAGAACATGGTGTTAAACTTGATGATATTACAATTACTGGTGGTATGAGTAAAATGCGAACTCATCGGCCAAGCTCAATGGCACCAATCGGTGGTTTTTTGATAACGGAATTATTGAAATTAGTGCAAGCAGCCAAAATTCCAGTGTTTACTGGGGTAAAAGTAACTGATATTAACACAACTGATAATGTGCTTAGTGGTGTAACCCTAGACATTATTGGTGTTAAAAAAGAACTAGCAACCACTGCAGTTATTTTAGCAACAGGTGGTTTTGGTGCCAATAAGCAAATGCTTGCTAAATATCGCCCTGAGTTGGCAGAATATAAAACGACCAATCAACCAGGAGCTAAAGGTGATGGAATTGAATTAGCAAGATCACTTGGTGCGAAATTAGTTGATATGGACCAAGTACAAGTACATCCAACAGTACAACAAGATACTGATCATACTTATTTAATTGGTGAAGCGGTTCGTGGTGAAGGAGCAATTTTAGTTAATAATGATGGACAACGATTTGTTAACGAACTAGATACGCGTAAAAATGTAACGGCAGCAATTGATAGTTTAGGTGGTACGGGCGCATTCTTGATTTTTGATCAAGGTATTCGTGACCGAGTTAAAGCAATTGAGTTTTATGATCACGTTGGTTTGGTACATCATGGAACAGAAATTACAGATTTAGCAAAAACAATTAATGTGCCAAGCAAAGCCCTTGAAACAACCATTGCTAATTGGAATATGGCTGTAACTGAACATAATGATCAACAGTTTAATCGGAAAACGGGAATGGATCGTGGGGTTGTAACTGGGCCATTTTATGCAATTCATATTGCACCAGCTGTCCATTATACAATGGGTGGAGTTGCAATTAACACTGCAACCGAAGTTTTAAATGAGGACAACCAACCAATTGCTGGATTATATGCTGCAGGTGAAGTAGTTGGTGGCCTTCATGGTAACAATCGTATTGGTGGTAATTCGATTGCTGAAACGGTAATTTTTGGTCGGCAAGCTGGTATTCAAGTATTTGCATATGTGCAAAGTAAATAAATAAGGGAAGTTTGAGAAAATGACACTAGAAAAGATTGACTACCGGAAATTTATTATTCCGGTGGTCGTAGGGTTAATTATTTGGTTCCTATCACCGGTTAAACCAGTGGGTGTTTCACTAGCAGCATGGCATATGTTTGCTATTTTTGTTGCCACAATTATTGGGTGTATTACACAACCACTACCAATTGGGGGGGTTGCGATTGCTGGATTTACGATTGTTGTTTTAACAAAGATTGTTCCAATGGAAACAGCCATTGCTGGGTTTGGTAATGATAGTATCTGGCTAATTGTAATGGCGTTCTTTATTTCTCGTGGTTTTATTAAAACCGGTTTGGGACGGCGAATAGCGTTAATCTTTGTTAAGCTATTTGGTAAAAAGACATTAGGCCTAGCGTATTCATTAATTGGTGTTGATTTAATTTTAGCACCGGCAACACCAAGTAACACTGCCCGGGCTGGTGGAATTATGTATCCAATTATTAATTCATTGGCAGAAGCTTTTGGTTCTTCGCCAAAAGATAATACTCAACGAAAAATTGGCTCATTTTTATTGTTTTCAGAATTTCATGGCGATATGATTACTGCAGCAATGTTTCTAACTGCGATGGCCGGGAACCCACTAGCACAATCATTGGCCAAGAGTATGCATGTTAATATTACATGGATGGGTTGGTTTTTAGCGTCAAGTGTGCCCGGAATAATATCGTTGTTAGTCGTGCCATATATTATTTATAAAATTTATCCACCAGAAGTTAAGGAAACGCCAAATGCTAAAGCATGGGCTGAAAATGAATTAACAACCATGGGTAAAATTGCCTTACCTGAAAAATTAATGGGCGGCATCTTTGTTTTAGCTTTGTTATTGTGGATTACTGGTAGTATTTTACAAATTGATGCAACCTTAACGGCTTTTATTGCATTAACATTGCTTTTATTAACTGGGGTTCTTTCTTGGAAAGACATCACTAAAGAAACGGGTGCGTGGAATACACTAACCTGGTTTTCAGTATTAGTTATGATGGCAACCCAATTAAACGAACTAGGTTTCATTCCATGGTTAAGTAAGGTAATTGCTAATATGATGGGTGGCTTAAACTGGGTTATTGCTTTAGTTGTACTAATATTAGCTTACTTTTACAGTCATTACTTATTTGCTAGTGCAACGGCACATATCAGTGCAATGTATAGTGCTTTACTTGGAGTCGCTATTTCAGCAGGCGTACCCGGTATGCTTGCGGCTTTAATGCTCGGTTTCTTTGGTAACTTGTTTGCATCAACTACCCATTATAGTAACGGGCCAGCGCCAATTCTATTTGGATCAGGCTATGTAACACAAAATGAATGGTGGCGCTTAAATGCAATTTTAGGAATTGTTTACTTTGTTATTTGGTTGGGAATTGGTTCACTATGGATGAAAGTTATCGGAATGTGGTAAGCTAAGAAGGTGGGATAAAGCCTACCAACAATCTGATATTAAATAGGTATAGTGATGAAAACTAAAGATTTAGATTATTTTTGTGCGTTAGTAGAAAACCGAAATTATACGATGGTAGCACAACAGTTTTTGGTATCGCAACCAGCGATTACACAAGCAATTCAGCGGTTAGAACGTGAATTTGATGCTAAATTAGTTGTACAAGATCGTGTCCATCAGCAAACCAAAATTACTCGCTTAGGGCTACTACTATACAAAAATGCTAAATTGATTATGCATCAAATTAATGTCACCCATCGTGAAATTGATAATGCTAAACAAGTTAAGATAAAATTTGGTTTGCCACCAATTCTGGGTAGAATTTGTTTTCCGAAAGTGGCAGGTGAGCTGTTACAAAAAGGGTTGCTACAACAGCTTGATATTATTGAGAATGGTTCAAATCAATTAACTAAAGACGTTGAAAATGGGGATGTGGATATTGCATTATTAGCATCTACTTTACCCATTCAAAATGATAAGTTAGATGCAATTCAATTGGACACCCGGCCGTTTAGTATTGTAGTTAGTCCCGCATCTGCTTTGGCAAATTTAAAACAAGTGAGTTTTCAGGAGTTGGCTGAGCAGAAATTCATTAGTTTGACCGAAAAATATATTCATCATCGTGCATTTATGAATTATTGCAGTTATGCAGATGTTAAACCAGCAATTATTTATCG
The DNA here is from genome assembly GCF_016908275.1 of Periweissella beninensis. Classification (GTDB taxonomy): domain Bacteria; phylum Bacillota; class Bacilli; order Lactobacillales; family Lactobacillaceae; genus Periweissella; species Periweissella beninensis. The sequence continues at coordinate 129,758 of NZ_JAFBDN010000001.1, read as the reverse complement.
AACACCAGACATTTCATGGATAAAGGGGTTAATTGCTGCTAATCTGGGGGTAGCCTTTCTAGTTAAAGATGTTATTAATGAGCATGATGGCTTGATATGTTTAGAGATAACAGATCATATCTTAGATGCATTTAATATTTCATTAGTCATGCGAACTGGCTATATTCCCAGTGATCTTGAGATGGAAGTAATAAATTGTTTATTAAAACTGAAAGTTGTTCATAAATAGCTCTCAGTGTTAAACAACACGGTACCTTAAAAAGAGATACGGTTAAATAGCTACAAAAAAGTAAGTATATAAAATAAAAAAAGGGCGAATTTTTATAAATTCAGCCCCTTTTTTTATTATGATTTAGCTGTCTTTTTTAATCTCAAAGTTAGATTAATCTATGATTTAAACGGTAGTAACTAAATAAGCCTAAATTAACGAGCATGATAATACTACTGAATAGAAAGATACCACGATAATCGAAAAAATTAGCGATTAAAGCGCCTAGAAGAGGACCAAAAACACTACCAATTGCTTGGAAACTTTGATTATATGAAAATACCAAACTAGTGTTAGAGATAGGTGTATTTTTAGTTAACAATGTTTGGACAGATGGTAAAAGAGTCGCATTAGCTAGCCCTGTTAAAAAGCGGAAGATCGTTAATTGGTAAATGTTTTGAACAAAAAAAGTTGCAAAAAAGATAAATACTCCAAAAGTAAAACCAAAGGTTAATAGTTTATGTGTACCAATCCGATCGCCTAATTTACCAAAAAGGGGTGCAGCAATTACGGTTGAAATACCGGGCATCGCGGCAACAATCCCTGCTACTAGGGTAATTGAAATATTTTGGCTACCAAGTTCTTTAACAAATAAACTAAGAATAGGATTAATCGACATATTAACAATTTGAATTATCATCGTAGTAATGAATAAAATAATTATTAACGGATTGGTAGTCACGGCCCTAAATGATTGTTTAGGCAAGGTTTCTTTTTTATTAGGGTTAGGCGCAACAAAATCTTCATGCACAAACTTATATGTCAAAATAAAAACCAAAAACATAATGATGCCCGTTATATAGAACGAAATGCGATAGGTAAATAAACTAGCTAAAATACCACCAATTAAAGGTCCTAAAAGGGTTCCTGCAGTAATACCAGTCACTAAAATACTAAGCGCATGCCCGGAGTGTTCCTTCGGTGTTTGCATGGCCACTAGGGCATTAGAATTAGAAACATAGCCACCAAACGCACCTTGCAGAGCCCGGAGAAACATAAGTTGCCAAACATTGGTTACAAAGCCCATTAGTAAAAAGACGATTGCCATACCTAAAGAGGCGCGTAGAAGCATTAATTTTCGGCCTTTTTTATCAGCAAGACGACCCCAAAAAGGGGAAACAATGGCCATTATTAAAAATGATATCGCAAATACAAGACTACTATAGATGGTTAACGCTGTTTTCGTAAAGTTACCTAATTCATTAATAAATAGGGATAAAAAAGGCATTACTTCACTCATGCCAATGCCAGTCATGAATATCCCAAACCACAGTATAATTAGGTTTTTAGCCCATAATGGTTTTGTGTTAATTTTAAACATAAGTGGCTCCTCCTATAAATTATTTAATAATTTATAGTTTACCACTATCGCCTAAAAAATAAGGGGAAATAAGTTTACAGACTGATTAGTTCACTAACTTCTTAAGGTTGGGAATGGTTAACATAACTGTAAGACTGATAAGATATGATAGTGATAAAAAGAGCATCACCGCCAAAACGGAGTAATTATCTAGTAAAAAGCCAATTAAAACTGAGGAGAAGCCACCAATTGCACGGCCACAACCGACAATAAAATTATTGGCAGTTGCTCGAATTTCAGTGGGATATAGCTGACTAACGATTGCACCATAACCACCAAACATACCATTGGAAAAAAAGCCCACTAGTGCACCGATCAGTAGTAACGATAGCGTGTTAAAAGCAAGTGAAAGAGAAAAAACACCTAATGCGGCTGCAATTAAAAAAATGCTAAAGGCTTTTCTTGGACCAAAGTAATCTAAAAAATGACCAAAGGTTAACATTCCTAAACTCATGCCTAAAATAGTTGTAATCATCCATAGCGATGACCCAGAGATTGATAAGTTTAATTGTTTTTGCATAATGGTTGGTAACCAATTCATAAGACCAAAGTAACCAGAAATTTGGACAATTACCATTATAATGAGCGCGCTGGTTTGATAGGCTAGTTGACGAGTTTTAAATAATTGAGAAATCTTGATATGCTGAGGATTGTTAGAATTATTAGTAACAAATACGGGACTTTCAGTCACATTTTGGCGGATAAAAAAGATTAAGATAACGGGAATAAGGCCTAAGAGAAATAAGGTTTGCCAGCCCCAAATAGGAATGATTATGGCTGCGGCAATTGCGGCTAGTAAAGCTCCAATCTGACCACCAATTGCAGTGATGGATGAAAGGCGCCCGAGTTTTTTAGCTGCAAAATTCTCGGCTAAAAGTGTAATTCCAATACCATATTCACCACCAGCCCCAATGCCGGCGATAAAACGAAGAATATAGAGGGTATAGATATTAGTAGCAAAATACATACTAGCAGTAGCAAAGGCGAAAATGAAAATCGTATATGAAAAGATTTTGACTCGGCCTAAACGATCGGCTAAAAGGCCAAACAAAATCCCACCCGCTAACATGCCTAAGTTGGTAATTGATGAAATCAAACCAGCTGTAGTCCCAGAAATGTGAAACTGCTGGATAATTGAAGATAGGGCAAATGATAAAAACATTACATCCATATTTTCAAGTGCAAAGCCAGCTGATGTTGAAGCCAAGGTCCATTTCTGATTAGATGATAGCGCGTGGGCTTTTTTAAAAGATAATTGCATATTTAATTCCTCCAAAAAGAATGCTCACAGTCATTCTTTATTTTTTTGTACCTAAGTACATTGTTCAATATTCTGCCATAGTAACATTAAAAAAGCAACTAGTTTTGCTAATCGTTCGAATAAAATGGTTGTTTAACATTCATTTAAAAATAATTCGCTATCATGCAACAATCATAGATATACGGATTAAGGAGTAAAGCTAATGAATGAACTTAAAAGCTTAACAATTGTTGTTCCAGTATATAACGAGGAAGAGGTGATTTTGACATCAGCAGAAATCATTTACCAAAAGTTGATGCTGTTGATCAAGCAAAATAAAATTAGTCAAAACAGTGAGGTAGTTTTTGTTAATGATGGCTCTAAAGATACTACATGGGAACTAGTAAGTACATTAAGCCAGCGAAATAAACAACTACAAGGCATTAATCTATCACGAAACTTTGGCCATCAAAATGCACTTTTAGCTGGGTTAACATCAGTTGTTGTAACTAGTGATTTTATAATTACGATTGATGCTGATTTACAAGACGATGTCAATTTAATTGATCAAATGGTTGATGAGGCATTGGCTGGTAATGAAATTGTGTATGGGGTAAGAAATAATCGTGATAGCGATACGTGGTTTAAGAAACATACTGCTGAAACATTTTATCGCTTAATGGCTAAAATGGGGGTCAATATCGTCCCCAATCATGCTGATTATCGATTAATGAGTCAACGAGCGGTCCAAGAATTGTTGAAATATCAAGAAACAAATCTGTTTTTAAGAGGTGTTATTCCCCTTTTAGGGTTCAAGACAACCAAGGTTTATTATACCCGGCAAGAACGGAGTGCCGGTGTTTCAAAATATCCGTTACCTAAGATGCTTAAGTTTGCATGGGATGGTATTACGTCATTTTCAGTTGCACCAATTCGCATTATTTTGTTATTAGGTATTATTACGGTAATTAGTGCATTACTTGTATTTAGTTATTCATTAATTGAACATCTATTAGGCAATACAACATCTGGTTGGCCATCATTAATAATTTCAATTTGGTTAATTGGTGGTATCCAACTAATTAGTATTTCAGTCATTGGTGAATATATTGGCAAAATTTTTAATGAAGTTAAACATCGGCCACGATTTACAATTCAGGAAAATACATTAGAACAATAAAGTAAGCATAAGTTTTAGAAAGAGGTAATTATGCGCGAAAAATTTAAGAATATTAAGGTTGATAAATGGCTGTTAGCTATTTTAGCATTAGCTGCTATCCTTTATGGTTGGGGGACGTGGGATGCTGGAAATGCTAATAGTTTTTATACTTCTGCAATTACTTCAATGTTGCAAAGTTGGTCAAACTTTTGGTATGGAGCATTCGATCCAGCCGGTTTTATTACGGTAGATAAACCACCAGTTGCACTATGGTTTATGGCGATTTCAGCTAAAATATTTGGGCTACATGGGTGGTCAATTGTCTTACCATCAGTCTTAGCTGGAATTGGTTCGGTATATCTGTTATACCGGTTAATCGCTCCTAAGTTTGGTGCTTTTGCAGGTCGGTTAGCAGCCTTATTTATGACTTTAACACCAATTGTGGTAGCTGACTCCCGTACGAATAATATGGATGCAATATTAGTATTCACTTTATTATTGGCAATATACTTTCTACAAAAAGCAGTCAATCAAAATAAATTTTGGCAGGTATTAATAGCCTTTGGTTTGATTGGGGTAGGCTTTAATATTAAAATGCTACAGGCATTTATGATTTTACCAGCCATGGTGGTCTACTATTGGTTAAGTGTAAAAAAGCCATTCAAACGTAAGCTTGGTTGGTTTATTGGTGGGGTTGCTAGTTTAGCGATTTTTACATTAGCTTATCCAGTCGCAGTTGATTCTGTCAGTAAAGATAGGCGTCCTTACATTGGTAGTTCACAAACGAATTCACTACTTGAATTAGCATTTGGCTATAATGGAACGGAACGGCTATTGGGGCAAAGTACTGGGACTGGTGGTGCTTTTGCTGGGATGAATTCAACAACTAAAAAAAGTCAACAAAAAAATACTAAAGGGCAAATGCCAAGCGGTCAAAAGAATAGCAAAAGAACTAAAAATGGGCAGCAAAATATGACACCGCCGACTGGCAAGACTGCTAAAGCAACTGGCCAAGCCGGTGGTAATAGAAGTCGCCAAAATATGCCAACTGGTAAAAACGGGCAAAAAGCAAGGAACAATATTCAAGCTAAAGGGACTAAAAAAGTCGGTAAGACTAATAATATGACACCACCAACGGGAACACGTGGAAACAAAAAAGGTAGTATGAGTATGGGTGGGGGTAATAATGCCTTTGCCATTGGGACTGCTGGACCACTACGGTTATTACAACAAGATTTGGGAAGCCAAATTGGTTGGTTCATTCCCTTGAGTTTAATTGGAATGTTAATTGGTTTACTAGGATATCGTGATCGCAAAAAGAAATGGTATTACTTAACTAGTGAGCAAAAAGAAGTTGTTTTATGGGCAGGTTGGTTAGTACCGGTAGCTGGTTTCTTCTCAGTAGCTGGTTTCTTCCATCCATATTACACAATTATGTTAGCACCAACGATAGCCGCTTTAAGTGCAATCAGGTTGGCATACTTGAAGCAACAACAAGAACAAGCAAAAGATGGTAAGATGCATAGATGGGTTGGTAGTCTATGGGCCATTTGTTTATTAGCGACAACCGGTGTTCAAGCTTACTATGCTTGGAGTTACTATCCAACTGCAAGTGTTGCCTTATTAGCAGTTGGTGCGGCTCTAGCTGTTTGGTGGGTGATTGATAACCGACCTGTTAGACATCGAATTGCTGTTTCATTAATTACGTTAGTAGCAATGGCAAGTTGGTGGGCAGCAACGCCAACAATTGCCCATGAATCAGCCGCAATTCCATCAGCTGGTCCTAGTCTATTAACTAGTCAAGGTAGTCAAGATCTTGGTGGTGAGGTTAATACAAGTATTCTTAAATATGTAACTAAACATCAAGGAAACGCGAAATATCTATTTACTACTAGTGATTCTAATAGTGCATCTGGTTATATTATTAAATCGAAAAAGGCAGTTATGGCCTTAGGTGGTTATAACGGAACTGATCCAACTATGACCTTAAACCAATTCAAAAAGTTGGTTAAGAGTGGTCAAGTTAAGTACTTCTTATCTTCAGGTGATAAGGGTGGTAGTGGTCAAATCGGTAAAATAATAACTTGGATTAAAAAGCACGGTACTAAGGTTAAACTAAGTGGTACGCAAACTAATTCAACATCAAGCACTCAAAGCTTTGGTGGTGGAATGGGCGGTAATAATAGCTCAACGTTGTATGATTTGTCAAATATCTATAGTAAGTAAAATATTCAGGATGTTTTGAAAAATTGGTTTAATAAATCAAACATTAAATAACTACCTAAGCAACTAATTCTCATTTTGAATTAGTTGCTTTTTTATGCAGTACGAAAAATTATTAGTTATGTTTGCTACGTGCGTGTTTTTGATAGTAATCATTAATTTGAAAAGTGATATGTAACTAGAAAGGTTGCAATTAAATAATAGAAAAATACGTTTTAAAAGTGATTATATTTTATGATATTACGTGCTTTGATAATCAAAAAAACAACTAATTCAAAATACGAATTAGTTGTTCACAGAAAGCGATTTAAGTTATTCTTCACTACCCATAAATTGACCAACAAAAGCGGCAATCACACCACCAACTAGCGGAGCTAAGAAGTAAACCCAATAATGTGATAAGGCACTACCACCAGCTAAGATTGCAGGACCAAAACTACGAGCGGGGTTTAATGAGCCGCCGGTAAGATTTAGTGTAACCATAATTAGGAGGGCAAGAGTTACCCCAATTGCTAGTGGTGCTAATGTAGGGGTCCCAAACTTATCGCTTGTGACCATTAAAATGACAAAAATAAAAAGAAATGTAATAAGTGCTTCTACTAAAAAGGCTTGACCAGCACTAATATTTGGAAAATCAGTTTGCCCCAAACTAGTACTTGGTAGTTTTAAGCTACTTGCAAAGTCTTTAACAACAAATGAAGCAACAGTAGCCCCTAAAAATTGAGAAACGATATAAAATAAACCATCTTTAATATCTAGTCGTTGGTTAATCATCATAGCTAATGATACTGCAGGATTAAAGTGGCCCCCTGAAATACCACCAACAGCATATGCCATAATAGTAACAGCTAGACCAAAAGCAAGTGCAATACCAATGAAGCCAACGGCAGTGCTACCTGTGTTAGCGATAGCAACAGTACCTGTCCCGACAAATACTAGGACAAAAGTACCAATAAATTCAGCAAAATATTTTCTCATAATTGTTCCCCCAGATATAAATAATTAATTATTGCTACTTAATTTTAGCATATTTTAAAAAATGTTACAAAAGCACTAATCAAGTTAGTTAGCGGCGTAAAGTTATTTATAAATAAATTGAAACTTTTTACCGCAAATAACCGTCTAATATAATTATGGCAAACAATAAAGGAGTTAGGAATGTGCAAGAAGAATTAATCAAAATTATTAGACATGAGCAAGCCCGGCTATTTAGACTTGCAAATAGTTATGTTCATGATGAACAGCAAGCATTGGATATTGTTCAAATTACGGTTGAAAAAGCATTTAGAAAGTTAAAGCAAATTAAGGAGCCAAAATATTTAAAAATATGGCTAATACGAATCTTAATTAACACCGCTATTGATATGCAAAGAAAGAACCAACAGACAAAGGAGTACACGACTGAGGTGAAAAAAGACTTAGTAACACCTATCAGTGTCTCGCTTGAACAGCAAATAGCATTAGCAGAAGAACTAAAACAGTTGTCTGAGATGGAACAACAGGTTATAAAGTTACATATTTTTGAAGAGTTGTCTTTAGATGAAACAGCTAATATCATTGGGAAACCAACAAGTACAATTAAATCATTATATTATCGCTCTTTGAAAAAATTGGAAAAGAAATTAGGAGAATGACCATGAAGATTGAAGAAATGAAAGCACGCTACAAATCACAAGATATACCAGAATTTGCCTTAAAAGAAAGAATTAATCAAACCATTGCCAAAAAAACACGTCAATGGTTTGGTTGGTGGGAAATTACGATTGGGGTGGCTATAATCGTGGCTTCTTTTGTTATTGCTGTAAATACGTCATATCAATTTGTTAATGCTACAAGTCGGATTAGTGGTTTAAAAGATTTGGTTTCACTAGTTTTAGTTAGAGAGTATAAGCATGTCGATAAGACTAGTTGGGCTGATATTCAAGTACCATTGGTAGCACAAATCGATAATCAAAAATTAGCTAATAAACTAAATACTCAGTATGCTAATGAAGGGCGTCAATTAGATACTGAATTTAAACAAGATACAAAACATAGAACAGTTCGACAATCGTTTAGCAAGGTGTATCAGGATCAAAAATTGGTTGTTTTAAAAAGACGAATTACTAAAACCGCTGCTGATTCATTGGTTGAAGACAAATATACCGTCATCGATCTGAAGCATGGTCTTGTCTTAACCTTAGCGATGTTATTTAAAAATAATCATTATCAAAAGCTTTTAGCTGATTTTGTCAATAAACAAACACAAGCAAACTTTAAAATAAAAGCACATGATATTAAAGACAACTTCTATATTAATGAACAAGGTAAGTTAGTTTTAGTATTTGCAAGTGGTCTGATTGCCCCTGCTTATTTAAATGTTCAAAAGGTTGTCATACCAATTGGGGTTATTAAACAAGACTTAGTATCAACTAATTATATCCGAAAATAAAAATAGGGTATCAATTACTTATGCCTGATAATTTGGTTACTATTTAATTAAATATCTAGTTAAATTATTTAATAGTTAATGAATTTTTGTGTTATGAGTGTTAAAATTTGCCATAGCTTTAATTTTAATAAACAGGAGAGTTAGCAAGTATGGATGACACCGAACAGCGTCAACGGGCATGGCGTAAAACATTCGTCACTTTATGGATAGGTTGTTTTATGACGGGTCTTGGCTTTTCAATGACAATGCCTTTTTTATCATTATTTATTGAAAGTTTACAAAATTATAGTCGAATTGAGCTAAATATTTATTCAGGTGTTGCCTTTGCCGTGACTTTTTTGGCACAAGCTATTATTTCGCCATACTGGGGGAGTTTAGCTGATCGTAAGGGGCGCCGTTTAATGTGTTTAAGAGCATCTGGTGTAATGGCATTTACAATATTTGCGGTTGGCTTAGCACAAAATGTTTGGGTAATCATTGTGTTACGTGCAATTCAAGGCTTTTTTTCGGGATATATTAATAATGCCACTGCGTTAATGGCAAGTGAGACCACTAAAAATAAATCAGGATCTGTGATGGCTAACATGATGACCGCAAATGTTACAGGTAATTTGTTAGGACCACTCTTTGGTGGAATTTTAGCGAATACCTTTGGTTATCGGATACCCTTTTATATTACTGGATGTGTGATGGGCTTAGTTTTTATTATGACAATGTTAAATGTTGAAGAGCATTTTACACCAATTCCAACGCAAAAAATGCAGAAAATTAGTACGATTTTTAAACAAGTTAAGAATGTTAAGTTAATTTGGTTAATGTTTATGACAACCCTGATAATTCAGTCATCATTAATGTCAATTTCACCAATTATCAGTTTATTAGTTAAAGAGTTGATGCATAATCAAGGAAATATTTCTTTTGTCAGTGGAGTTGTCGCGGCAATGCCGGGCTTTGGAACCTTACTGATTGCTAGTCGCTTAGGCCATAAAATGGATGAAATTGGGCCACAACGTGTTTTAGTGTTTGGTTTGTTAGCCGCTACTGTTTTCTTTATTCCAATGTATTTGGTATCATCACCATGGTCATTAGCCTTTTGGCGCTTTCTATTGGGGATGGCGAATGCGGCCTTACTACCAGCCGTGCAGACAGTTTTAACATTAGAAGTACCCCGTGAAGCATTTGGGAGAATCTTTAGTTATAATCAATCATTTCAAGCCGCTGGTGGAGTCATTGGACCACTACTAGGATCAGTAATTGCCGGTGCGTTTGATTATCAAGAAGTCTTCTTGGTAACAGCAGGGCTTGTATTTATTAATTTTTTAATAATGGGTATTTTTCAATTAAAACAATCAACCGTAAAGGCTTAATTTAGCGTGCTGCTACGCTCCAAGTGAGCTACGTGAGCAAATTTAATATTGATAATTAGCTACTGAAAACTGGGCTAATTAATAAAAGAAGTTCTGATAAAACAATGTAATGAAAATTGTTTTATCAGAACTTCTTTTTAGATAGTTAGTGGTGGTTTTAACTTATATGTACTATAATAAAATATTTTTTTCACAATATTATTGCAATGCGGTAAACGTTTACCTTATAATTAATAATTGAACAGGATAATTGCGGTTTTATTTTTTGTAAGCGCTTTAAATATTTGATAAGTTTAGAGGATATAAAAATTATGGATTATACAATTGGCGTTGATTTAGGAACAACATCGACAAAAGTAGTTTTATTTGATAAAGCTAGTAAAGTTATTAAAACAGCTAATCATGGTTATACATTATATCGTGATGAACCTGATATGGCTGAAGAAGATTTAGATGAAATTTTTCAAGCGTTTACGGAAGGAATTATTGATGTAACTAAGGGGCTTAATTTTGCAACAGATAAGTTAATCGCTGTTTCATTTTCAAGTTCAATGCACTCATTAATTGCTTTTGATGCAGATTGGCAGCCTTTAACGCGTGTAATTACTTGGGCGGATACACGTGCTGTTAATTACACCGAAGAATTAAAAAATAATGGTTTGGGAAAAGAGATTTATGCGAAAACTGGAACGCCGATCCATCCAATGGCACCATTATCAAAACTATTATGGTTAAAGAATGAGAAACCTGATATTTATAAACAAGCCGCCCATTATCTTGGAATTAAAGAATATATCTTTCACCGCTTGTTTGGTGATAATAAAATGGATATTTCAATTGCATCGGGAACTGGTTTGTTCAATATTTTTGAATTGGATTGGGATGCTCAAGCGTTGGCCGTTACTGGAGTTAAGAAAGAACAATTGCCACAACCAGTTGAACCATATGAAATTGCACGCAATTTAGATCCGGAATATGCAAAATTCATTGGTATTCCCGCAGATACTGCATTCGTCTACGGTGCTGGGGATGGGCCACTTTCAAACTTAGGGGTAAATGCGATTCAACCAGGTGTTGCTGCGGTAACGATTGGAACATCAGGGGCGATTCGCGTAGTATCTAACAAGCCTGTGATTGATCCTAAAGGGCGGACATTTACATACGCTCTTGATAAAGATCACTGGGTTGTGGGTGGTCCGGTCAATAATGGAGGTGATGTTTTCCGTTGGGCTAAAAATAACTTATTTGATGCTGAAGATTCAACTGCTAAATTACTGCATATGGACACGTATGATTTGTTAACCAGTATTGCAGCAAAAGTACCAGCAGGCGCCGATGGATTATTATTTCATCCTTATTTAGGTGGTGAAAGAGCGCCCATATGGGATGCTAATGCACGAGGTTCATTCTTTGGCTTAACGCATGAACATACGCGAGCACATATGGTCCGTGCTGTCCTTGAAGGGATTATTTTTAATATCTACATGGTTTCATTAGCCCTTGAAGAAGTAGTGGGTGATTTGCACAATATTCAGGCAACTGGCGGTTTTGCACGGTCACCACTTTGGCGGCAAATGGCTGCTGATATTTTTGAACAACCAGTTACAGTCCCAGAAGCATTTGAATCTGGCGCATTAGCTGCAACTGTTGTTGCTAAAAAAGCTTTGGGTATTATGGATAGGTTAGAGGATATTGAAGAATTAGTTGGTCAAAGTAACACTTATACGCCAAATCCTGAAAACTACAATGTATATCGTGAATTAGTACCAATCTTTATTCGTTTGAGTCGGCAATTACAAACAGAATATGCTAATATTGCTAATTTCCAGCGGAAGTATAACAATACAAACAAAGATTAAAAGAGAACTAGTAATTATTTGGAGGAAGAGAAATTGACTGCTTTAGTTGGTTTAGCAACTGATCCGCAAACCGGATTATTTATGCTTAATATGAATGGCTTTAATGTATGGCCGTTTTTAATTTTGGTGTTAGGAATTGCTTTATTATTGACCCTAATTTTAAAGTACAAGATTAACACTTTTGTAACATTAATTGTTGTTTCAATCGTGGTGGCATTTGCTTTAGGGATGAATCCAGCAGGAATTGCTGATGCCATAAAGAACGGAATTGGGGGGACCCTTGGTGAACTAGTTGTTGTCTTTGGGTTTGGGTCGATGATTGGCCGCTTAGTTTCTGACTCAGGTGGTTCTTATCGAATTGCCAAAACTTTAATTGATAAATTTGGTAAAAAGCGTTTGCAATGGGCCGTTGCTTTTGCATCATTTATTATCGGAATTTCATTGCTTTTTGAAGTTGGGCTAGTCGTATTAATCCCAATTGTTTTCACAATTGCGCTTGAAGCAGAAGTACCATTACTTTATCTAGGAATACCAATGGCGACGGCTTTATCAGCCGCTCAAGGGTTCTTACCACCACAACCATCACCAACTGCTGTTTCTAATATTTTAGGTGCACCACTTGGCATGGTCTTAATTTATGGGATTATTGTCGCAATCCCAGCAATGATTGTTGCTGGACCAATTTTTACTAAATTTGCGCAAAAGTATGTACCAACCGCATTTAAAATCACTAAAAAGTTAGATGCTTTGGGTGAGGTTAAGCAATTTAAGCTTGAAGAGACCCCTTCGTTTGGTTTATCAATTTTAACTAGTTTAATGGCTGTTATTTTTATGGTCGTTACTACAGTGATCACGATGGTGGTTAATGATGGTAAGCAAGTGTATGGTGGTGTAATCGGTGATGCTAATTGGAAAACCCTTACCTCAGCCGCCCAAAATGGTTATTTATTACATCCAACATTTTTCCAAAAAATGATTGCATTTTTAGGTAATCCTTTGATTGCTATGGTTATTGCACTATTATTTGCACTTTGGTCAATGGGCCGGCATTCTGGTCGAACAATGGCCGAAGTTAACGGTAGCTTAAGTGATGCCGTTAAATCAATTGCGAATTTATTATTGGTTATTGGTGGGGGTGCTGCGTTTAAGGGTGTCCTTACGTCTGGTGGTATTTCAACTGCCATTGCTAGTGCATTTTCACACTCATCAATGTCACCAATCTTGTTTGCATGGTTAATTGCTGTTATTATTCGTGTTTCTGTTGGTTCTGCAACGGTCGCCGGGATGACAGCTGCTGGGATTGTAGCCCCAATTGTGGCCGCCCAAAGTTCAGTAAATCCAGTCTTTGTTGTGTTAGCAATTGGCGCGGGTTCATTAGCTGCTAGTCATGTTAATGATGCTGGTTTTTGGATGTTTAAAGAATTCTTTGATTTAGATGTTAAGGAAACGTTGAAGACATGGACAGTTTTGGAAACCTTAATTTCAGTAACAGGTTTAATTGTCATTATGATTCTGGCAACATTTATTCATTAAGCTCAGTATTACTAGTTTTAAACATCATTTGTATCTTTTATAACTAAATAATAACTTTCATTAATGAATATCATTTAAATAATTAATATATATGGAAAGATGGCTTTTAAATAGTCAATCTAAATAAAAAATTAAAAAATTATTAAAGATACTATTTACTGTTGGGGATGAATGGTATATACTCTTCCCTATTAAGAAAACGTTAATAAGGACGAGTAGATAAAAATGTAAGCTACAGAGAGGTCATGGATGGTGCAAATGGCTAGTTACATTTATCGAAAACTACCTTAAAGTGTGATACTAGTAAGTTTAAAACTGAAAGATCAACGGTGCTGTTAGAGTCGTTATTCGCTAACAAAGTGAGTTAATTAATTGTAGTGCACACGATTAATTAAAAAAACTTGGGTGGTACCGCGCAAAAGCGCCCCTAGATAATTTATTATCTAGGGGCGCTTTTTTTAACGTTTATGTTTTGGTTATCCTGATGAGACATTGAGAATAAGGAAGTAGTATTATGGCAAAAAAAGAATTAAGTAGAGATTTATCTTCACGACAGATGCAAATGATTGCCTTGGGTGGCACAATTGGGGTGGGTTTGTTTATGGGAGCCTCAGCAACAATTAAATGGACTGGCCCATCTGTATTGCTAGCCTATGCCTTTGCCGGATTAATTTTATACTTGGTAATGCGGGCATTAGGGGAAATGTTATATGTTGATCCTTCAACGGGCTCATTTGTAAATTACGCAACAGAGTATATTCACCCGGTGGCTGGTTACTTAACAGCTTGGAGTAATGTTTTTCAGTACTTAGTAGTTGGTATTAGTGAGGTAATTGCAGTTGGTCAGTATCTAAATTATTGGTGGCCAAGTAGCGCAGATTGGTTAACCGGCATCGTAGTGGTCGTGACCTTGTGTGTAGCTAATTTAACATCAGTTAAAGCCTATGGTGAGCTCGAATTTTGGTTTGCGTTAATTAAAGTTATTACAATTATTTTTATGATTATTTTAGGTTTATTAGTTATCTTATTCGGATTAGGTAATAATTGGCAGCCAGTTGGTTTTTCTAATTTATGGAGTCATGGTGGTTTCTTTACGGGTGGTGTTAAAGGTTTTATTTTCTCACTTTCAATCATTATTGCATCATACCAAGGGGTTGAAGTCATCGGAATTACAGCAGGTGAGGCGCGTAATCCACAAGAAGCAGTTGTACGTTCAATTCGTTCAATTGTTGCCCGAATTTTAATTTTCTATATTGGAGCAATATTTGTGATTGTGACAATTTATCCATGGGATAAGTTAACCGAAATTGGTTCACCATTTGTCCAAACATTTGCGAAAGTAGGGATTACTGCGGCCGCTGGGATAATTAATTTTGTTATGATGACGGCCGCAATGTCAGGGTGTAATTCTGGTATTTTTAGTTCTAGTCGAATGCTTTATACGTTAGGTTTGAAAAATGAAATTTCACCAAAATTTACGAAATTATCGAAGCATCGTGTGCCATATTTAGCTGTTATTGTAATGTCGAGTGGCATCTTAATTGGCTTGATTTTAAATGAGATTTTACCAACCTTAATGCATGGTAGTACTAATATTTTTGTACTTGTATATAGCTCAAGTGTATTACCTGGCATGGTGCCATGGTTTGTTATTTTAATTAGTAACCTACGTTTCCGTAAGGCTAATAATACCGATAATCATCCATTTAAAATGCCTTTAAATCCAATCTCTAATTATTTTGCCATTATTTCGTTGATTGTGACACTAATTTTCATGATGATTAATCCAGAAACACAACCTTCAATTTTTGTAGGAATTGTTTTCTTGGCCGTGATGTCAGCTATTTTTATGTTAAAAGTACGCAAAAATAAACAATAAAAAAGCAAGATATGAATTACCCTCTCGAATTGGCGGCAAGCTAAGCGAGGGTTTTTTTATGTGTTTTCATTAAATCGTTGTTTGCGATAATTAAAGTTGATATTTTGACAGATCTTAATTAATTATTTTATAGTTATGATGTAAGGATAAGTTGTTCAACGATCAAAGGGGGAAGTATTATGAAACGTATTTCATTAGGAACCGCAGCAATAAAATTTAGTGATGATAATCTCGCTCATCCACGAATTTATTAATTACCACCCACAGAGGGGCGTCAGGTACTTGAAGATGTACAAAGTGGTGAAGTTGATCAAAGTTCAGTTACAATTGAGGATCAGATTGTTGATACCGGTAAATGGGGTAAAATTAATGTTAGATATATCCGACCAGTTGATACTGACTTGGCGACATTACCTGTTATTTACTATATTCATGGTGCTGGCTGGGTATTTGGAAGTGCAAAAACCCATTTAAAACTAACGATTGAATTGGCAACACAAACACAGTCTGTAGTTGTATTTCATGAATATAGTCGTTCACCAGAAGCAAAGTTTCCAACGGCATTGGAACAAAACTATGCAGTTCTCCAACAGTTACAGGATGTAGCACAGACGCGAAGGCTAGACTTAGCGAATTTAAGTGTTGCGGGTGACTCGGTTGGTGGTAATATGGCAACGGTTATGACTCTCTTAACTAAAACAAGACATGGGCTACCTATCAAAAAGCAATTACTATTTTATCCGGTAACAGACATGAATTTTGATACAGCGTCATATAAAGAATTTGCGGAGAATTATTATTTAACCCGTGAAGGGATGCAGTGGTTTTGGCAACAATATTTAGAAAAAAAGGATGATGCTAAGGATATTAACGCCACACCATTAAATGCAAGCGTAGCAGAATTACAAGGATTACCTGTGGCTTTAATAATTACCGCGCAAGCAGACGTATTACGTGATGAAGGGGAGGCTTATGCTGCTAAATTACGCGCAGCTAATGTGCCAGTTACACAAGTCCGGATGCAAGCAATCATTCATGATTTTGTAATGTTAAATATTTTAGATGAAACTAATGCAACGCGTGGTGCCATGACTTTAGCGATTAATTGGTTAAAGGAATAGCATAAGGGATTATTGGTAACAAGGATAATAAAGTCGTACTTAAAAAAATTCCAGCTGAAAATGAGCCTCATTTTCAGTTGGAATTTTTTAAGTAATCAATCTAGCATAATCAATTAATACCAACTATGACTTTGCCAATGTTTCATGGCATTTTGCCAAGTATCATAGCGATTTTTAACGTATTGATTAGCTACTTTTTCTTGGTTAGCAGGTGAATAGTCACCATGTAAATAACTTGCAGTTAATTGATATTTACCGATATATTGACCGTTACGCGCTGTATAACTACCACCAGATTCATGTTGTACAATATACGCACGGGCTTTCGCTTCTGCGGTGGTATCGTTATTACTATTAGTAATCGTTTGATTAGTAGTGGTGGTCTTGTTTAATTTATCAACATCATCGACTTTGGGACTAGAATTAACATCACGTGAACTTGTTCCTAAGTTAGTAGGTTGATTACTAGCGTAGATACTGCTAGCCGTACTATGCTTGGTTGTTTTAGGTATGCTAAGTCGTTGATTGACTAAGATGAGGTTAACGTCCTTTAGATTATTAGCTGCTCCGATTGTAGCGACGGATGAATGATATTTTGCAGCTAAATCAGAAACTGTATCGCCAGCTTTAACCGTAATGGTTGTAACGTTTTGATGATGTTGTGCATTAACTAATTGGCTAACCTTATTAACAAGGGTGTTTGCAAAATTGTTATGATTGGCTGCTGATTGAGTAGCAACTTTTTTAAAAGCAGCATCAATGGTTGCTTGAGTGCTAGCTAGGTTTATAGATTCGACCAAAATAAAAATCCTTCCTTATGATATGATATTAAAAGTTTACAATCATAAATAATTATATCACCATCAATTAATAAAATGTTATTTATATTTAGTAGAATTGAGTGAGTTTGTTTGGTAAATATAAAGATTTTGATTGATTAATTGCTTTTTTATGCTATATTTTAAACTGTAAGTATCTAAAAACGAACTATACGGAGATTAAAATGAATAACGTTAAGAAAATTAGTGGTGTTGTACCTTTGGTGGTGGGTAAAAATATTTTGTTAGGGTTACAGCATTTGTTAGCAATGTATGCAGGTGATATTTTAGTACCGCTCCTCGTTGGTGCTAGCTTACATTTTAATGCTACCCAGATGACGTATTTAGTATCCACTGATATTTTTATGTGTGGCATTGCAACCTTATTACAATTAAAACGAACGGCATTAACTGGCATTGCGTTACCCGTTGTATTAGGATCAGCTGTTGAATATTTAGCACCTATGACGGCAATTGGAAATAACTTAGGGTGGGGCTACATGTATGGTGGTATTTTAATAGCCGGCGTATTTGTATTGCTTATTAGTGGTTTATTTGCTAACTTACGGCGCTTTTTTCCACCCGTAGTAACAGGATCATTAATTACATTAATTGGTTTTACCTTAATTCCCGTTGCGTTTCAAAATTTAGGGGGTGGAGATGTAACAGCACACAGTTTTGGCAATCTAAACGCCTTGATACTAGGGGGCTTAACCGCAATAATCATTTTAGTTTTTGAAATTTTTGGCCGGGGCTTTATTAAGCAAATTGCAATTTTAATTGGTATATTAGCGATGACACTTTTAGCAGGTATTTTAGGTCAAATTGATTTAGAACCAGTTAATACAGCCAGTTGGTTACAATTACCGCAACCATTTTATTTAGCGACACCAAAGTTTGAATGGTCATCAATTTTAACCATGCTGTTGGCAGCACTGACATGTATGATAGAATCTACCGGTGTTTATTTTGCTTTAGCCGATATAACTGGAACAACGTTAAGTACAGCTGATTTAAAGCGAGGCTACCGCGCAGAAGGTTTGGCGGCCATTTTAGGTGGTGTGGCTAATACTTTTCCATATTCAACATTTTCACAAAACGTGGGAATTGTACAGTTGTCAGGAATTAAGAAGCTCAAACCGGTCTATTATGCAGCAGTAATGTTATTAATCTTAGGTTTAATTCCCAAGGTAGGTGCAATGGCGACCTTAATCCCAAAGCCAGTTTTAGGCGGTGCAATGTTAATTATGTTTGGTATGGTAGGTGCACAAGGAATTAAAATGCTAGCTAAGGTTGAATTAAACACAAATAATTTGATTATCATTGCTGTTTCTTTAGGAATGGGTTTAGGCGCAACAACCCAACCAACCATTTTTCAATATTTACCTAATACAGTTCAAACAATTTTAAGTAATGGCATGGTGATTGGTTGTATTACCGCGATTATTTTAAATGTTCTTTTGAATCGGAATAAACTTAGTTAAAAAGTTATTAATAAGTTTTTAGGACGATTTTACTGTATCAAAATAGACTAGGAAGATTTAGTAGCTGGCGCAAGGTTAAGTATATTGTAGTTTAACTTTGTGGTAGTTACGTTGGTTTTCCTAGTCTTTTTTGCTGGCCGCAGTGTAATCAAATAATTATTTTGGGTTAAATTGCAAAATCATCGTCTTTTAAGTTTAATTGATTTTGCAAAATTCGACAATTTCACCATTAGGACCTAGCACATTAAAATAACGTATACCATTATCCCAAAATGGCAATTCTTTAATTTGGTCTTCGATGATTTCAAAACCATGAGCTTTAAGGGTTTTAAATGCATTTTCGATATCAGTTGCATTCAAAGAAATATGATTAATAGTACCAGCATGCGGGTTAACCTCAGCTGATTCCCAAGTTTCAATCACTAATCCATGGAATTCAAAGAAGCGAACTAAGGAGCCGTCATTATTAAATTCACCTTTTAAGCTAAACCCTAATTTAGCCCAAAAATCAGAAGTTGCTGCCATGTTACTAGTAGGAATACCAATATGTTGAAGACCAGTCGCAAATGTATCAATTAAAGCCATAATTAAAAACTCCATTCTATTTTTTGAAATCGCTTTCACTAAGATTTTAACTAACTCGCAATGGTTTTTCAAATAAAATTTATATGTAAGTATTAAAATACAAATTTTGAAATGATGGTAATAAAAATGAACTTGCAACAAGTTAATAATTTCACATAAAGAAAGGGCTTTCATTATTGATTTAACTGTGTTATTATACTTTTTGTGAAATCGCTTTCATCATGTAGTGAAAATTTATTGTTATTTGAAAAGGCGCATTCAAATAATTTGTAAAATATTAACATGACATTAAGGAAAGGATAAGTCTAGTAAATAATAAGAAACTAGATAGAATTGCGAATGATTACTCAAATCGCATCAACTAAAAGTAAAATAAAAGGAGTCGAACAATTAGCCGATGGGTATCTTAGTCGAACACCGATTTTACAATTTTTAATTGTTTCATTAATGTTTCCCCTTTGGGGGACCGCTGCTAGTTTGAATGATATTTTAATTACGCAGTTTAAAACAGTATTTCAATTAAATGATGCGGCAACGGCTTTTGTTCAATCAGCCTTTTATGGTGGTTATTTTCTAATTGCAATTCCGGCTAGTATTGTTATTAAAAAAACATCTTACAAATTCGCAATTATGATTGGTTTACTAGCATATATTGTTGGGGCCGGCTTGTTTTACCCAGCTTCACAAGTAGCAACGTATTCAATGTTTTTAGTAGCAATTTTTGCAATTGCCATTGGGCTATCATTTTTAGAAACGGCTTGTGATACATATAGTTCAATGCTTGGACCTAAAAAATATGCTAATTTACGTTTGAATATTTCACAAATTTTAAATCCAATCGGCAGTATTGCTGGGATTTTATTAGGAAAGTATCTAATTTTTGGATCAGTTGGTAACTTATCACAAAAGATGGCAGGTATGACTGGCCAAGCACGTTTGGAGTATGGTGAGAAGATGCTGCAGCTAACTTTGCAGCCTTATAAGTACATCTTATTGATTTTGATCATAATGTTTATAGTGCTAGCCTTTACCAAAATGCCAACAGCTAAACCTATTACGAATGATGTTGACCATGCGCCAAAAGTTGCGTTAGGTAAAACGCTTAAATATTTAGCTAATAATATTCACTTTAAGAAGGGGGTATTATCACAGTTTATCTATGTCGGCATGCAAACAGCAGTATGGTCGTTTACAATTAGATTAGCATTAGTAATGAACCATAATATTACAGATGCTGATGCATCAATGTTCATGGTATATTCGTATATTATTTTCTTTATAGGTAAAGTGGTAGCAACATCATTGTTAGCGCGCTTTGAATATAGCAAAGTATTAGGTGTTTACTCAGTATTAGGAACAATGACGTTATTAATCACTACCTTTGCATCAGGGATGGTAGCAGTGTATGCAGCAGTAGTTGTGAGCTTTTTCTTTGGTCCGCAATGGCCTACAATTTATGCGCATACACTAGATACCGTTAAGGAGAAGAAATATACGGAAACAGCTGGGGCAGTAATTGTGATGGCCATTGTAGGAGGAGCTGTTATTCCAGCTATTCAAGGAATTGTCTCAGATTTTAGTGGTTCAATGCAGTTTTCATTTATTATTCCCACAATTTGTTTTGCATTAGTTAGCTATTATTTTATTTCTGAAGCACGTAGTAAAAAAGAGGCTTGAGAATTAATTATAAGATGATATATTAAAGATAAATTAGAAATTAATTACACAAAGATAGATAGGAGAAAGATAAATCATGGCATTATTGGGTGGTATTGAAGCAGGTGGTACAAAGTTTGTTGTTGCGGTAGCAGATGTTGAGAATCCTAACGAGGTAGTTGCACGTGCAAGTTTTCCAACGTTAGATGGGGCCAAAACATTGGAGAAAGTTATTGCATTCTTTGATCAATATGATGATATTGCATCAATCGGTATTTCAGCATTTGGACCAATTGATGTGCGTAAAGATTCCAAAACCTATGGTTATGTTTTGGATACCCCTAAACGTGGTTGGTCAGGATTTAATTTCTTAGGTACAATGAAGGCTTGGCGCGACATTCCATATTTTTGGACAACTGATGTTAATGGTGCTGGTTGGGCCGAATATAAAACAGGTGCGGCTAAAGATGCAGAAAATGTGGTTTATCTAACTGTTGGGACGGGGATTGGTGCTGGTATTATTGTAAATGGTCAACTACTAACTGGATATAGTCATCCAGAAGCAGGCCACTTAATGATGATGAAACATCCCAAGGATGATTATGCAGGCCATTGTCCCTTCCATGGTGATCACTGTTTAGAAGGCTTAGCAGCTGGCCCAGCTATTGAAGAACGGTGGCAACAATCTGCTAAAGAATTACCAGACGACCATTTAGCATGGGAAATTGAAGCTTACTACTTAGCTCAAGCGGCAGTTGACTATACAGTTACACTCCGGCCTGAAAAAATTGTTTTCGGTGGTGGGGTTCCACATCGCCAAGTTTTATTACCACTTGTACGTGAAAAATTTGCAGAATTAATGGCTGATTATCTCGAAGTACCAGCCTTAGATGATTATATTGTGCCAGTTGGTAATGGTGATAACGCTGGTATTTTAGGTAGTTTCTATCTAGCTAAGTCTTTGTTATAGGCTATATTAAAATTATTTAAATAGTAGACAAATCAAATGACTAAAACCTCCCATCAAGTTGAATTTATGGGAGGTTTTGTTTTGTAGTTTTATGATCCTAGCTCGTTTTTACAAGTATTAGTAAAAAACAAATTGTTTTCTAGCAATACTTACGCTAAGTGAGTAAATTTGTTATAATAAAGATATTTAATATATCGAATATGGGATTTCGATAAAAAGAGGAGTTGTAACGGCACATGGTTACAACTCCTCACTTATTTTCAATAACTATGTCGTTAGTTGATATATCAGCTGATAAAAGGAAGAGGAGTTAGACATGTTTTTTAGGAAACAATTAATATTTGGAACATTAATGTTGGGATTAATCGGTGGTGGGATACAACAAGTTCAAGCTGCTGAAACAACGGGGACAGTTAATACGGCAACAAGCAATAGTATTAGCATTGATAGTTGGATGCCAGATAAAGCTTTGCAAACAGCTGTTAGTCAGCAATTAAAGATAACTGTTGATCAGTTAACACCAGCCAAGATGGCCGATTTGACAACATTGAATATTGAAAGAGAAGGTATTACTAGTTTACAAGGGCTACAGTATGCTACTAACCTAACCAAATTATTGGCTGGGTTAAATGATATTAGTGATTTAACTCCGTTAGCAAAGTTGAAAAATTTAACTGATTTACAGCTATATGGCAATGATATAACTGATTTAAAGCCAATCAAGAATTTAAAAAAGTTAACAATTTTAAATTTGGCTAGTAATGAAATAACTGATATTGCACCACTTAAAGGGTTAACGAAACTACAGTATTTACTCCTAAATAATATAAGAACAACTACAATTGATCTAAAGCAATTAGTACAGCTATCAGCATTAAGTTATTTAAATTTAAATAATGATGCAATAAAAAATTCTAAATTACTGGGCAAATTAACTAAATTAACGTGGTTATCGTTAGCCGGCAGTGATGTCAAACGCATTACTTTTTTACAAACGCTTACTAATTTAAAACTACTTGATTTAACTAATAATAAAATTAGTGATATTACAGCCATTAAAAAATTAACTAAGCTTACTGATTTATCATTGGGATTGAACCAAATTAGTAATATCAAACCATTAGCAAAGTTAACGAAGCTAGAAAGCTTATCACTAGGAATTAATAAGATTACAAGTGTTAATGACCTAGCAAATTTAGTAAAATTGCAGAAACTATATCTTGATGTTAACAATATACATAACATTAATAAGTTAAAAAAATTGAAAAACTTGCGTCAATTAGCAATTGAACAAAATGCGCTTACTGATATTGCAGTGTTAAAAAACATGCCAAAGTTGACAGAGTTATCGGCTAGTAAACAAAATGTAGTGTTACCAATCATTAGTATTGCTAAGAAGCAATCATTGGTACAACCCTTAAAAATTTTAAATAATCAAGGTACTTTAGTGGTACCAACACTTGATACCAGAATTACGGGCGCTAAATATAGTGTTAAAAACAAGCAAATTATGTGGGGCAAATTAACTAAAAATGGTGAAGTAGATAGTAGTTGGACTAGTAATATTACTTATGGGGCCAACCAAACTACTAACTTTTCAGGAACAATTGTTCAACCAATTCAAATACGTAATAGTAAACAAACTTTAGGGGTTTTAAAAGTATATCAAGCAAAAAACAATACAACGTCAATGGCTGACAAATATGTCAAAAAAACTGTAACCATCACAAAGATAACTAATAATAAGTACCGAGTATTGATTACACTTGTATCACCTCAAAGTATGGGTAAGCAACCAATAAGCTTGGTAAAAGTGGCAAATAGTAAAGCGGCGCCCAAATTAATTAGTGCAGGTCACAAGGTGGGTGCTAATTATGAAACAACATATCAACTATTTTTACAAAAAAAGAATTTTAATAAGCCCTTACCAGCTAATATTCATGTTGAGTTTACGAACCCATTTAAATATAAAGCGAATTATGATATTAGATTACTAATACAAAATCAAAGTTTGGGTACAAATAAGAAATTAAAGTAGTCAAAGAAGCCATAAACTAACGGTTAACTTAACTAGCTAACAATATTGTTTAACTATTAAAGCAAACTTTAAAAACTAAATATTAGTAAACAGGACTGGATTTTTAAAAATCCAGTCCTGTTTACTAATATTTTGATCGGGTTAAGCTACATTTAGTAGTGCTATTTTTAGCATTATAAGATTTAACGAACTAGTTTATCCCAAATAATGACCTGACCAGTTGCTAAGGATTTTGGCACATCAATAATTCGTTGGTTGCTACTACCACGAAATTGGAGTGTTAAGTCTTTTTGTTCTTCCAAGAAACGACCATCAACGAGAATATCAATTAGTGATAATAATTGCAGCTTATCATACGAATCATTAATTAGTTCATGCCATGTATAGCCGGTCCATGACCAAATATCTTTAGTATGGCCAAACTCAGCCCGAATTCGGCGACATAGTTGTAAGGCGACATTGGTATTTAAAAAGGGCTCCCCACCCAATAAAGTAAGTCCCTGAACATAGTCGTGGCGCAGGTCAGTGATAATTTGCTCTTCAAGTGCTTGACTATAAGGT
Organism: Periweissella beninensis; assembly: GCF_016908275.1. Classification (GTDB taxonomy): domain Bacteria; phylum Bacillota; class Bacilli; order Lactobacillales; family Lactobacillaceae; genus Periweissella; species Periweissella beninensis. Next base: position 105,206 of record NZ_JAFBDN010000001.1, on the reverse strand, counting down.
TGCCCATAATGAAAACTTTGGGCAGCAACGTTATAACAGCCAGGACATAGAAACAAGCAGCCACTTAGGTAAAGGCTACAGCGAATACCCTCGCCATCAACAAAATTGAATGGCTTATAGTCTGCTACATAATCAAGACTATACTTTTTGGTTTGCCACTCGCTGGGTATCGGATTGTTTGGTTTTCGCATAGATTGCGACATGATTAATCATCTCCTGAGATAAATTCTTTTGCCGAGAAGCAATTTCAACGTGACGCCCATGGACCATTGGGCGTTGTTGCGGATTACCGAGGTAACCGCATGTTCGTTTGACAACATCACAAAAAGCTGGGTCGTGATTGCCACATTGGGGACAGACAAAACCACGAGCAGTAGCGGTAAACTCACCGGAAAAACCACATTTAAAACATTTGTCAATAGCAGTATTAGTACCGAGATAACCAACATGGTCATAGGCCCAATCCCAAACTGCTTCTAATGCTTTGGGGTTTTGGCGTAAATTGGGATATTCACAATAATGAATGAACCCACCCGACGCATATTTTGGAAAACTTTCTTCAAAACTAATTTTTGCAAAGGGGGTTGGTCGTTTTCGGACATCGTAGTGAAAACTATTAGTATAGTATTCTTTATCTGTAATATCTGCAATGCGGCCAAACTTAGCCAAGTCCAACGCACAGAAAGTATCAGTCAATGACTCAGCAGGGGTTGAGTACAGACTATAATGATAGCCACTATCTTTGGACCAGGTTTGACAATAATTATGCATGGTTTGAACAATTTTTAAGACAAAGTCACGTGCCGATTGCTGTTGCTCCCAGTTTGCCCCAAAAAAGGCGGTCCCAACCTCATATAAACCGATATAACCTAAAGAGATAGTTGCTCTTTCATTTTTAAAAACTTCATCGACTTTATCGGTGGCTGTTAGTCGTTTGCCAAAAGCACCGTACATGTACAGCAAGGGCGCATTTTCTGGGACAGCTTCTTTAGTCCGTTTAATACGATAGGCAAGTGCTTGATGACAAAGCGCCATTTTTTCATTAAAAATTTCCCAAAATAAATTAAAATCACCATCTGCTAATAAAGCAATTCTGGGTAGGTTTACAGAAACAACCCCCAAATTCATCCGACCGGAATTAACCTCTTTGCCATTTTCATCATGCCAGCCTTGTAAGAAAGAGCGACAACCCATTGGCGTTTTAAAGCTCCCAGTTAACTCAATGATTTTGTCATACATTAGTAAATCAGGATACATTCTTTTAGTAGCACATTCTAAGGCTAACTGCTTAAGATCATAGTTTGGATCAGTCGTATTAAAATTTATGCCTTTTTTTAACGTGAAAATTAACTTTGGGAAAATGGCTGTTCGGTGTTCTTTACCGAGTCCGTCAATTCTAATTTGTAAAATTGCTTTTTGAATTTCACGTTCAAGCCAATTAGTTCCTAGGCCAAAGTTAATCGTTGTAAAGGGTGTTTGTCCTTGTGAAGAATATAGTGTATTAATTTCATACTCCAGCGCCTGCATGGCATCATAAATATCCTTTTTGGTTTTGGTTTTAGCATATGCAAGTTGTTGATCAGGGTTAACCCATTGTTTGGCATCAGCTAGATGTTTTTCATAATTTAAGTGTGCGTAGGGTGCCAATAGTTGATCGATCCGATTAGCCGAACACCCACCATATTGTAGTGAAGCCACGTTGGCGATGATTTGCGCCATTTGTGCGGTTGCAGTTTGAATGGACCGTGGTGAGTCAACCCACGCATTCCCAATTTTATAACCATTTTTAAGGAGATTATCAAAATCAATTAAACAGCAATTAGTCGCGGGCGTTACTGGTGAGTAATCCAAATCATGCCAATGTAGATCTCCGCGCAAATGTGCTTTGGCAACCAATGGTGGAAGCATTTTTAAACCAAGGGCCCGACTAGTTACCCCAGCTTCTAAATCGCGTTGTGTATTGAAAACACGACTATCTTTATTAGCATTTTCGTGAACAACATGGCTATCTTGGGCAAATAATTGTTCAATTCGATCTTGAATATTAGTAGCTTTAGCAAATGCCTGTTGCTGTTTTTGATAGTAGTCTGTATAAGCATTAGCGGCATTAATATCAATATTGGCAATTAAGTTTATGAGTAGTTTAGCGATGTTTTCGGTAGTAGTCATAGTGCTTTTTGTCAAACAGCTTAGTAGTTTAGTTATGATATTTGTTTGTTCAGTATCACTCAAATTTAAATTTTTTAAGCTGAATTTTATTTTATAAAGATGGAAAGGGACAGTTTCGCCACTGCGTTTATTAACCAATAAATGCGTTAAATTTTGATTTTGCATAAGATACCTCCTGTTTATTAAATACTATATATAGTGGTCTGATTAAGTTTAAAACACTATATATATTACATCTAAAATGATAAAAATAAAACTAGTAAAAAATAAGGAAAATAAATGCATAATAAAAACGACTAAATATTGATCATTTAGTCGTTTTTTTAATAAATTTTGGTTTTGTTCATTATTTATTATTTTTTACATTTAGTAGATACGATCGCGCGGTAACATACTATCAGAAATGCTTTGTAATTCGTTTAGGAGCAGACTTAAGTTTTTGGTACGCCACCGGACATAGGCACTAATCAGGGCGATACAATCAACAATGTTTCGTGGATTATAGCCAGTTAATTCATGTAAGCGATTAAGCCGATATTCAACGGTACGACGATGAACATGGAGACTATGGGCTGTTTTGGTAAAGTTATGATTGTTTAAAACGCTAGCCCAAAAGGTATCAAGCAGGATTGTATCACCATACAGCGTTTCAAAGCGGTCAAAAAATTGGCGTAGTTCAGGATAAGCGAGATTACTATTAATTAACGGATTGAAACGTTTAATACTATCAAAATGAACGATGGGATTTTCAGCATCAGCGATACTAAAACACAAGGCTTCTAGTGCTTCTTTAATCGTGCGTGACAAATCAAAATGGGGGGTCCCAATGCCAACTAACTGATTAGGAGCTAACTGTGCTAAAAAGCTGTCTAAGTCATAGTACTCGTTAAAAATAAAAATACAACGATAGCTATCTAGCATAAAAGACAAATTATAGTTATAGGAAGTATTTTCAATTGATGACTTGACGACTAGTGCATAATATTTACGTGTTAAATCAACATTATGGTGTAATGCTTCATGTTCAAAGTCGCTATTTAAAGCTAAATCATAATCAGAAATGTTTAGCCATTTTTGTAAAAAAGCAGTAGTTGTATTTGGCATGAGATGAAAACCTCCAATGAGCAAAAAAGAATGCCATAAAAAATGACATAAATGTCGTGTTAATTATAAAATAGATGCTCGTAAAATGTCAAATAATGTGATTTGTTGAACATGTATTTATCCAATTGGATAAAAATGTTTGCATAAACGTATATTGTGAATAATTATATAAAGGTATAAAGTAATATTTGTAATCAATTGAAAGCGCTTGCAATGATTTTATAAAATGGTTTGGAGGAGATTCTAATGAAAGATCCAGCAATTAAGGTCAATTCAGAAATTGGTAAGTTAAAAACTGTTCTTTTGAAAAGACCTGGTGAAGAAGTTGAAAATATTACCCCAGATACCATGGAACGTCTACTATTTGATGATATTCCATTCTTAGAAATTGCGCAAAAAGAGCATGACTTCTTTGCACAAACTTTAAGAGATAATGGCGCCGAAACACTTTATATTGACGACTTAGCGGTGGATGTCTTAGACAAGGATAACGCTATTCGGCATAAATTTGTGGAAACATATTTAGATGAAGCAGGTTATGGCCTTGGGACAACCCACGATGCTTTATATGAATATCTACAAGACTTTTCAACTCGCGATATGGTTACCAAACTATATGCTGGGATACGGCGTAATGAATTTGATTTTAGTAATGATTCATTACATGATTTAGCAGGGCGTGATGCTGCTAATCCATTCTTACTTGATCCATTGCCTAATGCTTACTTTACGCGTGATCCACAAGCATCAATGGGCCATGGACTTACAATTAATCATATGACATTTAAGGCTCGTCGGCCGGAATCATTATTTACCGAATACGTTATGCAATATCATCCTCGATTTGCAGGCAAGGTAAACGTCTGGCGTGATCGCAATCATGATACGCGAATTGAAGGTGGCGATGAATTAATTTTAAATGATCACGTCCTTGCAATTGGTGTTTCAGAAAGAACATCTTCAAAATCGATTGAAGGATTAGCTAAAGAATTATTTAAAAACTCAGAATCAAACTTTGACACAGTAGTGGCCGTTGAAATCCCACATAATCATGCAATGATGCATCTAGACACGGTCTTTACAATGGTTAACTACGATCAATTTACTGTTTTCCCAGGTATTATGAACGATGAAGGGCATATGAATATTTTCATCATGACACCAGGGGCAAACGGCACAGTTAAATTAGCACATAGAACTGACTTAGCAGCAACTTTGAAAGAAGTGTTACACCTCTCTGAACTCGATATGATTATGACTGGCTCAGGGGATGAAATTGTTGCACCACGTGAACAATGGAATGATGGGTCAAACACGTTGACAATTGCCCCAGGTGAAGTGGTTACCTACAACCGTAATTATGTAAGTAATGAATTGTTAAGACGGCATGGCATTCGGGTCCATGAGGTTATTTCAAGTGAATTATCACGCGGTCGTGGTGGCCCACGTTGTATGTCACAACCATTATGGCGTGAAGATATTTAAGCAAATTATTTAACAAATTAAGGGAGATTTTATCATGACTAAAGTAGCAACTAACTCAGTTTTTCAAGGTCGTTCATTATTAGCAGAAAAGGATTTTACGCCGGCAGAAATTCAATATTTAGTTGATTTTGGCTTACATCTTAAAGCCTTACGTCATAACAATATTCCACACCGTTATCTTGAAGGTAAAAATATTGCTTTATTATTTGAAAAAGCTTCAACCCGGACACGGGCAGCATTTACTACTGCGGCCATTGAATTAGGCGCACACCCTGAATATTTAGGGGCCAATGATATTCAATTAGGTAAAAAAGAATCAGTTGAAGACACCGCGATTGTTTTAGGCCGGATGTTTGATGGAATTGAATTTCGTGGATTTAAACAAGCAGATGTTGAAGGTTTAGCTAAGTACTCAGGTGTACCGGTTTGGAATGGTTTAACAGATGAATGGCACCCTACCCAAATGATTGCAGACTTTATGACCGTCAAAGAAAACTTTGGTCACTTAAAAGGCCTTACCTTAACATATGTTGGTGATGGCCGTAATAACATGGCTAATTCACTCTTAGTGACTGGCTCAATGCTTGGGGTAAATATCCATATTGTTGCACCAAAAGCATTACACCCTGCGGCTGATGTTATCGCAATTGCCAAAAAATTTGCTAGTCAAACTGGAGCCAAACCAATGGTTACAGATGATATTAAGGCTGGTGTGAAAGGCTCAAATATTATTTACACTGATGTATGGGTTTCAATGGGTGAAACAAATTGGGAAGAACGAGTTAAGCTACTTACACCATATCAAGTTAACATGGATATGATGCGCGCAACAGGTACTCCAGATGATCAATTAATCTTCATGCACTGCTTACCAGCCTTTCACGATACAAATACTAAATACGGTGAAGATGTTAAGGAACAATATGGTATTACTGAAATGGAAGTAACTGATGAAGTCTTCCGTAGTAAGTATGCGCGTCATTGGGATGAAGCTGAAAACCGTAAGCATTCAATTAAGGCAATTATGGCAGCTACATTAGGTAATTTATTTATTCCAGCGGTACCTGATTTAGAAGAATAAATAGGTAAAAATCATGGAAGAAAAGATAAATAGTAAAGGTATTGCGTTACCCGCGTTAGTAGCGTTAGTCATCAGTAGTGCCATTGGTGCTGGGATTTTCGATTTACCCTATACACTGGCACAAGCAGCGACACCAGGCCCTGTGTTAATTGCTTGGCTAATTACTGGCTTTGGTATTTTGATGTTATCACTTAGTTTAAATAATTTAGTGATTAATAAGCCTAAATTAACAGGTATTTCAGATTACGCTCGGGATGGCTTTGGTGATTTTGCGGGCTTCATTTCAGGCTGGGGGTACTGGTTATCAGCGTGGCTCGGAAATGTGGCGTTTGCAACGATGTTAATGTCAGCAATGGGTTACTTTATTCCAAGTTTAAAGTCAGGTAATAGTATCAGTGCGATTGTAATTGCATCTCTTATTTCTTGGTCCCTGACTTTATTAGTAACACGTGGAATTGAGTCTGCGGCCGCAATTAATACAATCGTGACGATTTGTAAGTTGATTCCCTTATTTGCCTTTGTGGTGATTGCATTACTTTCATTTAAAGCCGGGCTATTTACTGAACATTTTTGGCAAAATTTTAGCGTAAACATGCAAAAGCAACCCTTATTTGGTAAAGCAACTACAAGTGGTATCTTTAACCAAATTAAAGGTTGTATTATGGCAATGATGTGGGTCTTTGTAGGAATTGAAGGGGCCAGTATGATGGCCGGTCGGGCTAAAAAGAAGACGGATGCCGGGCGCGCGACAATTATTGGTTTACTGGCTCTGTTATCCATATATGTGGTTGTTTCACTCTTGCCTTATGGATATATGACGCAAGCTGAATTACTACAGGTTAATCATCCCACAGTGCTTTATATTTTTAAAGATATGACCGGGTCATTTGGTGGAGCCTTTATCAGTATCGGTTTGATAATTTCAATTTTAGGTGCTTGGCTATCATGGACTATGCTACCGGTTGAAGCAACATCATTAATGGCAGAGCAACAGTTGTTACCAACTTGGTTTGGTAAGCTGAATAAATTTAACTCACCAGCCAATTCATTATTTTTGACACAGGTGTTGGTGCAAGTATTTTTAATAACTTTGATTTTTACGGATCAAGCTTATAACTTTGCATATTCGTTATGTACAGCAGCAATTGTTGTTTGCTACACATTAGTCGGGGCATATCAATTAAAATTAGGGCTTCAACAAAGGGCACTGCGCGTTATTTTGCCTGGACTATTTACAGTCATCTTTGAAGTAACAGCAATTACCTTATCTGGTTTGCAGTATTTATGGTTATGTACGATTGCTTATGTATTAGGTTTTGTTTTATACATTCGAGCTCGTAAGGAAAATGGTAAAACAGTTCCTAAGAATGAATGGCTTATGATGGGAATCATTGTCGGCTTAGCAGTTCTTGCTGTCATATTCTTAGCAACTGGTCAATTAAGTATTTAGGAAAGGATAAGTGTATGGCTAAACGTATTGTGGTTGCCTTAGGTGGAAATGCCATTTTAACAGATGACCCTAGCGCCCAAGCGCAACAAGCAGCATTAGTTACCACTGCTCAACAGTTAGTAGGTTTTTTGAACGATACCGAAAATCAATTAGTGGTAACACATGGTAATGGACCACAAGTAGGAAATTTATTATTACAACAAATTAATGGCGGATCAGCTAAAAATCCAGCGATGCCCCTAGATACAGTAGGCGGTATGACCCAAGGTGAATTAGGTTTTTGGCTTAGTAATGCGCTTAATAAAGCTTTTAAAGCAAAAGATATTACGGGTGATGTCGCTACAATAGTGACACGAACAGTGGTTGATGCGGCTGATCAGGCTTTTCAAAAACCAACTAAGCCAATTGGCCCATTCTATACGGAGACAGAGTTTACCGCGATCAAAAACGAACATCCCGATTGGACATTAGTTGAAGATGCTGGGCGGGGTTACCGGCGAGTAGTTCCATCACCAAAGCCAACTAGCATTGTTGAGGCTAATGTAATTAAAGAAATCGTTGCTAATGGAACAACATTAGTCGCAGCTGGTGGTGGTGGTATTCCAGTGATGACTAAGAGCGATGAATTTGTTGGGGTAGAAGCGGTTATTGATAAAGACTTTTCAGCAGCTAAGCTAGCCGAATTAGTTGATGCTGATGAATTAGTCATTTTGACAGCTGTTAAAAATGTTTATATTCATTTTAATCAACCAGAAGAACAAAAATTAGGCAAAATAGATGTGGCGACAGCCAAGCAATATCTTGCAGCTGGCGAATTTGCAGCTGGTTCAATGAAGCCTAAAATTGAGGCGGCCGTTAGTTTTGTTGAAAAGACAGGGAAGCGAGCTGTGATTACCTCGCTAGACAACGTTGAAAACTACATTAACACTGAAGATGGTACAATCATTGAACCTTAAAGTTTTTTAGTAAATGAGTCAGAATGTTTAAAAGTTAAAGAAATGCGTAGCAACTAATTCAAAATTTGAGTTAGTTGCTTTTTTCGTAATATAGAATTTAAATTAGGCCAACTTAAGTAAGTAATTAGCTATTTTTTAATCAAAAGACGTTATTCGATAAAAAAATAGCTATAATAGTAATTAGTTATGAAAGAAGGATGCGATAAAATGAATAAAATTATTACAACTAGTTTAACAATTGCCGTAATGAGCAGTTCACTATTAGTAACGACCCCAGTGTTAGCTAAGACCAAACAATGGAATGTTGCGTATATGCAAAGTGATAATAAACATCAGTACTCGATGATTCAAACTGATCATTTATGGCAACGCAAGATAATTTATAAGAATAAAAAAATTATTATAAAACAAACAAAAATGATGAATTATATGCGAAAATTAACTTTTGATGGTGTCAAGTTAAAAGCAACACGCCACGGTAAAACTGGAACATGGTATGGCTATCTTTCGGCAAAGCATTTACGAAAAATACGGCATGGTCGTTATATTAAGGTTAAGATGCAATATCATGTACCTAAGTTGTTTACGCATAACGTGAGTGCTTTAGTCAAGATTAAGTAAGGAGATTTAGTAGTATGCGACAGCAATTATATCGGGGGATACTTATACTTTTGGGGGTTTTAACTTGGTTTGGTTATTCTGACAATGCAACAGCGGCATTAAAAACATATCGCGTACCCTACACAGTTCAGAAATATAAAACAAAACAAACGTCAGTGGCGGATGCGTATTTTATTAAACCAGCTAAAGTAATCGTTTTAAGTAATACTTATGAAGTAACCTTAGATATAGTAACTAGTCATGAGTTGGGTAAATATCCAGTTAAGGTATTACTAATTAATGGTCAATATCCTAAAGTAACGAAAAAAATTGTGGGGACTAGTTATCAATACGAAATTAAATTTAGTGTAACCAAAATTGCTAAACCAGTAATTGGGAGAATGCAGGTCGATATTGATAGTTTAAATTATCATCATAAATATCCATTTAATATCGCTTTTGAAACCCAAAAACTACCTAAATTAAAAATTAGCCAAAAAAAACCTAAGACACCCACAAAAGTAACTATTACAGCGAGTAGTGCTAGTAATTGGAGTTCTAAGCAGCGTAGTACTAGTCAAGCAAAACAAGCAAAAAAGAACCATACTAAAGCGACAAAAATAGCTCAGCAAAAGGATAATTTGACACAAAAGGCCAAGGCCAAGCAGGCCAGAAAAACGAATCAGCAATTAATAATTGTTAGCTTTGCGACGTTATCAGCAGTGGTTGGCTTAGCATATGCTCGGTCATTATTAAAGTAGGATAATTTAATGAATAAAAAACAGCGATTAATTTTAGTGGGATTATTATTAGGCTTGAGTTTGGGTGGGCTATTTTTTTTGCTAAAGGCGCAGCATTCTCAAGTGACACAAACTAAAAACACTCGAATTATTACAACAACAACGGCGATGACCCAAGTCTTTAGCGCCCTAGATATTCCATTAGTCGGGGTACCAACGGCTAACAAGCTTAGTGAACTTCCGGTAAAAATGCGGAAATTACCTAAAGTAGGTAATCACATTGCAGTTAATTTTGAAAAAATTGTAGCTCTAAAACCAAGTGTTGTCTATGTTGACCAAGCGCTTACTGATGATTACCGCACTAAATTACAAGCGCAACACATCAAAATGGTGACACTTGATTTTACTAACTATGGAACGTTAAAGCAAAGTATCACCCAGTTAGGTCAGCAATATCAGCGAGTTGCTAAGGCGCAAGCCCTTATTAGCCATATCAAATTGAAATCTGTTAATGTCAGTAAAAAGCCAAAAGTTTTAATTTTAATGGGGATGCCAGGTGGTGGTTTTTTAACAATGAACGCACATAGTTACATTGGTGATTTAGTAACCCGGGCGGGTGGTCAGGTGGTTGGCGCCAACCAGCAGTCGCTATACGGCACGCCTAGCACGGAAAAAATTGTTAAAGCAAATCCAGATATTATTATTCGATTAGCACATGCGATGCCTAGCGAAGTTAAAGCCAATTTCAACGCCACGTTCGCTAAAGCGCCATACGCTAATTTACAAGCAGTTAAAAGTAAGCATGTTTATGATGTGACGGCCCCGGTGTTTAGTCCAACTGCTAATTTAAAGGTTAAACAAGCATATCAACAAATTAAGGAATGGTTAGCACAAGTTGAGTAAAAAAAAGGGACAATATATTTTAAGTGCAATAATTATATTAGTAGTAATAGTTAGTTTAGGAATTGGGCGGCCGACTAGTACGATATTATGGCAATTAAGAATGCCTAGAGTGATTGCGGCGATATTAATTGGGGCTATGTTAGCTTGGAGTGCACTGATTTTTCAAACAACCTTGCGGGCTAATTACCTTGATGGCTCCATGTTAGGCTTAGCAAATGGGAGTGAATTTGCAGTTGCTACCAGTCTCGTTTTATTACCAAATTTAGCACCTTACCGTGTCTTACTAGGGGCTTTTTTTGGCATCTTAGTAGTGAGTATTTTACGATATAGTGTTTTAAGCATTTTCAAGCAACCATTACTTTTGATTTTGGTTGGGCTAAGTTTAGCAATGTTTTTTAATGCAGCAACGACGATCATTACAGCAAACAATGGCTTTATTGGTAAAAGTTTAAGTACAATTACATGGATCGACGTTGTGAGCTTATTTATAATTATGCTGATTGGTTGGCTAATTTGGTGTTGGTACAGTGATAAATTAACCTACTATGCCATTCCTAGTTTACAAGGGAAACAACTAGGATTTAATGAAAGCAAGGTCTCATTTTGGTTGCAAATAATGGCGGCAATGTGGTTAGGAGCAGTAACCGCCATTATTGGAACGGTATTTTTTGTAGGGTTGGTTTGGGTCCAAATATTTACATTAACTAAAGCACTAAGTTTAAAGGAACGGTTAGGCCTGACAACTTTAACTGGCATTTTATTAACAGTCTTAGCTGACTTGCTTGCACATTGGGTGATGGCACCAGATGAATTACCAACTAATGCAGTCCTATTAATTATTAGTGCACCGTTATTAATATGGATAATGGTAAGGTGGCGCAATGAAATTTAAAAATATTAAAATAAAACAAGGTCAAAAAGTGATTATTAATGAGTATAGTGGTACTATTCCAACCACTGGAATTATCAGTGTTGTTGGCCCAAATGGGATTGGGAAGACCACTTTATTAAAAGCCTTAGCTGGTTTAATACCGTATGAGGGTGTGATTTTGGATCAAGCTACGCTAACTTATTTACCTCAAAAAAATAGGTTTTATGATGCAATTAAAGTTGATGAATTTTTAGGGTTAGTGCCGACTAATCATCCTCAAGCGGGGTGGCGTAAGCAAGTTTTCAAACAGTTAGATATTGCAGACTTACAAGGAAAAAATGTTAACACGTTGTCTGGTGGTCAACAACAACGAGTATGGCTTGCTTTTAGCTTGATTCAATCAAAATCAATTTTAATGTTAGATGAGCCATTAACATACTTGGATTTAAAATATCAACAGCGCTTCTTAAGTTTGATCAGCACAGCTAGTCAGTTTTGTACAATTATACAGATTGTGCATGATTTAAATATTGCTAATCAATACAGTGATATCGTTTGGTTATTAACTGTCAAGACATTACTTGCAGGGACGCCAACACAAGTGTTAACCGCTACTAATTTAAATATAGTGTTTGCCACGACCGTTAAGATACACCGAACCAGTGCCGGGCAACGGTGGTTTTCAGTATAATTTAAGTTTAAATAATTACTATAAATAAGTAATTTGCTTATAATATAAGGTTGAAGATGTAAGGAGGGCCCCAAATCGATGGCAAATACACAATTAAGTGATGCAACGCATGTTTTAACTTACATCGCTATGCACTAAGCAGATGAAATTACCAGAAGATGCATTACTAGCAATCGGTGCTGGTGCACAAGGTATTTATGTTTCAAATCATGGTGGCCGTCAATTAAATGGTGGGCCTGCAGCCTTTGATGTGTTACATGATATCGCACAAGCAGTTAACCACCGGGTACCAATTATTTTTGATAGTGGTGTTCGGCGTGGCTCGCATGTCTTTAAAGCTTTAGCCAGTGGTGCTGATTTAGTTGCCTTAGCACGACCAGTTATTTATGGGTTAGCTTTAGGTGGCGCTAGCGGCGTCGCATCAGTAATTAATGAATTAAATCATGAATTGTTAATTGATATGCAACTAGCTGGTACATCAACAACTGCCGATGTTAAACAGGCTAAGTTATTAAGAAACAAAAATTAAAATTTGACTATGGTATTAAAAAAAACTTGCGCTAAAACAATTTAAGCAAAATTGTTTTAGTGCAAGCTTTTTAGTTTAACGTTCTTCAAACAGGTGTGCTTTGGTTTGTTGGAAGATCGTTATAATATGTTCATCAGCAAGTTGATAGTGGATATTACGGCCACGTCGTTGACTGGTAACTAGCTTAACCTGTTTTAGTAAGCTTAATTGATGTGAAATTGAAGATTGACTCATTGCCAAGATATCGACAATTTCATTAACACTCAGTGGTGTTTTTGCTAAGGCCAGTAAGATGCGCATGCGGGTTGGGTCACTTACAGCTTTAAAAAAACTCGTCATTGCAATTAAGTCATCAGTAATGGGAATACCGTTAGCTAAATCACATAATTGTTGCTTGTGTTGTTGTTCGTTAAAATTGTTTGCGACCATGTCAAAATCCTATTCTTTCTTACGATAATGACGCCTTAAGCTCTTAATGGTAATAGTAAGCGAAGGCCATTGAAAATTACTAATAAGGTACTGCCTTCATGGGCGATGATTCCTAAAGTAATATTAGTTATACTCATAAAGTTTAAGATTACCAACAAAAAAACTATTAACAGGGCAAAGATCATATTTTGCCAAATTACTTGGTTTAGTTTTTTAGAAATACGATGAGCATATGTTAACTTAGCTAAATCATTTTGCATGACCACCACATCGGCTACTTCAATAGCAACATCGGTTCCATCCCCCATCGCGATACCAATATCAGCATTTGCCAAGGCAGGGGCATCGTTTACACCATCACCAACCATGGCAGTCGCACCATTTACTTGATTTTGCTTGATAACATCTGCTTTTTGCGTTGGTAACACATTTGCTAGCACACTATCAATTCCAAGTGTATTTCCAATTGCCTCGCCTGTGAGCTTGGCATCACCTGTTATCATTGTAGTATGAATATTTTGATATTTAAAGTAATTGATTGCTGATTTAGCATTTTCGTTAGGAATATCCATCAATGCAAGTAAACCGATTGGCTGATTATCTTTAGCAATAATAACAACAGTTTTACCGGCGTGACTTAAAGTGTCTAAATTGGTAGCTAATCGGTCGGGTAGCTTAGGAAATGAACTAGGTTTAGTAATCTGATAATGACTACCAGCGTATTCAGCAGTTAAGCCATGCCCAATTTTGTTATCAACAGTTAAAGTTAGGGGTGTCGTAATTACATTTTGATAATGATTAACAATGGCGGTCGCTAAAGGATGATTAGCAGCTTGCTCCATTGCAAAAATAATATTGATTAAGCGTTTTTGATCGACTTCAGGTAAAAAGACTTGATCTGTAACTTGTGGTTTACCAATTGTTAGGGTACCGGTTTTATCAAAGGCAATATTTTTTAAATCAGCTAAGTTGGTTAAGTAAGCACCACCCTTAAATAGCACGCCACGTTTAGCCAAATTGGAAATGCCAGATAGCGTTGCAGGAATCGCACTGGCTGCCAATGCACAAGGCGAAGCAGAAATTAAAAAGACTAAACCACGATAGAGACTAGTGTGCCAAGACCAGTCAAAGGCCACCGGGCCAAGGATAATTACTAAAGGAAAGAGGGCTAATACGGTTGTTACGTAATAAGGTTCAATTTTTTTGATTTTAGTCGCAGCTGGTGATAATGAGGCTTGTGATTGCTTAACTAATTCTAAAATTTTGGCAAAAACGGTATCGTCACTAGCTTTCGTAACTTCCATCGTAAACGCGCTCGGTCCATTAATGGTACTACCGTATACTAAATCGCCAGGTTGCTTTTCTTGGGGCATACTTTCACCAGTAATACTGGCTTCATCAATGGTTGTCATTCCTGATAAAATAACCCCATCAGTCGGAATTTGAGCACTATTCACTACTTGTAATTGGTCACCAATTTTTAATTGATTAACCGCGACGATCTCAATTGTCCCGTCCGGCTTAATTCGTTTGGCTTCAGTTGGATTCATTTTTAAAAGCTTGGTAATTTCACGTTTGCTTTTATTTTCAGCATATTCTTCAAGAATGTGGGCAGCGGCAAAAATCAAAATTAAGAGGGCTGCCTCCTCAAAGTTACCAATTAAAATGGCACCAAAGGCGGCTAGCGTCATCAAAAGATGGATATTAGGCATAAACTTATGGTGCATACGGGTATCTTGCCAAGTTTCGCCAAAACCTTCTGTAATAATTTCAAAACCAGCTAAAATAGTTGCTAAGATGAAAAGAATTGCTAAGATATTATTTGCGAGTGGTAAAATTAGCGCGCCTAAAAAAATAAGTAAGCCCGCGCCAAACAAGTTTTGGGAAAGACGTTCGTTAATATGCATGATAAAACCTCACTTTATTTTATATGAATAAATGCTCATATGTTCATCTATAATTTAACACAACTCAGGGTAAAACACAAATAAACTTAAATTTATCGCTAAGCATACAGTTAAGAGGCGTAATTTGTGATCAATATCTGTATAATTTAAGGGGTAGGTTGTGAGCTTTTAAGTGAAAGGATAAATTATGATACATAATAAAATTAACGTGTTTAATGTGGAAACTCTCCATGGTCAGTTTCAGAGTTTTGATGGTGGTCCTGCAATTGCCGAAGTGATAAAATTTGTCAAACTTTATCAGTTATATTCATCAGCGGCCAATGAATTGTTTACAAAACTTGAAAACTTAGATTCCGAGTTTCAAGTGATGCATGACTATAATCCAATTCATGCGATTGACTCACGGATGAAAACACCACAGAGTTTATTAGATAAGTTAAATAGAAAGAAGATTAAAGTCACAGCAGCTAATGTTCAAGCAAAAATCTATGATGTAGCTGGATTAAGAGTAATTACAAATTATCTGAATGATATCTATACTATTCGTGATTTATTAGTTAATGAAAGTGATATCGAATTAATTAAAGAAAAAGACTACCTTAAAAATCCCAAAAGCAGTGGTTATCGTAGCCTTCATTTGGTATTGGCAATCCCCGTTTTTCAAAGTACGGGGTTAAAAAAGGTCCCCGTAGAAATTCAAATTAGAACAATCGGGATGGATATGTGGGCAAGCTTAGAGCATAAGTTACGTTATAAAAATTCAGACGATAGCATTACTAAATATGCGCAAAAACTTGAAGACTATGCGAATCAATTATTAGCAATAGAACAGGGGATGCAAGTAATTCAGCAAAATTTATAGGGTGTTTCACGTGGAACATCGTAAAATTACGTGAAGCAATTAACGCTAAAAATTTTTAGTTCATCTAGTATCATTAGTGTTCAACCAAGTATGACGGTGGTGTCGGTTAAATCTTTAACCAATTTTGTTTGCACCAACGTTTTTTTTATGTAACTATATAAGATGGTCATATTTAAAATTAGGAGGATAACAATTTATTTATGAATAAGATTACACCCCGGTTGCTGCTGTCAATTTTTGCAACCGGTTTATTATCGTTCATGGGCGTCTTAGTTGAAACAGCCATGAATATAACATTTCCCAAACTAACCGTTGAATTTAATACATCATTAGCCAATATTCAATGGCTAACGACGGCCTATCTTTTGGTATTAGCAGCGATGATGCCATTAACCGTTTATTTAATGCGTAAATTTAAATTACCTTATTTATTTACGTTTGCGGCAAGTATGTTTTTAATTGGGTTAATATTAGATGCCGTGGCTCCGAATTTAGCGCTTTTAATTATAGGTCGGGTGTTTCAAGGTATGGGAACAGGGATTAGCTTACCAATGATGTTTAACATTATTTTGACGCAAGCCCCTAAAAACAAAATTGGTTTATTAATGGGTGTCGGTAATTTTATTACCGCCATTGCGCCTGCGGTTGGGCCAACATTTGGTGGTTTTTTAGTTAGTATTTGGAGTTGGCGGGCTATTTTTATCTGTATTATTCCACTAATAATCATTGCCTTAATAATCGGGATAATGACGATTAGAAGTGCGGATAACGTTACGCCCCCAAAGTATTTAGATTTTGTTGGTTGGTTACTACTAGCCATTGATTTTAGTACATTAATTTTAGGCTTTAATAAATTAGCAACTAGTACAATATTAGGACTTGTCTGGATTGCTATCGGAGGAGTTAGTTGTGGAATAACCGCATGGTGGTATCAACGACAATCACATCCAATTTTGGCTTTGAATTTAGTCAAAGAGCGGTCATTTATTTTACATTTACTAAGTTTTGGCCTTACTCAATTTACAATTTTAGGAATGGCTTTCTTATTACCAACGATGATTCAACTAACTTTGCATGAAAGTTCGTTTATATCAGGAATCGCCATGTTACCCGGTGCTTTATTAGGGGCATTACTTGCTCCTGTTGGGGGGATGTTATTAGATCGGTTTGGTGCTAAACGGCCGATTTTAGTTGGTGCAAGCTTAGAGTTAATTGCACTAGTGTTATACTGGCTAACTGTCGGGCATGCAAATGTTTGGGGCGTAACGTTATTGTTTATGCTCTTCACGTTAGGACAGGGTATGTGCTATTCAAACATTATGACAAATGGGCTGCATGGATTGGTACCACAAAAAATTGCTGACGGGAATGCTTTATTTAACACTTTTCAACAATTCTCAGGAGCCGTTGGAACAGCCATTGTTTCGTTGATTATTTCGTTAGACGTAACGACACAAAAAATCCATGGCTTTACTTTTGGTTTGTTAGCCATGGTACTTGCTTTAGCATTAAATGTAATTATTTTATGGTTTGCTTTTCATTCTAAGGCTAAAGCTTAGAACAATATTTACTTAGATAAGACTAGTTCGTGCTATTATATAAGATGGACAGTCTTATTTTGGTTGGTCAATAAACATGGTAGTAACGCTACTAGTACTAACTAGTTTAGCATTAGTTTGTTGCATGATTTTGACATCCCACACCTGAATTTTGGTGCCGATATGTTGAGGCGTCGCGATTGTAATTAAACTACCGTTAACGGTGGGCCTTAGATGGTGTGATGTGATGGCCACCCCAACGGCCACTTGCCCGCGTGGGGCAGCACAGTTAGCAGCAATGCTGGCAGCTGTTTCAGCCAAAACAGCGTTAATCCCACCATGGACCAAACCAAAGGGTTGCTTGATATTTTCAGTGACCGGCAAGTTGAGTTCAACTTGTTGAGCAGATTGACTGACAACTTTAATGCCGAGGTAATCGATTAAATTCATGAAAGCCTCCATTACTTAAATTATTTTAGACCTGAAAGGAATTATGAGATGGGAACAAGAAACTGGCAAGCAGTTAAGGAATACCAAGAGATTTTATTTGAAAGAACGGGAGCAATTGCTAAATTAACAATTAATCGACCAGAAAGACGCAATGCATTTACTCCGGTGACGGTGGCCGAATTAATTGAAGCGTTTACCATTTGTCGTGATGATAGCTCAATTGGGGTCATTATTTTAACCGGCGCAGGTGATGAAGCATTTAGTTCTGGTGGTGATCAAGGTGTGCGTGGTAATGGTGGCTATGTTGGCCCAGATGAAATTGCCCGCTTAAATGTGCTTGATTTGCAACGTTTAATCAGGATTATTCCTAAGCCCGTAATCGCCATGGTTAAAGGTTGGTCAGTTGGGGGCGGGAATGTCTTACAACTCGTTTGTGATTTAACCGTTGCCGCTGATAATGCGATGTTTGGGCAAACTGGTCCAAAAGTTGGTAGTTTTGACGCTGGTTATGGGTCCGGCTATCTTGCGCGCGTAATTGGCCATAAACGTGCCAAAGAAGTTTGGTTTTTAAACCACTGGTACACGGCTACTGAAGCTTTAGCAATGAACTGGATTAATAAAGTGGTACCACTAGCTACCGTCGAAGAGGCAACGCTTGCATGGTGTGATGAGTTACTGACCAAATCACCAACCGCATTACGCTTTATTAAAGCGGCAATGAATGCTGATACTGATGGCTTAGCCGGTATCCAACAATTTGCCGGAGATGCAACTCTCTTATACTATACTACAGATGAAGCTAAAGAAGGACGAGATGCTTTTAATGAAAAACGCCAACCCGACTTTAGTAAATATCCTAAGTTCCCATAATGGGCGGTAGGCAGATGCAAAATTGGTTAAGTAAACAAGCAAATTTAGTACCACACCGCCTAGCTTTAATAGCGGGCAAGCAAAGCTGGACTTTTAGTGAGTTACAACGTACAGTCTATCGGCTAGCTGGTCAGTTGACTAGTTTACAGTTGCAAAAAGAAAAGCGCGTTGCGATTTTAGTTAGCAATCGCCCGGAAAGCTACCAATTAATTTTAGCCCTACAACAACTTGGCGTAGTACCAGTATTGTTGAATTATCGGTTAGCCGGGGATGAATTACGGCGTCAATTAATTGATGCTAACGTTCAGACCGTAATTGTAGATGATCATTTAAAAAAATATCAAGTAGCATGGGGAGCTTTAGCCCGCCCAACTTATCAATTGGCTGATATTTTAATAACGCGAGTAGCACAACCTAAAATTAGCCAAGAGTTTGCTCCGAAACATGTTGCCTCGATAATGTATACCTCGGGTACGACCGGTAATCCCCACGGCGTTAAGCAAACCTTTGATAATCATTTCTACTCAGCAATTGGCTCTGCTCTTAATCTAGGAGTTGCGCCGACGGACCGGTGGTTGTGTGCAGTCCCCCTTTTTCACATTAGTGGGTTATCAATTATGATGCGCAGCTTGGTGTATGGGATGCCGGTTCAACTCGTAAATCATTTTGATACGGCTGAAGTGACAGCCTTATTATGCAACGAACCCATAACAATTATGTCAGTTGTTCCCACGATGCTTAAGCGACTTTTAGCATGTTATCCGGCTAGTGGTTATAACCAGTTATTTAGAACATTTTTATTAGGTGGCGGCCCAATTGATAAGGCGACCTTAGCACAATGTCAAAAGATGGCGCTACCAGTTATTCAATCATATGGCATGACTGAAAGTGCTTCTCAGATTGTTGCTTTGAGTTTTGCTGACGCCTCACATAAAATTGGTTCGGCAGGCAAACCTCTAATGCCCGTCCAATTGCGAGTACAAGCTCCGATTACCCAAGTAGGAGCCATTGAAATTAAAGCGCCTAATATAACCCCTGGGTACGTTGGTGATCAAGCGGCCTTCAAGCAAAAGCTGACGGCAGATGGCTGGTATCGAACTGGTGATTTAGGTTATTTGGATAATGAAGGCTTTTTATACGTCAAAGGGCGCGACGATGATATGTTTATCTCAGGTGGTGAAAATATTTTTCCAGATGAGATTGAACATGTTTATAATGGATACGCAAATATCCAAGCAATCAGTGTAATTGGGGTTGAACATCCTCAATGGGGCCAAATACCAGTGGCGTATGTCGTAGCACAAGCCGGTGTTTTTGATGAACAACAGTTAGTTGCATATGGCCGCGAACATTTAGCCCATTATAAGGTGCCCAAAACATTTATCCAACTTGAAAAGTTACCAACAACGGCGAGTGGCAAAGTCCAACGCCATAAGCTACGCACGTTATATCAAAGAACATTTAGTTAGTCATTTTTGGTAATGGTTAGCTAAATATAGCACTTAAAAAATTGGTCGGTGAAGCCCGTTAATACGCGTGTAACGCCCCAAATGCTAGTTTAACAATGCGGCTCTGCTGATGTAATTACGGACCAGTGTTCGTATTATTTCACAGAGCTTTTTATGATGGACGCTCAATTTATGCGAAAACAGAACCTAAATGCCATTTTAGAAGTTAGTTTTATGCATGAAATACCATTTAAATATTATATAAGCTATTTTAAAAACATTAATCTTAAATTACTTAAAATCTTTCCGATAACATTAATAGTAAGTGTTCGTAATCGTTTTCAAAAAATGTCAGAAGGGTTTTAAGAGTATGGTAAGAAAGAAAAGTTTAAATCGTGGAATTATTGTAACTTTGTTTTTAGCAGTCGTTATTCCAGTATTAATAATGGTCGTAGGTTCATATGCAACTACACGGCAGCTATTAATACAGCGTAATAATGTTGCTAATCAAGCAGCGGCTGCTAATTTAGCACAAAGTGACGTTGACCTTAAAATGTCTGCTAAACAAGCAATAAATGGAATGCTCAGTAATGAAGTATTTGATAGTTCAAAGAATTTCAATTTAAAAAGAATTAAACAAATAATTACACAAGCTCAGGCAGAAAATAGTATTATTAATCACGCTATTTTTGGTATGTCGAATGCAAAGTATGTTGCAACCAGTACCACTTTACCGAATAATTTTAATCCAGTAAAACGACCATGGTATGTTGGCGCTAATAATCAGCCTGGAAAAATAGCTTTTTCTACTCCATATAAAGATGCAAATACGGGTAATTATATAACTAGTGTTTCTAAATTAATCCATGATAAAGACGGCAATGCCGGAGTTATTTCATTTAATATAGCCTATACTAATTTACAAAAAAATGTTGAAAATTTAAAAGTTGGGCGAACTGGTAATGTAATGTTAGTTTCCAGTGATGGGATTGTAATTGCGTCGCGCCGAAAAGCGCTTATTGGTAAAAATATAAAAAATACCAATACGTTTAAGCAGATTGCAACAACTAGTAAAGTTAAAGGACATGTTTTACCTAACAAAGCTAGTAAGGTCGAAACCACTTACTACGATAAGGGAAGCAAGGGCAATCAAGTATGGGCAATCTCAGCTGTTAGTCGAACTGATTTAAAACAAGAAGAGCATGCGCTATATCTATTCGCGGCAGTTATCGCATTAATTTTAGGTACTGTGGCAATCATATTTGCAATTATAGTAACCCGCATAATCGATAAAATTATTGGTCGCTTTAGTCATTATTTAGCAATGGCAGGTAGCGGTAAATTTGCAACAATTGACTCAACGGATCCTGAAAAATTTAATGCAACGCAGTTTAGTGATAAAATAACTAACAAATTACTAACTAGCGAAGTTAATGGGCATGAACTACAAAAATTGACTTATCATTATAATCAAACAATCAAATCAATTGGGGTAGCAATTAATCATGTTCAAAAGCAGAGCATCAATGTTGCGCAAAGTGCAGATGAGCTATATGAATTATCACAACAAACTGACAAAGCAACTGAAGAAGTTGCCCAAACAATTACAGGAATTGCGGAAGTAACTGGTAGTCAAGCGCAAGATACAGCTAACAGTGTGCAACAGGTGCAACAGTTAGCAGAGGTCGTCCAACTATTACATACCAATGTTGCAACAATGAATAGCCAAACCCAAGAGGCTGCGCAAATCAGTACACAAAACATGGAAATTACGGGTGGGGTTGATGAAAATTGGCAAAATGAATTAGCTAAAATGACGGCCTTAATGCATAGTATGGATGAAATGAATCAAGATATTCAAAATATTAATAAAATCATCAGTGTGATTAATGATATTTCACGGCAAACTAATTTATTAGCCTTAAATGCCTCAATTGAAGCAGCTAGTGCTGGTGAATCTGGTAAAGGTTTTGCGGTGGTTGCAAGTGAAATTAGAAAACTAGCTGAGCAAAGCAAAAACTCAACTAAAGACATTGAAATCATAATTGAACAAATTCGTACTAAATCAAGCGCAATGGTTGAACAAACAACTAACTCTGTAGCCGGTGGTAAGATGCAGTCAATGTTAATTGAACAAGCACAAGCATCTTCAAAAGAAGTTCTTGTGCGGAATCAATCAATGCTTACAGCCATTAATGAAGTTGAAACGGCTAGTGCAGAAATTGAAAATATTCAAGATTCAGTATTGGCTAAATTAGAAAATGTAGCGGCTTCAACGCAAGAAAATGCTGCTGGGACAGAGGAAGTTTCAGCTAATTCTGAAGAAGTG
This sequence comes from Periweissella beninensis, assembly GCF_016908275.1. Lineage (GTDB taxonomy): Bacteria > Bacillota > Bacilli > Lactobacillales > Lactobacillaceae > Periweissella > Periweissella beninensis. Next base: position 82,794 of record NZ_JAFBDN010000001.1, on the reverse strand, counting down.
TTAGCGACAATGGATGAATTTACAAATAATGTCGATGGTCTCAGAAAGATTGCTAGTGAATTAAAAAAACTGACTAATCGCTTCGAAATTGAAAAATAAGAATATAATAAAAAAGAATCTGACTAACCGATAGACAGATTCTTTTTTTATTAGTTTTAATTTAATATGTTATTACTTTACTATGCCTAGTTAGAATGCTTACAATAAGGATGAGTAATTAAGCCGTTAGCGATTAATTACTTGTTCGTAAACATAGCACTTATCATTATGGCGGTAAACCCCATTTAAATCACCAACATGCGTAAAGCCCATTTTAGTAATTAAATGTTGCATAGCTTTATTATCGACATGAGTATCAATCCGTAAACTATCTATTTCAGGATGTTCAGCAGTGATATGAGCAATTAATTGCTTAAACAAAGTTGTTGCATATCCTTTACCAGCATGGGTTGAAAGGATTGCAAAGCGATGAATTGTTAAATAATTGTCGGTTTGAATCAACCATTTACCATCCATAGTGTCATAGACATTATCGGGAGCGCTAGTAATTGCGACACAACCTACAGTGGCATGATCATCGGCGTTAAACAAATAGGCATGGCCGTTTTTTATATCTTCTTTAATTTGTTCAACATTCGGGTAATCACCTTGCCATTGATCAACACCGGCTTCAGCTAGTTGTGCCCGGCCGTCACGAAGAATTTTTAGGATTGTGTTTAATTCAGCGTCAGTTGCTTTTGAAAAATACATTTGTAATTTCCTCCCTTAATATTGATTTAGAAAAGACAACACTAAAAAAGTTTATCGTAATTTATGACGTTTGTAAAATAATTTAATTTTTTAAAAAGAAAGTTTAAAAAAAGGATTTACTTTTATAAAGTAAGTGATATAGTAATAACTAACAAATAGTAAGTAAAAAGGAGATTTAAATTATGTCAAACATTAGCGTTTTTGGTAAAGGTAACATGGGTAAAGCAATTGCTAGTAACTTTGAAGATGCCGGTAACACAGTTTCATTTGTTGCAGAAAATGATCAAGTTGCAACTCTTGGTGATATCGTAGTATTTGCTGTACCATATCCTGCCGTCGCAGGAATTATCGAAAAGTACCGTGCAGAATTAGCTGGTAATAAAATCATAGGTAATTAAAGAATAGTGTATAACTAATTGTGTTAGGTTAAATTACGCAAGAACGTGTTTTAAAAGCTAACCAATCCTGATAATGCACCAAAAAAGCATACTAATTATTAATTAACAATTAGTATGCTTTTTTGCCTATTTTTACCTCTATTTAATGTCTAAATAGAGGTAAAAATAGTAAAATGTAAGCAAAAATTAACGTTTTTTAATAAAAGAATGCTAAAATAATCGTAACATTTAACGGCATTAGAGTATTTGTGCTAGACCAACAATTATGGAGGGTATGGAAATGGCAAAAATTTCAGAAGTATTTAAAGAGTTTGGTTTTAAAGATGATCAATTAACACTACTGGCAGGCCCCTGTGCAATTGAATCATATGAAACATGTGCCCAAGTAGCGCAGACGCTTAAAGAATTAACTGATGAACTTGGCATTAATTTTGTTTTCAAATCTTCTTTTGATAAGGCTAATCGAAGTTCACTTGATTCTAGTCGGGGGGCTGGACTTGAGAATGGCTTAGCTGTACTTAAAAAAATTAAAGATACTTATAATGTACCGATTGTAACGGATGTGCATGAATCATATCAATGTGAACCAGTTGCCCAAGTAGCTGACGTTTTACAAATTCCAGCCTTTCTAAGTCGGCAAACGGATTTATTGTTGGCGGCTGCTAAAACTGGTAAAGTTGTTAATATAAAAAAGGCTCAGTTTATGGCACCCGAAGACATGCAATCAGCTGTTAAAAAAGTTGCTGCTTCAGACGATAAAATTTTAGTTACCGAACGTGGTACGATGTTTGGCTATCACCAATTGGTGGTCGATATGACGAGCTTGATTCAAATGCGGTCACTAGACTACCCGGTTATCTTTGATGCAACCCACTCAGTTCAGATTCCAAGTGGTTATGGTAATCATTCTGGTGGTAATCGTGAGTATGCTTTTCCTCTTTTACGAGCAGCGTTAACAATTGGGATTGATGGAATTTTTGCTGAAGTTCACCCTAATCCGGCAGAAGCGATTTCTGATCAAGATAGCCAATTAGAATTAAGTAAAATTCGACCTATTCTAACGGCTGCTAATAAATTATTCCATGAAAGTCGAGAAATGCGGGAGGCTTTTGCTGATGACGGACTACTATAAAAGCGCGCAAAAAACTTTTAGTATAGAAATTGCCGCCTTGGAAAAACTACGAGATAGTCTTGATGAACAGTTTGATGCCGTAGTCGAAGAAATATTAGCATTAAACGGCCGAATTGTATTTATAGGAATTGGAAAATCAGGGATTATTGGCGATAAAATCTCAGCTTCACTATCATCAATTGGGATTCCTAGTTTTTCAATTGATGCCGGGGTTGCGTATCATGGTGACTTAGGGCGTGTTGCTAAAGATGATCTGGCAATTTTTGTTTCTAACAGTGGTGAAACACAAGAAGTTATTCAAGCAATGTTAGCTTTACAGCATATTCACCAGGATCAATTAGCAACGGTTGCCATGACAGGGAATCCTAACTCAACATTGGGGAAAAATGTGCAATTCGTCTTAAATATTGGTAATGCTAGTGAAGCTGATGTAACTGGTATGGCACCAACAACTTCAACAACAGCTACGTTGGTTTTGGGGGATGCCTTATTGGTTGCTTTAGAAGAAGCCATTGCCTTTAGTAAAGAAAAATTTGCGCTTTACCATCCAGGTGGTTCAATTGGTAAGATACTCTTACAAAGAATTAAACATGTTATGCATTCTAAAATTCCGTATGTTCATGAAGACACGCCGATTAATGATGTTATTTATCGTATTAGTGATTATGGTATCGGGATTACACTAGTTAAAAGTAGTAGTGATGATGTTATTGGGATTGTGACGGATGGTGATATTCGGAAAAAATTTTTGGATATATCAGGAGTTAAGGGTTCGGTTGCTAAGGATTATATGACATACGGCTTTATTAGCGTTAATGAAAATGAGCAAAATCGGGATGCTTGGCGTAAGATGGCTAATCATAATATCTCAAACCTAGTAGTCTTAAATGATACTGGTGAAGTAGTTGGAATTGTGACAATTCATGATGTTTTAGAATAGCAAATTGAATAATGAATACAATACAAAAAAAGCATGTTTGAACTGACTTCCATAAATTGGAGTGATGTTTTAAGCGATTAATTGGATGGCGTGGTTCTGGAATTCAACCGGACATATGCCATCCAATTTTTCTTTAATTCGATTACTAATTGGTTTTTTTCGAAGTTTGAGATTTCTTTTATTCGGTATAAATCGTCCCCGCGAACAACTCTTATTGCCACTGATAAATTTTAGTATAAAATTAAAAATTAATTAAAAAACGCTTTTTTAATTAATTAAATTATGCTAAGATAATAAAAATATGCGAGTTATGGTATCTAATTACGGGCGTTACGGTAACCGTCAATACAACGTATACCAAAATTTACTTATTATTTAATTATCATTTTAACGGGACTAAGAAATATGATAATAGCAATCTAAATAGATATGGATGGGATGTTCTTACTTATGATATTTAAAAAAAAGATCAATAAAACCATTTTTAAACTAGTTATGGGTCAAGCATTTTTATTGATTGCTTTTAGTATTTATACAACTGTTTTACTTTATTTACTAGTACAACAATATCATGCTACGGCACGAATTTTGGCTATTTTTGGCATTTTAGCAGCATTTCCAAAAGCATTGATTATGTTACTTGCACCATCATTAAATAACATTAAAAATAATAAAAAAGCATTGATTAAATTACAAATATTAGAAACATTAATTATTTTTGTGAGCACTGGGTTATTGCTAAGTCATAGTAGGTTACTAGAGATAGGAATATTATATTTGCTATTAAGCATAGTAATCACCATTTCAGGATCTATTGAAATCGGCTTTATTCCAGTTATTTTTCAAGAAAATGAAGAATTAATTGAAAAATCTGTTGATTTTCAATATTTTATGAGTTCAAGTGTTGTTATTATTATAAGTATTATTAGTTCATTAATTTTAATGGTACATGGTAGTACTTGGCTGCTACTTGTTTGCTGTCTTAGTGCACCTATCGGTATCGTGTTCTATTGGATGATAAAATACGATGAATCGCTCAAACTTATAGCACCAAGTGATGATGAAGTAACATATTCTTACCTCAAACAAATGAAAAATTCGTTATATCAATTTACTCATACGCTACCTGCATTTTTGATTATTTTATTTGAAGCAATTTTAGGTGGTATAACCGGTTTGCTGTTTGAATTATTACCATTAACTATGAAGGAACTGGGTTTAGCAGTAGGGTTATTCGCAATAGTGAATGCAGTACAACAAGTCGGCGATTTGGCTGGTAGTGCGTTAGCTCCACTTGTAAAATGGAATGCACCAACATTTTTTGCTTGTGATTACATCATTTCAGGAATTTGTTTTATCTGCGTGACATTACCAATTCCCAACATGTTACGTTTAATTCTATTATTACTTGCAGGAATTGTAATGGGAATGTCAGGAAACGTCTTTGAAAAACTAATGTATCGCTCATTTAATGTCGGTGATATATCATCAATGCACGCCTTAACAACTTCAACCTTTGCAGTATTTTCAGTTATTAGTTACTTAGCTGCTTGGATTAGTACTAAAACTTTAATTTTATGGCAATTAACTGGAGCATTAACAATTTTATTTGGAATTTTAATCGTGGTTGTGTGTAAAAAGAACACCATTACAGATCTTTGATTCCAAAGGTTATAATATGGTAATACAAAAAAATTGATAAGTCATATGTTACTGCTAGACCTAAATCTGTAAATAAGGTCATTTATTAAGTTAAACCGCCAACTCAAGGTTCGAGTTGGCGATTTTTTGTATTTACTGATCAAAAAATTTAAACTACGCACAATGTATTCATCAGTGCAGTTAAACAACAATTAGTATTTTTTTGTGTATTAATGGAATGATTTGATTTTTGAAACACATGCTTACAGCATTTATTCTAAAAAAGTAGTTTTGGCACAGCCGTTTGTTTGACTAGGTTTACTTTATGATAGTAGTCGGATCAAGCAATTTGAACTTAGCATGATCTTCGAATAATTTACCAATTTGGAGGAGTGTGGCTTCTTGGCCTTTACGGGCAGTAAATTGAATACCCAAAGGTAGCCCATTTTTAGCAATGTGGGTTGGCAAACTAATAGCGGGTTGACCAGTTAAATTTGCTTGTTGTGTAAAGGGAGTCAAAGCGAGACTGTCAGCAAAAAAATCATAGACTAAATCTAGTCGATCTTGGTGACTTAGTTCAGTGACATGCTGCATTTTTAATTGTGTTGCATTGTCAATCAACTGGGCATCAATTGCTGGAGCCGTAGTAGCTGTTGTGGGCATTAAATAGGCATCATAGTTATCGAAAAATTGATTGGCTTGAAAACTAGCTTGATCCCATAAAGCTAATGTTTGACTATAATCACTTGCGGTGATGCCTTTTCCAGCTTGATAAATCACCCAAGTAGTTAGTTCCATGTCAGCTATTGTCATTGGTCGGTTTAGGTGTCGTTCAATTTCAGCAAACATACTAGCCGTTTCGCCACCATTTACAATATAATAACTCATCATTAATTCTTTACCAGGAAGTGAATTATCAACTTCAACGGTTTTGATACCTTGGTCTTCTAAAAATGTAACAGCGTTTAAAACTGCGGTTTGAGCATCTGCACTAACGGGGGTATTAACGGGCGACTTAAGGGTATAGGCAACTTTAAAATCTGATTTTAAGGGCTGATTTAAAAAGTAACTAGAGCTAGGAGTAATCAACGGGGTTTGAAAAGGCGCAGCTGGCTGGATGACTTGTAGTTGATCTAATAGTTTAGCTGTATCACGAATTGAACGTGTTTCTGCAAAATTAATTGATGCACCTTGCCAACCACGCCAACCGGCTGGCCCAACTGGAACTCGACCGCGTGTTGGTTTCAAACCAATCAGGCCACTAAAAGAAGCAGGGATTCTAATTGATCCGCCACCATCACTAGCGGCCGCTAAAGTTACTATATTTGCAGCAACAGCACTGGCGCTACCACCAGAAGAACCGCCGGCTGAGAAGTCAGTTTGCCAAGGATTACGTGTAGCACCATATAAGCTAGGATCAGTGATATTTTTAAACCCAAATTCTGGGGCATTAGTATTACCGACAATTATAAAACCAGCTCGTTGTAATGCGGCAACGTAATTATCAGTATGGTTAGCGATAGTATCTTTAAAAAGCCGTGAAGAAGCTGTATTAGGCAAACCAGCCAATGATTGGCCAAGATTTTTTAATAAAATTGGAACACCAGCAAAGGGGGCTGATTTAGGCATTTTAGTAATATCAGCTAAAATATCAGTTCGCTCACGAACGTGGGTAACAGCATTTAAAATCGGATTTAACTCGGTAATTTTGTTTAAAGTATCATCAACGGCGTCTAAGGGTGATAGTTGATTTGTTTGAATTAAATGGGCAAGTTCAGTTGCATCGAAAACCATTTCATTTCTCCAGTCATAAATTAATAGATATATAAATTAAATTTCAAAAAGCTTGTAAAAGAGCTTACATAATAATAGAATAATATTGTGCTTAAGTATACAAGACAATTATAGGGGTATCGAAATATGAGAAGACCAGTTAAGCGATTTTGGATAATCAGTTTTACATTATTATTAGCATTTTCAGTGGTTTTAGCCGGATGTGGTGCTAAAAAGAGTAATAACGCAACTTCAGCTAGTAAATTAGCCAAACAGAAAACTCTCGTGGTAGCAACATCAGGTACGCTTTTCCCAACATCATATCATGGAACTGACAATAAATTGGAAGGTTATGATGTTGATATTGCGCGAGCCGTTGCTAAAGGGTTAAACAAAAAAATTAAATTCAAAGAGCTTGATGTGTCAGCAACTCTAAATGCAGTTAACTCAGGTGTTGCTGATATGGCGGTCAACGATTATGGTATCACAAAACAACGCAAAAAAACATTTGCTTTATCAATACCTTATAAATATTCATTCAATAGTATGATTGTTCGTAAAAAAGATCAATCCGGGATTCATAGCTTTGCAGATTTGAAGGGTAAAAAAGCTGGTGGTGAAGCTGGCACTGGTTATCAACGTTTAGCCACGCAAATCGGGGCTAAAGCGGTAAATTATGACAATGTTGCTAATGATGTTTATATTCGTGATGTCGAAAATGGTCGCCTTGATGTAATTTTGAATGATTATTACTTACAAAGAATGGCTATTCGAGCAATTCCAGGTGCTAGTAAACAACTAACAATTCCTAAAAATTTATATTTCCAAGTTAGTGATACATCGGCGGGCAGTGGCGTATTGATGAAGAAGCAAAATACAGCGCTACAAACAGCAGTTAATAAGGAACTTAAAAAATTGTTGAAAGATGGCACAATTAAGAAAATTTCTGAAAAGTACTATGATGGGGCCGATGTTACTCATAAACCAACGGTCCACATTGCTAAAACATTTACCTTAAAAAATTAGGAAATGGATATGCGATATGGATCAGTTAATTGCTCATTTATCAGTACCAAATTTTTTTAATGCACCATTAGCTTGGCATTCATTGCCTTATATTTTACAAGGTTTACCATTAACCATTGAATTAACGATTGTAAGTTTTATTGGTCAGTTAATATTAGGTTTTATTTTGACGCTTGGTCAAATGAGTAAAAAAAAGTTGATTTTTGGCATAACGCGTACGTATATTTCTTTTATGCGGGGAACCCCAATTCTAGTTATTTTATTTTTAATCTATTTTGGTTTACCATATGCTAATTATCAAATTCCAGCGTTTAGTGCCGCTGCTTTGGCATTTATTTTAAATGGGGCAGCGTTTGTATCCGAGATATTTCGGTCAGCATTTCTAGGGGTTGATAAAGGTCAATATGATGCCGCGAAATCTTTGGGGATGCCATATTTTAAAATTATTCGTTATATAATTTTTCCGCAGGCGTTAAGAATCGCAATTCCCGCGTTAGGCAACGTTATTTTAGATTTGTTTAAGGGGACATCGTTAGCAGCGATGATTACTGTGTCAGAAATGTTTATGCATGCTAAAATTGTAGCCGGCCGTAATTTTGATTATATGACAATTTACATTGAAATTGCGTTAGTATATTGGGCGTGTTGTTCACTGATTACTTGGGGCCAGAGCCACTTAGAAAAACACCTAGACTATAATTAACAGACAAAAAGAGGACTGAACGCATACGTTCAGTCCTCTTTTTAGTTTATTTATGCTATGCGCTACCTAATTTAGCACGCTATTCAACGAAGATATAATTGGCAGCGTGTTGGGTAATTTGAATTTTATGATGCGTGGTTAAATTTTCGATAACTAAGGGTCCTTCAAAGGGTAAGCGTTCGACCAGTTGCCATTGTGAATGTAATGTTAAATCGACTAACTCAAGATATTTTAAAAGTTCTAAATCTTCCGTAAAACTATTAATTTTAAAAGTAGTACCATCGGCTATCTCGGTTAAGCGTTTAAAATGCTTGGCATGATAGTGGTATTGTTTATCAGGAATTACGAGACCGTGGGGACAAGTTGTTGGATTATCAAGAAAGAGTTCTAGTTGATTAATCATTTTTTCGTCCGCATCGTGATCGAGGTTATCAGCATTCATATGGGCTTCCGAAGAAGATAGGTTTAATTTATCATATAAAAATACTTCAAATAAACGGTGAGCGCGAATCAGTTTTAAAGCAGTCATGCGCCCCTTGGAAGTTAAAGTAACACCATAATATGGTTCGACTTCAACTTCACCGGTTTCTTGGAGTTTGGTCATCATATTAGATACTGACGAAGGGGTAACATGTAAATGTTCTGCGATTTGATTATTAGGGACCTGGGTTTCGTTACTACCTCCAGTTAATTCAAGAATCGTTTGCAAATAAAGGGTTTTTGAGACGGATTCAGCCATAATAAGTCTTCCTTACATCTATAGTATTCCGATGGACACGTTCATTATAGCATAATTAAGGATAATCCGCTGATTCGTAAATAATTATATAAATAGAAAATAAAAACTTATTTTAGTTAGTGATGAAAAATTTAAAGATTTATGAATAAAAATTTTACGCCTTAATTAAACTAAAAAATTTCACCAACTTAAAAAACTTTTGACTTTAAAAAATAACAGGCGTACACTAATTAAAGTTCAAGCCAGACAGACTCAGGCTAATAATAGATTGTGAGGATATACGTATGGAAGCATCAAAGAGTCAAGGACTATTTAAGACAGCCAATGGCGCTAGTCTTGAAGAAATTAATAGTAGTGTCAAAGTACCAAAGGATGCCAGTTTTTGGAAAAAATTATTTGCTTTTTCCGGACCTGGTGCGTTAGTTGCCGTTGGGTACATGGATCCCGGTAACTGGGTTACTTCAATTGTTGGGGGGGCCAAATATGGTTATTTGTTAGTATCAGTGATTTTACTATCAAGTTTAATTGCGATGTTATTACAATACATGGCCGCAAAACTCGGAATTGTCACACAACTTGATTTAGCGCAAGCAACACGATCACATGTCAATAAACCCGTCGGAATTATTTTATGGATTTTAACTGAATTAGCGATTATGGCGACGGATATTGCGGAAGTTATCGGTGGTGCGATTGCGATGAACTTGCTGTTCAACATTCCTTTGGTTATCGGGGTTAGCTTAACCGTTTTAGATGTTTTACTGCTATTATTATTAACTAAATTAGGCTTCCGGAAAATTGAAGCAATTGTGGTAACGCTAATCGCGGTTATTTTACTCGTTTTTGCTTATGAAGTCTTTTTAGCTAAACCTGATTTAGGAGCTACGGCTACTAACCTAATTCCCCACACTAAAATTATAACTGATGGGGGTGCGTTGACGTTAGCCTTAGGGATTATTGGTGCGACGGTAATGCCCCATAACTTATACTTACACTCATCAATTTCACAAACACGAAAAATCAATCATGACGATCCAGCTGAAATTAAAGAAGCTGTCCGCTTTTCTGCTTGGGACTCAAATATTCAATTAACTGGGGCCTTTATTATTAATGTGCTACTATTACTGGTTGGGGCAGCGATGTTCTTTGGCCACGGCGATGGGCTTGATACTTTCCGCGCACTATATAATGCGCTACAAGATAATAAACTGGCCGGGGCGATTGCCTCACCCATCCTTTCAATGCTCTTTGCGATTGCGTTATTAGCTTCTGGTCAAAACTCAACGATTACCGGAACACTAACGGGACAAGTTATTATGGAAGGATTTATTCACTTGAAGATGCCACTCTGGGCGCGTCGTTTGATCACCCGGCTACTATCAATTATTCCAGTTTTAATCGCAACCATTATGTACGGTGGTAAAGAAGGGGCCTTAGATAACCTATTAATTAATTCACAAGTTTTCCTATCAATTGCGCTACCATTCTCAATGATTCCGCTTGTTTGGTTCACTTCATCTAAGAAAATCATGGGTGAATATGTTAATTCGAAATGGATTACGGCCCTAGGTTGGTTAGCGGTGCTCATCTTAACTGGCCTTGACTTATACGGACTACCGGGCTTAATTAGTGGGTGGTTTAACTAAAATCCGTAGTTAGTAGTCAGGACGATAGAAAATGAGGTGGATATTAAGATGAAGGTTTCAGAAGCAGTGGTAACACCCAAAATAATCTTAGTCGGTGTAGATGATACGGCCGATGCCCAAAAAGCATTGTACTACGCAATTCACGCCGCCAAACTTGATGGTGCTAAGTTAGTGATTGGGACCGTTTTAGAAAGTGATGAAATTTCAGCGATTACAATTTTAGATAAGGAAAAAATGCTCGATATCCGGGCTGATATTGTCGATGATATGGCCCGCTACAAGCAAGATGCCTTGAACGCCGGTCTTAGTGACGTTGAAGTCGTTTATGCGGAAGGTGATGCTGCCAAAACACTCGTTAATGAGCTCATCCCAATGGTTAAACCTGATTTAGTGGTAATCGGGTCCGAAACGAAAAAAGGCATTGCCAAACGACTTGGCTCAACGGCGGCCCATATTGTGAAGCATGCTCCGATATCGGTAATGGTAGTTCGCTAAATGTTGAAAATGAACACTTAAATTAATTTTGGATAACACGTGCAAAAAGGGCTGAATCTATCAGATTCAGCCCTTTTTAAGAAGGCTACTAGCTCTTTTGGATGGCCCAATGTAAACGGCGGATAGTTCTAATTTATGGTAAAAAAATCATTTTACGCCACCTCTTTTGTAACGGTTGTGTATAATTAAGTAATTAGTACTCATAGAAAGGATGCTTAAATTATGGAGAAGTCAAAACGACAATCAGCGCAGCAACTACAACGCACAAGACACGTACCACGTCATGCGCCAGTTGATCAAGAGATGCACCCAAACCGTACCCAGCGTCCAAAACGGCCCGGACAAGTACCACGCCAACGGCATCGCCGACCACCTCGGCCACCACGCCATGGCGCGTTAAAGTTTCAAATTTTTGTAACCTTTATCGTCATCCTTGTGATTATTGGTATGCTAGTTTATAGCTATTACAGTATGGCTAACTTAGTTAAATAGTGAAGTTAATGATTAAGGAAAATTAACCCAAAGCCAATCACGCCAAAGATGATGAGATATAAGCTATTGATTAAACTAAAAATGCCTAAAAAGCGGCCATTTCGTTGGCCATGATGATTCGTATACTGACGAAAGGCCAAGAGGTTAGCCAAGGAAGCCACGAGCGTCCCCAACCCGCCCACGGTAACGCCTAGATAAAGGGCGGGATAATTATTAGTGAAGTTAGCTAGTAAAACGGCAGCGGGGACATTACTAATGACCTGACTGCTGATAATCCCGGTCAAGTAAAGTTGCCACCCTTGTTGCGTAACATGTGTTAAAAGTTGTTGGACGCTAGTTAAATGATGCAGCGCACTAACGATAATGAAAAAGCCAATAAACGTAAGGATAATCCCGTAATCAACATCCCGTAACGCGGTGGGTTTAATGCTGACAGCTAAAAAAATACTAGTAATAAGGCTAATCCAGACGGAATAAACGCCTAAGACACCGGCTAAAATGATCAGGGCACTAATGCCAGTTAAAACCATCGCGCGCCGATTAATGACGACAGCGGTAAGCTCGACCTGTTTAATTTGTTTAGGGGCAAACGCAAAGGAAACGCCCCAAATTGATAAAAGGCTGATTAGCGCAATGGGGGCCGCCATGGTTAAGAATGGTAAGATACCCAGATGATAATGCCCATAGATGAACAGATTTTGCGGATTACCGATGGGGGTCAGGGCACTACCCAAATTAGCGTAGATGGTTATCAAGGTAATTGGTAACGCATATTTGAGATTTAACCGCCGGCCAATTTGGATAAATAAGGGGACAATGGTTAAGATGGCAACATCATTAGTTAGCAACATCGCAGCGCCAAAGGTTAGGAGTAGGAGCAAGCGGATGAGTTGGCGCGTGTTGTTGGCCCGCTCAATTAAATAATTAGCAAGGTAATTGAGCCCTTTTAGTTCATCAACGACCTTGACTAAAATTAGGAGAGCTAATAAAGCGACTAATGTTTTGGTATCGATATCACGCGCACTGACTTGACCAAATAGAAAGGCCAGGAGGGCGAGCATACTGGTAAGATGTAACGTACGATCATGTAATAAATTGGTGCCAATAGTTTTCATAGCCTAAATATTCCTCAATAAATTAAAATAAAATACAAAAAAGTTTAAGAATGGTTGAACCACATAATGTTACAAATATGTTACCATTATGAGAGAAAGTATGAACTTGGGGGCGTACTAACATATTTTATGGAAGGTAAGTATTATGAATAAAAAAAATGTAGCAGTTATTAGTGGCCTAGTTGCTTTAGGACTTGGTGGGGGATGGTTTGGCTATCAAAGTACGCTTTACAAAAGTGGTACGGTAGTAGCGATTAACCAGCAAAAAGTAAAGTTAACGGGCTTGAGCAAACAACAAGCTAAAAAAGCGCTGAATGCTACGCAGCAAACCTATAAAGTTAAAGTTAATGACAGACAAACGACAAAAACCGTTACCGTTCGGGTGCAACCTAAATTAACTGATAGTGACCTTAAAAAAATTAAAAATGGGCAAACATCAGCCATTACGGTGGGCATACCAACGACACAGACGATTGTCAATCAGTTGCAAAAAGCAAAGCTTGCAAGTAAGACAAATCAACCGAAAAATGCCCGCTTAGTGCGGACTAGTACAAATTACACGGTTAAGGGTGGACAAACAGGTGGTAGTGTTAATTACCAACAAACAGCCCAACGGATCATCACGGCAATTAAGCAAAATAAGACGAATCAGATTAGCGTTAAGGCTGCCTATCAAACACCCAAGATTACGAAGACCGCGATGCAAGCTAAAGCTAATCAGCTTAATAAAATGATTGCGCAAAACTTAACAGTGACGGTCAACAACAAAACATATACCGTACCGACAACTGTTAAAGCACAAGCGGTCAAGCAAAACGGTAAAATTAATAAAAACCCGCTAGCTAATTGGGTAACTTATAGTTTATCAGTAAAGACGGGTAGTTATAACCATAAGATTAAATTTAAAACACACAATAAAAAAACAATTACGTTAACTAATACTACAGCAGAAAGTGGCATTGGCCAATATGTTCCTGCCAAGACTACGGCGCAAAAGTTAGCGACAGCGTTGACAACTGGGCAACAGCTGAATGTTGCGGCTAAATTGACTGGTAAAAAATATGAACAGAACTTCAATGGAACGTACATTGAACTTGATTTAACACACCAACATGCCTATATGTATAAAAAAGGCAAACTAGTGGTTAGTTGGCCATTTATTTCAGGTAAAAAATCAGTGGGCCATGCGACGATTACCGGCGTATATCATATCTTGTATAAAGATCGGACAACCGCCACACATAAGGTGCACTTACGTGGTGGCACGGCTGACACAGCGTATGACTCAGTCGTTAATTACTGGTTACCATGGCAGTCAAGTGGTTATGGGATTCATGATGCATCTTGGCAAAAGATAAGCAACTTTGGTAAGGCAAGTGTTAACAGCCAAGTTGGGAGTCATGGGTGCATTAATACGAATCCAACCATTATGAAAAAGGTTTATGAAGAGGCGACCGTGGGGATGCAAGTTGTTAGCTACGGTACTTTAGGTCAAAGTTTATAATTTAGATAAGGAAAAAAGGATGATGCAGTGGCAATATCGACAAGTTAGTAAGTTAAGTCCCATGGAGCGCCAACAAGTGACACAAGTAATTGAGGTTTGTCATCAAGCCGATCATACGGCGGATAGCCCATATTTAGAGAATAGTTTTAATGTGTATCCAGCGATGCCAGCATTTATTTTAGCGTATCAGGGGCCGGTACTTGGTGGCTTTGCAACGATTTATGCTGACGATACCACCAAAGCTAGTGTCAATCTGTTAGTAGCGCCACTTTATCGACGTCAAGGTGTCGGGCAAGAACTATTACAACGTACCCAAACGATCCTAAAAACGTGGGGCTATCCGGTGCCTGAAGTTGAATATATCACAGAGCAAGCATTTTTAGCCGCTAATCGTGATTTTTTGACAAATTGGCAATTGGACGTGCTGGCGACTGGTGAGTATCTGATGGAATATGATGCACAATTAGTTAAACCGGTTCAGTCCCAGCCAAGCCAAGTGCAAGTTACGTTGGCACAACGGCAGGATATTGACCAGATTGCCCAAGTAAACTACCGTAGTTTTAAGGATAGTACCCTCGCTCTTTATCAACGCTATGCCGCTGTTAATTATCAAGATGAACTGATTGATTTGTATAAAATTACATTAAATGATGTGATTATCGGGAGTGCGGCGGTTGAGTGTGGGCAAGAAATGGCTTATATTTTTAGCCTTGCCATCACCCCAGCTCACCAGGGCCGTGGGCTAGGGAAAGCGGCTGTTAAGGAATTACTTACAGCCATTGCGCTTACGAGAGTGGACCTACCGATCCGCTTGAATGTTGAGATAAGTAATCTACCAGCATATAAAGTATATTGTGCGAATGGATTTAAAAAACTAACGGAAATCGTATATCTTGAAAAAGCGCACTAAAGGATTAACTGGGCTAATGCCCACTGCAAATAAACGAATAAAAGGGACTGAATTTCAACAAATTTAGTCCCTTTTACTTGTTTTGGACCGAGGTACCGCGTTGGCAAGCGGAATTAATTTTGGCTAGGCTTTATTTAATACGATTAAGCCAGATGATAAAGCAATCATTTAATCAAAAAAGCCCACAAACTAGAGAATGCTTGCTATAATACACAAGACAACTAAAAAGGAGGACGACATTTTGTTAACTGTTTCGAATGTCAGCGTCGGTTTTTCAGGACGCAAATTATATGACGATGTCAATTTAAAATTCACTGCCGGGAATACATACGGGGTAATTGGGGCCAATGGTGCCGGTAAATCAACTTTTTTAAAGGTACTGGAGGGGAAACTAACACCAACTACTGGGACAGTAACGATTTCACCTAATGAACGCATGAGTAGTTTGAACCAAGATCACTTTGCGTTTGATGAATATGAAGTCTTGGACACGGTAATTCAAGGGCACAAACATTTATATGAAGTAATGAAGGAAAAAGATGCCATCTACATGAAAGCGGATTTCACTGATGCGGATGGGTTACGAGCCGGAGAACTAGAAGCAGAGTTTGCTGAAATGGGTGGCTGGGAAGCCGAGTCGGAAGCATCGCAACTCTTGCAACAAATTGGGATTCCTGAAAGTATGCATACGCAAAAAATGAGTGAATTAACCGAATCAGAAAAGGTTAAAGTCTTATTAGCACAAGCATTATTCGGGCAACCTGATATCTTGGTACTTGATGAACCAACAAATGGGTTGGATACGCACACGGTTGCCTGGTTAGAAAGCTTCTTAGCCGACTATCCAAATATTGTAATTGTCGTTTCCCATGACCGTCACTTCTTAAATGCGGTCGCAACGATGATGCTCGATGTTGATTTTGGTAAAATCAAATTATTTGTTGGTAACTATGATTTTTGGAAGCAATCAAGTGAATTGGCGGCTAAGCTCCAAGCTAACGCTAATGCGAAAAAAGAAGAAAAAATTAAAGAATTACAAGCGTTCGTGGCGCGCTTTAGTGCGAATGCTTCTAAAGCAAAGCAGGCAACATCACGCCAAAAACAATTGGAAAAAATTACGTTGGATGATATTCAACCCTCAACACGAAAATATCCGTGGATTAAATTTGAAACGACACGCGACTTGGGGAATGATTTAGTCCGGGTTGATAATGTTTCAAAAACAATTGATGGGGTAAAAATTCTTGATAATATCACCTTTGTGGCGCGTCCGGGTGAAAAGGTCGCCCTGTTGAGTCGTAGTGATGTCGCAACTAGCACGTTAATGCAAATTTTAGCAGGTGAAATGGCCCCAGATGCTGGGACAGTAACTTGGGGTGTCACCACACAACGGGCCTACATGTCAAAAGATATCAATGATAACTTTGATGATGACAAGGCCGTGATTATCGACTGGTTACGCCAATTTGCCGCAAAGGAAGAAAGTGATAATACGTTCTTGCGTGGGATGCTTGGCCGGATGCTCTTTTCGGGTGATGATGTAACTAAAGAAATTAATGTGCTTTCGGGTGGTGAAAAAGTGCGGGTGATGCTTTCTAAGCTAATGTTGCTAAAGAGCAATGTTTTATTAATGGATGACCCCACCAACCACCTTGACTTGGAATCAATTACTTCCCTCAATGATGGTATGATTGATTTTAAAGGTTCAATTATCTTTACTTCGCATGATCATGAATTTATCCAAACGATTGCTGATCATATCATCGAAATTAGCGATAAGGGTGTGGTTGAACGTGCTGAAACGACATATGACGAATTTATTAGTCATGCCGATGTGCAAAAGCAAGTTACTGATTTATATTAGTTAGTAAATTTAGGCAGTAAGTGTAATCTAAATGTAACATTGTAGTTACTACAAATATTAAAAACTCGTAATGGTTGATTGAAAAACCAATTACGGGTTTTTTGTTGTCTTTAAATAACTAATAGTAAGTTTTATAAAAAAATCAATAAATAAACATAACTAAAAAAAGTTTAATTTTAATAATCATTAATTACATAAATATACAAATATTAAGTATATTTTAAATTTAAAAATTATCATAAAAATATAATCTGTTTTTAAAACTCCTAAAAAATAGCGTTAATAAACTATATATTAACAAAATTGATATTTGTAACATTTTGTTAATGTTATTAATATACATATATTGGTATAATTTTCCGTATTGAAATTATCTAAAAATCAATCAAAAAAGTTTAATTTGGGAGAATATGCAATGGAATGGTTTTTAAAACTTGATGAACAAAGTCAAAATTTTTTAAAAGATTTTATTATGTCATCAGGATCATTAAAAAAATTAGCACAAGATTATGGCGTGAGTTATCCGACAATTCGGTTATGGGTTAACCAACTAATGCATAAAATTGAAGCTGCTAATCAAGAAAATAGCGAATTTGAGGGGGCTATTTTGAAAATGGTAGCGCAGGGGGACCTTTCAATCAGTAATGCGCAAGAAATTATGAAAAAGTATCAACAGAACTAATTTTTAGGGAATTAACGATGGAGAATTTAAGATGAATAAGCAACCGGGGATATTTAGAGCGAGTACACTAGCCATTACGCTACTAACAGCTTCTTCAACATTATTAGCACCGCTACCAACAATCGTAAGCGCGGATAATGGTGCAGACACAACAACAGCAACACAAACAACTAAAAACACAGTTAATTATGATGAATTAAATAACACGATTAGTCAGCTAAACTTGTCCAAAGCACAAAAAGCAGCCGGTTTGAATGTTTCCAAATATGCGGACAACCCAGCTAAATTAGCCCAAATGGTTAAGCAATACACGACTGATACCCTCAACACTTTCAAAAAGAGTGGCATTAAGGTGGGGATGGTGCAAGTCGGTAACGAATTTACGAGCCATTCAAAATCTGGCAGCTAAATATGGTAAATTATTTGCCGTTCTCGAAACAGCTTGGACAGCTACTAATTATGATTCTGATGGGACAGATAATAATATTTCTGATTTTAATAATGTTACGGGATTATATGATGTGTCACCGCAAGGTCAAGTAGATGCGTTATCAGCGGAGTAACTACACGTATACGATTAAAGCGACAAAAGGCGGCACTAAAACGCATACGTTTAACTACGTCAAAAAGTAGGAAGCATTTGGCGGCGGCGTCAAATGTGATTAGTAAAAACGAGCTAAAGAAAAGCACCAACGACGCGTAAAAGCAATGTTGGTGCTTTTTTATGAGTTATACAATGCAGGTTACGGCATTGTTTGGGTATAACCGAGTAAGTAAAAATTAACATGATAATTTTTACTATAGTTTTGCCATTGTAAGTGGCGGGTGGTTTGTGATAGATACGAAGTGCCACGCGTAACATACGGATAATTAACGACTTGCCGATAGGAAGCCAATTGTACCGGCAAAATATAGTGGCGCTGGGCACTATTATTCAAGCGTAACACGAGCGTAAAGGCTTGTTTTTTCGCTAAGGAATACGGTTTCTTAATGTTGATTTTTTGTAAACCGGCCCGGCGCAAGGTACCACGGCTGACGAGGGTAAAGCCCTTTAACGAGGTTACATGTTGCGTGTTGAGGCGGCGGGTCGTCACATAGAGCTGATAAGGAACGTTATTTTGAGTCGTATAGACACCAAAGCGGGTTAACTTACTAGCTTTAGCCCCCGTTCGATAACGGGTAGCGATAAAGGTGTACGGGGCTTTACGCAAGGTAGTGAACGCATTAGTCGCCCCATTGACCTGTTGATACTGGTGATTAGCAACGTAGCGCCCTGTTTTAACACTATGCAAATCACTTTGGAGAAGATCGAGGTCTTCATAACTCATCCACGCATAGCCTTTTTCTAAAACACTAGTCCCCCACGTATTTTTAACTAAAAAGGCACCATTATAGTGGGGCTTTTGCATAAAGTTATTCTTGGAATAGTTATCATCCCAACCGACAATCGTTAATTGATGGTCAAAGGTTAGCTGCTTCCAACCATTATCATAGTTAATCGGGAGCTTGCTTAACGCTTGAATGGGGATAAAGGTTGTCACTTGCCCATTACTGAGTTTTTGACTGTATTGTGGATGGGTGCGTTTTAAATAGTCAAAAGTTTTATTGGCATTAATCGCGACACTGACCGCGCCATAGTGCTTAACATCACTTTTAATCAAAGCGGTCCGGTGCTTGATAATCGCCTCACTTGCTGTTTGCTGGCTGGCAATGGTGTAGACGGCTTGAATATCGGCTTTGATGCCAGCTTGTCTGAGTTTAATCAATTTACTACTAGCCACGGTAACGTCTTGGTCCGCTAGGCGCGGTGTCTTAAAACGTTGCTGGCGCACTGGCGTATAGCCCAAAAAGGCAAGATATTCAGCCAAACTATCGTCACCGCTACTATCGAGAGTACGGTTTTGGGCGAGAGGATTACGGACATCGCTAAAGGCGTTAGTGGCTAACAGGTAATTATAGTAATTAGCCGAGAACTGATAGGTCGTCGCCTGTTGCTTGCCAAGCGATAAGGCAATCACATCATTGGCCGTGTACGCCCAACAGAGATTAAGGGCCCCTTGATTTTGAACGGGGGTCGTCTGGTGCAACTGGCGCGGATCATACTTAGTTGCGAGCTTGGTAACCACGGGTAAGGTATCAGCCTTAGTACTGCGCGTGGTCGGGGTGCTTGGGGTGGTAACGGTCGTGAGTTGGTCGGCCACGGCGCCACCGGATAGGAGGACGCAAAATAGGCAGGTACTCCAACCTAGCAGCCAGGTGAATTTGTGCGACATGTGGGACTCCTTTACGCTAAAATCAAAAACTGAATAGCTTTATTGTACACCCACTTGCGAATAGATAACATAATGGGCGGTAAACTTTAGCATGATAAATTTTAAGTCACTTAGCCAAGGCAATCCGTATTATATTAGTACCAAATTATTTAAAGGGGACAAAACGATGGCTAAGCAAACAATAGTAAGAAAAATGGCAATCGAATTATGTGAGTTTTACGCGTACCATACGCGAAGTGGGATTCGCTGCTGTATTTATGAATGTATAGCAGATTTATTAATACTTAATATAAGTTATATGAAGATCATTGACGTCGCGCATGGGCATATTAGACGTATCATGTATAAACGCCTCAGCAAATTACTTTCGTCAAAGCGCTAAGCGACGGACTGATTATTGTACGCAGATAGGGGTAATACCAATGCGAAAACACCGAAAAAGAAGCTGAGACAAACGTCTCAGCTTCTTTTTTTAATGATTGCAGTTAGTTAAGAATAACGTTAATTATTCTGTGATACCTGCTTTAACCTTAGCAGCTGAGAAATCTTTATCAGCTGAAACCTTAGCAGTTTGGGCGTTAGCAGCAGCTAACTTAGCGTCAGCAAGAGCATCCTTAGCTGAAGCAGCCTTCTTAGCAGCCTTGCTTGAAGCAGTCTTAGCAGCTGTGTTAGCAGCGTTAGCCTTCTTCAAAGCTTTTTGTGCGGCTGTGTTAGCAGCGTTAGCCTTCTTCAAAGCTTTTTGTGCGGCTGTGTTAGCAGCGTTAGCCTTCTTCAAAGCAGCTTTAGCTTTCATAACAACCTTCTTAGAAGCCTTCTTAGCAGCAGCCTTCTTAGCAGCATTAGCAGCCTTAGCAGTCTTAGCAGCTTTAGCCTTGGCAGCATTAGCAACCTTAGCAGCCTTAGCAGCTTTAGCCTTGGCAGCATTAGCAGCCTTAGTAGTCTTAGCAGCTTTAGCCTTGGCAGCATTAGCAGCCTTAGCAGCAGCAGTTGAAGCTACAGTAGCAGTTGAAACAGCTGCTGAAGTAGTGTCAACGTTAGCAGCAGCTGAAGAAGCAGCGGCTGACAATGGATCAAGAGTAGTCTTGTTAGCTGCGTATGCTGAGCTGTTTAAAGCTGAAGTGTAAGCAGCAGAAGCAGCAGAAGCAACAGAAGTTTGTGCTACGATTGCTGATGAAAGAGCAGCAGAAGCAACATTAGCTTTATCGGCAGCAGAAGCAGCCTTAGCAGCAGCAACAGTCTTAGCATTAACAGCCTTAGCATCAGAAGATGGTGTTACTAGAACGGCTGCAGTAGTTACAAATTTAGCAGCAAATGAAGTAGCATCAGTATCAGTTGCTGCAGCAAACAACGCACCGGCAGGAACTGCTGATGTTGCTCCTGAAGCAGCCGTAGAAGCAGCAAACAAAGCAGCCACAGAATCAGTAGATGTTGGTAAATCATAAACAGCTACTTTTTGAACTGGTGTAACATCAGCATCATCAAGCTTTAAATTATCGCTATTAACAGATGTTACTGTAAATGACTTAGTAGCAGTCACGGCAGGGGCATCTGTCAAGTCAAATTGAGCAGCGGCAACGTTAGCACTAGCAATGGCTGAAACAGCGGCTAATTGTGCAGGCAATGCAGTTGAAGCTGCTGGATATGCAGTAGAAGCTTCTACTGCAGCGTTGTAAGCAGACTTAGCAGCATCAGCAGCAGACTTAGCAGCAGTAGACTTAGTAGTATCATCCTTAGCAGCAGTAGAGGCAGCATCAGCAGCAGACTTAGCAGCAGACTTAGCAGCAACTGTCTTAGCAGCTAAACTAAGTGCAGCAACTGAGCTGTTAGCATAGCTAGTAGCAGCAGTTGCAAAGCTTGATGCGTTCGCAACAACTTTAGCATAAGCAGCTGAGTTAGCAGCAGTTTGTTTTGCTAAGTCTAAATCAGCAGCATTTTTAGCATATGCATAACTTGGCAAAGCAGCGCTCAAAGCAGCGGCTTGGCTCTTCATAGTTGTAAGCGCAGCAGCGGCAGAAGAAGCAGCTAGGCTGAAATCAGCAACCGTTGATGGAGCAGCTGAAGATTTAGCAGCACCGTATGAAGTAACAGCATCAGCTGCATCAGAAGCAGTATCTGCATTAGCGACGATAGGAGTTGCGACTGGTGCAACGATGGCAGCCAAGGCAACAGATGAGAAAAGAACGTTCTTTAATTTCATGAAAATGTCTCCTTAAAATGTGTGTTAAAAATATTAACCACGCTTAATTAAAATTAAAAATCTAAAATTAATTAAAAATAACAATGTGGTTTAAACAATGTTAATCATACTTTATTTTTATTTAAAAAACAAGTTAAAGCCGAACAGTTTTCTGTTATGGTAACAAAACTTTAACAATCACCCGGCTTTGTTACAATTCTGATAAGATTTCAGCATAATCTTCATCATCTGTTAATGTTAGTAAATCTTGGTAGAGGGTTTTAGCTTGTGCCGTGAGTTCCATTTCGAGTAATGTCGTTCCAAATTCGGTTAAGGCGACTTCGATCGCTTCATTATAATTAATTGGTAAGCCTGCATCGGTAACTAAGGCAAAGTCAGCGTCCGTTAAGTCATCAAGTGGCAAGGATAGCTGTTCGTTCCACGTGCTTAGTTTGGCTATCCGGCCATTTGTTTCGTTAAAGGCGCAACTAATCGTTAGTAAAACCACCCCAACATGGGCGTTATGTTGATAACTATACGTATAGTTAGCAAGGGCTTCAAAAACCGCGGCCACATCAGCCACCTGATATGCATATTGCCAAGCGTAAGTGGCCCATTTTTGAACAGTCGGCCAATCTTGGTGGCGGGTTGCTAAAGCCACGACTTTTAAAGCGGCTGGCACGTTGGTTGGTTCGAGGGTTAGGCCTATACCATAATTAAGGAGCGCCTCCGCGTAGTTATCATCTTTCGCGTCTAATAACTCAGCCTTAATAAAGTAATACTGACTAATTGGGAGCGCTAAGTGTTCAACTTCGACGCTCCAATCATGCGCATCAATGGCATTAAAGAGCGTCATCGCGATCGTGTCGCTAAAATAGCGGTGGATGGTGTCTTCAGTATCCGTTACCACTAATAAATCGGCATACTTTTCGCCAAAAAGCTTAAATAGTTGGTAAGCCCCATTAGTATTATGGTAGGTTACTAGTTCGTCTTGAATATCATTAAGTTCGCGTTTAAATGTAAGTTCATCAACCATTGCGTAAATTCCTTTCGATTTAACCAAGCAAACCAGTTGCTTGGTATTGTGCTAGTACTTTAGTTGGTGAGTAGTTAGCGGCGATCGTGGCCGCGGCCTGTTGTTGGGCTTGGTGGTCAGATGTGGCAAAGAAATGCACTACCTGTTTTACGAGGAGGGACCGTTTCCGCGGGCTGACAGTCACAATCGCCTGTTGATCTGGATCGATATCACGAGGGCCGTAGTTAAAGGCATAACTAATTACTGGTGTGCTAAAGCTCAAGGCTTGTAACAATGTTAGTGGTTGCACATCCCCTTTTTGAGTGGTTAAAAATAAAGCGGCCGTCTTTAATTCTTGTGCTAAAGCTGGTGTTTGGAGATAACCGGGGAAGCTAATATCGGCAATGTTTTGCTTGGCAACATCATTTTTCAGTTGTTCATACGCTTCACCGTAGCCGGCCATCACCAATGAAAGGTGGGGAAATTCTTTTTTCGCTTTACTATAAGCGACAACGATATCTTTTAGCGCTTCATAATCATTTAACAAACCGGCATAGATGATTTTACCCGCCGTTTTGGGTTCAGTTGGCGCAGTCGGATGAGTAATCGCCCGACTAACGGCATAAATCGGCGTTTTAGTTGAAGTAAGATCATCAGCACTACCACCTAACCACCGCCGTAAGTCTTGGGCTTGGTGTTCGGTTGCCACTAGGACGGCATCAAAATCACGCAAGTGTTCATAGATACTATAGTAGTATTCATTGTTTAAGTTAGCCGTTACTTGATCATCGGGATCACTTGTATGTAATGTCGGTACCATGAGGACTTTTTGAACCGTTTGGCGCATTTCCAATACCGGTTGGGCTAAATTAGGGCGGTCAACATACAGCACGGCAGCATCATCAGCTTGGGTGTAGACGTTGAGGAAAAAGCTGATAAGCGCATTTTCATGATTAAATGTATATGTTTGGCCAGCGTGATTAAGTTGTAGACGATATAGGACCACCTGATTGTCAACGACGTGGAAGAACCGCGTTAAAACGGGTTGCTCCGTGTTAACGTCATATAGGACCTGTTCCAAAACGTTGCCCTGGGCACTGTAAAGTTCTGCACTGATTAAAAAGCCCCGGGGATCCCAGTATTCAGTCCGGTAATGCTTACCAAAGGTATCGTAGTAATCGATTTTACCAGTTGTTTCAACGAGTCCGGGAATGTAGTGCACTTTGGCGCGCACGCGATCACCTTCTTTAATGGTTGCTTGATTAGCATCGCTATTGTCCCACGTCCACGCGTTGGGGAGTGGTAAGTCTGCTAGGTGATGGCGCGGGGTTTGTTTAAACTGGGCGGTGTTGGCAAAGAAATCATACATGTTAACAACATCAGCATCAGTTAAATCTTGGTTTTTAACCCGTAATGGATTTAGGTAGTCCCAATTTAAAGTGATATATTTAGCAGCAAGATTATTACTTTTGAATAATTTTAAGCGCATTAACGCTGCGTGTTCGATCGAACTATTAATATCAACAAGGGAGTAATTAATAAAATAATGCACAGTAAAGCTCCTTTTTATATTATTTTAAATAATTATTTTCATAATCATCAGTGACAACTTGCCATTGGCGCCAGACGTTTTCAGCGGAATAACGGCGGGCATCAGTATAGGCATTCGCAGATAGGGTTGTTTGTAGCTGTTCATCGCTCATAATGGCAATGATTTTGGCCGCAAGCATGTCAATATTATTATTTTCGACTAAGAATCCATCTTGACCATCAATGACTAAGTCGCTAGGACCATATTTCACGTTGTTAACCACTTGTGGTAGTCCGTGTGATTGGGCTTCGAGAATTGATAACGAGAAACCTTCCATACGTGATGAAAGGACACTTAGGCCCACCCGATCCATTTCTTGGTTAACCGTTGAGCTGTAACCTTTAAGACTGATGACATCTTCTAGGTGCGCTTCTTTAATCGCTTTTTTGACTTGATCGCCGTAATCGCCGTTGGGGTAACCCCAAAATTCAGCACGCGCATCAGGAACTTGCTTGCGTACTTGAACCATCGCTTTAACAACATCGATTTGTTGTTTTTCGGGGGCGAGCCGCGCAGCCACGATTAAGGTATGCTTTTCACGCTTGGCAAAATCAACCTGATTGGCAAGTTGGGCATCGCTAACATAAGACACCGGAATCGTGATGGCCCGCATTTTAGGCCACCGTGCTAAAACATCTTTGGTTTGGGTATCGGTAGCCGAAATCATGTAGTGGAAATGGTCTTGGTTTTTAATCATGAAGGTGAAAAAGCCGTTCAAACTGGAATGCATGATATCATCCGTATCAGTGACATGGCTATTATGGAAATGGCCAATCGGATAATTAGGTGTTACCATGTGGGTTGAGGCCCAGGCTGTTTCCGAAGCACGGTCAAAAATAAAAGCATTGTGGCCATTATATGCAAGGTTTAGCTCATCAAAGAAATGGCGCATGTAGCCTTGGACCCCATCAAAGGTATACCAGACGTTATCTTTACCACGTAAGCGATAGACGGTCACGTCGACCTTATTATCAAAATTAATTTGATGATAATTTTCGATGACTGGTTGACCAGTGACATCTAGCCACTGTTCAACAGTTAGCCAATCATTATTGGTATCATAGTGATCACGTTTACTCAAAAAGCCACGAATATCATAATAATCGATATAGATGGTTTTGCCTTCATCATCAAGATAGCGAATCAAGTCAATTTGTTTTTGGGTATCGGCAAACGTCGTGATTTGCATGATTACTTTATGGTTTAATACCACTTGGTATTGATGATTTACGCTTTTTTTAAGGAGTGCATGCTCCGGTAAAACGAGGGTATCTAATGTTGCTGGGGTGAAGGGAACATCAGCGACCTTTTGATAGTAATCAAACAGATTAATGACATCGTTATTTAAACCATCAGTCGTTAATGAAGCGTAGACAGTGCGATGGTAGTTCGTAGTTATGATTTTTGCATCTTTATTATGCATTTTGAATAATTCAAGCCGGCGAATAATTGCATGTTCAATCCCGGACTTTTGCGTATCAACAATCGTATCGACAAAAAAATACATTATATACATCCTTTTAATAAAATTTAAATCGTTTATTTATTCTAAAATAACAATTCATTCACAGTACAAGTATACTAAATTAACTAAGTTGAGGTATACTGAATAAAAATAAATTTTGAATTAATTAAGATTACAAAATGGTAACAAAAGACCGGAGGAAGCGCGATGTTATTTATTTGCTATAAAAAATGTAGTACTTGTGCCAAGGCGCGCAAGTGGTTGTTAGCTAATCACTTTGTCTTTGCTGAACGGGATATCAAAGATGAACGCCCAAATGTGTTGGAAATTAAAAAATGGCATCACCAAAGTGGTTTGCCATTAAAACGGTTTTTTAATACGAGTGGGTTAGTCTATCGGCAACTAAATTTAAAAGCGAAACTAGCTAATTTATCGACGACGGAACAATATGAACTACTTGCCAGTGATGGCATGTTAGTTAAGCGGCCAATCTTAATAACTGATGATCAGCAAGTGCTAGTTGGGTTTCACGAAGCGACCTGGCAAGCGTGTTTGAAGCGGACCGCTAAATAGATTTTTAGCCACAAAAAAACTGCGCCAAACCACTTGTATAAATGGTTGGTGCAGTTTTTGATATGATGGACAGTCAGGGGATCGAACCCTGGACCCACGGATTAAGAGTCCGTTGCTCTGCCAGCTGAGCTAACTGTCCATGCAGTAAATATGTGTCCCATAAGGGGGTACCACTTCGCGTGGTAATGGACAGTCAGGGGATCGAACCCTGGACCCACGGATTAAGAGTCCGTTGCTCTGCCAGCTGAGCTAACTGTCCATATGTCGTCTTAACAACAGAGACTATAATACCACGTAGAAAAAACGGATGCAAGCTTTTTTTTAAGAGTGTGCCAAGCAACGTTAAAATAATGCGCATTAAGGACTGATTTTAGCAGTAGTTATTAAGCTACCAAAAAATTAAACTTAAGAGAACGATTTGTTACTTGAAACATGTTTAGAGTGTGACACTCACCGAGATCAGATTTAAACCAATGTCCGATAGTCACCGTTCAAACTAAGACCACGCTGTCCAATCAGAATTACCGTCCACAACTTTTATCTTCATATAATAATGAAACATTACAAAAACTTAACAAAGATAACATCACAATGCGATGCGCGCCCGCTTAGTGATATATGGTATAATTTATTTAATTTTAGTTGCGTAGATGTAATGGTGCGCTTTGTTAGATATAAATTAGTAAACTAAGTGATAAATAAAAGCAGGCATAAGCCTGTTCATCTACCAGAAGCGGAAGGATTTAAATTATGAGTAAAATATTAGTTGTTGATGATGAACGACCAATTTCGGATATCATCAAATTTACCTTAACCAAAGAAAATTTTGATGTGGTGACCGCCTATGACGGGGCCGAAGCCTTAGCCAAGTTTGAAAGCGAAGAACCTGATTTGATTTTACTAGATCAAATGCTACCAGAATTGGAAGGCAAGGAAGTATTACGGCAAATTCGAGCTAAGTCAACGGTACCAGTCATTATGGTGTCCGCCAAGGACTCCGAAATCGATAAAGTAGTCGGCCTAGAAATGGGAGCCGATGATTATATCACGAAGCCATTTTCTAATAGTGAGTTAGTCGCACGGGTTAAAGCTAACTTGCGCCGGCAAGCGGTAACGCCCGCACCAAAAGTTGAAGAAGAAGCGGAAAGTAGTGATATTGTCTTAGGCGATCTAGTTATTCATCCCGAAGCCTACATGGTTGCTAAACGGGGTGAAGATATTGAATTGACTCACCGTGAATTTGAACTACTCCATTATTTGGCCCAACACATCGGGCAAGTAATGACGCGCGAACACCTCTTACAGATTGTCTGGGGCTATGATTATTTCGGTGACGTGCGGACGGTTGATGTAACTGTGCGCCGTTTACGCGAAAAAATCGAAGATAACCCTAGTCATCCCGTCTGGTTGGTAACGCGCCGGGGTGTCGGCTATTTCTTGCGGAATGCCGAAGACTAATTAAACTAATGATAAAGAGAATGAGATAGATCCTGCTGGATCGCATCGTTAAGTGGAGGACTAACGTGCAACGTATTTTTAGATCGTTCCAATCCATCCATTTCAAAATTGCGCTCGTGTTTGCATTGATGTTATTGGTAACACTTGAACTCGTGGGCGCTTTTTTCGTGCATCAATTGGAACAACAAACGCGCAAAACTTTTAGCACCCAAATTCAGTTACAGTCGTATGTTAATCAGTCGCTAGGTGAGCAATTAATGCTGAGTAATCAAAGCAAAGCCAACCGTAAGATTCATACCATTTTAACGGATGTTAATAATCAAAATATCACCGAAATTCGGGTGATTGATGTTAAAGGCACCATTCGGGGCACGAGTGATGTTAATAATCAACAGATTATCGGCCAAAAAACGACGGATAATAATGTCAAAAATGCCCTATCGCAACGTTCATATGAGAAAGAAAACGTTGAAGTTCAAAATGGTGACCGTTATGAGGTTACCACGACGCCAGTTGTCACCGTGCAAGGTAATCACAATGCGATTGTCGGTGTGATTGTCGTGCGGGCGAATATGGAATCAGTTTATAAAAGTATCAATAATATTACAGGTATTTATATCTATGCCTCGATTATCGCAATTATTTTAGGGGTCGGCATGGCGTTTGTGATTGCCCGGGCGATTACCCGGCCAATTGAAGAGATTAATCTCCAGACCCGCCTGATTGCGGATGGCGACTACAGTGGCCAAGTCAAAATTTATGGAAATGATGAATTAGGTCAACTAGCGCAAGCTGTAAATGTCTTGTCTGATCGGGTTGAAGAGTCAACAGCCGCCTCAGAGTCGGAACGGCGGCGTTTAGATTCCGTATTGGCTCATATGAGTGATGGGGTGCTAGCCACGGATCGCCGGGGGAATGTGACGATTATCAACGATGAAGCACTTACCTTATTAGGTCTCGCCCATACCGAAGATGCGGTTGGTCAGTCGATTATCGACTTACTTGATATTGGTGAAGAGTACACCTTACGGCAGTTATTGGAAAAACAAGAAGAACTCGTGCTTGATTTATCCCAAGTGGACCATGAATTAATTTTGCACGCCTATATCAGTTTAATCCAGCGGGCATCGGGGTTTATTTCCGGTCTAGTTATTGTCCTACATGATGTTACCGAACAAGAAAAAATTGAACGTGATCGCAAAGCCTTTGTCTCGAACGTGTCGCATGAATTACGCACACCATTGACTTCAGTTCGCTCATATATTGAAGCTTTAGCAGATGGCGCATGGCAAGATCCGGAAGTTGCGCCTAGTTTCTTAAAGGTTACTCAAGATGAAACTGAACGCATGATTCGCATGATTAATGATTTGTTGGCGCTATCACGCATGGACTCGGGGACGACCAAACTCGAACTCGAGTATGTTAATTTGAATGAACTGCTAAATTATATCTTGAATCGGTTTGATATGATTATCGAAAAAGATGATCATCCGGAAAAACAATATAGTATTAAGCGTGAGTTTACCGATAAGGATATCTGGGTTGAACTCGATACCGATAAGTTTACCCAAGTCGTCGATAATTTAATGAATAATGCGATTAAGTATTCGCCTGATGGTAGTGAAATTATTGTCCGGCTATTACAAACGCATAATTATGCCATTTTGAGTGTGACCGACCAAGGACTGGGAATTCCACGCAAAGATGTGCCTAAGATCTTTGACCGGTTCTTCCGCGTTGACAAAGCGCGTTCACGCAAACAAGGTGGTACCGGCCTTGGATTAGCGATCTCCAAAGAAGTTGTCCAACTGCTTGGTGGGCGTATCTGGGTTGATAGTGTTGAAGGTAAAGGGTCAACATTCTATATCTCATTACCATTTGAGAAATATGATGCAGGGGATGATTGGGATGCAGAATAAAAAACGCTTTAAGTTAGTAACCAATTTTGGCATCGTCAGCCGCTTCGTATTACCCGTCAGTTTGACGATTGCCATCGTGATTAATTTGATTTTTACGGGTTTGATTTCGATAAATCCAGCCCATTTCACACATACTAATAAAAGTACGACACGAAGCACAGCTGAGAACTCAACGATAACGGCGCGTACGATTAGTGATATCTATTCACCAACGCAAGTGCTTCAAACTGATGCTAGTCAGGCGCAAAAGTTACTCTATGATAACAAAGTGAATGTGATCAACGAAGTGCAAAAGAGTATGCGCCAGTGGCAGTTTACAAAGACAAGTAAGGTGACCAGGCTATCGGCCCAGGCGTATGCGCAACTACTGCAACAAGCTAATATGCTGTTATTGAATTACCCGGATTTACTAGCCGGTTCGTTATTTAATACGGTCTATCAACAAAAAATTAAATTTGATCGTAAGCTCGAGTTTAATCGAATTTTGATTCCAACCAAAAATCCCAAACATATTTATCTCTTAAATGATAGTCAGTTTAGTGTGCAAGCCTTAAATGTCACACCGCGAGGCTTAAAGAAATTGCTTAAAAAAATTAATCAAGCAAGTGGGAAAGTCCCGGTGAGCGAACGTTTATATGAGAAAAATGTGTTATTAACGTATACGCAAGGAGTAACTTTAAAACAGTATTCATACCTATTGAATAAGCAAACTGCTAATAGTTTAGTTAAGGGGTTGTTAAATAACGGGGGCTTATCCTCAGTTAAGACGAAAAAGCAAACCAACCGAACAGTCTACGAAGACGGCAATTTCCGCCGAATGACGGTCTTTAGTAAAAGTGGCGTGGTTAGCTATCAAAACTTTGATGGCTCCCGAGATGCGACTGGTTATAGTAAGATCCTTCGCAACGCCTATACTGATTTGGTCAGTATCGGAGTGCCGTTAGATAACATGCGTTTTTTTGAAACAAATGAAGATGCGACGAATTTTGTGTATCGGACGTACGTTGAGGGGTTCCCGATTTTTAATCAAACCCGTTATGGAAGTGTCCAGTTGAACTATGATACGCAAGGTAACACACAAATGCGTTTCTCATTATATTCATTGCAAGTCCCACTACCAAATAACAAACCAACGGTCACATTGATGTCTAGTGATGCGGTGTTGGCGAGGTTAGTTGCGCATGGCATTGCGATTAAAAACATTCAGGATATGCAAGTTGGTTATCGGTGGACAACTAATAGTAGTTCAAATATGGTCATCGATTTGAAGCCCGTGTGGTATATAGAAATTAATGATGAATGGTTGCGCCTTGATCAATGGCTGACAAAAAATAATAATTAGGGGGGATGCGATAGATGGATTTTAGAAGAATTCAGTGGATATTTCTGCTAATCTTTATTGCGATTGATGTTTTCTTATCGGTGCAGTGGTATCAAGGATTTCAACCAGAAACCAGTGGCGCAGCGGGCTCGCTAACCGTTTTGAAAGAAATCCGCAATGACGGTATTTCAACGGGTACGTTATCTAAACAAGCCGGTGAAGGATTTTACGTGGCGGGACAGCTGAACAATGAGCTAAGGCAAAAAGCTAGCCAAATCAAGGTGGGCACACCGACGTTTAATGCGACTAAGCATAGCTTAACGGTTAAATTGGCTAGTAAAAACCAATTTACAGTTAATTTAAAGCACCCAGCGCGCAAGCTTGACCCGTTTAGTGCACAAGCAACCAATGTGATTAATGGGACAAGCTATGTCTATAATGCGCGGTTGACGGCCCTCGCAACTAAGGAAATCGTCTACGTACAAACCTTGCCGACCGGGTTAGTAATTGCTACTAATGGGCAATTACGGTTTAAAATTAATAGTGCCGGGAAAGTCGTTAGCTACACGCAAACCTATATTGCTAATCCGCAAACCTTACGGGAACGGACGACTACCATTAGCGAACAAAAGGCGGTAATTTGGTTGTATCAGTATAATCAATTAGCGAATGGGGCTAAAATTATTTGGCACCGTCTTGCGTATGCGAAATTATTGAAGATTGATAACACGGTTGTGTATGTGCCAACCTGGTTCTTTGGTGTTCAAAATGGGAACAGTAGTGATATCGAAATTAAAAAAGTAAATGCCTTTACAGGCGAAATCATGCAAACCAAAACGACAAGTACCAAGAATGTCGCCAGTAGTCAGATTTAACATGGTTAGAAAGGGGTAATGTGGTTGATTTATTTTCAGATGATGCTTTAAAAATTAGTTCATTAGCGAGTGGTAGTTCAGGGAATGTTACCTATATTGAAACACCCAACCATAAGGTGTTAGTTGATGCTGGTTTGTCTGGTAAAAAAATCGAACAATTGATGAACTCGATTAATCGTTCGCTTAAAGATGTCGATGCCATATTTGTCACCCATGAGCATATTGATCATATTAAAGGGGTTGGTATTTTAGCCCGCAAATATGGGATGCCAGTCTATGCTAATCAGGCTACGTGGGCAGCAATGGCTAGCAAGATCGGTAAAGTAGCACCAACTCAACAGTTGATTTTTGAGCCGGGGAAAACATTAGATTTAGGCGATTTGGATGTCGAAAGCTTTGCAGTATCCCATGATGCTGCGAACCCACAATTTTACCAATTCCACCATGCTAATAAAACCTTTGCGATTGTGACGGATACGGGTTATTTATCTGATCGCTTGCAAGGAACCTTAAAAAATGCGGATGCTTATCTACTCGAAACAAACCATGACGTCGAGATGCTCAGAATGGGCAGTTATGCGTGGTCGCTAAAGCAACGCATTTTGGGTGATAAGGGTCATTTGTCGAATGAAGATGGGGCCTTAGCGGCAATTGATTTATTAGGTAATAATACCAAACAGATTTATTTGGGGCATCTGAGTCAGGAAAATAACCAAAAGATTTTAGCACATTTAACGGTGGAGCAAATTATGCAACAACGTGATATCGCTGTTAATCATGATTTTAAGCTTTGGGATACGGATCCTAATCAGGCCACACCTTTAAGAGCTATTTAAAATTGGTAAGGAAAGGACGCAAAATGCGCTCTTTTTTGCTATTATATAGGTATTGATGCTATTTAACGCTAATTTAATGTTAGTACAGTAGCATAACATAAAAACTAATGACAAAAGTTAGAGTGGAGGCAGGCTATGGAAAACGACAACCAAAAAAGCCGCGTAAAAAGTGGAACAACCAAGGTCGTAGTGATGAGTTTAGTGGCCGGTATGCTTGGTGGGGGAATTGTTATCAGTGGAGATAATGCCTATGAAGCATGGCAACAAAATCATATTTCAAGTTCAAGCAAAACGACGACTGGCAACGTCAAAGTCCAAACGACTAAAGCGGAAAGTAATAGTGCGACGAAAGCATTTAATAGTGTTTCGGGCGCAGTAGTGTCTGTGATTAATTTGCAAAAAAGCAGTACTAACAGTACGCTAAACTCGATATTTGGAAGCAGTTCAAGCTCGAGCTCAAGTAAAAAAAGTACATTAGAAACGGCTTCAGAAGGATCAGGGGTCATTTTTAAAAAGAGCAATGGCATCGCCTATATTGTGACTA
Organism: Periweissella beninensis; assembly: GCF_016908275.1. Lineage (GTDB taxonomy): Bacteria > Bacillota > Bacilli > Lactobacillales > Lactobacillaceae > Periweissella > Periweissella beninensis. The sequence continues at coordinate 48,938 of NZ_JAFBDN010000001.1, read as the reverse complement.
ATAACCACGTTGTCTCAGGATCAAATGCGTTGCAAGTAATTATGAGTGACGGCACTAAGTTGACAGCCAAACTAGTGGGGACTGATGAAACGACTGATTTAGCCGTCTTAAAGATTAATGCAAGCAAGGTAACCCAGATTGCTAGTTTTGGTAATTCAAACGATATAAATGTCGGCCAAACTGTGTTAGCGATTGGTTCACCATTAGGCTCACAGTATGCAACGAGTGTGACGCAAGGGATTATTTCTGCTAAGAAGCGTACCGTTGCAGCCACGAATGATGATGGCGTCCAAACGGGTAATGCCACCGTTATTCAAACTGATGCGGCAATTAATCCTGGTAATTCAGGTGGGCCATTGATTAACTTGAGTGGCCAGGTAATTGGGATTAACTCGATGAAATTAGCTAGTGACTCAAACGGCACTTCGGTTGAGGGGATGGGCTTTTCAATTCCATCGAATGAAGTGGTCAGCATTATTAATCAAATCATCAGTTCGGGTTCAGTTAAACGACCAGCCCTTGGGGTGACCTTGATTGACTTAAGCAATATTACAAGTAGTGATCAAAAGAGTGTCCTTAAGTTACCAACTTCGATAACTAAGGGGGTTGTGATTATGCAAACCCTTAAGCAAAGTCCTGCGAAAACAGCCGGTATTAAGAAGTATGATGTGATCGTGGCAATGGATGGTAAAAAGGTGACGAGTCAAGCGACCCTGCGTGAGATTTTGTTTAGTCATAAAATTGGGGATAGTGTGAAAGTGAAATACTATCGTGGTAGTACGTTAAAGACAACCACAATTAAGTTGACATTAGATACGACAACGCTCAATAAAGAAACAAAATAGCGCTTGCTCAGATGATAAAATACGTAAAAAGGCCGAATTTTAACAAATTCAGGCCTTTTTATTTTTAATAGTTAGTGATTATTCATTTTTTGGTAGGCTCTTAGCCAATGAAAAGTTTAGCAAGACCGGAGTAACTAGCAATACTAAGCGGTTTAGCGATTAAAATAATTATGCAAAATGTGCGGAGTGACATTTTCGATAAACCAGCAATCATCGTTAGGAGATCATCAGGGAAGCCAGGTAATAAAATCGCGACGATAAAAAATTTGGCAAAACGGCGTTCATTTTGATCAAGCCATGTTAAGTATTTCGTACGTTGCTTTAATGAAAAAAGATGTATCAGGAGTTGACCGCCAAAATAACGGGCTAAGAGGAAGGCCAAGGTCGAGCCAATTATGATACCGAGGTAATTATATAAAAAGCCCCACCATGGCCCAAATAACAAAACGCCCGCTGTGAGGGTTAGCGCCCCGGGAATAATGGGGATAATAATTTGACAAATTTGTAGTGCGATAAAAATAAGGGGTGCTAGCAAGGGATGTGCATCAAGGCCTACTAATTTTTGCAAGACCTTGAGGTTAGTAAAGGCACCGATTTGCCATAGATAAACCGTTAAGCTGAGCGTGGCGATGATGCCTAGATAACTTATTATCTGTAAAACATGGTATGTTTGAATTTTAGTAGTTTTTTTCATAATGTGCTATCCTATTTAAGTATGAAACAGTGCCAAGTAAACCTAAGTATAGATAAGTGAGACCTACGATGAAAACTTTAATTATTGTTGCGCATCCTAATTTTGAAGATTCGGCAACTCAACAATTTTTACAACATAATTATCCCCAAGAAGATGTCACCTGGCACCGACTAACAGATCAACAAATTGATGTGGGGCATGAACAAGCATTATTACAAGCGCATACTCGCATTATATTTCAATTTCCCCTATATTGGTATAGTATGCCGGCCATTTTAAGAGAATGGCAAGATTTAGTATTAACCGCAGGGTTTGCCTACGGTCGGGGAGCAACGCTTGGGGCCAAAGAGTTTGGAATCGTTGTTTCAATGGGCCAACCAGTTGCTGAGTATCAGGCAGGTGGTAAGGAAGAGTATACGATTTCTGAGTTATTGAAACCACTACAGGCGATGGCGCATAAGCTTAATTGGCAATATGCTAAACCGTTGGTGATTAGTCAGTTTCAATATATGACTGTTCATCAAAGATTACAGTTAGTAATGCAATACCATCAATATTTAACGCAGGTTGGCACAGGCTTTGATGCCCAGCAAGCATGGTATTGTGCGCAGTTACAAAAGCGGATTAAGGCAAGTGATGATAGTGAAGTTCAAGCGAAATTAAAGCTGATTTTGGCACAAATACAGGCTAATACTGATGAACTAACTGAATTACATTGGACAGTCGACATGATTAGAGATGCGGAGGAGACATAATGGATGATGAACAGATGTGGCTCATAGCGTTAATTAATGAATTAAAGCAGGAAAGTCGTAGTTTTGTCGATCAGGCTTTTTTTATGGGGTTGGAAACCATGGTAAATGAACAAGTAACGCGATTAGAGCAAAATACTGGTGAGCTAGATGGTCGTATTTGGAATCCCAAAAGATGGGGTTAGTCCAAAGCAGAGGGCAAAGCGTCCTTAATGGTGGTTGAAAATAGCACAAAAGACTGAACTTAGTAAGTTCAGTCTTTTGTGGCGTGTGAAGCGCCTTACCATTATGGGCAACAGATTGGGTTAAATTAAGGGTAAGCACGCTTATTTTTTTCGTTGTTTAACTAAGTTTTGTAATAAGACATTTAGTTGTTCGTGAACTTGTTTATCATGGAAGTTACGTAAACTAAGGTATAACGAAATCGGATCAACCGCAATTTGATAATTGGTTGGTAAAAACTGGCTAAAAATGGCGGCATCATATTTCCATAATTCGACAGCCAAGTGTTTTTTAGGTGCTAGTGAGGCGTTGAACTCTGGAATGCACACTGTCCGCAAGTTAGCTGTTAAGTCTTTGGCTGGAATTGCCCAGTTAAGCATGGCACTAGGTGCTACTAACGTAAATTTACTTAGAGCAGTTAGGTTGGTTAAACGCTTGTTGGTAATTTTAGTAGCATCATTTAACGGAATGTAGACCGTTTTTTGAACTGGGCTAGGTAGGAAATGCAAAATTTCTTGAATCCAGGAGTTAAGATCAAAACCAGCGGGAATGGCAAAACTATGATTACGCGTATAACCGCTCGTTGCGAGCCAGCCAGCATCGACAAAGGTCCGTAAGGCACGGGAAATGGTCATTGGGGTAATATCCAGAAATTTGGCTAATTGGCGGACTTTAATATGAAAAATGTTACTATTATCATCTTGTAAAAGTTTCCAATAAATCAATGCTAAAATAATAATTTGTTGATTTTTAGATAACGAAATTAATTGCATTGTGGGCTTATTTAAAGTAACAGGTTTAATGGCAGGTAAGAAAAACCCATTATGACTGATAAAGCCAAAATTATTTTGCATAATATTTAACTGTGTCTCGCTAGTTAAATTATCTGTAATAAAGATGACGGGAAATGGAATGTTTTTCAGTAATTTAATTAATTGAATGAACCGATCATCATTAAGGTCGTCATCAATGTCAATCAGGACAAAATCATGATTGTTAATAACAACATTGGCTAAGGTGATATGGGTTCGAATAGGGGTTGGCATAAGGGCTGCCATATCAGGATTGGGGGTATAATTAACCAGTTTTAAGCCGTACTGATTAAGAATTTGTTGGACTTGGTTCAAGGGTTTTCTCCTTTTGTAACATTAATAAAAAAATTATATCATATTAATTTTTTATTAGCTATACTATTAAATAATTATAAATTTTAATTGAAATTACTAGGATAGAAGCAATTACTTGTAAATTATAAAAGAGAGTGCTATTCTTATAGTGTTGATTTCTTGAAATTTAAAATGTGATGAAAGGAAAATTAGTTGATGATTACGTGTAACTGTTTATGTCAATACATATTACAAACTTGTAAGCATTGCTAATTTTCAATTAGTTGGCGCTTTGGCAAGTTTGTTTATTGACATGCCAAAGTTACCGACTTCTGATTTTCTATGGGTTAGTAGGTAACTACTAGCCCATTTTTTATTGGATAAAAACGTGCTAGAGCCACCAAACTACTTACCTAAGCGCTACTTTCGGTGGCTTGGTAGCCACATTCAAGGAGCTACTTAGTGCGCGTAGTTAAACCGGTGGGTCCGCACTCTCATAAAACGTGCTAATGCCACCAAACTACTTACCTAAGCGCTACTTTCGGTGGCTTGGTAGCCACATTCAAGGAGCTACTTAGTGCGCGTAGTTAAACCGGTGGCATCGCACTCTCATAAAGGAGAAATAATGTTTAAAACTATTGATAGTATCATGGAGCGTGATCCAGCCGCAAAAAGTCGCCTCCAAGTAATGCTAACTTATAATGGATATCATGCCATTGTTTATCATCGCATCAATCATTTTTTGTACGATCATAAATGGTACTTATTGGCTAGCCTAGGTGCTTTTTGGGCGAAACACTGGACCAATATTGAAATTCATCCTGGAGCACAAATTGGGCAGAGATTATTTATTGACCATGGTATGGGGGTCGTAATCGGTGAGACGGCAATTATTGGTGATGATGTCACCTTACATCATGGGGTAACCCTAGGTAATCGCGGACCGAGTAGTGGGCTACGGCGCCATCCTAAATTAGGGAATCATGTCATGATTGGGGCCCAAGCAGTCGTATTAGGTGCCATTACCATTGGTGATGCAGCACAGGTAGGTGCGGGAAGTGTTGTCGTTGATGATGTACCAGCTAACGCAACTGTTGTTGGGGAGAAAGCCCACATTTTAAAACATTATAAAATGCAAGCCGTAGCGAAGCGGGTGGTTGAAGAATAATCAACGCCTTTTATTACATAAAGATTAAAAAATTAACGGTAATATCCGTTAGCGACATAAAATATAATTTTTTAGTTGCAAAAAGATTACAATTGTTTTACAATTATCTTGTGGTAATGATTGGGGTTTACCACAGATGAATTGTTCAAACATTTTAGTAGCATGGGGATGCTACGTGGGGGAAGGGTATGCTGTATCACTTTATATAGCATTTACTAGCAATAGGCTTAAAACAAAATTGATTGGTTTAAGTCTTTTTTTGTGCGCATTTTAACTTAATTCAACTGACTTTTAAATTTACGTAAAATTTACTTATAAAGGTTAAAATGTGTGACCGATTTTTGAAAAAAAAGCGATAAAAGCTTATAATACCTTCATTGAAAAGATTTTTAGGAATAGGAAGAATGTTAAATTATGGAAGAGCAATCACGTGTCACGCGTCAGCCGCAAAGACCAAAGAAACGCCGACGTCATCGGGGCTTAAAATTAATTTTAGTATTGCTAGTTTTAATTTTAGGGATTGGTGGTTTTATTGCAGCAAGAGCGTACAATAGCGCTAAAGATGCTATCAAGTCAACTTATAGCCCGCTTAGTTCGAGTTTTAAATCAGCCCGTGATGTGGCATCAGTGTTAAAAGCAGGCAAACCCATATCAGTTTTATTATTAGGAACGGATACCGGATCACTAGATCGGTCGTATACGGGTAGAACTGATTCAATTATGATTGCAACTATTAATCCAACAACAAAAACGACAACATTGGTTTCAATACCACGGGATTCAATGGTGTCGATTCCTGGCTTTGAAGCATATTTTCCAATGAAAATAAATGCTGCATATGAGTTCCCAGCCAACGGTAAGGGCCATCCAGAAACAACGATTAAGACCTTACAAAATTATTTAAATGTGCCGATTGACTTCTATGCCTTGATTAACATGGGGGGCTTAGAAAAAATGGTTGATAAAGTTGGTGGTGTCGTCGTAAAATCACCATTGACATTTACGTATCAACCGAATAATAAAAAGACTAATACGTATAAATTTGTAAAAGGTCAATCAAAGTATCAATATGCTTCTGATGGCAAACATTTTAAAACTTATAAAGTGATGAATGGGCAAGCAGCACTAGCATTTTCACGGATGCGTTATACCGATCCATTAGGTGATTATGGTCGACAAAAACGCCAACGATTAGTTTTAACAGCATTAGCTAAAAAATCAACAAATATTTCAAGTTTATTCAGTGCTGATTTTTTCAAAGCAATTGCTAAGAATGTTCAAACTAATTTATCATTCGATGACATTATGACATTAATGGCTAAATATCGTGTCGCAACTAAGCATATTAAATCTGATCATATCCAAGGGGTTAATTATATGTATAATGGCCAATCATTCCAGATTTTATCGGATACTAATCGCCAAAAAGCGACTAATTTAATTCGCCAGAATTTAGACCTACAAGCTAAAACAACGGGTAATCGTTTTGGAGGTCAAGTGACTAATGGAGTGGTTATTCCAGAAGTTTCAAATTAAAAGCTAACTATAACTAGCAAAAAGGACCGAATTGTAAAAATTCGATCCTTTTTTGGTTTTTATGCTAATAACTAGCTGATATTTTCGGTGATGCTAGTTAAAATTAATCCGCTTTTTTATAATCAGGTGCGGCTGGTTTTGTTTTGACTTCTTTTTGTGGATGTAGTGAGTTTGGTTGTTTTTCTTTATCGTCTGCCATAATTAAATCCCCCAAGATGTAAGTATTGTTCAAAATGAACACCTTTAGTGTAGCTAATTTATAAATAATAGTCAAATAATAAAACTGAGAGCATAATATAAGATTTTTAGCTATTTTAACTAATGAAAAAGCCACAATCAGTGAAGATTGCTTGTATGCAATTAGCAAAAAAGGGATCGAATTGGTAAAAATTCGGTCCCTTTTGCGGGTAGTAAGTTTAAAATGACTAATGACCTTCAGCTGCTTGAATATCGGCTTGGAGCGAAGCTAAGTCAATATCGTAAGCTCTAAATTCAGGATCACTTACTGGAAAATGTTGTTCTAAGCTGTCAAAAATTTGATACGTCCCCGTTAAGTTAGTACCTACAAAATCGAGTAGGTGGCCGCCAAATTGGCGATCATCACTTAGAAAATGTAAATGCCAACCACCGGCAGTGACTGTCCCGAATAATTCTGGTGCAAAATAGCCGATAACCGTCCCACTGACATTTTGTTTTTCAAAAATTGGTTGGTTAGATGCAATTTCAAGTAGGCCAGGATACGGGCGCGTTTGTTTTGGCGCAACCCGGACCTTGACCGCTTCAAACACGCCATGAAAACGGGTGGCAACAAAGACATTTTTAAAATTATGTTCTTTGACAATCGTGTCGTTAAGGATATTAAAATCAGCCTTAGGTAACGTAAGGGTTGTTTCATTCATGGCATGATGGACCGATGCAAAGGGCAACGTCGCATCCATATCAGTAATTCGATTAACGGTACCAGTTTCATCGGCTTGATATACTTCATTATCAAGAATGATTACTTCACCATCTAAGCCGTCTAAAGTACCAATACCATGTTCACCATGTTTGAGTAATTCTGCCAGCGTAATGGTTCCGCTGAGTTTACCAGCCATTAGCATGGCTAGTGTTCCATGTTCATATAAATTATTATTCATTATTTTAAGCACCTCACACGCTTTATTTTAACATTAAGGTTAGAAAATGACGTTAATTAGCCCATTTGCGAGCCAATTAGTTGACTACCTAATTCGACATTATGTGAATAATCAACTGGAATATCAACGACAACCGGCCCTTTAGTTGCAAATGCTTGATCAAGCACAGCAGTTAGTTGATCGGGTGTTTCAACCCGAAAACCAGTTGCACCAAAACTCTCAGCATACTTAACTAAATCGATTGGGCCAAATTGGACGCCGGCTGATTTGTTATACTTCATTTCTTCTTGGAATTCCACCATGTTATAGCGACTGTTATCATTCCACACAATAGAAACGGTATCTAGGTTTAAGCGCACGGCTGTTTCAAGTTCTTGTGCGGAAAAGAAGAAACCACCATCCCCAGATACAGAGACTGATTTAGCATTTGGCCGAAGCATGGCAGCGGTCATCGCCCATGGAAGACCAACTCCTAGCGTTTGCATCCCATTACTGATCAAGAAATGCCGCGGCACGTATGAACGGAAATGACGAGCCATCCAGATATAGTGAGAACCAATATCAAGTGAAACGGTCATATCATCAGTTACGTGTTCTTGAATGGCTTTAATGATTGCTAAGGGGTGACTTAACTTTGGATCACTTGGAATATGGTTTGGTTCATCAGCAGCTAGTAATTGTTGCTTGAAATCAGCTAATTTAGTAAGCGTATCACTTGGCAATGTATAACCAACTAATTTTGCTTGCAAGGCTTGTAGCGTTAGACTAAGATCACCGACAAGTTGCATTTCAGGTAAGAAATGGTTGTCGATTTGTGCTGCTGCCGTATCAAGGGCAACGATGTTTAGATTAGCTTCTTTATTCCAGTTACGTGGTTCATATTCGATAGCATCATAACCAAGAGTAATAACTAAATCACTTTGTTGGAGGATTTTATCCCCAGTTTGGTTACGGAACAAACCGATACGACCAAAGAATGATTGGTCTTCTAATTCGCGAGAAATCACACCAGAACCTTGGAATGTTTCAACTACAGGGAATGGAATGGCATGTAGTAAATCATGTAATGCTGCAACTGTTTTGTCATCAGAACCGCGCATACCAACTAAAAATACTGGTAACTTAGCATTTTTAATACGCGCAGCTAAAGTAGTTAAATCGGCATCACTTGCCACACCGAGGTGCGCAGCCGGCACAACTGGTAAAGCTTTGGTATCAGCACTTACAGCATCATCATCAACATCTTGTGGGAGACTAACAAATGCGGCGCCGGGTTTTGGACCATGTGCGGCGGCAAACGCATTACTTAAAATTTCAGAAATGTTATTGGGATCTTGAATTTCAACACTGTAGCGCGTAATTGGGGCAAAAAGTTGCGCAGAAGGGGTACTTTGGTGCGTTAAGCGATAGAGGTCTTTACGGGGAACTTGACCACCAATGGCGATAACGGAGTCACCTTCGGCATTGGCCGTCATGAGCCCAGTTACTAAGTTACCAACACCAGGGCCTGAGGTTGCCATAACCGCTCCTGTTTTACCAGTAATCCGTGAAACGGCTTGGGCCATGAAAGCTGCGTTTTGTTCATGACGAGTCACGATTAGTTTAGGTGCTCTTTGCCCATCTTTGGGGTGTTCAAGCGTTTCAAATAAGCGATCAATTTTGGCACCAGGAATCCCAAAAATTAATTCAACACCGTGGTTTGTAAGGCTCTCAACGACAATGTCAGCCCCGTAGTTTTGTTTGTCTGTCATAAAATACCTCTTTTTTATAATTTAAATAATTAACGACGTGTGAATTTTACAATAGCTTCAACACGTGCAGTTTGTGGAAACATATCGATTGATTGAATATAATCAACAGTATACACATCGGTTAAATCAACCAAATCACGAGCAAGAGTTGAAGGATTACATGAAATATAGACAAATTTTTCAGGTTTAACTGCTAAAATTGTATCACGTAATGCTTCATCTAAACCGGTACGTGGTGGATCGACAATTAATGCATCGGGCCGCCAACCATTGTAGACCCACTGGGGAATTAAGTCTTCAGCCGCCCCAACAAAATATTGGGCATTTTTAACACCATTTAAGCGCGCATTCGCATTCGCATCATCAATTGACTCTGCAATGGTATCCATACCACGAACTTCGCCAGCTTTATGGGCTAGTGAAATTCCTAAGGTACCAACCCCACTATAGGCATCAACTAACTTATCAGCTTTGGTTAAAGCAAGCGCAGTGATAGCCTCTTGATAAAGCCGACCGGTCTGTGCCGGGTTAAGTTGTAAGAAAGCCCGTGGTGAAAGTTGAAATTGTTTACCATTAATGGTTTCGGTAATAAATGGTTTACCAGCCAGTAAAAAGGTTTCAGAACCCCAAATGAGAGCCGATTTACCAGAATTAATGTTTTGACTAATTGAAGTTACCATCGGTAATTTGGCCATGATCCCCGCTAAAAGAGGACCTTTATTTGGTAATTTTTTAGAATTAGTTACCAAAGTAACTTGGACCTCGCCGGTTGCTTCTGCAATACGGGCAATGATGGTTTTGATGATACCAGCGTTCGTCGTTTCATCATAGACTGGGATATTTAGCTCCTCGATTAAGGCTCGAATTGTCCGAATTACTTTCATCGTAGTCGGATGTTGAGTGGAAACCGTTGGTAAATCAACCAAATCATGACTACCTAGTTTATACATACCAACTGCTAAGCGGCCATCAACTAAGCGGATAGGAAACTGGGCTTTGTTACGATAAGCAGTGGGGTTGGCCATACCAATTGTTGGCCGTAGATCGTAATGGGTATAACTAGCGGGCTTAAATTTCTCCAAGGCTTGGGCAATGACATCGGTTTTAAAGCGGAGCTGCTCGGCATATTGCAGATGTTCTAGGTCAAAGCCACCGACCACTCCCGCAAATTCATCGACGGGGGTAACCCGGCTTGGCGAAGCAGTTCTAATTTTATGAATTTTAGCACTCAAAAATTTAGGATGGACTTCCGTAACTTCAGCAATGACTACTTCTTCCGGTAGCGCACCGGGAATAAACGTTATTTTGCGCTTATAGTAGCCAATCCCCTCACCATTGATGCCTAGGCGCTTAATGGTCAAGGGGAAGCGTTGGCCGATAGTAACCGGTTCACTATTCGTTGCAGGTGCTCTGTTGGGACGCTTAAAATTTTTAGGGTCACGATGGGACGGTTGTTTATACATAATTACTCCTTAGTAAGTTACAGGTACAAAGTTCAGTGAGAAACTGGACAGCGTTGAATTTAATCATCTTAAATTCAAATCAATTCCTATTATACCGCGCTTAATAGCGGATATGCTAAATTTGATGCTTATTATTTGCTTCACAAATTTTAAAAGCCATGACAGGTTAATTTGCATGAAAAATTTAAATGAAAAAGAATGGGTTTGTGCAGTAAAATTTAATATATTAACTAATAATAAGTAATGGTAAGAAGTAAATATTAAATTTAAATTTAGATATAACAATTAAGGAAAGGCTAAGCTGATCGCTAAGATTGGTAGCACAAAACTAAGCTTTTTCAAAACGTTCAAAATGTTTTTCCAGCATTTTTTGCACTCGAGATAAGATGGTTGAAAAAATGGCATAGACCGTTGCAGCTACAATATAGGTATCAAGGGGCTGGTAATTTTCAGCCGCAACCTGTTGGGCGGTTTGCATAATTTCGACCATAGTAATGGTTGAGGCTAACGACGTGTCTTTAACCAATGAAATGAATGAGTTACTTAAGGGTGGGACAGCAATCCGAAATGCTTGTGGCAAGATGATATGGTAAAAAGTTCTAATCGGCCCTAAACCAAGGGAACGGGCGGCTTCAAATTGGCCATTAGGGACTCCTAAAATGGCCCCACGAATGATTTCAGAAGTGTAGGCACCCGTATTGAGACTAAAACCAATAATGGCTGCCGGCCATACATCAAGCGACAGATTAAATGCTTTGGGGATACCATAAAAGATGATATATAGTTGCAAAAGGAGCGGCGTACTACGAAAAAGCCAAATGTAAAACCGGTTAACCGGTTGGATAATCCATTTGATAAAAAAGTTTTTGCTGGTTTCTGCTTCTAAGCCAATAAAGGCCGAAAGGGTACCGATTATTAGGCTAATGATGAATGTAATAATAGTTAAGGGGACCGTTATTTTAAGGCCGGTCCAGAAAAATTCGAAAAAATGCTCTTTAAAAATATCAATTAACATGGCGCCTCCTGATAAGAATGATAATAACAATAAAGGGACTGGGACAGCAAAAGTGTGTCCGAGTCCCTTATTAGTTATAGTAGCGATAATTAGTTCGGTTTAAGATCTATTTGGTAGTAACATCATCACCAAAGTACTTGTGAGAAAGTTTAGCAAAAGTTCCATCTTTCTTCAAGTTCTGCATTGCTTTATTAATTTTAGCTTGTAAACCAGGTTTGTTTTTACTTAAAATCCCAGCAATTTTTTGGGCAGCAATGGCATTGCCAGCGTCAATGTACGTGAGGTTAGTTTTTGGATTGGCTTTCTTATAGGTTAAGAAGGCTTCACGTGAATTCAAAGCACCAACGACGCGATTTGATTGAATTAAATCAACGGCTTCAGCAAAACCAGGGATAGCAACGATTGTTGAACCAAGTTTTTTAGCATCGGCACCATTGTTAGATGTCAAACTTTCAGCTGTTTTTTTACCTTTAATTTGTTTAACGTTAGTTATCTTTGAACCTTTTTTAACAATTAAAACTGATTTTGAGTAAAGATAAGGCGTTGTGAAAGCATAGCTTTTTTGGCGTTGCGCTGTAATGGCCACGTCATTTAGGACCAAGTCATATTTTTTTGAATCTAAACCAGCGATTAATGAGTCCCATTTTGATTGGACAAACACTGGTTTTAAGTTCATTTCTTTAGCGATTGCTTTACCTAGTTCAACTTCAAAACCGGTTAACTGACCATTTTTACGATAGCTATAAGGGGCATAAGTTCCTTCTAGGCCGATCGTTAATTTACCGGCATTAAGGGTGGCACTAGTTGAATTAGTGGTATTTTGCTTGGTTGTGCTACAAGCTGCTAAAGTGATAGTGACCAATAAAGCAGCGGTAGCTAATAATAAAGGGCGTAACTTTAATTTCATGATAAATAATTCCTCCAAAAGTTGCTTATAATAAGTAAATACAAGCAGTACTTATAGTAACCTACTTTAGCATGATTAGCAATATAATTGCTTAATTAAGGAAGCCTCCATTCTGACTAAGATGGGCATATATTATTTAGGAAAAGAACTATAAGCGGAAAAGTTAAAAAAACGTATGGTATAATATAGCTTAATTTTAGGAGTTGATACACCCAAATCAAGATAGAGGAGTACAACATGGCTTTTTTAGAACTACAAAATATTAAAAAATCATATTTTTTGGGCAAAGAAGAATTTTCGGTTTTAAAGGGAATTAGTTTACAGTTTGAGCGTGGCGAATTTGTGTCAATTCTCGGTGAAAGTGGTGGTGGGAAATCAACCTTGATGAATATCATTGGGGGGTTAGATCATCAATACAGTGGTGAGGTACTGATTAATGGGCAAGCATTAAGTAATGCCCATGAAAAGACGTTTGATGAGTATCGCCGTCAAACAATTGGCTTTATTTTTCAATCGTTTAATCTAATTAGTCATTTAACAATTTTAGAAAATGTATTAGTTTCATTGAAAATGACTAAGTTATCAGCGAGCGAGCAAAAAAAAGAAGCCTTGGCGCTTTTAAAACGCGTGGGGTTAGCTGATCATGTAAAGAAATATCCTAATCAGTTATCAGGTGGTCAAAAGCAACGCGTGGCAATTGCCCGGGCTTTAGCGAGTGATCCGCAAATCATTATTGCTGATGAGCCAACAGGCGCCCTTGACTCGCAAAACACCCATGAAGTTTTACAAATCTTAAATGAGATTGCCCAAGAGGGGAAACTGGTAATTACGGTGACACATTCGCAAGAGGTTGCCGATTATGGCACGCGGATTGTTCATCTAGCTGATGGGGTTATTGACAGTGACCAAACATTGCGGCCAGTTGAAGCACCAATTAATAAACCACAAGTAATTACGGCTAAAGCTTTAAGTTATGGAACAAGTGTCAAAATGGCGTGGGAGCATATTAGGTACAATTTAAAACGTAATTTATTAATCATATTAGGTGGTTCAATTGGAATTTTCGCGGTAATCCTATTCTTAGGCTTAGGGAATGGAATTAAAGGCTACATGAATCAACAAATTACGTCATTAGTTAATCCAAAAGCCATCACCCTTAATAAAAATGTCAGTGATGAAAATCAAGCTAATCCAGCAAAAATTGCTGTAACGAACAGTGACGTGCAGCGAATTAAGGCTGTTAAGCACACCAAAAATGTACGGCTCGCGTATTTGTTATCACAAGCTAGTTTTAAATACCAAAATAAAACGGTTGTGAATAATTTAATGACATGGAATGCGAGCTTAAGTGGGCAAAAAATCATTGCGGGGCATCAAGCAATCGGCAAACAAATTTTATTGTCAAAAGCAGATGCCAAGAAGTTGGCTAAAAAAGTTAAAATCACAAATTATCGTAATTTAGTTAATAAAACAATTACATTGCAATTTACTGATCCGGTTGCCGCGGCTAAGCTACAAGCAACGCAAAGTCAAGTCGTAGGGACAACGCAAAAACCTAAAACGGTTAAAGTCCAAGTTAAGGTCGCTGGTATATTAGATGGTGGGGCAACATCAATGGCCTACGCGGGCTTAAAGCAAGTCTTTAAAGCGGCCAACATTAGCTTTAACGCTAACTTTGTCGCATTAAGCGTCGATAGTTTAAAAAATGTTAATCAAACTAGCAAAGCCTTAAAACAGTTAAAAAATAGTAAAGGGCAGAAAGCCTATACGGTTAATAGTGTTGGATCAATTCTTGATAATATTAATACCTATGTTTCATTGGCCGCTAATATTTTAGCAGGAATTGCGGGTATCTCATTACTTGTATCGGCAATTATGATTATCGTCGTTTTATACATTTCCGTTTCAGAAAGAACGAAAGAAATTGGTATTTTACGAGCGTTAGGAGCACGTCGTAAAGATATCAGACGGTTATTTACAGCAGAAGCATTCTTCATTGGCTTGTTTAGTGCAATTTTAGGATTGTTAGGGGCCTATTTAGTACAATGGGGCTTAAACTTAGCCGTCCATAGTATGATTAAATATAACGTTGCCCAGATTTCGGTTGGAAATGTTCTCTTTGCCGTTATTATTAGTATCATCATTAGTTTATTGGCAGCTTTAGCACCAGCCCATGTTGCCGCACGGTTAGATCCGATTGACAGTTTGTCTGTTGGTGATTAAAAGGTGCACATTTTGCGCTAAGTGTCCTTATGATCGTTGAAAAAGAGCTAAGGCGTGTACTTTCGCTGCGAATAAGCAATCTTTGTTATGAAAATAACGTGATTTAAACAAAATTAAAGATAATATTTATTATTAATATGTTAATAATAAATATTATCTTTTTTAGGTTATTGATTAATTAAAACGGTGCTTTTATGCATTATTAAGCCATTTAAAAGTAGCGGAAGTGGCTACTACTTTAAAAAAATGCTAACATATTATTAATTTTTTAAAGAAAAAGGTTGATTAATGTGATTGGATGAGCAATAATAATAACCGTTAATTTTTTATTATTTTTTGTTAGGAGTTATTATTAATATGTTTACACTTAGAAAACCAAAGGCCTCATTTATGAGCATCGCGATTAAAAGCGTTTGGTATGGCTTAATTGCCGGTATGATTTCTGGAATGGTCAAGATTGGTTGGGAAAATATTTTTCCACCACGGACAATTGCCCGTAACTTAATCAACCCACCGCAACACATGGCTATGCAATTAGGGATTCCTAAAAAATTAGTTGAATCATACTTTTACTTTTCACAAGATCAAAAGGTATTCTGGTTCACTTTAATTTTACATTTCTCATTTGCAATTGTTTTTTCAATTCTCTATGTCTTCATATCACAATACTGGTCAAAAATTGGTTTGTGGCAAGGGGCAGCCTATGGGATTGTTCTTTGGATCGTGTGGCACATTATTTTAATGCCAGCCTTCGGTACAATTCCTGCTCCTTGGAACCAACCGTTTGATGAACATTTCTCAGAATTCTTTGGTCACATTGTCTGGGCATGGTCAATTGCGGCAGTTACTTATTTCTTAATTGCTAAGGATAAG
Source organism: Periweissella beninensis (assembly GCF_016908275.1). Lineage (GTDB taxonomy): Bacteria > Bacillota > Bacilli > Lactobacillales > Lactobacillaceae > Periweissella > Periweissella beninensis. The sequence goes on along the minus strand of NZ_JAFBDN010000001.1, from coordinate 33,244 downwards.
TCAAAGACGCTAGAAAATATTTAATAATATAAATTAAAAATCTATCATAATTATGATGGATTTTTTGTTTATTTTTAATAATTTTAAGTTACAATTAATGTATTGATACTTTTAACACTTGGAGGCTTTACCATATGGCAACATATCCTTATGAAGTTTTTGCAACTGTTGCAGATGCTAAAACATATTATCAAGCAGCCGAGCGGCTAAATTTAACACCCTCAGCTGTTAGTCATTCCATCTCACAGCTCGAAAATGAATTAGGGTTTACTTTATTCATCAGAAATCGCAATGGTAGTGAGCTAACCCCCAATGGGGCGCAAATTTTACCATTGGTGAGAGAAATTTTGAATACAGAACGGCGGTTGCATCAAGAGGTTGACAAAATTAATGGGCTATTGCGAGGGACTTTGCGCATGGGCGCTTTTAGTTCGGCATCCATGAGTTGGTTACCCACGATTTTACAAAACTTTCGCCAAAAATATCCTAATATTAATGTCCAATTAATCCAAGGGAGCCTAAATGATATTGCGGAACGGCTACGGCAAGGGCAACTTGATATTGGCTTTACAGCATTGCCGGTTGATAAGGGGTTAGTAACCTATCCGTTAATTAATGATGAATTATTTACAATAACCCCAAAAGATTTTAAACCAAAGCAAGCCCAAGTCGTAACAGAAGCTGACTTACATGATAAAACATTTATTCTGCAAGAAGCGGATTATGAACGGGCTATTAAGACAACTTTAGATCAATATAAGGTAACACAAAATTCATTAGCATATACGATCGATGATCCTAGCATTATTGCGATGGTCGAATCAGGTTTAGGCCTTGGGATTATGCCCGCGTTGACCCTTGCTAGTTTTCCAACCTATCATGATAAAGTTAATGTGTATCATTTTGATCAAGAAGTATATCGGACATTAGTTGTGGCAACGCCCAAAAGTCATAGTAGCGCACCCGTGGTCAAAGCGATGCTTAATGAAGTAAAAACATTTATGCAAGCAACGTATCCGGCAAACTTACTGTGGGCATAAGAATAGCTAGAAACTAATAGGGTAGCTCGATGGAAAAATGGTTTCGAAAAAGGCAATATGAGCATAAATACGAAAAAGACCTGAATTATTAAAATTCAGGTCTTTTGTTGTTTGGCGTCAAGCACCGACCAATTATATGAGCTCTATTTGACACTAATTAATAGTTGTGATTAATTATTTAGCACGTAGAAGAATACTAAGAAAACAAGGGCTAAAATCCACATGACCACATTGATTTCCTTACCACGTTTGGCTGATAGCATAGTGATTGGGTAGATAACAAATCCTAAGGCGATACCATCAGATATTGAATAAGTTAAAGGCATACCAATGACAATTAAAAATGCAGGAATGGCAATTTCTAATTTATTCCAATCAATACCACCAAGATTAGCTGCCATTAAGACACCAACGACAATCAAGGCAGGCGCGGTAACTTGCGAGGTAAAGACGCCTAATAATGGTGAAAAGAGCATTGAAAGGAGGAAGAAGAAACCGACAAACACTGATGTTAGGCCAGTACGACCACCAACCGCAATTCCGGCTGAAGATTCAATAAATGTTGAAGTGGGGGAAGTTCCTAAGATTGAACCAAGAAGCACTGATGAAGAATCCGCAAATAGTGCCCGGCCCACTCGTGGCATCTCACCTTTTTCATTAAGGAAACCAGCTTGTTCGGCTAAGCCAACTAGCGTACCAGCAGTATCAAAGAACGCCACCAAGAGGAATGTTAAAACAACGATTACTAATTGCATTGAATTAATTTCACCAAGGTGTGAAAGAGCTTGGCCAAAGGTTGGTTTTAAACTAGGTGCAAGGGAAATAATAGAACTTGGTGCTTTGATTAAACCAGTTACTAAACCAACCAATGAGGTAAGCACCATGCCAATAAAGATTGCGGCAGGGATACGTTTAACGATTAAGATAAATGAAACAATAAGACCGAAAATGGTTAACCAAGTAGTCGGAGTACTTAATGAACCTAATGCAACCACCGTTGACGAATCAGAAACGATTAGGCCACCTTGGTGTAGACCAATAAAGGCGATAAATAAACCAATTCCGGCTGCAATCGCCAATTTCATTTCGCGTGGAATGGCGTTGATAACAATTTCACGAATATGAAAGAAAGTTAAGATTAGAAAAATGACGGCTGCGATAAAGACACCAGCCATTGCGGTTTGCCAAGGAATTTTCATTCCTAAAACAACAGAATAAGCAAAGAAAGCGTTCATACCTAAGCCAGGTGCAATTGCAATGGGATAGTTAGCAAGTAAGCCCATTACAATAGTCCCAAAGGCAGCAGAAATGGCAGTAGCAGTGAAGACGGCACCGGTATTCATGTGAGCCGCACCAAGGACTTCTGGATTGACAAACAAGATGTAGGCCATTGCAAAAAAGGTTGTAAGGCCTGCGATAAATTCACGTTGAATGGTTGAACCAGCAGTTTTAAGGCCGAAAAATTTATTAATACTTTCCATGAGAAATAATAACCTCTTAAATTTTAATGTTTTCCTAAGAATATAATTTAGTTTAGCACTTAAATGTTTTAAATTAAAGTAAAAGACGAACTTATTTTTATTTTAATAAACTAAAGTTCGAATATACTGCGGATGAGAGCGCTTAAGATGAAATAAAATAAATATTTAAGAAAAACAGAATTTAAGCTAAAATTCCGAACGTTCGTGTTATAATCATAGCTGTTAGTAATAAAATAATAAAAAATAAAACAATAAAGTGAGGAAATATTATGAAAACTCGTCGTTCTGATAGATTAGTCGATATGACTAATTATCTATTAACTCAACCAAGAAAATTAGTGTCACTAACGCAATTTGCAAAACGTTATGATTCAGCTAAGTCATCAATTTCAGAAGACCTATCTATTTTAAAAAGAACTTTTCAAGAACGGGGGATCGGTTTGTTAGAAACCTTACCCGGTGCGGCTGGTGGGGCACGATTTATTCCATATATGCTACCAGAAGAAGCGCAAACATTTATTAATGAATTAGTTGATGAGGTCAACGATGAAACCCGTGTTTTACCGGGTGGCTATGTCTTTTTATCTGATTTATTAGGACGACCAGAAATCTTAAAAAGAGTGGGGCGTTTATTGGCAACTCAATACATTAATGAAGATATTGATGCAGTCATGACCGCAGCTACAAAAGGGGTCCCGGTAGCTCAAGCAGTCGCACAAGAACTAAATGTACCTTTTGTGATTGTCCGAAATGACTCAAAAATTACCGAAGGACCAACGATGTCGGTTAACTATCTAACGGGTTCATCAAAACGCGTCGAAAAAATGGAACTATCACGGCGCTCATTACCAACAGGTTCACGCGTTTTAGTTGTCGATGACTTTATGAAGGCTGGGGGTACGATTAAAGGAATGATGAGTTTAGTTGGTGAATTTGAAGGAACAGTGGTCGGCGCAGCTGTTTTTGCTGAAGGGCGTGTAAGTGAACGGGTCGTGGCAAAGTATACTTCATTAATTCATGTGGATACATTAAGTTCAGATGGCACTGGCATTACAGTGACACCCGGAAATTATGAAACTGAAGTCTACGAAAATAACAATTTAAACGATTAAGAGGGGGAAAAAATGACACGTAATGCAATTATTTTGGCAGCCGGAATGGGCTCACGGATGAAATCTAAATTGTATAAAGTATTACAACCAGTGGCGGGGAAAGCAATGGTTGATCATGTTTTAACACAAATTGAACGCGCTGGCGTTGATAATGTGGTGACTGTTGTGGGGCATGGAGCACAACAGGTAGAAGCATTATTAAACACGCGTACACAATATGTCTTACAAGCAGAACAATTGGGGACGGGGCATGCCGTTTTACAAGCAAAGGCTTTATTAGGTGAAACACTTGGGACGACGTTAATTGTAAGTGGTGATTCACCACTTTTTACCGCAGATACTTTTAATAAATTATATGCCGAACATGAAAAGCATAATAATGCAGTGACGGTATTAACCTCGATCGCGCCAGATCCCTTTGGTTATGGGCGGATTATTCGGGGAACTGATGGTAAAGTGGCTAAGATTGTCGAAGAAAAAGATGCTAATACGCAAGAACAAGCGATTAACGAAATTAATACAGGAGTGTATGTTTTTGATAATCAATTATTATTTAGCGCATTAGACCAAGTGACCAACGATAATGCACAGGGGGAGTATTATTTACCAGATACACTAGCTATTTTAAAGGCTACGGGGCAGACAGTGGGAGCCTATACCATGGCTGACTTTAGTGAAAGCATGGGAGTTAATGACCGTGTTGCACTTTCAGTGGCTAATGCGGTTATGCAACAAAGAATTAATCGGCAACATATGCAAAATGGTGTTACGTTAGTTGATCCCCAACACACGTACATTGATGCTGATGTAGTGATTGGAAATGATACCACAATTGAACCGAATGTCAATTTAAAAGGACACACGGTCATTGGTAGTGATGTTGTAATTACTAGTGGATCAACGGTGATTGACTCAACGATTGAAGATGGGGTCACGATTACGGCATCTCAAGTCGAAGCATCAATCATGCGCTGTGGTTCAAATGCAGGGCCATTTGCTCATTTACGGCCACAAAGTGATATTGGTGAAAAGGTGCATATTGGTAATTTTGTCGAAACGAAAAAGGTTACGATTGGTAAAGGTACGAAAGTGGGTCATTTGACCTATGTTGGTGATGCAACTTTGGGGGCTGATATTAATATAGGTGCTGGCTGTATTTTTGTAAATTATGATGGTGTTAATAAATTTCATACAACCATTGGTGATCATGCTTTTATTGGTTCGAATACGAAAATTATTGCACCAGTTACCATCGGGGATTTCGGTATTACCGCAGCAGGTTCAACGATAACGGAAGATATCCCTAGTCAAGCAATGGGGATTGCCCGTAGTCGTCAAACCAATAAATTAGATTTTTGGCAACGCACACCACAAGCAAAAAAATAAAAACTTGGAGAAATTAAAAAATGGCAGATAAAGAGATTATTTTAACTGGTGATCGCCCTACGGGGAAAATGCACATTGGTCATTGGGTAGGTTCTTTACAAAATCGGGTTGAGTTACAAAATTCAGGTAAATACGATAGTTTTATCATGATAGCGGATAAACAAGCTTTAACTGATAATGCACGGGATCCAGAAAAAATTCATCGTTCATTAACAGAAGTCGCGCTCGATTATCTGGCAGTTGGGATTGATCCTAGCAAATCAACGATTTTTGTGCAATCCCAAATTCCCGCGTTATCGGAATTGACAGAATATTATCTAAACATTGTGTCGGTGGGCCGCTTGCAACGCAATCCAACTGTCAAAACAGAAATTCAACAAAAACAATTTGGTGAAAGTATTCCGGCTGGCTTTTTAATCTATCCCGTCTCACAGGCTGCTGATATTACCGCATTTAAGGCAACCGTGGTTCCAGTAGGGGATGATCAAGAACCAATGTTAGAGCAAACACGTGAAATTGTGCGTAGTTTTAATAACATTTATGGGGACGTGTTAGTTGAACCGACAGGCTACTTTGCTCCCAAAGGAATGGGCCGTATTCCCGGTTTAGATGGCCGGAAAATGTCTAAGTCGTTAGGTAATGCAATTTATTTAAGTGATGATGCCGATACCTTGGCTAAAAAAGTAAAGTCGATGTATACTGATCCGCTACACATTAATATTGCCGATCCCGGCCATATTGAAGGTAATATGGTATTTACGTATCTTGATATTTTTGGCGATGACAAAGCGCATATTGCCCAATTAAAAGAACACTATCAACAAGGTGGTTTGGGTGATATGAAAATTAAACGCTATCTAATTGATGTTTTAGAAGAGAAGTTAGCACCAATTCGGCAAAGAAGATTGGAATATGCGCAAAATATGGATCAAGTTCTAAAAATGCTAAAAGAGGGTTCAGATCATGCTAATGCAATTGCAACCCAGACACTTGATGAAGTACGGCATGTAATGGGTGTCGATTACTTTGGTAAGTTTTAACTGAAAACAACGAGCCAAAAAGAGGGACTTAAGTGCCCTCTTTTTATTTTAGCGATTATAAAAATCCAGGTTATCAAGCATAACCAATAATTATTAATATTTTGAAGTTGCTTTAAAATTAAGGTACAATAATTGAAAACTCTAGAGGATTAATGATAATGGGATATTCTTACTTAGCGATATTGGATTTAGGCTCAAATTCAACCCGAATGGTCGTCGAAAAAATAGCGAGTGATGGCTCATATGAAGAAGTAACACGTGTTAAGGAAGATACTCGGTTATCTGAGGGGATGGGTCCACAAAAGATTTTACAACCGAAAGCAATTACACGGGTAATAACGGCGCTAAGTAAATTTCAACAATTATATCAACGGTACAGGGACATTCAAATTATTGCAATTGCTACGGCCGCGGTACGACAAGCAACTAATCAAAAGGCCTTTTTGGCGCAAGTACAAGCAGCAATTGGGGTTCAAGTCAAAGTGTTATCCGGTGATGATGAAGCGTATTATGATTACTTAGGTGCGACGCAAGCATTAAATTTAAAAAATGCGATTTTATTAGATACCGGTGGTGCGTCAGTTGAACTAGGTTTAATTCGTGAGGGACATAAGGAAGAACTAATTAGTGTGCCCTTTGGTGCAGTTAATTTATCAGAGCAATTTAATCTAAAAGATCAGGTTAAAAGTGCTGATTTATTTAGGTGTGCCCGGTTTATCCAAAAACAATATAATGATATTGCTTGGTTCCAATCCGGACGTAATTTGCCGATTGTGTTACTTGGTGGAGCGAATCGAACATTAGCGCGAGTTGACCGAACCAGTCAAGCGATGACTAGAATTCAAGATTTTCATGGTTATCGAATGACTAGTGAACGGGTGTTAAATTGGTTTGAAAGAGTACTAGCGAATAATTTTCAGGAACGACAAGCGATTGATGGTTTGGAAGCAAGCCGTGCTGATATTATTGTTGGTGGTTGGTTGCCCCTCGTGATGTTGATTAATTTATTAGACAGTGAACGCGTTACGTTTTCGGAAAGTGGCGTGCGCGAGGGGTTAATAACCGAGTTTATTCAAAAGACTAAAGTCCGTAGCTAAAGAAATCAAAAAGGATGGCCCATTTACGAATGTAAATGGATCATCCTTTTATTATTATATTTAGTTTAAAAAACTAACCTTCGTAAATCCAACGGTGGCCATCACGTGCCAATAATTCATCAGCAGCTTTAGGACCCATTGAACCAGAAACGTAGTTAGGGAATTCTTGTTGAGTAGCATCCCATGCAGATTGGATAGCATCAACGAACTTCCAAGCAACCGCAACGCCATTCCAGTCAGCGAAGTTAGAACCGTTACCATCCATTGTATCGTGAATCATGCGTTCGTAAGGTTCAGGGGTTTGCGCTTTATCCTCAGCGGAAACAGTCCAATTTAGTGTAATTGGGCGTGTCTTAAATTCAGCAGTTGTGTCTTTGGCAACCATTGTGTATTCAATACGACCTTCAGGATCAACAATGATTGAAAGCACATTTTTTTCAAGTGGTGCAGCATTAGTAAATAAGTTAAAGCCTTGTTTGAAGACAATATCAATCCGGGTCGTTTTAGCAGCGAGACGCTTACCAGTACGGATATAGAAAGGTACATCTTTCCAACGATCAGATGCAAAGGCTAATTTACCAGCAACGTATGTGTTGTTTTGAGAATCAGCGGGCACATCTTTTTCGTTAAGGTAGCCGTTTTGGGTATTTGCAGCATCAGGACCATATTGACCACGTACAAAGTTTTCAGCAACTTCATCAGGGGTATAAATTTTAAGTGAGTTAAAGGCGGCATTTTTAGCTGCCCGGATATCTTGATCAGTCCAACTAGCAGGTTCGTCCATTGCTAACCAACCAACAATTTGCATGGTGTGATTTTGAATCATATCACGTAAAGCACCTGCTGTATCGTAGTAACCAGCCCGATCTTCAACTCCTAGAGTTTCTGAAAGGGTTACTTGGATGTTATCGATATATTCACGATTCCATGCTTTCGCAAGTAAAGGATTACCAAAACGTAAAGCTGCAATGTTTTGCACCATTTCTTTACCAAGATAGTGATCAATGCGGTAAATTTGATTTTCATTGAAGGCATGAGATAATTCATTATTAAGTTGCTCAGCAGTTGCATAATCAGTACCAAATGGTTTTTCAATCATTAAACGGTTAAATTCACCATTTTCTGAAAGGAGGCCTTCTGATTTAAGTGATTTAGCAACGGTACCAAAGAACCGTGGTGCCACTGACATATAGAAAATACGATTACCCTTTAGGGCAAATTCAGTATCTAGTTTTTCGATGAGGGCTTTGAGCTTAGCATAGTCATCAGCCTTCGTAATATCAGCTTTTTGATAGTCAAAGTGACGTAAGAAATCTATTGGTGCATCTTCTTTCATAAATTCCTTGATTGAGTCACGCACAAAATCTTGAAATTCTTGAGTTGTTAGATCAGCTCTTGATGTTCCAATGATTCCAAAGTGATCTTTTAAGAATCCCTTTTTGTATAAGTTGTAAACTGATGGGTATAACTTGCGTTTGGCAAGGTCACCGGTAGCACCAAAAAATGTTACCAATGTTGTGATTTCTTTAGGCACGATTAAAATCTCCTTTAACATTGTTTGTTAGACCAATAGGAATGTAACCTATTTCACATTTATTATATACTAGAAATAGACGAACTGCGATAAAAATAATCGATTTTTTGAAATTCTTTTTCAAAATGTCATTGAAACGTTGAAAAAAAGTTGCAGAAAATACAGCAATCGTGAATTTAAAAGATCACGGCCAGCTTAATTAAAAATCTTATCAGTTTTTTCTACTAAGTAACCGGCCCAACCCATGATCATGATAGCGAAAAGCATTACCACAATCTGGGGTGTCCATGAATGAAAATGGGCATACGCATTACCAAAGAGGACCGGGCCAATCGCAGCTAGCAGATAGCCACCAGCTTGTACCATGCCCGATAACTCAGCAGTTTCCGTTGCATTACGTGTTTTATTACTAAATGAGGTCATTAAATAGGGAAACAAGGAACCAGTTGCAAGCCCGTTAAATATGTTTAACAGGAGCCAGTAACTAAAATTAGCCGTCGGAAATAGCAGCATTGTAAATGAAATCAGTGCACTACTAGTTGCCAACAAGACAAAGAGTTGGCGTTTATGCTTTGTAAAGCGGGTAACAAAGTTAGGAACGAGAAAAGAAACTGGTAGTGAAACTAAGGCATTAATACCAGCGAGGATCCCTGCTAAGCTAGGACTGAGACCAGCATCACTTGCAATCGTAGGTAACCAAGCAATTGATGTATAAAAAATGGCGGATTGAATCCCCATAAAGATTAATAAAAGCCACGCTTTTTTATTCTGCCACACGGAAATTCGTCGAGAACTAGCAACTTGGTGGGGGTGCCTGTGGGGCGTTAAATGTTGATTAAATTTTAAATTAGGTAACCAAACTAGCAGAGCAAGGCCAATCATCACAGTTAGTAAAATAATTAAAGCTTGCCAGCTAGTGGCATTAGTGATTGGAACGGCTAACATTGAAGCAACTGCGGTCATCAAGCCCATGGTAAAGGTATACATGGCAGTATAAAGTCCAATTTTATGAGGGAAATTTGCGGTAATAATGGTTGGCAATAAGACATTCATTTGTGAAATGCCAATGCCGAGTAATAAGGTACCAGCAAACATTAGTGGGACTGAAAAAATACGTAAAATTGAGCCAACAATCATTAGGAGTAAAACAGCCACGAAAGCCCCCTCATTGCCAAGCTTATGCGCTAATTTAGGTGCAAGTGGTGAAAAGAAAGCAAATGCGAGCAAGGGGAGCGTTGTTAAAATTCCTAATGAGGTTACATTGACATTGAGGCCCTTTGCGACTGTCGTTAAGATGGGTGGAATACTGGTAATGGGAATACGTAAAACGGCACCTAAACAAATAATGCCTGGTAAAAGAAAATTGCTATGGCGGTGATGTGCTTCCATAAATAAACTCCTATATTTTGGTATGTAGTAAGTATGCTCATCAAAAAATAACTATTAAGCCAATTAAGCTTACTATATTTATAATTGAAGTACCAGTTAAGTACTTAAGATGGCGGTGAAAAAATAAAAAAAGTGACGGGCCCCCATAAATTGAAGTGATGTTTTAAGCGCCTAATTAGATGGCATCGTTCTGGAATCCAACCGGACAAATACAATTCAATTTTTCTTTAATTCGTTTGTTATTGTAGTAATCCATAAATACAATAACTGCTGATTTTAGCTCAGCGAACGTTTGATATTGCTCTTGATGTACTGTGCACACTTTTAAAGTTCTGAAAAAGCTTTCAAGTACTGCATTGTCTAAACATGTAGTCTTACGGCTTATGCTTGGGATAATGTGGTTTTTTGATAATGTATTTCCGAAAAAACCCCTCGATTGGATTTACTCCAATTCGAGGGGAGCAGTGCAAAGAGTAAATGCCGTGATTGATGATAAAACTAATAAAAAGGAACGAATTTCGAAGATTCGCTCCTTTTTGTGGTACTTAGCTAATAGCAAAGATGGGACTGCATACGCTAGGTGGCTAGCTTATTATGGCTTGAAAATTTGGGTAGCCCGGACAGCCTGTTGCCAACCATGATAAAGCTTATTTTGTTCGGCTTGGGACATTGTGGGGGTAAAAGTGCGACCGGTGACCGTCATTGATTTGATGTCTTCAATTGAATCCCAATACCCAACTGCTAAGCCTGCTAAAAAGGCGGCACCTAGTGCTGTTGTTTCTTCATCAACTGAACGATGAACATTAGCATTTAGAATATCAGCTTGAAATTGCATTAAATAAGTATTACGAGCAGCACTACCATCAGCATGCATTGTTGAAATTGGAAAACCGGTATCAGCACGTAGCGTTTCGATTACATCACGAGTCTGATAGGCAATAGATTGTAAAGTTGCTTTGATAAAATCATCTTTATTTGTTCCACGTGAAACACCAAAAACGGCACCACGGGCATTTGGATCCCAATAAGGCGCTGAAAGGCCGGAAAAAGCTGGGACAAAATAAACTTCATTAGCATTGGTGGATCGTAAAGCCGCATCTTTTGTTTCTGGTTCTGTTTCAATCATGTGTAAACCATCATGTAACCACTGGATAGCCGAGCCAGCGACAAAAATAGAACCCTCTAGTGCATATTTAATTTCACCTTGCATGGCATAAGCAACCGTTGCAATTAAATTATGAGATGATTTAACAGGTTGATCGCCAGTATTCAAGAGAATAAAAGAGCCCGCACCATACGTATTTTTGGTAAAGCCAGTTTCAAAGCCCATTTGGCCGATAAGGGCAGCTTGTTGATCACCAGCAAGACCAGCGATTGGGACTTGACCACCAAAAAATTGATAACTTTCGGTCGTAGCATACACCTCGGAACTAGTTTTGATAGCAGGGAGCATAGTAGCGGGAATGTTAAACAGCTTGAGTAATTCAGCATCCCAAGTTAGGGTATTGATATTAAAAAGCATGGTTCGGCTAGCATTGGTATAGTCCGTGACAAATGCCTTACCACCTGAAAGTTTCCAAACTAACCAAGTATCAACAGTACCAAATAATAATTCACCTTGTTCGGCACGTTGTTGGGCATTAGGAACATTATCTAAAATCCAACGTAATTTTGAAGCTGAAAAGGCGGTATTTAAAGGGAGACCGGTTTTTTCATGGAGCATTTCAGCATAGCCATCTGCGCGTAATTTTTCAACGATGGCTGTTGTCTGGGTACTTTGCCAACCAATGGCATTATAAATTGGTTGACCAGTTTGCTTATCCCAAACAATCGTTGTTTCACGTTGAGTTGCGATACCAATCGCTTTAATTTCGTCGGGACGGACGCCTGAATTAATCATAGCACTCGCGATAACTGATTGGACACTATGCCAGATGTCGTGCGGATTTTGTTCAATCCAACCAGGATGGGGATAGCTTTGAGGTACTGGTGTTTCTGCTTCAGTGACTCTGCGCCCATTTTGGTTAAAAATTTTTGCACGAGAAGCCGTAGTTCCTTGATCAACGGCTAGAATATATTCAGGTTTTATGATTGCCATAGGTTCCGCCTACTTTCGTTTGATAATAAATTTTAATCCGCTTTCATTTTAACATTTAATAGTGATAATAGGTAAATTATACTGTGTTTTTGGCGCTTATGATATTTTTTTGGTATGATTGCATAGATATTTAATAATTTAGGAGATTTTTTATGGATGAGGATAGTGATAGTATTAAGCGGTCAAGTGCCCGGACAGAAATTGGATTGAAGTGGTTATTGCTAGCATCACTGATAATTAATACAGGGGCGTCAACCTTATGGCCAATCACCACTTTGTACACCAAAGAGGGGCTCCATCAAAGCATGGTGGTGGCGGGTTTAGTGCTAACCATCATGGCATTTTTTATGATGTTAGGTAATTATATTGGTGGTGTGTTATTTGATCGATGGCGTCCGTATTACTCAATTACTTTAAGTACAGGCTTATCAACTATAGCTAGTATTTTACTAATTTGGTGGCATGCTTGACCAATCTATCCGCTATTACTATTTATAATTGGTTTTGGGGATGGCATTATTAATACTAATTTGTATGCGTATGCCGCGATGGTTACACATCATAGTCAACGCAAAGTGTTTAATTTATTAGCCGTTACAATGAATTTAGGGGTTGTTTTAGGGACAATCATTGTTGGATTACTTTATCAACGTGGGGTGACGTACATATTTTTAATGGCGGCCTTAATGTATCTGGGATGTTTAAGCTTAGTTAGCTTGCATTTTAGTCTACCCGCTTTAGCAAAAGTAATTGCCAAAAAAAGATTGGTCTTTCGACCATCAAAAGTAGTGTCAGCGATTGCAATCCTAGTTTTTACAATTTATTTTGGTTATGTGATGTGGGAGGCCCCGATTGCGGTACACATGACCAATTTGGGAATGAGTGTGCAAGACTATACGAATTTGTGGACAATTAATGGCTTAATAATTGTTTTTTTACAGACAGTAATTGGTTGGCTAGCACGAAAATGGAGTTATCAAGCCCGGGTTTTAATTGGCTCAGCGATATTTGCGGTTTCATTTCTAATGCTTACCACAGCGAAGAATTATGTGCTGTTCATTTGTATCATGGCCATCTTAACCCTGGGTGAAATGTTGATTTCACCTAATGTACCAATTTGGGTTGATAATTTAGTTACTGAAAATGTTCGTGGCCAAGCCCAGGGTTTTGTTAATATGATGATTTCGTTAGGACGCGCGGTTGGACCACTAATTGGCGGGGTGATTATAGAGAAATATTCCTACAATGTGTTATTTTTATGTATTTTTCTACTGATTATGAGTGTTGTACTGATTATTTTTATGACTAATAAAGTTACGAGGCATAATAAAGCTATAGATTTTGATAAATCGTAACAATACGTGCTTAAAAAGGCCGAATTTGTAAAAATTCAGCCTTTTTTGCTCGATTGAAGAATTGTCATGTTGTTAGTTACACGTAATTTGGTGAATTAACAAATATAGGTCGGCCCCATTAGCGCCCCGTTACTTGAAGATTATGGTTAATGCGCGCGAGATTTTTGTAAATACGCATGACATCAGTAGGTGTCCCGCGTAGTTCATAGTCATCAATAACAGAACTATTAGTCATTTTAGCATAACGTTTGGCAGTTAAAATGTATTGTTCATTAAAGTTACGATTACCAGAGCCGATTAAACCTAAGACATGCTGATGATTGTTATGATACATAAGGTATTCACCTAAAGTATTAGTCATGAGTTCTTTGACGCCATTATCAATGCCATTACCACCATCTAAATAGGTTGGAACCATTACAAAAAAGTCAGTTGTTTCATCTTTAAAGTCGGTTAAATCAGAAATTTCGGTACTGGTAATAAGGGGTGCTTTGGGATCACGTTGATGTTGGTCAACGGCATAATTGGTCAGCTTTTGAATAAAGTTACGTGTATTACCTGAAATTGAGATGTATAAAATATGGATATTGTTCATGGTAGAACCCTCCTCAGAAATTGGTTTTAATTCTTAATAGTTCATTATAAGGAGATATCGTGTTGCAAGCAATTAAGTAAAAATTTAATTAATAGGTAGAGGTTACTAAGCGACATCTGTATAATGTGGTGGTGTAGAGAGAATTGATAAATAAAGTTGAGGAGAATGCAATGCAACAGCATCTAATTTTTATAGATATTGATGGAACACTCATTCATGACGATCAAACAGTATCACAGTATACTAAGGATACACTTGCGAGATTACAAGCAGCTGGTCATATTGTCTATATTGCGACTGGCCGGATGAAACCACTAGCCGAATTAGTTAGAGCACAACTTAATCCACAAATTAAGCTAATTAATTCTAATGGGGCGATGTACGAATTAGCTACAAAACAATATTATCATTTCTTAGAGCGACCTGCCCTGGCGGATGTTGTCGAAATAGTTGAGCAATATCAAGCACCGGTGCGTTTATTTACTAAAGATCAGGTCTATCATAATTTAGATAATCTTGATAATTTAAATGCATTAAGCTTTTTAGCTAAAAGTCTAGTTAAGGATAGCTTTCATCATTTTAAAAATGCTGCAGAATTAGATAACCGTGGTATTGTGAACGGCCTCGTTGCGGGAGTACCAATTCCAACGATAAAAAAAATCAGGTTAGAATTAGCAAGTTCACCTAATCTAGTTGTCTCTTCATCATCAATGGAAAACGTTGAGCTGTTACCACTGGATGTAAGTAAGGCGTCAGCCGTTAATGCAGTTCAAAAATTTTACAAAATCCCAAAAGAACGAACAATTGTGTTTGGCAATGGCGAAAATGACATTCCGATGTTGGAAGCTGCTCAGGTTAGTGTCGCAATGGCAAATTCAGAAAAAATAGTGTTTGACCATGCTAGCTATCAAACATTAACTAATGAGGCCGATGGTGTAGCCGTTTTCTTGAATGAATACTTCAAATAATACAATAAGATTAAAATTAATAACTTTCATTGACTGTTTATGATTAATTAAGTAATATCGAAAAGGGGGTATCTTATTCTTATATAAAGGGTTTTACTTAATTATGAAAAAAAGTAGTCGTGTATTGTGGGTTAGTTTAATACTTTGCATAATAGGTGGTTTAACACTATCAACGCGAATTGTTAGAGAGGAAGCAACTGTACTTAAAAGTATTAAAGCGATTAAAAAAGCAAGCAAGGTTGACACACGACCGTTTGCTTTACGCAATGTGACAGTACCAAATCTAAAAATTAACGGTCTAACAGCAACAACGAGTATTGCTTATGACACGGTAACTAATCGCTATTTATACGGTGACCAACCGGATAAGAAAATGTATAATGCATCAACGACTAAGCTAATGGTTTTATACTTAGCGTTAAAATATTTACAGACGCACCCCCATGAATGGAGTGCTAAGGTAACGATCAATGGGTCTGTGGCTAAAATGAGTCGTTCATACTATGCTGGTGAATTACCGATGGTTAAAGGTGAGAAATTGACCGTGCGGCAATTGTTTGATAACGCATTAGTGGCATCGTCAAATGAATCAATAACAGCACTGGGAATTTGGTTAGCCGGTAGTAATCGATTGATGATTGAGCAAATGAATCAGCAAGCAGTTAAATGGCATTTAAAACAGACTAAGTATTACTCAGTATCAGGCCTAGACAATGTTGATTTAGTACCATTTGGCTTGAATATTTTAAAGGCGAAGTCGACGAAAAAAAATACTAGTTCAGCACGCGATTTGGTCGTGTTAGCTGACCAATTAATTACGCAATATCCAGTAATTTTAAAGCATGCACAGCTTAAAAATACAACCACAAAGGGTTTTACGCTACCGACAACAAATCGGATGTTAAAGGGTGAAGTGTATGGTAACCCGAAGTTTGGGGTTGACGGGTTAAAAACTGGCACTACCCCGGCTGCCGGTGAGGTGTTTGTAGCCACTGCACAAGCCAAAAACCATCATCGAGTAATTACGGTAGTGATGCACTCAACTAATCGTTTTGTCGATACTAGCAAAATTTTAGCCAAAATTTATCCCTTAACGCAGGATAAGGATGTTTAAAAAATGAGGCTGTTAATTGATGTGACTGGTTTAAAAATTTATTAAACAATTAAGCAAAACAACCATTACTTACCAAAATAGCTTATTATTTAATATGATAGTAATGGAGGATTTTTGCGTGATGAAAATAAAAAAAATAGTAATTAGCTTGTTAGCAATTATGGTATTGGGATTTGTTAGTTTGAGCTTAAATCCTTTGAGCCAAACGATAGTGAATGCTGATACCGCGACAAGTAGTGATGCTACGACGAGTAGTTCGTCTAGTCAAACAGCTTTTAAGACCCCCGTTTTAGCGATAGCTGGCGGCTTAAGTAGTAGTGAACAACAAGAAACGATTAAAGCGATGGGTTTGAATGGCCAAAAAGGTGATTTAGATATTAATAATATCAAAGAAATTACCGTGCATGGCACTGATGCCGAAAAATATTTAAAGCAAACCAATGTTAGTGATGCTGATATTATTAGTTCAATTTATGTCCAACGTGATAATACTTTGAATGGTAGTAATAAAGTGACGATCAAAACGCCTAAGTTGATTTCAAGTGTTACCCAAGAAGGCTATTTAACCCCATTAACAACTGCGGGCGTCCAAAATTTAGCAGTTATTGTGGCAACGGCACCTTCACGAGGCGTTGTCACTGGTGCGGGGGCCTTGACCGGTTTGTATAAAGCACTAAGCGATCAAGGTGTTAAACTAAATGCAGCGAAAATTAAAGTAGCGCAACAAGAATTAACGACAACGACACAAATTGTTAAAAATGCGAAAGCCAAAGATAATGATATGTCGTATTCTGACCGACAAAAGTTAGATACCCAATTAGCAACAGCTTTAGCACAAATTAAAACAGAGCTGGCTAAATACAATAATGAAGAACTAACGACGGCGCAAATTAAGAAAATTGTTGATCAAGTTTTGCAAAATACCAAGTTGAATAATCAATTGAGTAGCAAAGACAATGATTTATTATACCAATTAGCTAAATTATATGTGGCTAATAAAAATAACGTGCTAGACGCTAACTCAATTAAAAGATACAAGAAGTTAGCAAGCACGTTAATTAGTGATTTAAGTAAACGTTGGAACACCGCGGTAAGTTCAAAAGAAGCACAAGGCTTTTTAGCCGCAATAGCTAGTGCGTTGGGAAAATTTTTTACAGGCATCGGGGATGCATTGCAAAAACTATTTTAATAAGTAGCAAAATAGTTAAGGAGGTCAGCTTTTGTTAAGCTGGCTTTTTCGTTGTCACGGACATCAAGCGTAATTTGGCCATCATGAAGGGCAATTAAACGATTACCATATTTTAGCGCATCTTCAAGGCGGTGCGTAATCATTAAGGCGGTCAAGTGATTATCTTGAATTGTTTTATCAGTTAGCTGCATTAATTGGTCACTAGTCTTCGGATCCAAGGCAGCAGTATGTTCGTCTAATAATAAAATCGTTGGATTATTGAGTGTAGCCATTAAAAAGCTTAATGCTTGACGTTGGCCACCTGATAAATCACCTGTCGGGGTGTTAAGTCGTTGATCCAACCCATTACCGGTCGTTTTGGTAAGTACTTTAAATTCAGGTAAGGAGCGCTTTAAGTTACGTGGTAGAAAAGTTCGTTTTAGGCCACGCTTTTTTGCAAGTAGCAAATTTTCAGCAACGGTTAGCCGTGGCGCTGTCCCTAATTTTGGATCCTGAAAAACACGACTAATATATTTAGTTCGGGTAGTTTCATCTTGTTTGGTAACATCATGGGCATTAATTTTAATTGTGCCAGTATCTGCAGTTAAATTACCTGCAATAACATTGAGTAAAGTGGATTTACCAGCACCATTTGAACCAAGTAAAGTGATAAAATCGCCTGGGAAAATATCAAGATTAATCCCTTTTAGGATTTGTAGTTCACTACTAGTACCTTTACGAACAACAGTAGTCAAATTTTCAATGGATAAGATCGGATTAGGCATGGCTACGAGATACTCCTTTCAAAATACGGGTAAAGCCAAAGAAGTGGCGGAATTTAGGACTTAATAGGGCAAGTGCTAAGACGATAGCAGATAATAAGTTTAAATCATTAGCGGCAAAGCCAAGTTGCATCACAAATAGTAAAACAAAACGATACATAATTGAACCGACGACGATCGCGACGAGTCGATTATTTAAGTTTAAGTTACCAAAAGCAACCTCACCAATAATGATAGAGGCCAAAGCAATAACGATAATGCCAATCCCCATATTAACATCTGCGAAACCGTTATTTTGAGCAACTAAAGCACCACCAAACGCAATCAAACCATTAGAGAGCATTAAACCTAAAATAATCATTGCATCAGTTTTAATACCGAGTGAACGGGCCATGATTGGGTTATCACCGGTTGCAATAAAAGCTTGGCCAAATTCACTTTGTAGAAAATAGATTAATAGACCAATTAAAATGATAATGACAAGTAAACCAGTTAAAACGGTATTAAAGTAAGGCGGTAAGCTTTTCATAATACCACTGTTGAGGAGGGTATGTTGATTTAATAATGAAAGATTTGAACCATTTAAAATACGTAAATTAATAGAAAAAATGGCGGTCATAGTTAAAATTCCAGCTAATAAAATAGGAATATTGCCTTTAGTATATAGTAAACCGGTCACCATACCGGCAAGACTACCAGTCAAAAAGGCGGCTAGCATGGCTAAATAGGGGTTAATTCCTTGATGAATTAAAGCGACCGCTGTAGCTGCTCCGAGGGGGAAAGTTCCTTCGACGGACATATCCGCAAAGTTTAGGATGCGAAAGGTAATAAATAGACCTAAACCAAGAATAGCCCAAATGAGGCCTTGACCGATAGTTGATACAATAATATTCATTTGATAATGCCTCCTTGTTTATTAGCTTGGGTAAGTAAATTGTTGGCAACATTAATGCCAAGCTTTTTGGTTTGCTTGGTGTTAATAACGAGCTGACCATTTTTCATAAATTCAACGGGGGTATCACTAATTTTTTGTCCTTTTAGGATCCGGACAAGCATTTTACCCGTTTTACGACCAATTGCGTATTGATTAATTGACTCAGCAGCGACGCCACCCTGTTTGACCATGGTGTTAACTGTTGGAAAGACTGGTACTTTAGCTTGATTAGTTGCTTGAACTAGCACTGGCATAGCACTGGCAATGGTGTTATCCGTTGGTACAAAAACAGCATCAACATTATGATTGTTGACCATTGTTTGGGCCACCTGTGCGAGGTCGTTGGTTTGGGCAATGGTATAGACCTTAATCTTGATACCGTTATCCGTTGCTAATTTTTGCATTTTTTTTGCTTCGGTAGTTGCCGAATCATCTGAAGAGGTGTAAATAATACCTAAAGTTTTAAGCGTTGGCACCATTTTTTTTATTAATTTAAGTTGCGCTTTTAACGGTGCTTGATCAGAGACCCCGGTCACATATTTACCAGGATGGGTTAGTGATTTAACTAATTGGGCACCGACTGGATTAGTTGAAGCAGAAAATAAAACTTTTTTTGTTGGCATGGTATTTACTAGTGCTTGAGCCGCTGGGGTAGCAATTCCAACAGATACTGTCGCATTTTCATTATCAAATTTAGTAGCCATTGTTTTTAAGTTACTTTGATCGCCTTGTGCATTTTGAAAATCGATCTTGATGTTTTTACCATTAACATAACCGTTGGCTTTCAACTCATCCATGATTCCCTTATTGATAGCATTTAAGGCTGGATGGGTCATGAATTGTAAAATCCCAACAGTAGGTATTTTTTTAGCTTGCGTAGTACTATGCATATCATTAAAAAGTGCTATTCCTAACAAAGCAAAAATGATAAAAATAACTGAGTATAACCGCTTCATAAAATTTCTCCCTAAAATAAAATAGTAGACTTTGCTAACAGAATCTTGGCAAAGTCTACTTTGTAAAAAGAAAAAGCCTGCAAGATAGGTTAGCTATCTGTACAGACTTTTGAACGCATAAAAGTTCGCCGGTACAGATGCAAAATGATCTGAGTGACCAAGTTACATCTGTCAAATATAACTTGGGTTACCGACGCCACCAACTATTAACTTGTTGTAGTGAATTAGCCATGTGAAAACTCCTATGTTTTTATCTAAATGATTAAGTTGTTGCAAATATAGCAATTAATTAGCTTAATGTCAATGATAAATTAATTAAAAATTAAAATCAGATGAAAAATTGGTTATTAATTACTCAAAAAAATGTAAAAAGGAACAGTTAGTATTAGCTGCGTATGTTATTATAGGTATGCAATTTAATTTACCAAGTTATACTGATATATTTTGTTTAAATTTAGCAAACCATAGTGGCAAAGTTTCACTAAGTTGAGCAAAAGTGATGTCAAATCTTTGCGTATACCAAGGATCAGCAATTTCTACACCTTGCTTAGTAGGCACAATATCAAAAGCTAAGTGAATCTTTTGCACATCAAGCGGTGAAGGGGCCAGTGCTATTAGGTCACGCACATTTTGTTGATCCATTGTAATGATATAATCGGCCCATTGAAAATCGGTAGGTGTGATTTGCCGCGCAATAATCCCATCAAACGGAATATGGTGCTTACGTAGTTGCTGTTGGGTGCCAGGGTGGGGACGTTTCCCCATTTCCCAATTGGCAGTACCAGCTGAATCAACACTAATTTGTTCGGTCAGATGTTCATTAGTAATCATTTGACGCAACATTGCTTCGGCCATCGTGGAGCGCGCAATATTACCCAAACAGACAAATAAAATGTTTTGCATAGGTTTTACCTCAGTTTTTTGATATTATTAAAGTTAGCAAATTAAAATAAAAAATACAATGATTTATGATTGTTGGTTGATTTATGTATAAAAAGAGGATGGATATTTCGAATGAAGATAAAACTTTCTGAAGTTGCAACTGCAGTGCAAGCAACAAATAACATTACTGATTATGCGACAGTTGAAATTTCTTCAGTTGCTTTTGATAGCCGAGATTTAAAACCAGGCGCCTTATTTATTCCATTGGTTGCCGAAAATGATGGCCATGATTTCATTGAAGATGCTAAAAGAAATGGGGCGACTGCAACACTATGGGCTAAGGATCATATTGAGACAGCACCTAAGGATTTTCCGGTTATTTTGGTTAATGATACATTAGTCGGTTTACAAGATTTGGCACGGTTTTATTTAGACAAACTAAATCCAAAAGTAATTGCCGTGACTGGTTCTAATGGTAAAACGACAACTAAAGATTTAATTGCAGCTGTTACATCAACTCAATACAATACAATTAAGACACCGGAAAATTTTAATAATGAAATCGGGGCCCCAATCACGATTTTACGCATGGAAAAAAGTACAGAGGTTTTGGTTGTTGAACTTGGAATGGATCGGCCTGGTCAACTAGATTTTTTAAGTAAATTAGTTAAACCAGATATTGCTATTATTACCATGATTGGGGAAGCCCACATCGAATTTTTCAAAACACGTGATAAAATTGCCGATGCAAAACTTGAAATTACACATGGAATGAAAGAAAATGGATTATTTGTTTATAACGGGGATGAACCATTGCTTAAAGAACGGGCACAGTCGCTTAACATTGCAAAGAAGACGTTTGGCTTAACGAGCCAAGATAATGATTTATATCCACATGATATTGTGCCAGATGATTATGCCACAACTTTTAAAACCAATCAATGGCCAGAGTTGATGTTTACCATTCCATTATTGGGTGAATATAATATTGAGAATGCATTAGCGGCGTTGACAATTGGAATTGAACTGGGGATTTCACCTGAAAACTTACAAATTGCTTTACGAAACGTACCGTTAACCGCTAATCGAACACAATGGATGCAAATGCATAGTGGCACACGGGTATTAAGTGACGTTTATAATTCAAATCCAACAGCAGCTAAAGAAGTTTTAAAAGCCTTTAGTCGTGTAAAAACTACGGGCAAGCGCTTTGTTGTTTTGGGTGATATGTTAGAGTTGGGCGATGATAGTTTGGCATTGCATGCTAATTTAGCCAAGGAAATTAAAGAAAATGAAATCGATGGGGTTTATCTTGTGGGCGAGGACGTACGGGCTTTAGCACAAGAGTTAAAAACCACGACTAACATACCGGTTAAAGTATATAATGCTAATGATAAGCAAACGTTAGTTGCTGATTTAGCGTTACAATTGACAGCTAATGATATTATTTTGCTAAAGGCTAGTCATGGAATTCATTTAGAACAAGTGGTCCATGAATTAATGAAATAACCCCGATATTACAATATTTAACAAGTTATAGGATGGTTAATATACCAGCTATAACTTTTTTTTGTGAAATAAATGGTTGTATGAAAGAGGAATTGAGCTTTGTTTTAGATGACAACTAGTTTTAAAAACTATGTTAAAGGTGTATACTGAAAATTAAAGCAAGTTAATTATAAATAATGGGGTGACCATAATGGAGTATACAACATATGCAACTTGGAAAGATGGAATGCGAACAGTAAGTCTACCTAAGTGGGAAGAATTACCTAAATTTGATCTATACATGGATCAGCTATTAGAATTTGTCAATCAAACTCTTGCACCATTAGGAATTGATGAAGTAACCGCAACAATGGTTAATAACTATGTCAAAAAAAAGGTAATTTTAGCACCTATTAAAAAGAAGTATTCAGTGATGCAGGTTGCTGATATTATTTTGATTACAATGTTAAAGACGGTTTTTGCCCTAGATGTTATTCGGCAAGGCATGAATCAAGTAACAGTAGAGATGTATCCTAAACAAGCTTATGACTATTATATTGAGCATTTATTACGCGGCCTAGAACATATTAGTAATCCGGAATTGATTCAAACTGATGATGATTTAAATGCCGCGTTAATTGATGCAACTATTAAAGCATTACTAAGTAAAATGAATGCAGAGATGTTATTGTACTATCTTAATAAAGAAAAGCCTTTAAAGATGTTACAAAAATAGATTTTTTAATCCAAAATTGGCTAAAATAGCGATGGATAGAGCTAATTTGGCTATAAAAAATGAATCGTGTTAAAAAGCTAAGCCCAGGACGGTATACTTTTTAGCTCGATTCATTTTGTGTGGCGATAAATAGTGAGTTTTTGAAATGGACGCATGAGGGCCATAACTAGTAAGAAGCGTTCTTACTACGATAATTAATTTAGATTATGGATTAATTATTGCCAATATTGATTCAAAAAACTTTGCCGAGGAGCGTGTTCTGCCGCATAACGGCGTGGATCTTTTTTATAAAAATTTTGATGATATTCTTCGGCCTCATAAAAAGGCATTGCCGCTTCAATTGTGGTAACAATCGGTTTTGTAAATTTTTCAGCTTTGGCTAATTGGACTTTTGATGCTTCAGCAATGGCCCGTTGTTGAGGGCTATTAACAAAGATTACTGGCCGATAATTATCGCCACGATCTTGAAATTGACCACCAGCATCAGTGGGATCAGTTACTTGCCAGTAGGTTTTTACTAAATCATTGTATGTAAATTTAGTAGGATCAAACCAAATTTTGACGGCTTCAGTATGGCCAGTGGTATGGCTACAAACTTGCTCATAGGTTGGATTAGCAACGTGACCACCAGTATAACCAGAGCGAATTTTTAAAATGCCTGGCAAACTATCAAAAGGTTGAACCATGCACCAAAAACAACCGCCAGCAAAAATGGCAGTATCGATATTAGCATTATTCATTAAAATTCCTCCAAAGGGTATTATTGGCTAGTATAGCAAAAAAAGAACAATAACGGTATTTTTTTGATTAATATTCATAAAAAATGGATAATTACGAAGCACAAAATGTAAAATTGCAAAACGTTTTGCAAACAATGAACAGGATTTACTTAAAAAAATAATAAGGTCTTTTTAGTTGATTTATTAAGTTTTTACATTACTAATTTAATAAAGTTGAAAGCGCTACCGGAAAAATCTACTTGCAAGGTTTTTGAACTTTGGGTATCATTACAATTGTATATGCGTGTTAACGCTTATCAGGCAATTATTACTTTACGACTCAATTGAGTTAATTTTCGGTTTTTAAAGGAAAGGAATACAACTATGTATTTAGCAATAAATATTATTGGGGTTTTTGTCTTCTTGGGTGTTGCTTACTTATTTTCTAATAATAAAAAGCAAGTTCAATGGAGATCAGTCATTACAGTATTAGCAATTAATACTGTTTTAGCTTGGTTCTTTACAAGTTTTAGTATTGGACGTGATGCAGTTCAAGGAGCAGCTAATGGTTTTGAATGGTTAGTTGAAGCATCATATAAAGGGATTGCCTTTGCATTACCTAACTGGGTACCAGCGTCACTTGGAACACAAATTGGTGGTTCAATGCAGTCAGGATCAATGAACTTTATTACTTCAGCATTATTACCAATTTTAATGATCGTACCATTGTTTGATATTTTAACTTATATCGGAGTATTACCATTTATTATCAAATGGGTTGGTAAAGGATTATCATTCATTACGGGGCAACCAAAATTTGAATCATTTTTCGCCGTTGAAATGATGTTTTTGGGAAACACTGAAGCATTGGCAGTGTCACAACTTCAACTTAAATCAATGAAAGCACAACGGAACGTCACAATTGCGATGATGTCAATGAGTTGTGTTACGGCATCAATCCTAGGTGCTTATATTGGTATGATGCCAGGGGTTTATGTTATTACTGCAGTACCATTAAATGTTTTAAATGCGATTATTATTACAACGCTTCTTAACCCAGTTGAAGTTACACCAGCTGAAGATACAATTGCTAAGATTGGTTCTTCTGCTGATGCCGAGGTGATGGAAAGTGATGGTAAAAAAGAACCATTCTTCTCATTCCTTGGTGATTCAATTCTTGGGGCTGGTCGTTTGATTTTAATTATTATTGCTAATGTTATCGCATTCGTTGCGTTAGCATACATGATTGATCGATTACTTGGTCTTATTAACCCTAACCTTTCACTTGAAAACATTTTAGGTGTTATTATGTTCCCATTTGCTTATTTACTTGGCTTTAATCCAGAAGATGCCTTTAAATTAGCACGATTCATGGGTACTAAGCTAGTAACTAATGAATTTGTTGTGATGGGTGAAGTTTCTAAAGATGTTTTAGCAGCTGCTAAGAACAACTTCCAAAGTTCAGGTATGTACTCACGCCACTTTGTTGCTGTCTTGACAGTCTTCTTGACTTCATTTGCTAACTTCTCAACGACTGGGATGATTATCGGTGCGTTTAAGGGAATTGTTGATCGTGAAAATAACGATGCAATTTCTAAAAATGTTGGCTTGATGTTATTATCAGGAATCCTTGTTTCATTATTATCAGCTGCCCTAGTTGGTATCTTTAGTTGGTAAGATTTAATATAGTTTAGGATCGTAATTTAACGAGACGCAGACGATTAGTCTCGCGTCTCGTTTTTTATTAATTTAGGAGGAGTTTATATGTCTGACAAAATAAAAATTATCATTGATGCTGATCCGGGGATTGATGATGCGGCCGCTATTTCAATTGCTCTGAACAATCCACAACTAGATGTGCGGTTAATTACGACAGTGGCGGGGAACGTAACTGTTGATAAGACTACGATTAATGCTTTAAAGTTAGTGAAGTTTTTTGAAGCACAAGTACCAGTGGCCAAAGGAGCTGCACTACCATTGCTTAAACCATTTGAAGATGCTGCCCGAATTCATGGTGAATCTGGGATGCCAGGTTATGATTTTTCAGGATATGGTGAACCAATCAACAAGGATGCAGTTACGGCAATGTATGAAACGTTAATGGCGGAACCAACGCCAATTACGTTAGTACCAACCGGTTCATACACAAATATTGCGTTATTATTGCGATTGCATCCAGATGTAATTAGCAAGATTGAACGGATTGTGGCAATGGGTGGCTCAATTAGTGGTGGTAATATGACTAGTTCAGCGGAATTTAATGTTTTTACTGATCCGCATGCGGCTGAAATCGTTTATAAATCAGGAATTCCCGTGGTAATGATTGGATTAGATATCACCTTAAAAGCATTGTTAACAGCTCCATCAATTGAAAAGTTAAGTGGCTTAAATGAATCTGGTAAGATGTTGCACGCGTTGATTACACATTATGGTGATGGTGGTGAACAAAGGGTACCGATGCATGATGTGAATACGATTTTTTATTTATTGCACCCCGAAGCAATTACCACTAAAGAATATTGGGTTGATGTTGTAACGGAAGGTCCAGCTATCGGAGAAACTGTTGCAGATATTCGTGGTGCTTACCATGATGGGAAGACTAATGCGCAAGTTGCAATCGATATTGATACTGAATTTTTTAACGAATGGATGCTAGCTGAAGTGGCTAAAATGAAGTAAAAAATTAGCTAAGATGATTGTTTAGTATTTGATTTTAAATAACTAAAGCGCGGTCGAAATTAATTTTTCGACCGCGCTTTAGTTATTATTTTAATTGATTTTAATTGCTAGCTGAACTAGAAGTTGTTACTGTTGATGAACTAGAAGTTGTTACTGTTGATGAACTAGAACTAGAGCTTGTTGATGAACTACTTGAATTACCGTCACGCGCTGCATCAGTTGCTGCGGTTAGTGTTGCTTCTGAGTCAGGGATACTAATATTATTTGAGACAGTACCACCAAAACGGGCGCCTGTTTTAGCACTGCTTAAACCGAGTGATTTACGGATTACGTTAGTAACGCGTTGCTTTTCAGAAGTCTTAATTACTTCATAGGCAACCCCATTATAGTTATAGCTAGTACCTTGCATATGATCAGACTTAATGGTTTTTGTGGCAATTTTATAGGTTGAAGCAATTGTTACTAAATCATTGAAACTTAAACTAGTTTGCACGTTTTTAGTCATTGTTTCAAAGAAACCAGGTGTTAATAATGAGCTTAACGTACTTGATTCTTTAGCAAGAGCTGTTAAAACTAACCGTTGTCGTTTTTGACGACCATAATCACCTTGTGGATCAGTGTAGCGCATTCTTGAGAAGGCTAGGGCTGCTTTACCATTCATAACGTGATATGTTTTGAAGTTAATACCATCTTTAGCATATTGATATGAAGTTTTTCCTTTGAAAAACTTATATGTATAGGCTTTATGACTAGGTTGGTAAGTAAATGTCAGCGGTGACTTGACTTTAATACCACCTACTTTATTAATCATCGTTTTTAAGCCACCCATGTTGATTAAGGCATAGAAATCAATTGGAATATTTAAGAATTTTTGGACCGTTGAAATCGTTGTTTCTGGATGACCTTTGCCATTACCAGGGAATTCATAGGCTGCGTTAATCTTTTGTGGAAACTGGAAGGAAGTGTTAGCTGAGTTTGGAATGGAAACCATTGAATCACGAGGAATACTCATTAAAGTGGTTGTTTTGGTTTTTGGATTAATTGTAGCAACCATAATTGAATCAGTGCGACCAGTATATGTTCGGTCTAGGGAACCAGTATCAGTTCCCAATAACAAAATTGATATTGGTTTGCCATCTTTTAGAACTTGAGATACATTACGGGCTGATTTAAAGTTTTTCTTATTAAGATTGACATATGATTTGTTCAAGGCACTGCGCGCACTTGAATAGGTATAATAAAGATAGCCAGCTCCACTAGCAACAAAAATAGCAACAATTGCTAAAATAATATAGCGCCAAATATGCCTTTTTTTAACAGGTTTTTGATGTAACTTACGACGAGTTAGGTTTTCT
Source organism: Periweissella beninensis (assembly GCF_016908275.1). Lineage (GTDB taxonomy): Bacteria > Bacillota > Bacilli > Lactobacillales > Lactobacillaceae > Periweissella > Periweissella beninensis. Next base: position 5,336 of record NZ_JAFBDN010000001.1, on the reverse strand, counting down.
GATTGATTATCCATTGGTATAAATCTCCAAGTTATTAAAAATGTGTAGCAGATGGTCAATATGTAGTAGTAATAAGGAATAGAGCAAGTTTAGATAAATATTTTTAAAATTAAGTCAATAAGTGCTAATCTAATAATTATAGCACTAGATTTAATTTTAAATAACAATAAATGTATTACAGGCTTAAATTTAATAAAATTTTATTAAGATTATTTTTAATAATCAAGACTTTTAATAAGGAATACAATAATGTGGACAATTAAAAAATTAGCTATGACTGATGCAGAAGGGTATAAAAATTTATTAAAAGATTATGAACTAGCAAATGCGGCGGGGTTTGTAGCGATTGACAATGCGATAATGCTTGATATGTTGTTTGTCAGTACACTTAAAAATGATATAACGTATTTAATTCTATTAAATCAGCAAACAATCGGAAGTATTAGCTTCAGTTTGAGTTTAGATTTTACGGGATATGAAGTTGGTTATATGTTAAAACAACAATATCGACATCAAGGGATTATGCGGCAAGCTTTTCCGCGAGCCTTGGAAGCATTTAAACAACTTAGACCAATGGCAACATTATTTGCTAAGGTACATGAAAAAAATAGTTATTCTAAAAGAATTTTAAGTAATAGTAGTTTTATGTTGTATAAGCAGCAGATCATTAATCAACAAGTAATCGAAATTTATCAAAAAGAATTACAATAGATCCTTGATTACTTAATGTTTTTTTAGTAAAATTAATTTATTATTAATTTAAGAGAAAGAGGTTGCAACCAACAATAGTAACTTATTTTTGAATGAGCGATTCAATAAAAATAGGTGAAAGGGGCGGTTGCCGAAACATGCTAAATTACGCTAATTTAGCATGTTGGGCTATCATTTAAGAGATGGTAGACTGTCGCAGCAAAATATGTCGGCTGCGGGGCGCTTATCGACAAATGGCTTGATAATTTATCAATCCCTTTGGCTAGTGCGAGTATTAGTCGAGGGGATTTTTTTATTGCAAGTTGCTCGTTGATAATCTTTCGCAAGAAAAGGAGCAAGTAGATGGCAGAAAACAATCTCGCAAATAATGTAAAACGGGAATTAAAAACACGGCACTTATCAATGATTGCTTTAGGAGGCTGTATTGGGACGGGACTATTTGTCGCTTCTGGATCAGCAGTTTCACAAGCAGGACCACTTGGTGCGATAACGGCTTATATTGCAATTGGTATTATGGTGTACTTTTTGATGACATCATTGGGTGAAATGGCAACCTACATGCCATTAACAGGCTCATTTGCAACGTATGCTACCAAATTTGTGGATCCAGCATTTGGTTTTGCGATGGGATGGAATTATTGGTTTAATTGGGCAATTACATTAGCAGTTGATGCCGCAACGGTAGGTGTCGTAATGAATTATTGGTTACCTGGAACACATCAATGGATTTGGTCGACATTAGCACTTATTTTAATTTTTGGTATTAATATTTTATCAGTTAAATCATTTGGTGAAACTGAATTTTGGATGTCAATTATTAAAGTAGTAACGGTTATAATCTTTTTAGCTGTTGGTCTGTTAACAATTTTTGGGATTTTAGGGACACATATTGATGTTGTAAGTAATTTAACAGCTGGACATACCGGTGGTTTTGTCGGTGGTTTTCCAGCAATTTTAGCCGTATTTGTTGTTGCCGGCTATTCTTTCCAAGGAACTGAGCTAGTTGGGATTACAGCTGGTGAATCAGCAACACCTGAAGAATCAGTGCCAAAAGCGATTAAGCAAGTATTTTGGCGTATTCTACTATTTTATATTCTTTCAATTTTTGTAATTGCAGCCTTAATTAGTTATAAAAATCCTGATTTGCTACGGGCAAATGAAGCACATGTGGCAATTTCGCCTTTTGCATTAGTTTTTAAGCGGGCTGGGTTGGCTGCGGCCGCTTCGATTATGAATGCCGTTATTTTAACATCGGTTATTTCCTCAGCAAATTCAGGTATGTATGCTTCAACGCGAATGTTATATGTGATGTCGCGTGAAGGGTATGCACCTAAGGTATTTGGTGAAGTTAATCGGCGAGGGATTCCGGTAGCTGCATTATTGGGAACAACTGCCGTTGGTTTGTTTACGTTTGTAACAAGTATTGTTGGCCCTGAGGCATATACTTATTTGGTTAGTGCTTCTGGTTTAACTGGTTTCTTAGCATGGGTTGGGATTGCCGTATCTCATTATCGTTTCCGACGTGCATTTTTTAGACAAGGACATTCAACAGACGAATTAATTTATAAGGCTAAATGGTTTCCATTTGGACCATTACTAGCATTGGTTTTATCTATTTTAGTGATTATTGGGCAAAATCTACATTCATTTGCTGTACTTGACTGGGAGCAAATTGTGATTACCTATATGAGTGTCCCATTATTCTTAATTTTATTTTTCTATTATAAGATTAAACATCGTACACACCTTATTCCACTAGATAAAGTTGATTTAAGTAAAACAAGTAAGTCTGAAAGTTATACGAAAAAATAGTTATTGACTAATTACCAATTATCAATTTGATATCTTAAGTAAGTCTGGGACATTTGAACCAGGCTTTTTTATTGCTAAAATTCTTGCTAGTAGTGCCAATTAACTTACAGATAACTTACTAATTATTTTGTCATAAACGTATAATTGGAGTAGAATTAGAAAGATAGCGATAGTCATTAGTTTTGGAGCATTAACTAGAAATAGTGAGTAAACATGATAGCTGTTATCCATAATTATTTTTACAGTTTATCGGTTTAAAGGTGCCTCAATCGGCTTTTTTTGCTATAGTTAGTAATATGATTATTGAAATAAAGAGGAGTTACTAATGATTGTTTTATCAGGGACCATCGGTGCAGGTAAATCGACGTTAACGAAATTGTTAGCTGAACATTTACATTCAAATGCTTTTTATGAAACAGTAGATGATAATGAAATTTTGAAACTGTTCTATGCTGATCCTAAAAAATATGGCTTTTTATTACAAGTTTATTTTATGAATAAACGCTTAAATTACATTCAAGAAGCACAAGATAGTGAATTGAACGTACTAGATCGCTCTATTTTTGAGGATGCACTATTGTTTAAACTAAATAGTGATTTAGGACGCGCAACTGAAGCGGAAGTTGAAATTCATCAAGCATTACTAGAGAATATGATGGAAAAATTACCTGGTATTGCCTCCAAGGATCCAGGGTTATTGATTTATATTAGAGTCTCGTTTGATACGATGTTACAACGGATAAAAATGCGTGGGCGTAGCTTTGAGCAAATTGATCAAGATCCTGATTTATATGAGTACTATAAAGAATTAACCAGTCGGTATGATGCTTGGTATCATAGCTATGATCGTTCACCTAAAATGATCATTGATGGTGACAAATTAGATTTTGTAGCTGATCCAGCTGCTGCCCAAGAAGTTTTGAAAATGATTGATCAAGAAATTAAAAATTTAAAACTAAAATAAAAGGAGTCACAAATTTATGTTAGATATGAAATTGGTTCGCACCCAAACGGAATACGTAAAGGAACGTTTAGCAACGCGTGGGGTTGCCGCAACAACGATTGATGATTTAATCGCGCATGATACTAAACGGCGGGAGGCGATTCAAGAAACTGAAAAGTTAAAAGCATTGCGGAATGAAGTTTCAGAAAGAATTGCAGTTGCTAAGCGGAATAAAGAGGATGCGAGTGCTGTGATTGCTGAAATGCAAACAGTGGGTACTAAAATTAAAGAATTAGATGCGGTAGTTGCTGAAAGTGAAGAAGCAATGCATGCGATTGCATCACATCTACCTAACATGCCTAAAGAAGGAATTCCAGTTGGGCCGGATGAAGCGGCAAATATTGAAATTCGAAAAGTTGGTCAAATTCGGCAATTTGATTTTACACCAAAACCACATTGGGAAATTGGGGAACAATTAGGAATTTTGGACTTTGAACGTGGGGCTAAGGTCGCAGGGGCTCGTTTCTTATATTATGTAGGTCAAGGGGCCCGCTTAGAACGAGCAATTTATAACTTTATGTTAGATGAGCACCAAAAAGAAGGCTACAAAGAAATGTTAACACCTTATATGGTTAACTATGATTCAATGTACGGTACAGGTCAATATCCTAAATTTGAAGATGATGCCTATCGGGTCGGAACAAATGAAGATATGACATTGATTCCAACTGCTGAGGTACCATTGACTAATTATTACCGTGATGAAGTTATTCCTGACGAAAAGTTACCAGTTTACTTTACTGCGGTATCACCATCGTTTAGACAAGAAGCTGGGTCTGCAGGCCGTGATACACGTGGATTAATTCGTTTACATCAATTTAACAAAGTAGAAATGGTTAAGTATGTTAAACCAGAAACTTCATATGATGAATTGGAAAAAATGACAACCAATGCGGAAAATATTTTACAAAAATTAGCTTTACCATATCACGTGATTAATTTATCAACTGGGGACATGGGCTTTTCCGCTGCTAAAACTTATGATTTAGAGGTTTGGATGCCTTCACAAGATGTATATCGTGAAATTTCATCAGTTTCTAATACCGAAGCTTTCCAAGCGCGGCGTGCACACATTCAGTATCGTGATGCTGATGGTAAGTTGCAATTTGTTCATACTCTGAATGGTTCAGGTTTGGCTGTTGGACGAACTGTTGCAGCCATTTTAGAAAATTGTCAAAATGCTGACGGGACGGTAGATGTCCCTGCAGTATTACAACCATACTTTGGAGCAGCAAAGATTACTAAAGAAGCTTAGTTATTAACTAACTAATGCAAGGATCCACTAAAATTACTTAGTTAGCTGTATAAGAGAAAAGCAAAAAAGACCGAATTTAACAAATTCTGGTCTTTTTTAGGCTCTTTGTCAAATGGTACTGATAGACTAAATAATTAAATTAATTTATTAAGCAACTAATTCATAATTTGGATTAGTTGTTTTTTTGTAATTTATTGCAAAATATGAATTTTTAAAGCTAATTAAAATACGCTGTCTGAAGTTTTCAAAATTTCTAAAACCGTATGCAATACGACTAATAACTTTTATTTTATTGTTAATTCCTTCTACAGGGCCATTAGAAAATCCGTATTCAAAACTATTAACAATTTCATTAAAGGAAGTTTTTATCGTCTTTTGAGCCCGTTTCATTTGTACAGGTAATGTATTATTAGCAACTATGGTTGCTAGTAAATAATCTTTATCGCGTTTTTTAATACCGAAGAGAATGTCTTGATAAAAAGTATAGGCAGTTTTTAAATCAATTGATAATGCTAAAATGCGATCAATAACTTCAGTGTCCGTTAATAGAGCATG